>NZ_JBFTHG010000008.1:0-408619 GCF_056394125.1 Chitinophaga sp. 10T418
ACGGAGACACGACCAAGCAACTGCTGGCTAGAAGTMGATATTTATTATTCAAACATCCCAGGCTATGGACCAGAGAACAGCAACAAAGAGCGGAACTTTTATTTAGTCATTATCCTCTTATTCATAAATCTTATCAGCTATCCCTTCGACTGGGTGAGGTTTACAGGCAGTGCAAATGTAAAGAAGAGGCGTTTAAGAAACTGGCTTTGTGGTATAATGACGTAGAGGAAGCGGGGATATTATCTTTCAAAACTGTTGCCAGGACTATTAGAACTCACTATCTGGGCATCCTCAACTTCTTCAAAGGGCTACCAACGCCGCTGCAGAGTCTTTTAATGCCAAAGTAAAATCCTTTAGAAATGCACTGCGAGGGGTGCGGGATGTTGAATTCTTCCTTTATAGATTAACTAAACTCTATGCTTAAAATTTATGCTATCCCCCAGGTTTTCAACTTGATCCGTTAGTTTTGATTCTGGAATTTTCCCAAAAATAAAAATGGACAAACCAAGAGTCATCTCGATTTGTCCATTTTAGTGCCCAGAACTGGATTCGAACCAGCACACCCTTGCGAGCGCTGCGACCTGAACACAGTGCGTCTACCAATTTCGCCATCTGGGCAACTGATATCGTGTCAGGGGTTGCAAAGATAAGCAGACAAAGCATTTCACCAAATTTTTTCCAGACTTTTTTGAAAAAAACTTCAGCACATAAATAATAATCATGTGCCGGAACCCTTTGTCCGGGCTTGTTTAAGCCTCAACCGCCTTACTTACTTTACGATACACAAACTCATGATAGATATGCCGGCGGCAGAATCTACCCGGTGTATCTGAGTTAATCAGCTTCACGTATAATGCCTTCGGAACATCCAGGTATTCATAGCTGCTGCCATCCTGGAAATGAAGTTGCAATGTTTGTTTGGTATAACTGAAATCCACCATTGTAGAGGCAGATATCGTTTCAGTATACTGTGGAAGTGCAGCCTCAATTGTTTCAGGCGCAATACTCACCAGGAAATGATATGCTTCAATCAATTCTTTACTCTTCGTTTCGGCTTCCAGCTTTTTCTCTTCCTCTACTCCTTCAAATTTATCCGGATGCCACTCCTTCATTAAATTCCTGTAAATCGTTTTTAATTCTTTTAACTCAGTAGTTTTGGTAACGCCCAGCAACTTCCTGTAATCAACTATTTTACTCATAATGTATTTGTTCAAAAAATAAACAGGCTGATCACTATGAGCAGGCTACCATTTATCTTACCCGAAAAACCGGCAAAGGTACGCTTTTTTAAGCTCCCGCCAAGCATTTATTTACCCTTGTCCAGCGCCATTTTGATGGCCAATCCGCCGAAAACACCGCCCATTACCCACTTCTGCAGGCGTACCCACTTCGGATTAGCGGAAAACCAACGCGTTACCTTCGCAGCGGAAAATATGATAAAAAAATTAACTGTGAAACTAACCGTTATCTGCGTAAGGCCCAACAGGAAGCTTTGTGCCAGCACAGACCCGTACGCCGGCTTGATAAACTGCGGAAAAAAAGACAGGTAAAACACGGCTACTTTTGGATTCAGCAGATTGGTGAAAAGACCCATACTGAATAATTTAAGCGGCTTATCTGCCTGTAGCTGTTTGTCAGTGTCAAACATGCCTTTTCCGCCCGGTTTAAGCGTTTGCCAGGCAAGGTACAGCAAATACAGGCTCCCGGTCATTTTTAGTACCGTATAGGCGTAAGGAACGGCCATTAAAACAGCGGTTAACCCAAAAGATACCAGGGTGATGTGAAACAGGAATCCACAGGCCACTCCGCAAAGCGAAATAAATCCTGCCCTTTTCCCCTGCGTAACAGACCGGGAAATCAGGTAAATCATATTCGGCCCCGGCACTAATACCATGAGCAATGCAGTAAATGCAAAAAGCAATAGTTGGCTGATCGGTATCATCGTTATTGGATTAAAGGAGAAAGATGGCACAAGATAAAACATTCTGAAAAATAAAAAGTCCTCCCGGTGATAATGACCAACACGGGTCTTCCCGTATAAATTGTTGTAATCGGGAAATTGCACTACTTTAATAGCAGAAATACCTGTTTACTTTTTCAACCTGATCTTATATGAAAACACCCGTGTTGTTAACCATGCTGCTGTTTTGCGCATTAACAGGCTACGCACAGCAACTGGACTCTATCAGATATCCCAATGGCTATCTTTATTATCATACTTACGGCAGCGGAACACCAGTAATTGTTTTATCCGGCGGTCCCGGAAACTCCTGTTTGCAGCAGGAAGAAGTAGCCATTGCACTCAGCAAACAATACCGCAGTATTTTGCTGGAACAACGGGGGACAGGATTGTCTGTTCCGGTTCCATTCGATTCTACTACCATCAATCTCAAGGCGGTCATGGATGACCTAAACCGGCTGTTGCAACACCTGCATGTAAAGCGGGCTGTTTTCTATGGTCATTCCTGGGGAGCTATGCTGGCAATGAGTTTTGCGGCCAATTACCCGGACAAAGTAAGTGCCCTGGTACTCGCCGATCCGGGATACTATAAGTTTTCTGCCGACCTGTTGACAACACATGTCAATAACCTGCGTGCCCGCCTGGGCGCATCAGATGTGGTGTTGATGGATTCACTGGATAAAAAACTGGAAGCGGGTCACGGAAATAAGGCCGATTCTGCGTTGTATACCAGAACCGTACGACTGGCCTATATCTATAACAAGTCGCTGATCGATAGTATGATGGTGAAGATGAATGGAGCGAAAACGAATTTGCTGATGCAACAACTGATGGTGAGTGATCTGCGGCGGGTACACTACGACCTGAGCAAAAATTTATTTCATTATAAAGGTCCCATCACCATCATTGCCGGCAACCAGGATCCATTGGCATTTTACACCTATGAGCTGAAAATCATCCGCCCGGATATAAAATTATATTGGATACAAGGTGCCGGCCATTTTCCGATGTTTGAACAACAGCCTGCATTTAATCAGCAGCTATTGTCCGTTATGAGTACGGCAGTTAAATATCCATAAATTCCCAGGCGCTCTGGTAGGCATTTTTATTTTCTGCATAGGTGATAAAGTCCGCATAGAATCCCAGCTGGGAAAGCGTTCCGCTGTCACCTATCACCACCAGTTTTTTACGTGCCCGTGTCATGGCTACATTCATACGCCGGATATCGGATAAGAATCCAATCTTGTTTTCGGTATTACTGCGCGTCATGCTGATGTATACAATATCGCGCTCCTGTCCCTGGAAACTATCTATGGTATTCACAGAAATTTTGTCTGCATAAGGCTGTAGTACCGGTGAATGCAGCAGCTGTTCTTTTAGCAGTTGTATCTGTTGTTTATAGGGAGATATCACTGCTATTGTTGGAAAATCTTTCGGCTGGTAATGCGCACTCAGATCAGCTACCAGCAAGGTAAGATGTTTAAATAAAAAGGCAGCTTCCTCCGGATTGGTGGTGCTGGTGCCTTCAGATTTTTCATCAAACCCGCAGCCGGCAGTGTCTACAAAGGAAAGCGGATTATCTGCTGAAAACAGCAGATGGCGGGCAACAGATGCATGTGCTTTCAGTTTATCTTCATAAAAAATGCTGGAAGAATATCCCATAATGGTTTCGTGCATACGGTATTGTTCTTCCAGCAGCGTCACACTTTCCGGATGCAGGGCCGTACATTTTTCCAGCAGGGTAGTGCTCAACCCTTTTCTGGCAGCTTCTTCTGATTTAACGGTGGGTGATAACTGGCAATGATCACCTGCCAGCACCACCTTTTGTGCTTTCAGAATGGGAATCCAGCAGGCAGGTTCCAGTGCCTGCCCGGCTTCATCTATCACCACAGTATGGTACTGCAGATTTTTGATGGTATAATGATTGGCGCCTACCAGTGTGGCCGTAATCACCTGCGCTTTGGTGATCAGGTCGTCAATGATATATTGTTCGGTGTTGCCTACTTCTTTCATGATCTTGCGGGCTTCATCAAACAGCGCTTTTCGTTGTTCTCTTTCGGCTTTGCCGAAATTACGTTTGTACTTATGCGCCATATCGCGGAACTCATTGGCCTGTTTCTTCAGTCGCTTGATTTCCTTGATGCTGCTGTGTTCAGACACTTTACTATCGAGCGTGAGTGACATGAGTCTTTCGGAAACACGGGCGGGGTTACCTACACGGAGCACATTCAAACCTTCATCCGATAGTTTTTCACTGAGCAGATCTACCGCGGTATTACTAGGGGCTACTACCAGTATTTGTTTACGGTCCTGTTGTATCAATGCTTTGATGGCCTGTACCAGCGTGGTTGTTTTACCCGTGCCGGGAGGTCCGTGTACAATCGCCAGATCGTTGGCAGATAATATATTGGTAACGGCTGATTGCTGGGATGCATTTAATTTTGGATTCACATAAGGTGGCTGCTCCGGGTGAAAGGAGGGCTTCTTTTCTCCGGTTAGTATCTTTATCAGTCTGCCTTCCGGTTCTTTATCCTGTAATGCGTCTGCCTGTTTGAGGGCATTCTGCATTTCATCATAGCTGTTGTCGTCGAATAATACATCAATTCCCAGCTTGCCGTCACTGGCCCATTCCGGCAGTTCATCGGTGCGCAGGGTTATTTTCAGGCGGTTGCCGCCCTGGTAGGAGATGGTACCTTCCAGATGATCCTGTTTCCGGTCGTGGTTGGAAAATAGCATCGCGGAAGCGCCAAAACGCAGTTGATGAGGAATATCCTGATGGGTGGTACGCTCTACTTCCACGGTCAGGTAGTCGCCCCGGCTCATTTCAGAACCCCGGATAGCAATGGGGTACCAGGTAAGTCCATTCGCCCTGCGATCTGCTACGGACGAGGTTTCTGTCATTTGCTGATAAGACTTTTGGTCCGTTTCCCGTTCTATTTTGAGTAAATCAAGCTGCTTTTTGAAATAATCCATGGCGCAAAGGTAAGATGTTCTGCTTTTGTCGCAATCGGCCATTAAGAATGTCGTATTCGCCCTCGGCAAAAAATAATGAATCGGTATAAGTTTGTATCGTTAAACAAACAACCAAAAAAAACTAAAGTATATGGAAACGCAAACAATCTATATGAAACCAGTAGCTCCTTCTAAAAGCACCCGTATTACCGGTTGGGTGATCACTATTCTCGTATTACTTTTTCTCCTGGTAGATGCAGTGATGAAAGTAGCTAATGCCGCAGTATCTGTTAAAGGTAGTGTGGATCTGGGCTGGCCGGAACAACAGGTACAGGGCCTTGGCGTAGTACTGCTGCTCTGCACCATTTTATACGCAATACCCCGCACCGCTATACTGGGAGCTATCTTCCTGAGTTGTTATCTGGGTGGAGCAGTAGCGGTGATGTCCCGGCTAAATATATCCTACTGGTTCCCCATTATTTTCGGCATCCTGGTATGGGCCGGTGTATATTTACGCTTTCCCGCACTGCGTACTGTTTTTCCCCTGAACAAATAAGAGGAACAAAATAAAAATGCGGGTGTATTGCAACGCAATACACCCGCATTTTTATTTTGACAGCACAGCGGAGATTTATTATTTTGCATGCGTATTAACCTATACGCCCGAAATGAATAAGCTTATGCGGAAAAACCACCGGGAGTATGTCATTGCCAGAATTTAAATCATGCTTTAATCAACAATCCTATGAACCATTACGTAGCCGGAAACGGCGATCAGCAGCTCAAGCTGGCTGTTGATATTACTACCAATGGATTTGCGTGGACGAGAATATTTACAATGCTGGACGATGGCAGCAAATTTCCTGTTCCCGATGGCGTATCCGATGCATCCGGAGATATCCGGCAAATGGCGCTGGGACGGGCTATGAGTTTGCAGCGCAGAAGTATTCACATCGTTACCAAAATAGAATTATTCTGGGAAGACCTGGCCACCCGAAAAATTGAATTTGGGAAAATAGGGGCCCGTTACGTGTTTGATGCCGGCACGGAAGGTCATAAGGAATTCACTATACCTGACCAGGTAATCAACGCCAGTGGCGATTTCAGTACTGTTTATTTATTGGTGACCGTAAAACTGGACTAATGATGAAGCAACTTATCTGTTGGCTGTCGTTGTTGTTATTGCTGTTGACCCGCCAGCAGCTTTATGCACAGGAAGCACCTGCAGAAAAACTCAGCGTACCGCAATCCAGTGCTTTTAAGCTGGTAGATATTTCGCCCACCTTAATTGAATCACCCGCTACGCCCAAAGCTTTCGGGTTAAGTGTACTGCAAAACTTTAACGGAGATGGCTGGCCACAGAATTATGCCGCTCAGTTTACGCCCTATTGGTGGGCACTCCCGAAAAACCGCGACGTGTTCCGGTTCATCGGCATTAAACGCTACAAAACAGGCACCGCGCCGGAAGTATGGAAAACGCAGCCTTTTTCCGCCCTTAAATTCACTACTATTTCTATCGCTTTCATCAGGAAAGATATGATCCCGGATAGTGCCGGCACCACCCAGAAAGTTTTCTCTGCCGGTTTCCGGAGCACACTGCTGCGGGCCTACCGCAAAGGGTATGCGGAACGCTTACACGCCACCGTGGACACGCTCACCCAAAAGCAGCAAGCGGATATACTGGATGCTGTGAACTCGGATCCTGCATATGGCACCGCTGTCCAAAACGGTGATACTGCCACTGTTGCCAGGATCTTCAGACAATATACCGCCCGTAAAAACGAAGCCCTGTCGGCTTTAATGACCCGGGTAAAAAATCAGCTGACAGAAAAACCTCTTTTTCAATGGGACGTGGCCGGCGCCTACGCTACCTATGGTATTGCTGATACTGCCTGGAAGGCCGGCAGAGCGGGCATATGGAGTACATTTGCCCTGAATACCCCACTCAATTTAAATCACCCCGGGGCCACCACTACCAATTATCTCAGTATTGCTGCTTACGCCAGATATATGTATGATGCCTATGCCCTGGAAAACGGCGCCATCACCCCGGCCAACAGTGTGGATGTAGGCGGGCGCCTGTCGTTTGAATTTGACCCCGTGAGTTTTGGCATGGAAGCGGTGTACCGGAACTATACGGTGCAGGATAACTTGAAATCCCAGCGGATAGTTGGCTTTGTTAATTACCGGATAGCAAAAGATATGTACATCAACGGCGCCTTTGGCAACGATTTTGGATTGGATAAGTCGCGGATACTGGCCATGTTCGGCGTAACGTTTGGATTTGGGAATGAGAAAATTGACATGAGCAAGCTGCCTGCGGTGCCGTAAGTATTTTTCCGTTATTCTTTTAAATCCGGAATTCTTTAATTTACTTTGCCGGTTGCTAACATTTTCACATGTATGGAATATAAACCGGGATTACACTTGTTAACCACGTTGTATACCCAACGAACAGACCTTTTGTATAGTAGTGAACGCTGGCAGGATTTTATCAATGAGCAGATATTGCAACATCATCTCACAGAAGTAGGAAATAGTGTACATAACTTTCCAGGTGGCGGATTTACGGCGGTGAGTTGTCTCACGGAATCCCATATATCGGTACATACCTGGCCGGAATATGGATTGTGCACATGCGATGTATTCCTGTCGAATTTTAAAAGAAACAATGATGATACCACCATTGCACTCATGGAAAGCATAAAAGTTTTTTTTGAAATCACACATCATGAATCCCATAGCTTACGTAGATAGCTCCCTTAACCTTTGTCTGTAATGAGCATACCACAACAATCGATCACCTGCCCCGGGTGTAATAAAAAACAGGTATTATTTGATGCCGCTAAAGTCGTTTGCTACGTTTGTGGTAACTGCAATGCGGTATTAAAGAATACGGGATTGGGTTTCGAAAAAATATACAAGCTTCATTCGCCTAAAAAAAATCAGTTGATTCCGCTGGGTACCACCGGTCAGCTTCGCGGGCAGCCATATACGGTGATCGCTTACGCAGAACGCTTTGAAGTAGGTACTTCCTGGTATTGGGAGGAATATACCTTGAAGCGGGGAGATAGCCATGAAATAGCATTTCTGTCAACCTACGATGGTCACTGGAACCTACTGGCGCCCATCCCCAATGATCAGCAACTGGGTAATGCTGCGCTGGGTGGTGAAAAAACAATCAGCTTCCAGGGCGAAGATTATGAGCGATTCAGTAAATACCAGGCAAAATATAATTATGCCAGTGGAGAGTTTAACTGGGAGGCCGACTTTAACAACCAGGTGAGATGTGTGGAATTTATTCATCCACCGGAGATGATTGCGATGGAATATGATGAAAGGAGCCGCGATGAAGCAGACCTGTTTCAGGGCAGTTACATTCCGCATAAGGAAATCCGGCTGGCATTTCCCTCAACAGCTACCATGAATAAACCAGTAGGTATAGCCCCTGCGCAGCCGCTTTACTGGAATATTCAACCCCGGCGTTTCCTGACCGGAACCCTGATGTTTTGTGTGCTGGCACTGATCATTCAGTTGGTATACAGCAGCTATCGCAAACAGGTAGAAGTTTTTCATGAAAATATTACCATCGATACCGCTACCGCAAATAAGCCCCGGGTTTCGCCATCCTTTAAACTAACGGGCAGCATGTCCAATATGCAGGTGGAAGTTAGTAGCAACGTAGATAATAACTGGTGCGAAACGGAAATAAACCTGGTGAATGAGCAAACCGGTAAGGAAACTAATTTTGTGGTCGGCGCATCCTACTACCATGGCTATTCTGAAGGAGAGTCCTGGTCGGAAGGAAATCCCCGGCAAAAGGAATTTATATGTAGTGTAGCTCCCGGCACCTATCATTTTGTAGTCACTCCTACAAAGGAAGTTATTTCGGTGCCGGTGGATATTACTTTAACCGTATTCTGGGATATCCCTTCTTTTTGGAATGCCGGACTGCTGTGTTGTATACTGGGCGCCATTGCGGTGATCATTTACTTTTTAGGGCGGCATTTCGAACAAAGACGCTGGGAGGAAAGCAATGTTGTTAAACATTAAACACTAACAAATGCAGGAAGACAACGGATATTTACCAGTTATAAAGAAGCGACTCGCTATATTATGGCAAAAAGATAAGGTTATCATTTGCCTTGCCTCGCTTTTTTTAATCGCATTACTATTGAGTAATCATTTTGGCTACCGCATCTGTAACTGTGCCAGTACCGAAAAATGGGAGCCTGGTACTGCACGCACTGCCCGCGGCCGCAGTGGAGTAAATCATTTTTATCATAAATAAATCCATTTTATCAATAACCTATAATTTATGGACGCATTAGAACTCAAATACATTCTCGCATCAGTAGTTTATTCTTTCATAGGAGTCATCATCCTTATGCTGGCCTTCTGGCTGGTAGATCGCTTTACACCGGAAAATACCTGGAAAGAAATTGTACAAAACAAAAATGTGGCGCTGGCAATTGTAGTAGCTGCTTTTATTATCGCTATCGGCATGATTATCAGCTCAGCGATTCATGGTTAAATTAAGGGGATCAGTGGAAGTACTGCTTTTATTATCTGTGTTTGTGATAGCTACCTGCGGCCTGATTTACGAACTGGTGGCAGGTACGCTGGCGAGTTATTTACTGGGAGATTCGGTTACACAATTTTCTACGATCATCGGGGCCTATTTGTTCTCGATGGGCATCGGAGCATACCTGTCGCGCTTCTTTAAAAAAGAATTGTTAAGCTGGTTTATTCAGTTGGAAATCCTGGTTGGCCTGATAGGAGGCATCAGCTCCGCGCTGCTGTTCCTGCTATTCGAGCACGCGGCCTCATTTCGTTTGATCCTGTATCTGCTGGTAGGACTAACAGGTACCCTTGTAGGATTGGAAATTCCGTTGCTCATGAGCATTTTAAAGAACCGCTATGAGTTCCGTGATCTGGTGTCAAGGGTATTTACATTTGATTATATCGGTGCATTGCTGGCTTCTATTGTATTTCCCCTACTACTGGTACCTTATCTGGGATTAATCCGGACTTCCTGTTTCTTCGGTATCCTCAATGTACTGGTAGCCATGGTCGTGTGTGTGAAGTTTAAACGGGAGATTAAATGGGCGTCCTACCTGAAGCTGAAAGCGATAGTGGTGATGCTGTTGTTGATCAGTATTTTTGTCTGGGCCAATGAAATCATGTCTTTTTCAGAGGGACAGGTATACCGTGATCCGGTCATCTATTCTCATTCTTCTCCCTATCAACGGATCGTCATCACCCGCAGTAAAACGGACCTGCGGCTGTATCTGAATGGTAACCTGCAATTCAGCTCCGTAGATGAATACCGTTATCACGAAGCGCTGATACATCCTGCTATGATGTATGGCCCCCGCCATAACAAGGTGCTGGTACTGGGTGGTGGAGACGGAATGGCCGCCAGGGAGATACTGAAATATCCGGAGGTAGAACATATTACACTGGTAGACCTGGATCCGTCTATGACAAAGCTATTCAGGCAGAATAGCATGTTATCGAAACTGAATCATAACTCCCTTACTTCCCCTAAGCTGGAAGTAATCAATGCAGATGCTTTTCA
Organism: Chitinophaga sp. 10T418; assembly: GCF_056394125.1. Taxonomy (NCBI): domain Bacteria; kingdom Pseudomonadati; phylum Bacteroidota; class Chitinophagia; order Chitinophagales; family Chitinophagaceae; genus Chitinophaga; species Chitinophaga sp. 10T418. The sequence goes on from NZ_JBFTHG010000008.1 coordinate 10,494, forward strand.
GTGGTTGAAAGAAAATAAAACTTTGTATGATGTAGTGATTGTTGATTTTCCAGACCCAGGTAATTATGCCGTCGGGAAATTATATACCACTGCTTTTTACAGACAGCTTCGCCGTTCGCTGTACGACAGCAGCGTGGTGGTGATACAGTCTACCTCGCCTTTTGTAGCGCCCAAAGCGTTCTGGTGTGTGAATGCTACCCTGCACGCATGCGGCTATCAAACCTTACCTTATCATACGTACGTTCCTTCTTTTGGAGAATGGGGCTATGTAATGGCTTCGCCTGCAGGGCTGGTTGAACATCATGAACAGTTACCCGCAGGGTTACGGTATTTTTCAACGGCCGTATTCCCGCAAATGTGCCAGTTCACAGCCGATATGGATAAACGTGAAGTGTTGGCGAATCATTTAAACAATCAGGTATTAGTGCAATATTTTGAAGATGAATGGGGAAAATACCAGGAGTAAACCACTTAGCCGCAAAGATTTTTTGCGGTATATGGCCCTCATTGCAGGCGCCACTGTTACCGCTACACAATACACCCGGTGTAGTAGCAAAAAGGATAAATACGGGCATATAACAGGTAAAATACATGGTGCTTCAGCAGCGATTGGTCATCAACTGCGGGACACTACTTTTACCACACCGCAACACATAGAGGAATTCGATGTAGTGATAGTGGGGAGTGGTATTGCCGGACTATCGGCAGCCAGGGTACTGCAACAAAACGGAATACACCGTTTCAGTATGCTGGAGCTGGAATCTCATGCCGGCGGTAATTCCGCCAGCGGACAAAATGAATACTCCGCCTACCCGCTGGGAGCGCATTATCTGCCAATACCTAACCTGGATAATAAACCGCTGCTTTCCTTATTAGAGGAAGCCGGCATACTTATAAATTACGATGCAAATGGACTACCCGTTTACAACGAAACAGACCTGTGCTTTGATCCGGAAGAAAGGCTGTTTATTCATGACCGCTGGCAGGAAGGACTGGTCCCGCAATTTGGAGTAGCAGCCACTGCATTGGCAGAGTTTCGCCGCTTCTTTGCGGCTGTGGAGAAATTGCGTTGGGAGAAAGGAAATGATGCATTGTTTGCATTTGACATACCGGTAGCCGGTAGCTCCAAAGATCCGGTCTACACGGCCCTCGATCATATCTGCATGAAGGAATACCTCGAGCAACAGGGTTACCATTCGGCAGAACTGTATTGGTATATCGACTATTGCTGCCGGGATGATTACGGCGCGGGTATCGGCGCCATCAGTGCCTGGGCTGGGATCCATTATTTTGCCGGCCGCAAAGGCAAAGCCGCTAATGCAGATGGTTCGCAGGTACTTACCTGGCCCCAGGGCAATGGCCGGCTGGTACAGCATCTGCAGCAATTCAGCCAAAATAATCTCCGTACAAATTGTCTCGCTTATAAAGTAACACCGGAAGGAAATAAGGTAATAGTAGACTACCTGGACGTTGCTACCCGGCAGACTAAACGCATAGTCGCCAATGCCTGTATTATGGCTACGCCACAATTTATTACCCAGCGTCTATTGCCATCTGCAGGATATAATCACGACTTCGTATACTCTCCCTGGTTAGTAGCCAATATTACCCTGGATCATGTACCTGAATCACGCGGCTATCCTTTATGCTGGGATAATGTGATATACGGAGGCCGGTCACTCGGCTATGTGAATGCCCAGCAGCAAAAAATCACGCAAATACCATTGGCAAAACAAGTCATTACTTACTATCTACCGTTGGATCATCTGTCGCCCGTAGAGTCGAGAAAATACGCATTAGGACTGGCACATGCGCATTGGGTGAAATTGATTACGGATGACCTGGAAAAGGCGCATCCTGGTATCCATGCACTGATCAGGAATATAGAGGTGTGGGTATGGGGCCATGGTATGATCCGGCCTCATCCCGGTTTTATTACAGGGCCCGCCAGGGCTGCCGCAGCGCAAAGCGGCCATCCGCATGTATTCCTGGCCCATTCTGATCTGAGTGGTATTTCCATATTTGAAGAAGCATTTTATCATGGAAATAATGCAGCCAATGCGCTGCTGGCCAGCCGGAAATAAAGTGTAATACTCCTGACATAACGCTGTCAGTATACCGTATTAAATTTGGTCATTATTATCTCACAATGACTAACTTTATACATATGCAGGCGGATATACAAACACTTTATGATTCACCTATTTGTACGGTACATAATTTTTTGTGCCGGTGCAGGGAGTGCGCTGTATCTGAAAAAGAATATCAGGCCACATTTTCTATGGCCTATATCCGCAAAGGCAATTTCCGGTTTAAAGTTTTCAGAAATGATTTAGATGCTTACAGTGGCTTATTCCTGCTCTGTAAACCTGGCTATGAACACCAGGTAGCCCATGTGCACGATATTCCGGATCAATGCACCATTTTTTCCTTTCCGGAGGAAAGTACAGCCGGCTTAATGGCGCATGCTGCAGCCTTCGCCTGGTTTTTTGATAACCCGGATATACAGTCGATACTCGTAAAAGCCACTGCTGAAATGGAGTTTCTGCACCAGCGTATATTCACTTTGCTGCAACAATCACGCTACTCCCGGCTATGGGCGGAACAACTGATGACGGAGCTTTTTCTGCTGGTACTGGCCGCTGGTAACCCGCGGCAGCCCTTGCCGGTGTTGAATGACAAACAAAAGAGAAATTATCTCCCGGTAATTGAACAGGTAAAGGAATTTATCAATGAAAATTATGCAGATGATGTTAGCCTGCCACAATTAGCGGCACTGGGTAATATGAGCCCGTTTCATTTTAACCGCCTGTTCAGGCAAATTACAGCAGCAGCGCCATACAACTATATGTTGCAGGTAAGACTCAAACAGGCGCACCTGCAGCTTTGTAATACACAGCTACCCGTTACAGATATTGCCTTCTCCTCCGGCTTTAACAGTCTTGAACATTTTTCCGCAGCTTATAAAAAGCAGTTTGGAAAATCTCCTTCCGCCACACGCCTGTAAAAACAGCAATTTTCCTTAAACAGATGCTATCCGGGCAGGTTAATTTTGGCTTATCAAATTGAATATTATGAAAGCACAATTATTAACAACGCTCGGCAATGCAAAGGATTACACGTTGAGCGTGGCCGCCGCTATGCCCGCAGAAAACTTCGGTTTTAAACCCACTGCAGCCGTGTGGACATTTGGAGAACTAATGCATCATATAGGCTATGGAATTGGTTGGTGGGAAGAAAATTTTATAAGACAACAACCCTCTGACTGGGATCCTCCTGTAGCCACCACCGGCAAAGATGCTACCATTGCTTACCTGGACCATGCTTTTTCTGACCTGAAAAAAAGCATGGAGCATATGCAACTGTCTGATCAGGCGATAGCCGGCTTTTATGCTACGATTGATCACATCACCCATCACCGCGGACAGGCGACCGTGTACCTCCGCATGAATGGAATCGTACCACCGGAATATATTTACTAATGTTTGAAAGCATCACTTATGCCAGTATATTATATCAATAGCTACGATATCACCAACATGGAAGAATACCGCAAATACGGCCCGCCGGTAATAGCGTTACTGCATCGATATGGCGCGGAGGTATTGGCATCCGATCTGGAAGCCATCGGGGTAGAAGGCGCAGTAAAGAAAATGAATGCAGTGATTAAATTTCCGTCGGAAGCGGCGGCATTGCAATGTTATAATGATCCGGCGTATCAGCCGTTAAAGGCCATACGGTGGGCTTCTACAGATAATTGTACCATGACATTGGTGCATGGGTTTGGGGAGTAAATACCATCTGCTCCGGTTGTTGCTTTTTTTGCAACAACCGGATATTTCGCTTTATTTCCGGATGACCGGTTTAATATCCACTACAGGTGTTTGATCCAATGCTTCCAGGCCGGATACGCAAATGACGCCATCAGGTGAAACCGCCAATACTTTCACTTGATGCATACCAATAGGATTAGGCCGGTCAGGTGATCTGGTGGAGAATACGCCGGTAAGCGGAGCTGCCGGATTATTCCTGGGCTGGCATGCTAATATTGTTCTGTTGGCCTGATGCAGCCAGGTAAATAAAAGCAGGTCTGTTCCCTCGGTAATGTGCTGGATACCTGTTATAAATTCCGGGAAGATAGTGATCATTGCGGCTGGTGCATTTTCACTTTCCTGCAACGGACATTCTTCGAGTGCCGTTAGAATGGAATCGATTTTACCGATAAATTTTATATTGGCTTCCATGTGTATATCAGTATTTATTAGCGGATGCTATCCATCTTTTCTTTAATTCCCTGGCGCTCCACCTGTATTTTAGCCAGGTCATACGCTTTCTGAAGATGCATCAACGCTTTTTTGTTATCAATATCTTTATATAATTCACCCAGCAACAGAAAATAAAAATGGTTATTCTCCAGCTTTAATTTTTCTGCTTCTGCCAAAGCTGCTTTTTTCCCATTGGCTTTGTATAATGCAAATGTCCTGTTAAGGGCTACGCTGGGGGAGTAGTTGATCATTAGCAGGGCGTTGTATAACTGTAGAATATCCTCCCATTTTTCAGGGCTATCTTCCTTTATGCAATGCCAGTAGGCAATCCTGGCTTCGAGATGGTAAGAGCTGACTTCGTCGCCTTGTGCAGACAGTGCCAGGAAGTGTTGGCCCTGGTTGATCAACGCCTGATCCCATAATGCTTCGTTTTGTTCTTCATAAAGCACTACGGTGTTGTCGTTGGATTGTCGTGCATTAAACCGGGAGGCATGAAAGCACATGAGCGCAATTAAAGCATTTGTTTTAGGCAGATTGGTGAGGTCATATTCCGTCAGCATTAAGCCCAGGCGCAATGCTTCTATGCACAGGTCTTTTTGTAGGATCTGGTTCTGCGTTTGTGAGTAATAGCCTTCACTGAAAAGAAGGTAAATAATGTGTAGTACATTATCGAGCCGGTTCACGATTTCATGTTCCGGTGGCAGTTCCATTTTTATATTTTCAGTCCGCAGTTTTTCTTTGGCCCGGAATAATCTTTTGTTGATGGTTTCTTTATTGGATAAAAAGGCTTCGGCAATTTCATCGATACCAAAGCCGCAAAGAATACGCAAAGCCAGTCCGATCTGGGCTTCGCTGGCGATAGCAGGTGTGCACACGGCAAAAAGCATTTGTAGCTGGCTATCTTTAATTTGCTGGGGAGAGAAACTAAAGTCTTCTGTTTCCACGCTGCGTTCTTCTCTGGCAGTTAATTCCGGCATCACCTTCTTTTCATATATTTTATTTCTCCTGAAATGATACAAGGTTTTTTGTTTGGCAACTGTGTATAACCAGGCTGTTGGATTTGGAGGAATGCCTTTTGCTTCCCAGGTTTCCGTTGCCAGCAAAAATGTTTCGCTGACAATATCTTCTGCTATTTCAATATGCTGTAAGCCATAAAGGTGGCTGATGACAGCTACCATTTTGGAAAATTCCTGCTGGAATAAATGCTTTAAAGCCGTGTGTCCCTTTTCCATATATAAATAGCAAAACCACCCTCGCGAAAGAGTGGCTTTGTTTGATGATATTGATAAATTATAAGATAGCCCTGATTTCAACGCTGCCGTTGGCATCCAGCGCAGGACAGCCATGAGCCAGGGTGGTGGCTTCTTCTATGCTGTCTGCTTTCACAATAAGAAAACTACCCAGACGTTCCCTGATTTCAACAAAGGGACCATCGGTAATTACACCGCCTGCTTTTAATACTTTACCTGTGGTGTCCAGGCGGCGGCCGGGAGCAACTACTTTTCCCTGTGCTGCAATACCACCTGCCCAGTCTCCCCATTTCTTGGAAAGGGCCTGCATTTCTTCCGGTGTAGCATTGCTGTAATCATAACTAGGTTGACGAAATATTAACATGAACTCTTTCATGGCGTATTATATTTTAATAGATAAATGAATGTACGAATTTGATAGATATGACAAAATAATCAGGCACTAATTTGCTTTTGCAGTAAACATGCCAGGCTTGTAACCGCCTGCTACAGGCAGAAATGCGGCGTTTAAACGATTATAACTGTTGATGGCAAGAGCGGCCATGGTCAGGTCTATCAGCTCTTCTTCAGAAAATATCTCCCGGCTGGCAGCATACACATCATCCGGTACCTGTGCTTTGGTAACTGCTTCTACCCAGGCAAAAGCGGCACGTTCCCGCTCCGTATAAACCGGAGCATCGCGCCATGCATTCAGCATGTAAAGACGCTGCTCTGTTTCCCCGATAGCACGAAGATCTTTGGAATGCATATCCAGGCAATAAGCACAGCCATTGATTTGTGATACCCGGAAATAAATCAGGTGCAAAAGTGGTTGCTCAATAATAGATTTTGTCAGATAGGCTCCAATACCATTTAATGCTTTGAATGCGCCCTGACCTTTTTCGTAATAGTTAATTCTCTGTTCCATGATGTGTTTATTTTATTGTTGAATATTTGTGTTTATACTTCAATAAGGACTGACTTAAATCAAATTGGACATCTCTGGAAAAAAAAATTAAAAAAAGACGAAAAGCCGAAAGGGAAAAGCAAAAAGCTATTGTATAGGAGAACATAATATATATGTTTATCTCCCATGCAATAGCTTTTTGCTTTTCCCTTTCGGCTTTTCGCTAATAACTCACCACTACCTCATTCACCAGCATCCGGTTACCCATTTTACTCACTTTTCCGCCCGCAGGCGTAAACACCAGCACGGCCGGACTGCGGCCCGGCATTGCCAGGTCGTATTGTTGTTTCACCTGTCGTGCTATAAAACGCCTGCTAACAGTATCATAAATATCTACCGGTACATCTCCTACATTTACCTTCACTGTTTTTTCTTCCGTATAAGGGTTATAATAGAGATAGGAAGGATACGCCTTATCTCTGAAAAAATCAGTGGCCAGTAAATTCAGTTGTAATATGCCGGGTACGCTGGTGGTGCGGATGATGCTGCCGAAAATCCCCACATGTCCGCTGCCATATACGCTGAACTGTGATACATCGGGATTTCCTTTTGCCCATTGTGGTCCGTCTCCCTGTGCCACGGGAGCTTTCAGGTGGGCGTATTCGGGGTAAGAAGAGGTATGGATAATGCCTTCATAACCAATCACGCCTTTGGTAATGGCTGCTTTTTCAGGAATGGTTTCATGATCATCGGGCATATACTGTGTATAGAAAAACCTGGCTGCATTAGCGGCATTCAGCATCCATTTGCCAATAGCAGCCGCATAGGAAGGATCATAACGCACCAGTGGCACCAGCGGCCAGGCCGCATCATAGGTGTTCATAAGGAAGCCGTAACCCCCTCTGTCGGTGGTGCTGCCCACAATGCCGGATATATCAATACCATTCCAGTTGCCGGCCAGTACACCCCAGCCAAGGCGGCATGCGGGGTCGCCATTAAAACTCCATTCCAGGAATTTTTGTACGTTGAATTGTTTGCCTTGCTCGGCATTCAGTCTTGCTGCCATATAAGCCCCGAAAGGCATCAGCACTTCATAGTTGGTATTATGTGGCTGTTTTTCCAGTGTTTGCAGCGCCTGTACTGCATGTTGCAGGTATCGGGGATCACCGAACTTCCGGTAGGCGGCATATAATACATAAGCATGACCTGCCGCAGCATCCTGCTGCTTGCAGATCCAGTTATCTTTTGGTTGCAACTGTGCATAATCAAAAAACGAATGATCATAATTGCCATTCAGCACAGAGTCTGCTGCACAGAACTTTTCCGCGATGCGATGTGCCAGCGTATCAAAGCCTGCTGTGGCCGGATAGTGATCATAGATGCCATAAAAGAGTACATTAGGATATACGTCATACCACCAGTCGCGCCCATAGCCTCCACCCAGCTGTGCTACTTCCGGACAGGTATTATTCATCATAATATCCCATCCTGTTTCCCGGTTAAAATAGTTTTTTAACATGGCCACATAGTTAAGGCCCTGTTGCTGACTTTTATCTACGCCCACCAGGGTAGCTCCCAAAGTAGCCCCCATGGTGGCCAGTGCTTCGTGAAAGATCCCTTTGTTGTGTGCAGGTCCCTGCCGCTGATCATCCATCGCTGTATACAATCCTACTACCGGCTGATCAAAATTATGACGGCTGCTATCCCACCATACCAGTGGCCAGTGAGGTCCTGGCGTATTAAAGTTGTAGGCTGTACTGTCAAATTGCCGGGCCAGGGCATACCAGTCTATGATTTGTAACGGCTGCGGCACATCTGCCATGGAGTCCAGGCGAGCCAGGTGCTGCTGCACCACCGGCTGTGGCGCCGGCGTTTTGCAGGCCATCCATACCAGGCAGAGGGCTATTCCCGTTGTTGTCAATTTTACCATGCTTATACAATTTATATCACTACGGATGTTTTTTCTTTGGTTTCTTTAATCAGTGCCTTTCCTTCTTTAATAATACTTTTCCCTACCACAATGGAAAGGAGTTGCAGCACGGCAATAATGATGATGGCGTAACGCAGCGCCACCTCGTTGGAAAAATAATACGCCAGGAAAATAAAGGTGCCCGCACCCAGGAAACGGCCGGCATACAGTCCTACTTCATGATTCAGAATATAAGCGTATTCATTGCGCTTTTCTTTTTTAGAAAGAATATCAATCACACTAAACTGGATAGGGAAATAAGCCATGTCGAGCAATGGTTTTGCCAGCAACAGGAACAGCATAAAGATGACTACTCCCGTGGCATTGTAAAAGGTGCCATTGAAAATAGCCGCCAGCGCGAAACATACCAGGCCGCCCGCAAAAATAGACAAGCGGTGTTCCGGCTTTGCCGCCCTGCCAATAATATACATCAGCACCGCAGCAATGATAGCACCTACAGATTGTGCCGTGCCTAATGCGCCTTCTTTTCCCAGCAACAACATAATCAGCATGGCAGGAGCGGTAACAAGATACCCCTGTGCCAATCCCTTCAGTGAAGCCAGCATCAACAACTTCCGCCAGTAAGGATGAAAGCGCAGGTAGATAAATGTTTTCTGATCCGGATTACGGAAATGCCCGCGGAAACAAACCACAGAGGCAAAAATAGTAATTACAAAAACCAGCCCGGTGATGATGCGATAGGCATTGTTCACATTCATTTCACCACCGGATTCTATAAACCAGCCAATACAAATAGGGATGACAACGGCAATGATGGTGTAGAAAAATGTTTCCAGGCCATAGTAATAGTTACGGTTTTCATCATTGGTGATGGACAAGGCGAGGTAGTCGCGGTTGGCCCAGTAGAAGCCGAAAGACATGCCCATAATCATTCCTGCAATACCAATGCCGGTGAGGTCCAGCGTTTTCAACGACATCATCACAATCATGGATACACCACTTAGTAACATGCCGGCCGAATACAATGTTTTAATACTAAACCGGCTCAACAAAAAACCGTTGATCAAAAACGTGAGCGGTATACCCGTGTAAATAGTCAGTTGATAGATCACCACTTTCGTAGGGTCGTTAGAGTTACGCATCACGTACGCTGCCACAAAGATGTCGATCACCGGTAATACCAGTGCATAAATCATATTGGTGAGCACAAGTATGCGAAAATCATGGGGCTGCCGGTTGAAATGTTTTATTTCTGCAGAAAGCTTGCTGAACATAAGTTTTACCGTTTTAAGGATGAAAGTATTTCCCTGATAGAAAACCGGGCAGCGCACACCACTTCATCGGCCGCGCCGTAATAGATAGTGAGTTCATTACCCCTTACAATATGCCCGTTGGTAAAAACCACATGTCCGAAAAAGCCGGTAAGCTCATAAGGTGCTTCGGGAATCATAATAGGGTCATCGCTACGCGCCAGCACTTTGGACGGGTCCTGTAAATCCAGCAGCAGCGCGCCTAATCCGTATTGGTGCTTTTCATTGGCGCCATGATAAATTTCCAGCCACCCTTCGTTTGTTTTAATCGGTGCGGCGCCGGCGCCCACACGTACGCTGTCCCAGTATCCCGGCCGCGTTTTAATGAGGCACTGATGTTTGCCCCAATGCATCCCATCCGGCGATTGTGCCAGCCAGATGTAGTTGCCGCCCAAATCCACGCTGCTGGGCCGGTGCAGGGCATAGTAGCTGCCATTTATTTTTTCATCGAAGAGTGCGCAATCCTTGTTATGCGGTGGGATGATCATACTCTGGTCCGAAAAGGTTTTCCAGTTGCGGGTGGTACGCATGCCCACGCCTACGCCATTCGGCGATACGGCGGTGAAGGTGAGATAATAGAGGTCGGCTATTTTTGTTACGCGGCAATCTTCTACGCCAAATGATTCCAGCGGACCTTCTCCATGCAGTTCCGGGTAGCCTTCCGGTTCGTGGAAATGAATACCGTCGTCACTACAAAAAAGACGTAGATGCGACAGCGTAGTCAGGTAGTCATCGCCTTTGTAACGTAGTACCCGCGGGTCGCTGGCATCCAGGTGCGGATCATTTTTTGAGATCTCCAGGATTTCAATACCACCATTTTGCAGGATCGGGAAAGAAATGATATTGTGCTGTTGCTGCGGCCTTTCCGCTACGCGGATAATGAGCCATATTTTATTATCAAATTCGAAAGCACCCGGGTTCAGCAAACAGGCCACTTCCAGGCCGGGTCGGCTTGGCCGCACATCTGCGGGCCGTAGCAATGGATTTTCGGTAAAACGGTTGGCAGTTACTAGTTTCATATTGAATGGCTTGATAATGTTACTGACTGTCCCACAAGGTGCTTACTGCGCCTTACGGGACAACAGGCAGGTTTCCGTATATTCCTTTACAGGCAGGCATTTGATGTCTGCCTGTAGTATTTTAATATCCTGTATTCTGCGGTAGTTTCAACAGATCTGCTTCGCGCTGCGGAATAGGCAACAGTTTATTTAATGGCTTCCAGCCATTGCCGTAATCTTTATAGCCTTTCAGCGGATCTGCATCGGGTGCTTTGGCCAGCACGGTCTGCGCCAGGTTCCATCTTACCAGGTCATAATAGCGATGCCCTTCCATGGCCAGTTCTATCCGTCTTTCATGTTGAATGGCAGAGAGAAGCGCGTCTTTATTGGTGGCTGTTACAGGTGGCAGTGCAGTGGCAGGATTAACTGCGTACTTGCGTGCCCGTGCCCGGATCCTTTCGAGGTCGGTGCGTGCTTCGGGCAATGCGCCGAGATTAGCATGGCATTCCGCTTTCCAGAGTATGACGTCACCGAGACGGATGTATACAAAGTCAATACCACCATCATCTATAGGGTTGACATTACTCATAAACTTGCGCACATTAAAACCAGTAATTGGTGACCAGGCCGGATCATAATTGCTACCATCCAGATATTTATCGCCTGCCTGGAAAAGGGTGGCGGCCCTGCGTGGATCGCCGGTTTCAAAGGCATCCACGAGGTCTTTGGTTGGAATTTCAAAACCCCAGCCTTTACCCTGTGGCGCGAATACAGCATTCAGCACCGCTCCCTGTGAAGGCGTTTTGCCGGCATCATGACGCGCCGCAAAAATGATTTCACCTGCTTTCTCACCAACGCCGTTGAAGTTATCTTCAAATTTATCCAGCAACGCGTAGCTGCCTTTCTCTACTTCTGCTACCTGGTTCAAACAATCCTGCCAGCGCTGCCTGTACAGGTAAGTCTTTGCGAGCAGTGCATGTGCGGCACCCGTGGTAGCCCGTTGGTAATTATCTGCATCATAGCTGGCAGGCAGCATACTGATGGCCTGTGTCAGGTCACTTTCTATCTGTTCATATACCTGTGCCGCTGGTGTGCGTACAGTATTATCTATCAGCTTCTTTTCCGGTATGAGCAAAGGAATATCACCGAAATTCACAACCAGTCGGAAATAGTAGAATGCGCGAAGGAAATATACTTCGCCTTTCATACGTTTCAGTAACGCCGGATCAAGACCAGGAACACCTGCGCCATCCTGTGCCAGCAGCGTGTTGCAGGCATCCACACCTTTGTAGTTAAAGCGCCAGAGCCCCAGCACATTATTGTTCTCCGGGAAAATGCCGAATGTTTGCATCCGGCGCATATCTTCCTGGTCACCCAAACTACCGCCGCCCTTCACGGCATCATCACTCATCAGGTCACCTACCACCCAATCACGTGGAATACTGCTGCCATCATCCCAGCCCCAGTCACCGCGGAAACGATTGGTAACAGGCAGATACGCAGCATCAGTAGCCATCACAAAATCATTGGCTTCCGTAAATACATTGCCTGCAGTTAGCTTTCCCTGTGGGAACTTTTCCAGTCGCTTGGAGCAACTCAACATGCTAACGGCAACAGCTATTATAACAACTAGTTTTTTCATGGTGTGTTGTTTTAAATAATTGGCATTCCTAGAAACCGAATTGTAAACCAAATGTATAGGTGCGTGAAGGGGGATAAGTGCCCATATCTATGCCCACGGCCATATCGCCATAGTTGGCGAGGTTTTCATTGGTATATAATTCCGGATCCATGCCACCGTATTTGGTAATAGTAAACAGGTTTTGTGCGCTGATGTAGATGCGGGCATTGCTGAAGCCAATGCGTTGCAGCAACGAAGGCGCCAATGTATAACCCAGCATCAGGTTTTTTAATCGCACATAACTGCCGTTTTCTACATACCTGTCTGAGGTGCGGCGGTTATTATTAGGATCGAGGAAAGTGGCCCTGGGCGTCTTGTTGCTCGTACCTTCACCATGCCAGCGGTTCGTGTAGAAATCTTCTTTATTATTAAATCCGCGCCCATCAAAACTGTTAATGATATTGTCTACTTCATTATAAATCTGGTTGCCCTGTACGCCGTTGAAGAACAGGGTAAGATCAAACTGTTTGTAGTTGACACCTACATTCAGACTATACAATAATTTCGGATTGGGATTACCGATAATAGTACGGTCAGCATCGTCAATTTTTCCATCGTTGTTAACGTCTACAAAGCGGATATCACCGGGTTTGGCATTAGGTTGATAAACTTCTCCCTTACTGTTTTTATATTGGGCTACGTCCTGGTCATTCTGGAATAATCCATTGGTTTTATAGCCATAGAAAGAACTGATAGGCTCGCCTTCCCGCAATATCACACGACCGGATCCTGCGGAGAAAATCTGCTCACGACCCTTGTAAAGGGATACTACCTTATTACGTAAGGTGGTAACGTTAGCGGTTATATTAAAAGAGAGATCCTTCTGAATAGATTGCCGGTAAGCAGCAGTAATTTCCAGTCCTTTATTACTCATTTTAGCGCCGTTTACATACGGTGGGGTAGCATCTCCGTTGGTATAGGAAGAAGGAAGCTGTATGAGAATGTCGGATGACTGCTTATTGAAATAATCTACGCTGAGTGTCAGGGCACCTTTCAGGAAACCCGCGTCTACACCAATGTTCGACTGGGTAGTGGTTTCCCATTTTACATCAGGGTTACCACGACTGATCACCTGTAAGATATTATTGGTGGTAGAGTAGATGGTGGCGAAAGGATAGAGGCCAATATCCTGGTTACCCAGCTGTCCCCAGCCACCGCGGATTTTCAGATCGTTGAGCCAGGTCACATCTTTCATGAAATTTTCATGGGCTACATTCCAGCCGGCAGAGAAAGAAGGGAAATAACCCCAGCGGTTGGAAGCACCAAAACGGGTAGACGCATCGGCCCGCATGTTGGCGTTCACCATGTATTTATTATCGTATGCATAGGTAACCCTGCCGAAGTAAGACATCAGGCCCCATTCTTCCATAGTACCACTATTGAACTGCTGACCGGAACCATAGTCGAGATACTGTAAACTGGGAGAGCCATCCGCGCGATTGTCATAACCGTTGCGGGAAGCAGCCAGGTAGTCTACTTTAGATGAAATATATTCTGAACCAAGGGTTACACCTACGGCATGTTTCTCATTAAACGTATGATTATAACTGAGCACATTGGTCCAGTTGTAGGTAGTATAACGGTTGCGGTATTTATCCAGCCCTTTGTCTTTATCCTGCATCAGGGTGCGATCACCGGGTATCTGTCCGCTGTATTGCTGTTGTTCTGCAATATAGAAATCAGTACCCAGATCAGTGCGTAGCTTGAAATCTTTCAGGAAGTGAGCTTCTGCGAACACATTACCCAAGATGCGATACTTGCTGGCAGTACGGGTACGGTAATCGGCAATGGCCAATGGATTTTTACCGTCACCATATAGCAAAGCATTTTTATAGAGATTCGCAGGCGGCAGGTCGGTATAAAAACCGGTTTTATCATCGTAGAGCGGTAACGCATTCGGCCTGATGAGTGCATAGCGTACTACACCGGGTAAGCTACCGGGTCTGGCGCCATCGCCGGAGGCTCCTATTTCCTGGGTTTTGTCGTAAGTGATATTCATGTTTTCACCCACCTTTAACCAGCTTTTTACATCGCTGCTCACATTCGAGCGCAAACCATATCTCTTGAAATTGGAGTTCACAATAGTACCATCCTGGTTTACTACGTTGCCCGCCAGGTAGTAGCGTGTTTTATCAGAACCTCCTGAGAAGTTCAGGCTATAACGCTGGGTAAGCGCCTGACGGAATACCGCATCCAGCCAGTTGGTGTTAGGCAGTTTGGATGGATCGTCCTGGTTGCGGGCGGTAGCGCCATCGCTGGCAAAAGCTTCATTCTGCAGTTCTATAAACTGGCTGGTACTAAGCATATTGGGCAAGCCGCTGGCCTTGGCCAAACCATAAGCGATGTCCAGCCCTATTTCATTTTTGCCCGCCTGCCCGGATTTGGTGGTCACCAGTATCACCCCATTGGCGCCACGGGAGCCATAGATGGCGGCAGCGGCAGCATCTTTCAGTACTTCAATGGAGGCGATATCGTTGGGCGAAATAGTATTCAAGCCTGTATTCATTGGCACACCATCTATGATATAGAGTGGGTTACTGCTTTGGCTAAGCGAACCAATACCTCTTATACGTACCACAGCCTCCATTCCCGGCGCGCCGGTAGGGGAGGTGACAGATACACCGGCCGCCTGTCCCTGTAAAGCGGTGCTGAGATCTACCGCCTGTGTTTTAGCCAGACTTTTTCCATCTATAGAAGAGATGGCGCCTGTTACCTGGCTTCTGCGCTGTGTACCATAACCAATTACGATGACGTCTTTCAACACCACTTCATCTCTTTGCAGTGCAATATTCAGTGCACCGCTGCCGGAATAGCGGATCGTTTTGGTGAGATAACCCATAAAGGAGAATTGCAGCGTAGGTGTTTCGCTGGCAGTTAGCGTAATGGTATAGCTGCCATCAACAGCGGAAACAGCACCATTCCGGGTGTTGGGCTGTATCACGGTAACGCCCGGGAGCGCGCCACCCTGTTCATCGCTTACACGGCCACTTACTTTAACCTGGGCATAGGTAGCCCCGCCAAGCAGCAGCAATAACACCGCTGACATTAGTTGTGTCCAGTTTTTCATTCGTAAGAATTTAATGGCTCCGTCCCCCTGGAGGAACCTGTTTTAAAAAAGTAATTAATGTTGGATTTGAATGGAACTACAGCAGTACATATCCCTGCTTCTTCATACGTGAATTCTTTTTGGATTGATTTGGATGGTCTAAAGATAGGGGGAAGCAGTACGAAGATGCTGTACTATAGTTACAAAGCACTGTACAATCGTAAAAATAAATGATTGGTATTTGTTGTAAATCAATGCGTTGAGATTTTCCTTGTCTTGTGCCTATGCATAGTGTATTACACAGCGGTTTGTTGTTCCCGGTATTCATTCGGGGAACAGCGATACATCTTTTTAAATTCCCTGAAGAAGTACGACTGGTTATTGAAACCTGTTTTGTAAAAGATTTCGGCTACTGTTAACTGGGTTTTTACTAACAGTTGTGCTGCATGCTTTAACCGGATATAACGGATAAACTCTGCCGGTGTCATATTGGAAATCGTTTTCAGTTTACGATACAACTGCATTTTGCTAAGGAGCAGATGTTTTTCCAGTATTTCTGCATTGAGGCCTTCCTCATCTATACGTTCTTCTATTACGCGTACCAGTTCCTGCAGAAATTGTTTATCGGCATCAGCCATATCTGTTTCCTCCAATTGTCCCAGCCCGTGATCTCTCCTGAAAATTTCGTGCAGGCGTTCGCGGTATTCCAGCAGTTTACGTACGCGTACCTGTAAATGTGAAGCATAAAACGGCTTGGGCAGGTATGCATCTGCACCAGCTTCATAACCTTCCGTTTGCTGATCCATGGTGCCACGGGCAGATAAGATAATAAAAGGAATATGACAGGTGCTGGCCGCATTCTTTATTTTACTACAAAGCTCCAGGCCGTTCATGTCTGGCATCATAATATCGCTGATGATCAGATCGGGGAGGGTTTGCCGGATCAGCTCCAGCGCTTCGCTGCCATTATTGGCTTCATATATAATATACTGACCGGAAAGCTGATCTTTTAATAGTTGCCGGATGGCGTATTCATCTTCCACCAGCAGTATACTTTTTTTACCTGCTTCCTGCAGACTTTGTATGCGGGATAGCTTATTGGGATCAATGGCTGGTGCCCCGGATGAGGACAGGTTGGCCGTAATAGATTGCAACAGGTAGGAGGGAGCAGGATTAGCCGGCGCTTCCATCATGCTGATACCTGCTTCTATCAGCGGCAGTTTTACATAAAAGGCGACTCCCTCATTTTCATTTACGGCGCAGATGCTGCCATTCAACAGCAGTACCATCTGTTGGGTAAAAGCCAGTCCGATGCCGGTGCCGAACTTTTCCTGTGTATGGGCGCCGGTGGTAAAAAAACGGGTAAAGAGACTATCCAGTTGCGTTGCCGGAATATGTGCGCCTGAATTGTACACATAGATCTCCAGGCAATCCTTTTCCTGCGTGGCATTGAAAACGATGGACTGGTCGCGACCAGTATACTTGAAGGCATTGCTCAGTAAATTAAACAGGATCTTTTCCAGTTTGTCTTTGTCCATTGCCGCCATCATGGCGGGAGCAATAGCCGTTTGGAAGCGCAGTACTTTTTGCTGACACATGGGTTTGAATAGTGCAGCAATATTTTCCAGCAGCGCAGAAATATTCAGGGGAGAATAATAATTCTTCAGAAAGCCAGCTTCTGCCCGGCGGAATTCGAGTAGCTGTTGCACAAGATAGGTGAGTCTGGATGCATGCTGATGCACCAATGCCTGATGATAGGTATCACCGGGTTGTTCCCTGCTGCGTTCTGCTGCGCCAACGATCAGCGTAAGTGGTGTTTGTAGTTCATGGGCAATGTTGGTAAAAAAGCGGAGCTGTTCTTCGTGTACTTCTTCCTCTTTTTTACGCAGCAGATGTTCCATTTCCAACTGGTGTTTCATCTCCAGTTTATTTCTACGGTACAACCAGAAGGCAGTGCCAGCGCTGATCAACAGCAATCCATATAATCCAAATGCTGGCCAGGTAAGCCAGAAATATTGTTGGATGGTCAGTGTGAGTAATACACTGGGAGGTGTCCATACGCCTTCGCCATTACTCCATTTTACTTTCAGCACATACCGGCCGGGAGGTACATTGCTGTAGGCAATTTTACCATTGCCGCCGGTGTATTGCCAGCTTTTGTCGTAGCCCTCCAGGAACCAGGCGTATTCGCATTTTTCAGCATGCAAAAAGCTGACAGCCTTGCCTTGCAATTCAAAAAAGTTATCGCGCCTGGATAACGTATAGGCGGAGGGGTTATACTGCCCTGGTTTAAGCACCTGCAATCCGTTTTCATTTGTTTTGCCGGCCAGCTGCAGCCCGGATATCAGCAGGTTCGGATACACCCGACGCTCCTGGATATTACCCGGCACAAAATAATTGAAGCCATAGATGCCACCGAAGTAAAGTCTGCCGCCGGCATCTTTCCATACGGCCCCATCGCTGAATTCATTGCTTTGCAGTCCGTCTGCCTCCTGGAAATGTGATATCTCCGATGTAGCCGGATTGATGCGTGCGAGTCCTTTGTTGGTACTTACCCAGATCAGGCCATCGTTATCCTGTGTGATGGCATGAATAGTATTATTCGGCAGTCCGTTGCCTGTATTATACCTGATAAATTCCGGGTGTACTTGTTTGATGTCTGCTTCCGCAATACAGTTCAGTCCATAGCTGGTGCCTATCCATAGCCGTTGCCGCGTATCGCGGTAAAGTGCCAGCACATCATTGTGGGATAGTCCACCTTCATAGCTGAAGGCTTTAAAGGCCAGGAATTTTTTTTGGGTTTTATTGAACAGGTTAAGCCCGCCATAGCGGCAGCCCACCCAGAGGGTGTTGCCCGGGCCGGTGGCGAGGGAATAAATAATATCGTTGGCCGGTCCGCCGTCAGTACCGTTAAAGGTATATTGTTCAAATCCGGTAACCACCATGTTCCGCTGCTGTCGCTGAATACGCAGGTGTACGAGGCCATAGCCGCTGGTACCCAGCCACAATGAACCATCTGCATCCGGCTGTATGGCATATACAGAGCCGAAAGCAGGTAGCTGGCTGCTACCGCTCACCTCTTGCCACCGTAAGAAGCGTTTATGCAATTGATCGTATATGGACAAGCCTTTGCCATCGGTGCCGATATAGATCATGCTATCGGGTGCGTGGCAAAGGGCAAACACGGAATTATCATCCAGTTCTGCCGTAAACAGTTGTGGCGATATAATGGCAGGTTGCCTCGTAAAGCCCGGTAAACAGATAATACCGCTGCCTTTGGTGCCTACCCATAGGTCGTTGCCATTATCACAAAAAGCACGGATAGGTTTGTTGAAGGCCGGTCCACCGGTATTGCGGGTAACAGTGCCGAAGTATTTTGTCTGCGGATACACTTTGATGATACCATTGCCATCTGTACCACACCACAATATTTGTTCACTGCTGGTAGCCCACGATATGATCTTCATGTCCTGCAACTGCCGGGTTACTTCAGGCAGCAGATGAGCCGGTTGGAATTGTGCATCATATACACCAAAGCCCTGAGTCGTCCATGCCAGCAAATAATCGGGCCCATAGCGGGTCATCGCAGTCACCGCATGAGGGAGCAGTGCCCGCAGTTGCACCTGGTGTGTACCGGGGGAGACGGTCATCAGCTCGTGTGCGGTAGTTGTGAAAAAGATGCTGCCTTCCAGCGAAAACAGCGCCTGTACGTTGGTGTAGCGTTGCAACAGCGGCCACTGTGCCTGCCAGTCGGCGTATATTTCCAGGCTGCCATCGCCACGAAGCACCCACAGGTGATTGGCGGCATCAAAAACGGCTTTGCTGATCCGGTTATTGCCGGCAGGCAACGGGCATACCACAAATGAGTCTGCCCGGGCATTATACCGGGTGAGTCCTTCCTGACGGCTCAAACAATATAACTGTCCTGCCGTATCGGCGATTAATCTGTATTCCTGCTCGCTGATACGACTGCGCTGTTGCCGGCTGTAAAAATAATTATAGAACTTACCACTTAGCTTATCATAACGGGATACTCCTTCAATGGTGCTGAGCCAGATCCGCTGGTCTCCATCTTCTATTACCTGCAGTACTACATTGTTACCGATACTGTGTAATGGATTATCCTTACTATAGTTGAATACATGAAAGGCTGTACCATCGTACATGTTGAGCCCATCCCAGGTGGCGGCCCATAATAACTTATCTGAATCAAGAAGCAGGGAGTTGACAGCACTATTAGAAAGTCCGTTGCGGTTATCAAGCTGTTGTGTATAGTAAGATGCAGTGTCACCCGCAAAAGCAGCTGGCAAACCGGTGAATATACAGATCAGCAAAGAACAGATCAGGGACAATCGCTTCATAACGGGCTGGTTTACGGTGGCATATCCGTTGCCATTACGGAAGATACTGAATTTCTGCTTGTGGGGGGAGTGCGGCTTTCCGGCAGATAGTGTAAACTTAACTTGTATGGGTATTGATTATCGGCACTAATTTGTATCTTCCTTGTACAATCATCTTTTTATCATAGACCGGATTTTTTCACCACCTCAGCAATAAGACCATTAACCATTGCAATCATTCTCTCAAAAAAATATACGATGAAAATAGGTATTATTGGTTCCAGCAACGTAGGGCAAGCGCTGGGAACCGCTTTCTTAACAGAGGGTTACGAAGTCATGTTGGGTAGCCGGAACCCGGAAAAAGAAGAAGTGCAGCAATGGAAAAGTGAAAATGCGAAGGGACAAACCGGCACCTTGGATACTACCGCACAATTTGGCGAACTGCTGATATTATCTGTTGCCGGCGGCGCTGCCGTATCAGCAGTGGAACAGGCGGGAGTAACGCACTTCGCGGGCAAAATAGTGATAGATACCACTAACCCCATTGCCAGTGCACCTCCGGAAGATGGCGTGTTGAAATTTTTTACGGACCAGAATGAATCGCTGTTGGAAAAAATTCAACAGCGGATCCCGGATGCCAGTGTGGTAAAAGCTTTTAACAGTGTGGGAAGCCCGCTGATGTACAAGCCACAGTTTTCTGGTGGTACGCCTACCATGTTTATTTGCGGCAACGATGCCGCCGCTAAGAAAACCGTGACGGATATCTTAACAGCTTTTGGCTGGGAAACGGAAGACATGGGCAAGGCCATATCAGCACGTGCTATTGAGCCGCTATGTATCTTGTGGTGCATACCAGGATTGGCGCACAACGACTGGAACCACGCGTTTAAGTTGTTGAAGTAATAAATGGGGCGGGCGTTTTTTGACGCCTTTTTTTAAAGGATAAGAAACTGTCTTTTCACCACCGGAATATGTCCTGACATCAAATATCTTTTACCATACCGCCTGCTACGGATAGGTTTGTATAAAAATATATTTTATGCAACCACAATCACCTCCCAGGCAGGCTTATCTGGATTGGCTACGCATCCTGGCCATCCTTTGCGTATTGTTTTTTCATTCAGCTATGCCTTATGTAGCCGAATGGTCCTGGCACATAAAAAATAAGGAAACCAGCAACATGCTGCTGGAGTTCAATGATTTTACCCACCGTTTCCGTATGCCGCTGCTGTTCTTTATTTCCGGTACCGTAAGTTATTATATGCTGCAACGCAGAACAGGCGGCGGCTTTATTGGTCTCCGGTTCAGGCGGTTATTTATTCCCCTGCTGTTGGGAATATTGGTGATAGTACCTCCCCAGGTATATATGGAACGGCTCACACAGGGCTTCAAAGGCAATTTCTGGGATTTTTACACGAATATGTTTACTACGGGCGCCTATCCCAAAGGAAACCTGAGCTGGCATCACCTGTGGTTTATCTGCTATCTGCTGTTGTATGATATCGTTTTTGCCCCGGTGTTTGTATGGCTTATTTCCTCCAAAGGGAAAGCCTTCCTGCAGAAAACAGATTGGATAGCGAAGGGTAAATTTATTTACCTGCTCCTGATACCAGGTGTACTGGTCTATACTTTTATGGTATTGAAGTTTCCCGAAACCAATACCCTGGTAAATGACTATGCCTTTTTGTTGTATTGGTTGTTTTACGTACTCGCCGGTTTTATCTGTATTGCCAACCCGGCATTGATGAATAGCCTGGAGCGCAACCGCCGCACTTCGCTGAGGATAGCCTTCGCAGGTACATTGCTCATTAATTACCTGCGCTGGAATAAGCTGGAGCCCTGGCATGTGTATACAGACTTTAAACTTACTGCCGGTACTTATATGTTCCTGGCAATATCAGCGGTGGTGGCCTGGATGTGGGTATTCGCCATTGTGGGATATGGTAAAAAGTATCTCAACAGGAAAAGCCCGGTGTTGCCTTACCTGAATGAGGCAGTATATCCTTTTTATATTTTGCATCAAACGGTGATTGTAATACTCACGTACTACCTGGTGCAAACTCCCGATGAAGTTGGATTGAAATATTTTTTCACTGTCATCGTTACTTTTGTCCTTTCTATGGGTATCTTTCATTTGTTTATCCGGCCATTTGGAGTGATGCGTTTCCTGTTTGGTATGAGGCCTCGTCAGCGGGTAGGAGAGAAGGCTCGGGAAAAAGAGGCAATGCCACCGGCATTGCCTGTTGAATCTGCAACCGCATAATTAATTGTAACTTCCGGTAATTATTATGAAAGTATTCTGGAAATATATTTTCCCCGCTATTTACGGCATGCTGGTATATTATACCATTCGCCTGCTGGCAGATAGTTCCTCCGGTATGCGATTCTGGTATCGGCCCCTGTTGTTAAATACGATAGAAGTAGTATGTAGTATCATCATGGGCTACTTTTTCATGTGGGCATTTAATCAGTTGTTCCGGCATTTTGATGAAAAAAGAGCCACCGATTTGTCCTACAAAAGAATAACGCAGGAGCTATTATATGTTTTTGTGGTAAACCTGGTGGTACAGAATGCCACGATGCTTCCCATGGCAGCCTTTACAGATGACGGTTTGCAATGGATGGATGTGGCA
This sequence comes from Chitinophaga sp. 10T418, assembly GCF_056394125.1. Lineage (NCBI taxonomy): Bacteria > Pseudomonadati > Bacteroidota > Chitinophagia > Chitinophagales > Chitinophagaceae > Chitinophaga > Chitinophaga sp. 10T418. Next base: position 32,833 of record NZ_JBFTHG010000008.1, read on the forward strand.
GATATTAATGTAATCCCCTTGTTATATTCCCTGATATACTATGGCGTGCGGCGTAGTAACATCTTTCTACAGGCATATGTACAAAACAGGTTACAACTGGAAAAAATAGCTAACGATCAGCTGCAAACGGAGTTGAAGTTTTTGAGGGCACAATATCATCCTCATTTTCTGTTTAATGCCTTAAATACCATTTATTTTCAGATGGATGAAGACGTAACGGCGGCCAAAAAAACAGTGGAAAGTTTTTCTGAACTGCTGCGGTATCAGTTGTATGATCAGCAACAAACGGTGAGCATCCTCAACGAAATACAATATCTGCAAAACTTTATTGACCTGCAGAAAATAAGGTCTTCTGCAAAGCTGCAGCTCAGCGTATGTTTTGATAAATCGCTGCGTGAGGAAAAGGTGTATCCGCTGCTTTTTTTACCACTGGTAGAAAATGCGTTTAAATATGTAGGTGGCAACTTTCATATTCGTATGGAGATGATAAAACAAGATAATGAAGTATGTTTTTTTGTGGAGAATTCAATACCTGATCATATTCCTTTTACGCAGAAAGGCGGTATTGGATTAGATAATCTGAAAAGAAGATTAGAATTGTTATATCCCGGTATGCACGCATTAACGACGCAGAAGAAAGAAGATAGTTATTTAGCTGAGTTAAAACTAACATTCAACTGATGGATCACCTTATCATAAAATGTGTTATCACCGATGATGAACCCCTTGCCGGAAAAGGATTGCAGGGATATGCTTCCAAAATTGGCTTCTTACAGGTAGTGGCCGTATGTGAAGATGCTATTGAGCTGAATACCGTGCTGAAACAGCAACAGGTGGACCTGCTATTCCTGGATATTGAGATGCCTTATATGACAGGCATCGAATTTCTGAAAAGTTATCCTAATCCACCCAAGGTGATCTTCACCACTGCTTATGAGCAATATGCTATACAGGGTTTTGAACTGGATGTATTGGATTACCTGGTAAAGCCCGTTTCTTTTGAACGGTTTTTAAAGGCGGCAAATAAAGCCTATGATTATTTTTCTGCCCAGCAAACCGGTGATCAGCAATATATTTTTATTAAGTCAGATACCAAACTGGAAAAGATATTATTCAACGACATCCTGTTTGCCGAAGCCCTGGGCAACTATGTGGCCTTTTATACGGCAGACAAAAAAATAGTGACCCATGCTACATTGAAGGCTGTACAGGAAAAGCTGCACCCGCGGCAGTTTTTGCAGCCACATAAATCCTACCTGGTTAACATCAATCATATCAGTGCTATTGAAGGGAATGTATTGCATGTAGGTAAATATGAAGTACCCATCAGCAAATATCAGAAGGAAGAGGTACTGGAAAGAATCGTCAACAATAAGTTACTTAAGAAGTAAATAGCTGCAGATGAAGAAGGGAACCTATTACACAGGCACCAGCGGATTATTGTTGCCCTATAAAAATCAGCAGTTTTACCCTGCTGCGTTTCAGGGTAAAAGCAGATTGTCCGTTTACGGCGCGTTGTTTAATAGCATAGAAATCAACAGCACGTTTTATAAACTGCCCATGCAAAGTACTATTCAGAAATGGGCAGATAGTGTACCGGCACATTTTAAATTTACTTTTAAGCTATGGAGAGAAATAACCCACCAAAAAGAACTGCATGTTAATGCGGAAGATGTCAGGCAGTTTATGGACATCATGGCAGCTGCCGGATCAAAGAAAGGTTGTTTACTGATACAGTTTCCGCCAGGATTGCGTTACAACCATAACTCCCACGTTAAAAAATTACTGGCCACCATCATCAAAGTAGATCCACACCGGGAATGGAAGCTGGCAGTAGAATTCCGGCATACTTCCTGGTACCGGGAAGAAACTTACCGGCTGTTAAGTAGCTGTGAAGCGGGAATGGTGATTCATGATAAAACAAATTCAGAATCGCCATTGGAAGAGATGGAACTGCCATTTGTTTATGTAAGATTTCATGGCCCTGCAGGTGATTATAAAGGTAGTTATGACGATGGTTTTCTCTACGAATACGCCGGGTACATCAGGGAATGGCTGGCGGCCGGAAAAGAAGTGTATGTCTATTTTAATAATACAATAGGAGCTGCCTTAAATGACCTGGAGTTACTAAAGTCTTATGTGGAGAATGTCCTTCATAAGTAGTAAGTATTCCTTCCATATTATTGATGAGAGAATATTTAATGGAACTTTTTTTTATCTCAAAAGTTACTTAACTTCACCTTCCCTTTAATTGATTGTTTTGTTACAGAATTGAATGTTACTCAAAATAACTATCCATGAATGAACTTTATTGTTTTTCAATCAAACATATTTTTTGCACGTAAAGTAATATCTGTAGCATCTTTGTGCAGATGGGTAAGGATAATTCCTTAGGCTTTGCTGTGTCTTATAAAGAAGCTTTTATTGCTAATTTTTCTTCACCTCAAATCACCATTTTATGGGAATCATTGCATTTTATGAAGGCAACAACGCCACCCAGAACATTGTTCAAACCGTGGAAGACGTTCCAGGGCAGGATTTTAAACCAGTAAGGAATGATGAGATCCGGTCAGCCAAACTCTATGGCGTACGTCCCGGCGCAGAGATCCGGGTGTATGACTCCCCTGATGCATCTACTAATGATGACTTCTGCATCGTTAACGTAAAGCGGGTGTCTCCAGAGTATGTGGTGGGTTCGTTTGAACGGACTTATGAGGATGAATACGTGAGAGTAACTTTCATCCGGAATAATGGCCTGGATGGAAAGATATCCCGTATCAGGATTAATTAAATTTTGCCTGGAAGCCGTATAGACTGTAAGGTTTATACGGCTTTTTCTATAATAAATGATTTACCCGTTACCTTGGAATTTATCCAGCCCCGCTTTCTTTGAGATTTTTTTTCCTCCCAGTCACCCTTTTTCACTTCTCGCCTGTCGTATATCAGTAATTTCATTTGCAACCAAATGTAATAAAACATAATCGGCTAAAATCAGACAGTGGGCCCACTGTTATAACGAAAGACTAAACCTGACTCGCTCCTGACCACCAGGTAGGGGATTAATTAATTTTATAACAGTATGAATATGGACTTTTACAGAGCGTTCCGTATAGGGAACCTGTGCGTGTCAACCAAATCATTTGTCAGGCCAGTCTTCATGATCAAACAATTATCACTGGTCATCGCCACTGGTCTTATATTAGTTGTAACGGGCACCGGGGAAGCCACAGCGCAGCAAAATCCGGTAAAGGGGGTATCAGCATCCAGGGCCGGCGATTCATCCATTATCGTTTCCGGTAAAGTAGCGGACGAAAAAGGAAACGCATTACCCGGCGTAGTGGTGAGAGCGGCAAACAGTAAGAAGGCAGCCGTGACCGGCAACCTGGGGGAATTCAGCATTGCGGCCACTCCGGACGATAAACTGGCATTTACTTTTTTAGGCTATGCTGCTGTTGTGAAAAATGTTAATGGCAGCAAACACCTGGATATAATCATGAAGCAGGGGGCAAAAGGCTTGAATGAAGTCATTGTAACCGGTTTCCAGGAAATTGATAAACGAAAATTTGCGGGTGCTTCTACCAGGCTGAAAGCAGAGGATATCCGGATGGATGGCACCACAGATATCAGTCGTGCGCTGGAAGGAAAAGCAGCCGGGGTAAGTATACAAAGTGTATCTGCCACGTTCGGATCTGCACCCAAGGTACGTATCAGGGGCGTCACCTCTCTTACCGGTGAAAACAAACCTTTATGGGTAGTGGATGGTATTGCATTGGAAGATGTAATTGATGTTTCCAATGATCAGTTGTCCAGCGGAGATCCATCTACTTTGCTTGCGTCTTCCGTTGCAGGACTGAATATGAACGATGTGGAAGATATTTATATCCTGAAAGATGCGGCGGCTACTTCTTTATATGGAGCCAGGGCTATGAACGGTGTGGTGGTCATCAATACCAAGAAAGGCCGTTCCGGAAAAATGACCACTAATTATACAGGCAACTTCAGCACACAATTAAGGCCCAGCTATAATAACTTCAATATCATGAACTCAGCAGAACAGATGTCTGTTGATGCAGAGATAGCCAGAAAAGGATTAATGAATCTGGCGGATATTGGCAATCGTGCCGACAAGGGCGTCTACGGTAAAATGTATGACGAGTTACAAACTTATAATCCTGCTACCGGGAAGTTCCTGCTGGAAAATACACAGGAAGGCAGAAAAGCTTTTTTACAACGTTACGCACTGGCGAATACCAACTGGTTTAATATCTTGTTCCGCAACTCACTGATACAGGAACATACGATCAGTCTTTCCGGAGGTTCAGAAAAAATGCAGTCTTATTTTTCTGCCGGATTCTATAATGACAACGGTTGGACAGTGGCCGATAAAGTCAAACGTTTCACCTTTAACTCCCAGAATAATTATACTTTTTCTGATAAATTATCTGCCGGACTAATTGCTACCGGATCTGTCAGACAACAGGAAGCTCCTGGTACAGTATCACGCAGCACCGATGCCTTCTATGGGAAGATGAGCAGGGATTTTGACATCAACCCATATAACTACGCATTAAATACCAGCCGCGCATTGACGGCTTATGATGAGAATGGCGACCTGGAATATTTTACAAGAAACTATGCGCCATTTAATATTCTCAACGAGCTGCAGAATAACAAGTTAAAACTCTCCGTCATAGACCTCAAATTACAGGGTAACCTGTCTTACAAAATTACCAAACATCTCAGGTACGATTTCCTGGGAGCTATCAGGTATGCTAAAACCAGCCAGGAAGACCTGGTGAATGAGAGTTCCAATAAAGCACAGGCATACCGGGCTGCTACCAATTCTGTTATCGCCAATGCGAACCGCTTTCTGTACAAGGATCCGGATAATCCAAATGCCTTCCCACAGATTGTATTACCAGTAGGTGGCTTTTATAACAGGAATGAAAATTCCCTGACCAATTATAACTTCAGGAATAGCCTGAACTATACAGAAACATTTGGTAAACATGACCTGAATGTATTGGTAGGACAGGAAGTTAAATACGCTAACAGACAAAATGCACTGAATACCGGTTATGGTTATCAATATGGTTATGGCGGTAGTGTAATTCCTTACTACCTCGCATTTAAACAGGCCAGTGAAGCCAACCTTCCGTATTTCGGTATGCAGCAAACATATGATCGTTATGCGGCCTTTTATGCCACTGCCGGATACACTTACAATAACCGCTATAACTTTACAGGAGCAGTACGTACAGATGGTTCCAATCGTATGGGGAAATCACCATCTGCCCGCTGGTTGCCTACCTGGAGTTTGAGTGGTGCATGGAACCTGGATCAGGAAAATTTTCTGAAAGATGCAGGAAAATTAAACATGTTGAAGTTACGGGCTAGTTACGGACTGACGGCAGATTTAGGCTCCGCTACCAATTCGGCCGCAGTACTAAAAGCGCAGAATACTTACCGTCAATATGCACGGGTAATTGAATCAGGTATTCAGATTATTGACCTGGAGAATGCCGACCTTACCTGGGAAAAGCAATACTCATTGAACGTTGGCGTAGATGCGGCACTATTTAACAACAGGCTCACCACCAGCATTGATCTCTATAGAAAAAAAGGATTCGATCTCATTGCCGGGATAAAAACTTCCGGCATAGGTGGGCAGGATGTGAGAGTCGCCAATTATGCCAACCTGAGCTCACATGGAATAGAAGTAACCATTGGTGCTGATATCATTCGTAGTACTGATATAGGATGGAAAACGAACGTGACTTTTGGTTACAACAAGAATAAAATTACCAACGCAAAAAATACCCCTATTATATTTGACCAGGTGAAACCAGAAGGTGGAAACAAAGATGGCTACCCGGTAAGCAGTCTTTTCTCCCTTGACTACAAAGGATTGGAAAGCAATACAGGAATCCCGTTGTTTGTGGATGAAAAAGGAGAAGTTTCCCGTAAAGTGAATTTACAGGATATAGAAACAAAATACCTGGTATACGAAGGACCTGTTGATCCACCTGTTACCGGTGGCTTTTCAAATACATTCCGCTACAAAGGTTTATCGCTGAATGTATTGCTTACCTACCAGGCAGGAAATAAAATAAGACTCAATCCTGTATTTAAATCCACCTACTCCGACCTCGACGCATTTCCAAGGGAGTTCCTGGACCGTTGGTCATTGACGGGCGATCAAAAGGTAACCAATGTGCCTTCTATTCTTGACGCCCTCACCAATTACAGAATGACGGATGCATATCCTTACAATAACTACAATTACTCTTCCGCAAGGGTGGCAGACGGAGGATTTATACGGGTTAAATATATAGCGCTCAGCTATGTATTACCTCCTCGTATGATTAAGAATATAGGGTTAAATAATCTGTCACTGACTGCTTCGGCCAGCAATCTCTGGTTGTTGTATTCCGATAGTAAACTAAGAGGACAGGATCCCGAATTCTTTAATGCAGGGGGTGTTGCTCAACCACTGCAACGCCAGTTGGTGATGTCATTAAAAGTTGGTTTGTAAGGATATTTTAAAAGAACTATCATGATGAAAAATATTATAAAAGTAAGTGTATTGATAGGTACGGGTGCGTTGTTACTAACCGCGTGCAATAAGTACCTGGAAGTAGATCCGGATAACAGAACCACCCTGGATACACCGGATAAGGTAGCACAAATGCTTACCTCAGCCTACCCGGATCAGGACTATATCTGTTTTAGCGAGTCCATGTCTGATAATGCAGGTGACAGGGGGCATTCGGGTGATCAATACAGTGGTGATCTCCGTGTAAACATTAATGCGTATAAGTTTATAGATTATGCGAGTACGGAACAGGGCTCTCCGGATGTTTACTGGCAAAGTTGTTATAAGGCAATCGCTGCAGCAAACCAGGCATTGGATGCTATTAATAAGGCGGCTAACCAAACTGYCTATAGTCCTTATAAAGGAGAAGCTTTGCTGGCAAGGGCTTATGCACATTTTATGCTGGTGACTTTTTTCTCAAAGGCTTATGATCCAGCCAGTGCAGCCACTGATCCTGGTATTCCATATGTGCTGGCACCGGAAAAAACCATCAATCCAAAGTATGAAAGGAAAACGGTGAAGTATGTGTACGAAATGATTGAAAAAGATTTGACCGATGGATTGCCGTTAATCAACAACAGCGCCTATAAAGTTCCTTCTTTTCATTTCAACAAAGCAGCAGCAAATGCTTTTGCTGCCCGCTTCTACCTGTTTAAGAAAGACTATATCAAAGTACTGAATTATACCAGCCGGATTTTCCCTGGCAATAATTTCGGGGATTACCTGCGTCCACTTAATACTACTTTTAGTACCGCCACCCGTGCAGAAAGACAGGCTGGATTTACAAGCCCCGATACAAAATCGAATCTGTTGCTTGCTACCACCAACTCTGTATGGGCAAGGGCCTGGATTGGGTACCAGTATGGATTAAACGCTGCTATTTCCAGAAGTGTGTTTTTTTCCGGGAATATCACCAGGGGGTCATTGGCCTATAATGTGTTTTATTATGGTTCCAATAACAACGATCAGGGCATCGAAAAGTGGCTGGAAAATTTCGTGCACACCAGCGCCGATATTGGCAATCCTTATATATATGTACCGTTGTTTACTGCAGAAGAAGTATTATTTAATCATGCAGAAGCAAGTGCGCGGACCGGAAATTTCAATGCGGCTATCGCAGATTTGAACACCTACTATAGCACGAGAGTTAGTAATTACGATCCGGTTATTAACGGTATTACTTTAGATAAAATTACCAGTTATTATAATAAGGCCACGGATCCTCTGGATGCTACCATTCAGGCAATTCTTGATACACGCAGATCCGAGTTTATGCAGGAAGGAATGCGTTGGATGGATATCCTGAGAAATAAACTCCCGGTTACACATAAAGATGATAAGGGCGTTATTATCAATATTACTGCTGATGATCCAAAGAAAGTGTTACAAATACCGCAGGTGGCACAAGCTAATGGACTGGCTCCTAACCCCAGGTAGTAGTGGTATTGATCCATGTAGGCATGGTACATCATGCGTGTTGAAATAATATATACAACTGATTTAAATTTTTAAGAATGAAATATTTAAAATCATTCATGTTTCTGGTAGTAATTGCAGGCGCTGTTATTTCCTGTAACAAGAAAGAAACGCTGAATGCAGATATTACCGGATTGGGTGGTGATTCATGGATACAGAGCTCCGTTGATAAGTGGCTATATGATTCTATGATAAAGCCCTATAATATAGAAATGAAATACAAATGGGATCAGTCGGAGTTTGATAAGAGCCTGATACTGGTACCCCCGATCGAGAATAGAGTAGTCCCGGTAACACAGGATATTATCAGCATATGGATTGCACCTTATAATCAGACCGCAGGCGATTCTACTTTTATGAAATTAAATACGCCGAAGCAAATTATGCTCTCCGGAAGTATTGCATTGCAAAGTAACGGTAATGCCGTAGCCGGCCTGGCAGAAGGTGGACTTAAAATACTGTTGTTCGGTATTAATTCATATAGCAGGCAGGATAGTGGGAGAGTAGCCGATATGGCGCATCTGATCCATCATGAGTATACACATATCCTGAACCAGAAGAAAGCTTATCCAATTGCTTTTAACCAGGTAACACCGGACGGTTATACCGGTAACTGGAGCGCTTTGCCCGACGATGATAATCCATGGACGCATGGATTTGTTACCAACTATGCCCGGAAAGAGCCAGGCGAAGACATTGCTGAACTGGTATCCACCATGTTGGTAATGGGCCGTTCCCGGTATGATTATACGCTTTACCATCCCTTCCCGGACTATCCTGACAGTCTTAATAATCCCGATGGTATCAGGTTGCTGAGAGAAAAAGAGAAAATAGTGGTGGGTTACTTTAGAGATGCTTATAACCTTGATTTCTATAGTTTACAAACCTCTGTTCAACAACAGATCCATAATGTGTTGCATCGATAGGTGCAGTCAGTTATTTCACTATAAATTTTACAGAAATGATTAAATATCTGGTATATATTATATTATTGGCTGCGGTGGTTTTTGTTTCCTGTAAAAAGGACCTTCATTCATCGGTTTTTGACAAATCTTCAGACCAACGGCTGAATGCTGTGCTGGCGAATTATCAGTCTATCCTGGTAGCAGCTCCTTACGGCTGGATAGCAACGGTGGTTCCTAATCCGGAAGAAAACGACAACGTATATGCATTCTGGTTTAAGTTCAACGATAGCAATCGGGTGGCTTCACGATGGAAAGACCAGCCATCATTAAACAGCAGTTACCGCCTTAAAGCATTACAGCAGCCTGAATTAATATTTGATACTTACACCTACCTGCATTTATTGGCGGATGCAGAAGCCAAAGTGCCTGGCGCACAGCCAGGTACAGGACTGAAGTCCGACTTCGAACTGGAAATTATTTCCGGTTCGGCAGATAGCTTTGTTTTAAAAGGCAAGTACAACGGATCTGACGTTACTATGTCAAGAGCCACTGTGAAAGATACTTCCGGCAGCGTTGTTATTCCGGGATATCCGTTGGCAGGTAATTACCTGGATACTTCTGTACGTATCCTGTACAAAACAACACTGGCAAATGGAACAATTGCAAGTACTGCGAAAATTTCCGGAGTTAAGACAGCCAATCCGATTAAATATGCCGGTACTGTGAGTGTAGACTACAGTGATCTGGGGGCATCTGGCTGGCAGTACAGCATCTTCGCGAAAAACGCTACGGACAGGGACATAACAGTTACTATTAATACAACAATGCAAAAGGGAATAAAAGAAGGTTCCTTTAAAGTGCTGGATAAGTCTTATGATCCGGTGAGCGGGCGCATATACTTAAAAACATTTTATACTAATTCCGCCGGTGCGGATCGGGTTACCGAAGAAATATTGATCCGGCAGTAATGTCAGGAAATGTAAGTCCTCATAATAGCGACTTTGGTTGATAACAGAGGCGGCAGTATTATTACTGCTGCAATTTAAATTTTGTAATGAAGATGTAGCTGTTAACTATCACTGAGGTATCCTGGTATTAAGGCCAAGTGGTCTTAATGCCGGGTTAACCTGTAAAGCTTTGGCCGGAATCTCCAGTGTATAACCAGGGTCGTTTTTTCGAAGTACAAATTGTTGCATGGCATGGACCTGCTGGTTAATTACCGGCGTAAAATAGTGGATAATAGCCGGACTGTTTGTTCGTCTGAGATCAAACCAGTTATGCAATTGAAACGCCAGTTCTTTTCTCCGCTCCATCAGTATTTCTGGTAACAGGTTTGGTTGATTCATCAGGGGATTGGAGGCACCACCCTTTACGCGATTGTTTTTTAATAGATAAATATCCGCTAGTGCTTTACCGGTTTCTCCCAGATGTGCATTCGCTTCTGCCCTGTTAAGATAGGCTTCTGCTGTACGGAAGGAAAAGCAATAAATGTTGCCGTAAGTGTTAAATGTTTTTGGAATAATCGTTGCATCATTGTCATAAAAATAACCGCCTAACCGTTGATCAGCTCCGGCATACAGTTGCAGGAGTTCCCGGGAAACACTAAAGCCATAACTATTTCCATCTCCGAAAATATTAAAGACATTTGGATTTAAATCATTATAAAAGGTATATATCACCTCTGGGTTATCTACCCCCAGAAGACTGGAATAAAAATCAGACCGGACATTGTTTTGGGTAGTGATATCATTTAAGACAGATTTGATTTCCAGGCATTTTCCTGCAAATGTAGCGGCCAGTTCCCAGTGTTGAAGATAGAGGTGTATCCTTGACAGTAACAGGTAAACAGCAGCAGGAGAATAGTGATAAATGCTTCCCGCTTTCCCGGATGCCTGTACATAAACAAGCGCATTGTTGAGATCTTCCAGTATTTGATTATAAACCTCATGTACCGAACTTCTCGGGAGATAAGTATTTACTAAAGTACTGCTTGTTTGCAATGGTACTCCCATGGAGTCGGCAATATTTGCCGGATCATAGGGTGTCCCCCAGATATTTACAAGATAATAGTAAGCCAGTGCTCTCGAAAAATGTGCTTCCCCCAGCAAAAATTGTCTGGAAGAAATATCTCCCTGGATGTTTTCTCCTTCATCGGTAATAATGTTGCAAACCTTTATAATTCTATATAGTCCCAGCCAGGTGTTATTCAGGATAGCAGAGGGAGAACGTCTTTCATCATATTGGGCATCATATATATTTTGCCAGGTGTAAAACGCGGAGTAAGCACCTCTCTCATCTACCGGGGGAGTGGGGCCTGTACTTTCTGTTACATCCGCTGTCATCATATCCAGAAAGTAAAGAGACAAGTCGCTGTTGGCCGACAGGCTCCTGCTCCATCCTTCACCATTCAGCATTTCGGTATAATCTGCCACTGTTTTTGGAGTACGCAGATTATCGGCCGGGGTATCCAGGTATTTTTTACATCCACTGAAGATACATATGGAGGTAAGCAGGCAGATGATATATTTTAAGTAGTTAATTTTCATCATTGCTAAAAATTTACATCCATGCCAAGTGTGAGAGAAGGCCGCCTGGGCATTGTTCCCGGGGGCAGTTCCGGGTCCTGACCATGCAGTTTTTTACTCGCCAGTAACAATACATCATGTACCTGTGTGTAACAGGAAATATCCTTAAACAGTTGCTTGCCGGCTTTGCGGGAATGAATAGTGTACTGCAGGGAAAGTGTAGAGAGGCTCACATGGCTGGCATTGACAGTCCGGATATCACTATTGTTATACATCTCAGATGGGAATGTAGACATCAGGTAAAGTGGGAGTGTTCCATTAAAGTATTGCATGGTGGCAGCATCAAAGCGATAATATTGTACAGGAGACATCGTAATGGGATCAACCAGATAAAGTCCGGATTGGTTACCCATGCCGGGGATATCAGTTGTTTTTTCATCGCCGGGTTGCTTCCATCGCTTCTCAATGGCGCTGGAAGTATTTTCAGCCGGGTTAGGTATAAATCCTCCGCTTCCGTAAAGGTTGATCAGTCGTTGTTTATAGCCGAGCTTTATCCGGAAAACGGCGCTAAGATTCCAGTTACGGTACCTGACATTCGTGGAGAAGCTACCATCTATTAAAGGGATACGACTACCTACAGGAACGAAAACATTGGCGTAGTATTCTGCCACCGTTGGTTGAACTGCATAGTCTTTATCATAAATTCCCCGGAAAGTTGGAAGTCCCTTGTTGTTGAGTCCTGTAAATCTGTAGGCATACATCGTATTAGGATCTGTTCCTGACTTGATAATGTTTCCATCCAGGTACTGTTGCTGATTGCCTATAATGCCGGGGTCCGTGAAGTTAGTTTGCAGTACACGGGTTTTGTTAAATGAAAGATTGGTGCCTACATTCCATTTCCAGTTGCGTTGCCGGATGATCTGCCATTGTATACCGGCTTCTATACCGCTGTTGTCCACACCCGCACTGTTATACATGCCTGAATTAAAGCCGTTTTCTTCGGCCAGGTCTATATTGGCCAGCAGATTGGTGCTTCGTTTATTATAGGCTTCCACCGTTCCGTAAAACCGGTTGTTGAAAAAAGAAAAGTCTATGCCCACATTGAATACATATGTTTTTTCCCAGCGCAATCCGGGGTTGGTGAAATTGGTCACGGTTGCCTGACCATCTCCGGAAATAACATTCCGCGACGAATTGGAAATGGATAGATTCGGTGATTTTATTTCAGGTAATCCGATATTGTATCCGTATGATATCCGGAGTGCGAGCAGGTTATCCGCATGCATCGTTTTTTTTATCCGGGGTTCATCGAGGATGCTCCATTTGAAGGCGGCAGACCAGGTCCGCTGCCAGGTTTCGTTACCATATTGAGCAAAATAATTGGCCCCATCCTGCCGGATGTTAAAATTAAGTGTATATCTGTCTTTATAGGAATATACCAGCATGCCGTACCAGCTCATCTGCCGGTATTTATTGATGATTTCCTCCGTAGGATGAATACCTGAATAGGGGAAAAAATTGTTGTACAAGGGATATTCCTTTGCTGATGGGGGATGGGCTACCTTTCCACTATCAGGATAATATCCAAGTATAAAAAGCTTGTTGATATCGTATTTTGATTGCCTTAATTCATTGCCGGCCAGCAATTGTATATAGTGTGAAGAGGTAGTGAAATTATATTCTATGGAATGACGGATGGTATAGTCACGTTGTTGGGTATTTGCTTCCTGGTATTCGCCTCCCGCCGGAAGAATGATATTTTGTTTTGCAGCATCACTGTATACTATACCCGACCCCAGTCCCAGCCGGTATTTGGAGGCGATATAATCGGTTGTCTCTCCTGCATAACTATTGTTTCGTGACCCGGACATCCCCAGGCCATATAATCCGTGAAGTTTAAATGAACGAAGAAATGTCCAGTCTGCATGGATGACTGCCTTGTAGGTGTTCACCAACGTACTGGTATGGCTGTTCTCCATGTCAGAAACAATATTGGACAATGCCACCTGAGAAGTGTCCATTACATAATTAGGCAGTGACCAGTTAGGCGTAAAAGGGGAGGAGCTGTAATACATTCGCTGCTGTCCTATGGTATAGGGCAGGCTCCTGGATGTATTATAGGCATACTGGTAAGGATTTGTCTGGTAAGGATAGGTGCCTGCGTGCTGAGAGCCGGATAACTTGATCCCGGCCTGGAATGCGGGGATAGGATGATAAGTAAGCCCTATCATCCCGGAATATTGCCTGGCTTGTGTGAAGATGGCAGGCCCTTTCTGACTGGCATAGCCCATAGACAAATAATACGCAGTTTTACTCCCACCTCCGTTTACAGATAAATGGTAGTTTTGCGCAACACCGTTGTTGAACAGAATATCGAACCAGTCTGTATTCATGGATTCGTAGCCTCTTTCCAGTTCCTCCAGTTTTTCCTTGCTCATATTCCCGTTAAGAAAGGCAGTATAGTCCCGTTCAAATCCCTGGGGAAGGATACCATTTGAAAAGGGTAATTTTTTATCTATAATTTCTTTTGACAACGCCATCCTTTGTGAGGCGTTCATCCGGTTCAGTTGATGATAGCCGGGCCGGAAGGTAATATTGGTCATTTGCGAAAATGTAACGGCCGGTGCTTTATGCAACATTCCGTTACGGGTAGTAATCAGGATCACGCCGTTGCCACTATTGACTCCGTATAATGCCGTTGCCGCAGCATCTTTTAATACATCTATTTGTTTGATGTCTTTGGGATTCAGGCCAGTGATAGGACTGGTCATCAGGTTTACATCGTCCAGTGAATTTACACTTGCAGCATCCAGTTTCACCGGCGGATTACTGATAATACCATCAATCACCCAAACAGGCTCCCGGTTCCCCAGTAGTGTGGCTGTTCCGCGTAGCCTTATTTTAGGAGCGGCTCCTGGATTAGTATTGTTTACGTTGATAGACAGACCAGGTGCCTGGCCTTGCAGCATGTTGTCTATAGAAAGCTGATCATTGCGATCCAGGCTGCCGGCTACAATATTGGTCACCGAGGCGGCAGAATATTTTTGTTTAATATTGGAATACCCGTTTATCACCACTTCGTTAATAGCAGTTAATATGGGTTGCAGAGAAATTGAGAGGAATGCAGGGCTTTTAATGGGCACCTGCTTCGTTTGCATACCAATGTAGGTTACCTGTAATATTGCATAGGGCTTCACGCTGAGATGGAATATGCCCGCGGTATCACTTTTTGTAAAATTGTTACTCCCTTTCTCAATGATCGTGGCCTGTGGTAAAGGATTTCCGTTTGTGTCTGATATACGGCCCGTCACTTCATTTACTGATAAGAGGTTGTCTTCACTATGGGTGGGTATGATGGCAATGATTCCATTTGTATGAACAATACGCAGCGCCTGATCTTTTAACAGGAGCTGTAATATGTTGTCGACCGTTTCGTTATCAACCTGCAGGCTTACAGGAGGGAGCTTTTTAATTTCCTCCGTATTGTAAAAAAAAGCGGTGCCTGTTTTTTCTGTAATCAGTCCTAGAACGTGTGCGATATGTTTGTGCCTTACGTGAATTGAAATGCGCGGAGATTGGGCATTGGCAGTCCATGTGAGTAAACAAATGACAAAGCAAAACGAACATTTCAGGTATGATGGCAAGGACAGATGTAACCAGTCCTTCAAAAGACAATTGGATTGGTTCATCAAATTAATGCGATAATGATGGATAACAAAAGAACGATATCAACTTTGGCCTGTCATTGTACTTCTCTAAGCAAAAGCTCCTCCCAATCCTGAAAGATAAATAATTATTATTTTATTTCAATGGTGCGGTTTAAGGTATCGATATTGAAATTAACAGGAGAAGCAGTGGTAGCTTTTATCAACTCCAATAACGGGAGAATGGTTTCAGGCCTGGGCATCAACGGAACATTATAATGAAGGCGGTTGAACTGCTCAGTTGTAAAAATAATCCTGTAGTCATAACGTAAGCCCAATTGTTTCATTAAATCATCAAATGCTACATCCGTAAATGCAATTTGGCCTGATTTCCAGGCAAGGGCAGTTGTTGTACTGCCTTGACTTACATGCAGTGCACCGGTGAGGGTATCATAGGCTGCCTGTTGCCCGGGCAGGAGGTATTGTGTGGTGGCAGGCTGGTCTGCCGTTCCTACAGTAATTTTACCTTGTGTCAGGGTCGTGATGATCTGCCTTCCATAGGCATTAATGTTAAACGAAGTCCCCAACACCTGCACTACCTGGCTATTCACTTTAACGATGAATGGTTGCTGTGTATTGGCGGCGATCTCGAAATAGGCCTCACCACTCATTTCCACTACTCTTTGTTTGCCGGTAAAAGCCGGTAAATAATGTAACCGGGAACCCGCATTCAGCCATATTTTACTGCCATCCGGTAGGATAACTGGTTGTGTATTGTTTTTTGGTGTTTCCTGGGTGATATACTTAAGCCCATCGGCAGCAGGCAGGCTTCTTTGCTTAAAAAACAACCATGCCGAAGCGGCTATGGCAAGCGGTATGAAAATAACGGCAGCATAGCGTATTACCTTGCGCCATATGGGAAACACAGCAGCAGTGGCCGGCAGTGATAACCGCGCTTTGAGTTTCGCAAGATCTTCCGCGGTATTTACGCCTTCCCAACCCTTCAGTTCACCTGCCTGTGTACGGATAGCAATTATTTCCTTTAAAAGTTCAAGTTCTTCCCCACTCATTTGCCCGGTAGATACAGGCAATCCGCTTTGCTCATCGAGCAAATGATGGATCTTCTCCCAATCTACTTCCGTGTTTTTTCTATGCTTACCCATTATATTGTATTAAGACAGTTGAAAAGGAAAAAAGGGTGACTCCCCATATAAGAGGTGGACAAAATCAGGATGGACAAAATTTCACGGTTTTGTCTCAGGAATAGGTAGGCTTTCCGGATTTGTGTTTTTACGGTATTGATGGAAATATTCATTTGTGCAGCTATCTCCAGGTACTTTAATCCTTCAATAGCGCTCATCGTAAAAATCTTGCGCCGTTGTTCCGGTAATTGGTTGATGGCTTTTAAAAGCCTTATGCTGTAATTTTCATTTTCCTTTTCCTTGTTGCCTGGTTGCAGATCATCCTCGCTATATAGCAATCTTTCAATTCCTTGTTGGTGACGTAGCTTTACCTGCTCACTTTCAAGATAGTTAAGGCTCCTGTTTTTAACCGAAATATAGGCATAAGATTCAAAGTTATCAGGCTGCTCCTGAAGTATATATTTTTCCCAGTATTTCACAAAAAAATCCTGCACTATATCCTTTGCTGCATCATTGTTTTTCACAATAGTATAAGAAAACTGACACAGTACTTCGTAATACTTATTAAATAAATATTCCAACCTGATCTGGCTAAGGCTTGAATTGCTCATATTATTGCTAACACTAAAATGGCGTCGGAATTACTGTGTTTATTGTAACCTTTTCATTCGTAAATATAAGTGATATAAACATATGATGCCTATGAAATCAAGGGGGAGCTGCTAACCCTGTTCTCCCCATTTATACCACAAGATGCTACCAATACAATCGTTTTTTATGCCGCTCCGCAAATAATTCCGCCCTGAAAATTTATTTTTTCTATATTGATCGGTGCTTTTGATAAAGTATTGACTAATCCTACATATTAATACAGCGAACAAAAATGATGAAATTTTCTATTGGCCTGATTTATTCTCTTGCAGTATTTATTGGCGCAAAACAATTCGTTGGAGACACTTTAACCGGTTCTCCCAATCCACCTGAATTAACTATTACCAGATTTGCTGGTCCTGATGTAACGCCCAGCCCCGCCTGCCTGGCAGTTGCGCCTACCGGCGAAGTATTTGTAGGCGTGGATATGATCGGTTCATTAGGGAAAGATCCGGGTAAAGGCCGGATTCTTAAGTTAATCGATAAGGATAACGATGGTAAAATGGACCAGCACATTGAATTTGCAACGGTGGATAACCCACGTGGCATCATTGTGCAGGGTAACCGCGTTTTTGTATTACACACCACCTTTTCCAGTGAAACCGGTAAAGCTACCGGAATGGCCCTGGTTGTTTTTGAAGATAAGGACGGAGATGGAAAAGCAGATGGACCTCCTCAACCACTTGTCGAAAATCTAAGCAATACCAAATACATACAGGAGCGTGGAACGGATCACGCTACCAATGGTATCAGAATGGGTATCGATGGCTGGATCTATATTGCGGTAGGTGATTTTGGGTTTCATAACGCAACAGATCGTTCCGGTAAGAAACTGACCATGCTGGGCGGTGGTATTGTCCGGGTACGCCCTGACGGTACCGAAATGGAGATATATACACACGGTACGCGCAATGTATACGATGTGGCTATTGATCCATATATGAACGTTTTTACAAGAGAAAATACCAATGACGGCGGTGGATGGAATGTGCGGTTTTCCCACCATATCCAATCCGGAGAATACGGATACCCGGTATTGTTTCAGCATTTTACAGATGAAATAATGCCCGCCCTCGCGGATCTGGGCGGTGGCTCCGGTACAGGCGCCTTATATATGGCGGAACCCAATTGGCCCGAGAAATACAATAACGTTCCAATGATGGCGGATTGGGGACGCAGCATGCTGTACATTCACAGGGTAACACCTGATGGCCCTACATTCACTCAAAAAGAAGAAGAGTTTATAGGTCTTCCTCAGATTACAGATCTGGATGTTGACGGATCCGGCAGACTTTACCTTTCCGCATGGGATGGCGCCGGCTATTCCGGCAGTCCGGATAAAGGCTATGTGATTCGGGCAGTACCGAACAACTGGACTTATCAACCATTTCCTGACGTGGCCAAAGCCCCGGTTGAGGAATTGGCACGATTGCTTAAATCGGCCAGTGCGGTAGCCCGTTTGAATGCCTCTCAGGAATTAATCGCACGTAGGGATAAACAAGCCATTGCTGCTGCATTGGAAATTGCTTCAGATGCTCAATTGCCTTTATATGCCCGCGTGGCCGGTATCTATACTTATGCACAGGCGGCCGGCGCAGATGGCATCCCTGCTTTAACAGCATTAACAAAAGATGCTTCCATGAGGGAACATGCATTGCGGGCTTTGGCAGACCGAAAAGGTATCATTAAAGATGTTGCTACTGAACCTTTCCTGGAAGGACTTAAAGATCCGTCTCCGCGCGTGCAGGCTGCTGCGATAATCGGACTGGGACGCTTAGGCCGTATTGAAACTGCCAATGCTTTGTTGCAAACAAAAGTTCCGGCATCATTTGTCGCACCAGTGAAAGATGTGGAAGGACCGCACGCTACGCCCAATTCAGCTATTGTGCTGCCTCATCTGGCCGTACAGTCCCTTGTAAACCTTCATGCTGTAGATGCTGCCGTAGCGGGAATCAACAGCGAAAACGCCACCCTCGCATTGTGGGCGTTACGTTATATGCACGATCAGAAAGCAGTGAGTGGCTTAATAAATGCTTACCAGCTGTCGAAAGATGCGAAGTTAAAACAGCAGATCATCATCACGTTAGCACGCCTCTACAGAAAAGAGGATACCTATGATGCATCCTGGTGGTGGGGTACCAGACCGGATTCGCATGGCCCCTATTACAAAGGCGTAACCTGGGAAGCATCACCAGCTATCGAAAAATTCCTCAAACAGGAGTCGCTGAAGAAAGGCCCTGCCGGCATAGCGTTTTTCAGAGATCTTGACGCCCGCGACAGGATGGATATTCCTGCATTTGCAACACCGAAAAAAGTGGAAGCAGTAGCAGCTAAAGAACCCAAAGTAGATCTGGAAAAAATTAAAAGTAAAAAAGGTCAGGTGGGCAAATCATCTATCGAAGATGTTTTGCTGGCCGTTAATAAATTAAAAGGAGATCCTGTCAGAGGGAAAGTATTGTTTACCAACCAGGGTTGCGTAGCCTGCCATAGTATTAACAAGGGAGAGATCATGAAAGGCCCCTTTATGGGACAAATTGGATCTATCATGAACCGGGAGCAGATCGCAGAATCCATTCTCAAACCTAGTGCATCCATTTCACAGGGATTTGCCACAGTGATGATCACGGCGAAAGGTAACAAGTCTTATATGGGATTTGTTACAGAAGAAACGGCTGCTAAAGTAGTTATGAGAGATATCAGTGGTACCGTATTCACCGTTAAAACAGCGGATATCCTGACCCGTAAGGAAATGAAAACATCTATGATGCCGACTGGTCTTGCTAATGCATTATCGTACGACGAATTTGCATCGCTTGTTACTTTTCTGTCTCAGCAAAAGAAATAAAACAACCGKTAAAAGTTGATGCCCGATGATTGGGTTAAGCCTAATATAAACTAAAAGCCCGCTCAATTTGAGCGGGCTTTTAGTTTATATTATACCCTGGTGCCAGAGGTTTATCTTTTATCCGGCTAATGCTGTTGCATAATGCCGGTAGAAGCGTTTCTTTAAGGATCAGGTTGAAAAACCGGGGGTATACATCCGGAATTTACCCCCGCATCAAGTCCACCTCCCCCCCGCATCAAGTCCACCTCAAGTCCACCTCTGCTGCAGTGTTTCTATACGCACTTAGCGGGTGCCAAGCATAGTATAGACGGGGTCTCCATAATGATGAGGTAATGCTGACGGTAATGCTGGGTGTTCTTGCTTAAAATAAAAAAGGACAAACCTAAGTTTGTCCTTTTTGTGCCCAGAACTGGATTCGAACCAGCACATCCTTGCGAACGCTGCGACCTGAACACAGTGCGTCTACCAATTTCGCCATCTGGGCATCGCATGTCCCCGTTAAGGGATTGCAAAAGTAAGCGTTTTTTTAAATTCACCAAATTTTTTTTCGCAGCCCCAAAAAAAATCGCGCAAAGCCATAAAATGCCCTGCGCGATCCACGAAGAAGGTGATATTTATACTGCTACATTAAATTCACGCAGCGTATCATTTAAACTTGTTTTCAGATCAGTGGAAGCTTTACGCTGACCAATAATCAGTGCACAGGAAACCTGGTATTCGCCGGCAGGGAATTTCTTGGTATAAGTACCAGGAATTACCACACTGCGGGCAGGTACGCGGCCCTTATATTCAATCGGCTCGCTGCCGCTTACGTCAATGATTTTGGTAGACTGTGTCAGTACTACGTTAGCACCTAATACCGCTTCTTTTTCTACTCTTACACCCTCTACTACGATACAACGGGAGCCTACGAAAACACCGTCTTCAATGATCACCGGACTTGCCTGTAATGGCTCCAGTACACCGCCGATACCCACACCACCACTCAGGTGTACGTGTTTACCGATCTGTGCGCAGGATCCTACGGTGGCCCAGGTATCAACCATGGTACCTTCGTCAACAAATGCACCGATGTTTACATAAGACGGCATCAGGATGCAACCTTTAGCGATAAAAGCGCCATAACGTGCTATCGCATGCGGAACAACTCTTACGCCCAGTTCTTTATAGTTGGACTTCAATCTCATTTTATCATAGAACTCAAACGGAGGTACTTCCATTGTTTCCATGGGTTGTATGGAGAAATACAGTAAGATGGCTTGTTTTACCCACTCATTCACCTGCCAGCCGTTTTCTGTTGGTGCTGCAACTCTCAGATGTCCTTTATCTACTGCCTCTATTACCGCTTTAACTGCATCCGTGTACTGTGTCTCCTGTAAGAGGCTGCGATCAGCCCAGGCAGCCAGTATTTGTTGTTGTAAATCCATTGTCGTTTTTTTTGCAAACATAATACCTAGAATGGGAAATTACGAATGGGAAATTACGAATTAGGGATTTGTATAAGATAATAACGGGTATTCTCCCCACAAATCCGTAATTCATAATCCGTAATTCGTAATTTTGACCCCATGAAAATAGGATTCGATGCCAAGCGCGCGTTCCAGAATGACACAGGTTTAGGGAACTATAGCCGTACCCTTATATCATCTCTCGTAAAGGATTTTCCGGAAGATGAGTACTACCTGTTTGCCCCTAAGCAAACACCCATGTACGACCTGAGTGCTATGCCGGAACTACAGGTAGTATTGCCCGAAAAGCAGTTGCATCGCTGGCTTAAATCAGCCTGGCGCAGCCGCTTTGTGGTGAAGGACCTGTTGCGTTATCAGATGGATCTGTACCATGGCCTCAGCCACGAGTTACCTTTTGGAATCCATAAAAGCGGTATCCGCTCTGTGGTGACCATGCATGACCTTATTTTTGAAAGATACCCGGAGCAATACAACCGGATAGATGTGCTTACCTATCGCCGCAAGGCCCGCTACGCTTGTCAGCATGCGGATAGGGTGGTGGCCATCAGCGAGCAAACAAAGCAGGATCTGATCAATTATTACCAGACGCCTGCCGATAAAATAGCGGTGGTATACCAAAGCTGTGATCCGGCTTTTGGCGTTACCTGGGCGGATGATGAAATTGCTGCTATAGGCGCTAAATACCAGTTGCCTTCCCAATATTTTCTGTATGTAGGCTCACTGATTGAGCGCAAAAACCTGCTGGGCATCGTAACGGCCATGAATACACTAAAAGGATCGATGGACCTGCCGCTGGTGGTGCTGGGCAATGGCAGTGGTTATAAAAAGAAAGTAAAGGATTACCTGGTGGCCAATGGGCTCACGCAACAGGTGATTTTTCTGAATGAGCATGTCCGCCTGGAAAACAATGAGCTGCCTGGCCTTTACCAGGGCGCGATGGCGCTGATTTACCCCTCCATTTTCGAAGGCTTTGGTATTCCTATCCTGGAAGCATTGTGGAGCCGTACACCGGTTATAACCTCTCATGGTTCCTGTTTTGCAGAAACAGCAGGAGACGCGGCCCTGTACGTAGATCCCCTGGATCCCCGCACCATTGCCCATGCTATGAAACAGGTGGTGGATA
This sequence comes from Chitinophaga sp. 10T418, assembly GCF_056394125.1. NCBI lineage: Bacteria > Pseudomonadati > Bacteroidota > Chitinophagia > Chitinophagales > Chitinophagaceae > Chitinophaga > Chitinophaga sp. 10T418. The sequence continues at coordinate 55,208 of NZ_JBFTHG010000008.1, forward strand.
ACCCCTCGCTGGTAAAACAGATGCAGGAAAAGGGCTGGCAGCATGCACAACATTTTACACCGGAAAAATGTGCAGCGGCCATGATGAAAGTATACAAACAACTAAATAACTAAATAACAACATACCGAAATGTTTGAAGATGATATCAGTGCGGCGATGCCGGTGCTGCGCAATGGTGGGCTGATCCTTTATCCTACAGACACGATCTGGGGCATTGGCTGCGATGCTACCAATGAGGCAGCAGTGCAGAAAGTCTTTGACCTGAAAAAGCGGAGTGAAAGTAAAAGCCTGGTAATATTATTGGCAGATGTGAAAGACCTGTTGCATTTTATCGCCAATCCCCGGCCCGATATCGCGGATATTATTGCCGGTTTCACCCGTCCTACAACCGTGATTTATGAAGGCGCGCTGGGCCTGGCTCCCAATGTCATCAGCGAAGATGGCAGCATCGCCATCCGTATTGTAAAAGATCCTTTTTGCCGCCATCTGATAAAAAGACTGCGTAAACCATTGGTGTCTACCTCTGCCAATATCAGCGGAGCACCTTCTCCCGCCCGCTTCTCCGATGTAACGGACGATATCCGGAATGGTGTGGATTATATCGTGAAACACAGGCAGGAAGAAGCTGCCAACAGCATCGCATCCAGGATTATCCGGATAAACAAAGACGGATCAATAGCGATAATCCGGGATTAAAAACGTTTATTTATTACATTTGCGCCCTGGTTTCAGCGAAAGGAATAAATTTAACAGGAATATTTTAATATGATCAGCAGCAAGCCGTTGGACATACCCTGCTCCCTGCAGGAAAGAAAAGTGCTGGAGAAGATAGCATTAGCAGCCCACGAATTGGGGGTGCCTGCCTATCTGATCGGTGGCTTTGTGCGGGATAAACTGTTGGGAAGGAAAACAAAAGACATGGACATTGTGTGTGTAGGTGATGGTATTGCCCTCGCACATAAAGTCGCAGAAAGCTTAGGCAACAACATTCCCGTTAGTTTCTTTAAAACTTATGGTACTGCTCAGGTAAAATGGAATGAGCTGGAAATGGAATTTGTAGGCGCACGCAAAGAAAGCTACCGCCAGGAATCACGTAATCCGGAAGTATCTGCAGGTTCCCTGCAGGACGACCAGAACCGTCGTGATTTTACCATCAATGCCATGGCTATCAGCCTGAAAGATGCCGATTATGGCTCCCTGCTCGATCCATTCGATGGACTGGCTGATCTTGATAAGAAAATTATCCGTACCCCACTGGCGCCGGCACAAACTTTCAGTGATGATCCTCTGCGCATGATGCGCGCTATCCGCTTCGCATCACAGTTGCAATTCACCATCGAAGCCTCCGCCTTTACGGCCATTCAGGAAAATGCAGAACGCATCCGTATCATTTCCCAGGAAAGAATTACCGATGAGTTTAATAAAATCATGCTCTCGCCAAAACCCTCTGTAGGACTGGATCTTTTATACAAGGCCGGCCTGCTCAAAATCATTTTTCCCCAAATGATCGATATGGTGGGCGTAGAGATGAACGAAGGGAAGGGGCACAAAGATAATTTTTATCATACCTTGCAGGTAGTGGATAATATCTCGGCAAATACCCGGGATCTGTGGCTCCGCTGGTCCGCTTTATTACACGATATAGGCAAACCAGCTACCAAAAAATTTGAACCGGGTCATGGCTGGACTTTTCATGGCCACGATGCGGTAGGAGGTAAAATGGTGCAACGTATTTTTACCCGGATGAAATTACCATTGAGTGATAAAATGAAACTGGTAAAGAAACTGGTAGAACTACACCTGCGACCCATCAGTCTCACTAAAGAGAACATAACAGACTCGGCTATCCGCAGATTACTCTTCGATGCCGGAGATGATATAGAAGGACTCATGATGCTCTGTGAAGCGGATATTACCTCAAAAAACAAAGCCAAGGTAAAACGTTACCTGGAAAATTTTGAACTGGTACGCAAGCGGTTGAAAGAAGTAGAGGAGAGCGACCGGATCCGCAACTGGCAGCCACCCGTAACCGGCGAAATGATCATGGAAACATTTGGGCTGAAACCCGGCAGGATCGTAGGCGATCTGAAAAGCGCCATCAGAGAAGCTATCCTGGATGGCGAAATCCCAAATACTTACGATGCAGCTTATGCTTTTTTATTGGAAAAAGCCGGTGCATTGAATCTAAGCCCGGTTAAATAAAATTGGTAATTTTACATAACCATAATAAGTATTCACTAGCATTTAGAACCTACCGCTAACTGCGGCCTGTTTAAACATTACATAACTTATAACCTTTTTGTCATGCCGGTTTTGAAATTCAGAGTTTACTGGGAAGAAGATGAAAGTGTCTACAGAGACATTGCCATTAAGCCGAATCAGACGTTTTTAGTATTTCACCAAGCAATTTTGCAAGCATTCGAATTTGATTCAAAACATAAAGCTACCTTTTTCCGTAGCAACGATAACTGGCAACGCGGCCGGGAAATTATCCTGGAAGCCGATAACCAGCCACGTAAAGCAGAACCCCTGCTCATGGTGGATACGGTGATAGCTGCCGCGGTAAAAGATCCTAATCAGAAATTTATCTACCTCTACGACTTCGCCAAAAACTGGTCTTTCCTGGTAGAACTGATCGGCGTGTCAAAAGACGAAAACAGTAAAATAGTATATCCTGCCTGCGTACGTAAAGAAGGCCTCGCACCTAGTCAATATGGCACCAAAGGCCTCGTTGGCGACAAGCTCGTGGAAATGGAGGAAAAATATGACCTCAATAAAGAAGGCATGGATGCAGACGGATTTGGAGAAGAAGGGGAAGAAAGTGATGCTCTGGGCGGCGATGGCGCTGAAGAATTTGGCACAGAAGAAGATAATAGCTTTTAAAATAATTACGAATTACGAATTTCAGGTTACGGATTTGCGGATAGATAACAGCGGATAGCCTTCGCTTTACCATCTAGCCACAAATCCGTAATTCGTAATTTGAAATCCGTAATTCTATCCTACTACTCGTTTATGCAAAAAACCGTCATCATTATCGCAGGGCCTACAGCATCAGGTAAAACAGCATTGTCCGTTCAACTGGCACAACTGTTTCATACAGCTGTTATCTCTGCGGATTCCAGGCAATGCTACCGCGAAATCAGTATCGGTACCGCAAAGCCTTCCCCGGAAGAACTGGCGGCGGTACCACACTATTTTATTGACTCACACAGCATTCAGGAAGAAGTAAATGCCGGCGTCTACGAAAAACTTGCCCTGGGATATACGGCCGATATATTTAAAAACAACGACATCGCAGTGATGTGCGGAGGCACCGGTCTCTATATCAGGGCTTTTGCAGATGGTATAGATGATATGCCCGCTATCGCCCCAGGCATCCGTACACACCTGAATGAACAGTTTGCCCTTCACGGCCTGCCCTGGCTACAACAACAGCTCCAGGAACGCGACCCCGGATTTTATGCTACCGCCGAAATCCAGAACCCACAACGACTGATCCGTGCCCTGGAGGTATTAGATGCCACCGGACAATCAATCACTACTTTTCGCAGTGCTACCCGTTCGCAGCGCGATTTCAATATCATTAAAATAGGAATTACACCTCCCAAAGAAATATTACATCAACGCATCCACCAACGGGTAGACCATATGGTACACGCCGGCCTGGTAGAAGAAGTCAGATCCGTTATCCCTTACCGCGAACATAACGCACTACGCACTGTTGGCTACCAGGAAATTTTCAGCTTCCTGGATGGATATATCTCCCTGGATCAGGCCATAGATGATATTAAAACGCATACCCGCCAATACGCAAAAAGACAATTGACCTGGTTCCGGAAAGATCCCGCTTTTCAATGGTTCGATCCACGCGACGATGAAGAGATCATCAGCTATGTACAGCAACAACTGCTGTAAATGCCCTGTCCCGTGAGATGTTTTTAACATCAGGAAATCTGCAGCGGCACCCATCTCTCCAAAAAATAAATACGGACAACGGTTGTGCTAAAACCGGACATTTATAATTAACCTGCTATATATAAATAATTTATTTTTATAGAGATGATATCATGGCATTTTGTTCGCTGCCTGGTATCTTTTACAGCAGCTTCGCCCATGCAAACTTCCGCTTATGTTGAAAAATTACCTGAAAATCGCCTGGCGCCACCTCCTAAAAAACAGGCGCTTTACTATCCTGAATCTCATCGGTCTATCTACCGGTCTCGCCTGTACGTTGCTCATCTATTTGTGGGTACATGATGAATGGTCATTTGATCATTTTCACAAAAATGAYGACCGGCTCTTCCAGGTAATGGAAAACAAACCACATGAAAAAGGGATTACTACCTCCGCTGAAACCCCGGCATTACTGGGAGAAACACTCGCCACAACGATGCCGGAAGTGGAATACGCTGTGGTAAGTACGCCACCTTCCTGGTTCCCCAAAGTAGCCGTGTCGGCAGGAGATAAAAACGGGAAGGCAGCCGGTATCTTTGCAGGGAAAGACTATTTCCGCGTTTTTTCATATCCGTTGATCGCCGGGAATCCGCAACAGGTACTACAGGATAAAAATGGCATTGTGATTTCTGCTAAGCTGGCAAAGGAACTTTTTCGCAACGGGGATAATGCAGTCGGCAAAACCATTAGCTGGCAGTTCGATCTCATCAAAAAAAGCAGTATTGTCACCGGCGTTTTTAAAGAAACACCCGCTAATTCTTCCATACAATTCGATTTTATATTGCCATTTGATGCCTTCAAAGACATCATGGGAATAACGGGAATGGATCCGCAGGGCCCCTTCCTGACCTATCTCGTTATGAAAGAAGGCACCCATATTCCTGCTTTCAATGCGAAGTTGAGCAGTTTCATGACCAGCATCACCAAAGGAGTTACCACCCCACGAAATATGTTCCTGCAGCATTACAGCGATAACTACCTGTATGGTAATTATGAAAATGGAGTAGCTGTTGGTGGCCGCATCAGTTATGTAAAATTGTTTTCTCTGATCGCACTCTTTATTATCCTGATTGCAGCTATCAACTTCGTGAATCTCTCTACAGCCAAAGCCGCCGGCAGAATGAAGGAAATGGGGATCCGCAAAGCAGTGGGTGCCAACCGCATTTCACTGATCGGGCAATATCTCAGTGAGTCAATGTTGCTCACCTTTCTGTCACTGTTCATTGCTTTGATAATGGTAATGGTGCTGTTACCGCATTTCAATCAGCTTACCGGCAAAGCGCTGACATTGGATATGAGTCCTGCATTGCTTTTGGGCATATTGGCTATCACATTGATCACAGGCATGCTGGCAGGCAGTTATCCGGCGTTATATCTTTCAGGTTTTAGTCCGTTAACTGTGCTGAAAGGGAAGATACAACAGGCCACCGGTCAGTTGCTGGCACGCAAAGGGTTGGTGATATTTCAGTTTACGTTATCGGTTATATTTATGGTAGCCGTGATAACCGTTTACCGTCAGATAGCTTATGTGCAATCACAAAAAACCGGTTACGATAAGGATAACGTGGTATACTTTGACGCAGAAGGAAAAGTACCGGAAAGCATGCCCACTTTTTTAGCTGCGGTGAAGAGAATACCCGGTGTAGTAAATGCCTCCGGCATGGTAGGAAATGTGCTGGGCGCACCTTCTATGGGCTATAACTGGAAAGGGAGAGGTACAGTGGAAACCATCCTGTGCCGCCCTTTGATGGTAAACTATGACATGATCGAAACACTGGGTATTGAAATGGCCGCTGGCCGGCCGTTCTCCCGCGATTTTGGTACGGATAATACAAAAATAATTTTCAATGAAGCCGCTATTAAAGCCCTGGGGATTGCAGATCCTGTAGGAAAAGTGATTGAGTTTAATGGTGTAAAGACGGAGATAGCTGGCGTGGTGAAGAACTTCCATTTTCAGTCGCTGCATGAAAACATTAAACCATTGTTTTTTATGCTGGATTTTCGCAACACTACAGTAATGGTGAAAATAAAAGCAGGTCAAACGAAGGCTGTGTTGGCGCAGTTGGCGGCTTTTTATAACACTTATAACCCTGGCTTTACATTCGACTATAAATTTCTGGATGATGATTACCAGGCGCAATACACGGCAGAGAAAAGGGTAGCGGCGCTATCTGAATATTTCACTGCGCTGGCTGTGCTGATCTCCTGTCTTGGGCTGTTTGGACTAGCCGCCTTTACCGCCGAAAGCAAGCGTAAAGAAATCAGTATCCGCAAAGTATTAGGAGCTACCGCCGCAAACGTAGTGATGATGCTTTCGCGGCAATTCCTGCGTGCGGTGCTGATCGCCGTATTGATAGGGTTACCATTGGCCTGGTATTGCATGGATCGCTGGCTGAATAGCTTCGCCTATCATATTCGTTTAGGCGCTGACGTATTTTTAGTGGTGGGTGCTGCGATGTTGTTGATCACTTTGGTGACAGTGAGTTTTCAGGCAGTACGGGCGGCATTGGAAAACCCGGTGAAGAGTTTGAAGATGGAGTAGTAATCCGATAGATGTATAAAAAAAACGTCCGGATGTAATTACACCCGGACGTTTTTTTTATATGGATGATCGTTTAGAATTTGAATCCTAAAGTCAGTACAATATTACTTCTGGTATAATCCAGTGTAGCCGCTTTGGGCGTCATTGCTGCGCTGGTTACAACTGTATAAGGCTGGTATCTGTCGTTACCCTGTGTATAGCTATAGGTAGCATCCGCATAAAAACCTTTATTACGGAAACCAATACCACCGCTGTAAACTTTACGGGAAGCATCTACACCTGCATTATAGCCATCATTGCTGTAAGGATTGCCATACGCTGCAAAACCTAGTCTTACCGCATACATGGCCTGGAATTTAACTTCGGCGCCTGCATGAATATTGGACGTAGATTTATAAATGGAGCTGATATTACCGTTCAGACTATTTTGTGTTTTTCTGTCATCGCTCATTTTAAACTTACCGGAAGCCTGGTTTACAAATTCGTAATCAGCCGTAATAAAACCTTGTGTGGTTTTAGGTGCTGACAGATCACCAAAGAAATAAGAGGCGCCGGCAGCAGCACGTAATGGGGCTGTATAGTTATAATCATATTCTACCGGATATCCTTTTGTTTGATCCAGGGAATATGCCTGCTGTTCGCCTTTATCATTTTCTACATCTGAGAAAAGTTCTGAGGTGTAGCTATCATGAATAGAATACCAGGTAGGTGTAACGAAAGTACCACCTAATCTGAAGTGATCAGATATTTTGTACAGAATACCCAGTTTAGCGCCAAATCCGAGACCGGTGCGTTTCAGGTATTTGTTGTAATCCATGTATTTAAATTCGTTGTTGGTAATGCCGGTAGCATCATCTTCTGACCAGTTGAGGGTTTCTTTGTAGTTAATGCTGGGCAGGTTAATACTACCACCGATATAAAGACGATTACCATAGTTACCACCTACCGCAAAAGTATATTCATTCAGTCCACCTTCTGTTTTCAGTGTACCTCTCTGTTGTATGCCGGCAAGATTACCTATTTGCCTGGAGGGAGAAGCAAGTGTCATCAGTTCCTTATTACCAGTGGTAGGCTGATAATCAGCGAACAGGCCGGTAGCGTTGGCCAGGTCACTACCCAGTGCGAGGGTAGAGCCGCCGGCATCAAAAAAGTCATCCACCCATACATCGCTCAGCGAGGATTTATTATTGCGTCCTGCGATGGTGATTTCGTTGTTATAATTGGCGAGGCGCTCCATTCCTAATGAAAAGGAGATGTTATTCCAGGTGCTTGCTCCATCGTTTTTATTAGTCGCCATCACTACACCAATAGAAGGCATCTGGAAGTTAGAGCGGGAGCCTTTATTATCCAGTTGATTATTACCAAGATAATTAGAGGTGAATTGAGAGATACCTACACCACCCGAGATATGAAACTCACCGGTTTTAAAGATGGCAATACCTGCCGGGTTAATATGTGCCGATGAATAATCTCCTCCAAGGCCCACACCTGTACCACCCAGTGCCTGGGTTCTTGCAGTACCATGAGGTTGCATGGGGGAGTAAAGCAGTGCGTCGTTGGAACTTTGGGCCATGGCTGTTACAGATATAAACAAGCCGCCTAAAAGAGGATAAAGTCTTTTAATCATGATCTGTATACTTAAAAATGAGATTTGCTTGCAGGCTATTCTAGTGATGCTAACGTGTTCTGCAATATGTTGTATAACGGTTATGTGGGCAAAACCTTGTATGAAGATAAAAAATAAGCGTAGGTTTTTAGGCTACGCTTATCTTGTAAATGTTTTTATTAACGGCCACCTCTGGAAGGACGACTGTATCCACCGCCGCCGCCGCCACCACTTCCACCGCTGCTGCGACCACCACCAGAACTAGGGCTGGGGGTATAGCTAGGTGCAGGAGAAGGAGCAGGTCTGCTGTATTCTACACGTTGCGGACGGGAATAACCACCGTTATTACTTCCGCTGTTGCTGTTGTCTTGATAAGTAGGTCTTGTCACTGGTCTTTCAGAGCTGGACTGCTGGAATACCCGGCGTGGTCTGTCGCCGGATCCGCTGCCAGGGTTTACTGTACCACCATTACCACCACCGTTTGCAGGTTGGAAAGTACCGGTCCTGTTCGGACGTGTATATCCACCGCCACCGCTGCCTCCACCGTTACTGTTAGTGTAATTGGCTCTTGGCACTCTTTCGCCATTGCCTCTTACAGCACCATAGGAGTTGGAAGGACGGCTGATGTAATGACCGCCACCATAGTAGCCGCCATGTCCGTAGTATCCGCCGCCGCCATAATAGCCACCACCATAGTATGGGTAGTAGTAAGAAGGCCAGTAGCTGCCTATATAAGGATATCCCCATCCACCACCGTAGAAACCGGAGTTCCATGGGCTATAGAAACCACCCATGCCCCAACCGATACCAAGGCTCAGTGAAGGACCATAGAAGCTGCTGTATGGGCTGTAACCCATGCCAAATCCACCGTATCCCATGCCATAGCTATTCATATACAGACTGGATGCTGCATTATAACCATCCCAGTAATCACCGGAATAGTTGCTGCCACCATTGCCGAATCTGTTCAGACGACGTTGATAATCTCCCTGATCCTCATCCTGGTAAGTCACATAGTTTCCACCATCCGTTTGATCTCCCTCTACATAGTTTGCATCGTTTTCATCCTGCTTGCTGTTACCGTTCGAACCATTGTTGGAGGCATAGGTACGCTGCTGCTGACGCGGAGAATAATATACATCATCCGGAGTCTGAGCCGTTTTATAGGTACTGGAACACGCTCCCAGTGCGAGCGATGCGGCCAGTCCAATGTATAATATAGGCTTCATTTGAAATATGTTTTAAGCGTGATTCGTATAGTAAATTTACTCCTTTTTAACGGATTTAATGGGAAGAAAGTTACAATAACATAGTCCAGGTCATATTATTTTATGATAAGTGTTTGCACAGTTATGTTTTTCATCTATGTTTGTGACATTTTCTTCTTACATATAGTGACAAAAACTAAGCCAATTCAGCCTTCAGCAGCCGGATGGGGTATTTAATTTTGACACGACAAATTGAATCAGAAAAAGCTTAAAACTAACGATATATAAATAAGGTATAATTTTTATGAGTAAAGAGATTACAGCCCGTTCGGAAGACTATTCAAAATGGTATAATGACCTGGTATTGAAAGGCGGCCTGGCAGATTATTCCGCAGTAAAAGGATGTATGGTAATAAAACCGTACGGATTTGCATTGTGGGAAGCCATGCGCGATGTATTGGATCGCAAATTCAAGGAAACCGGCCACCAGAATGCGTACTTCCCGCTGTTCATCCCTAAAAGCTTTCTGAGCAAAGAAGCTGCCCACGTTGAAGGATTCGCCAAAGAATGCGCCGTAGTAACCCACTACCGCCTGAAAAATGATCCTGATGGCGGCGGCGTGATCGTTGACCCGGAAGCTAAATTAGCTGAGGAACTCATCGTTCGCCCAACTTCCGAAACAATTATCTGGAATACATATAAAGACTGGATACAGTCGTACCGCGACTTACCGCTCCTGATCAACCAGTGGGCAAACGTAGTGCGTTGGGAAATGCGTACCCGCCTGTTCCTCCGCACCACCGAATTCCTCTGGCAGGAAGGACATACCGCACATGCTACTGCTGCCGAAGCCATCGCAGAAACAGAACAGATGCTGAACATCTATGCTGACTTCGCCGAAAACTTCATGGCTGTTCCTGTGGTACGTGGCATCAAATCCGCCAGCGAAAGATTCGCCGGCGCAGTGGAAACCTATTGCGTGGAAGCGATGATGCAGGATGGTAAAGCCTTACAGGCAGGAACCTCTCACTTCCTCGGTCAAAACTTCGCGAAAGCATTTGATGTACAATTCTCCAATAAGGAAAATAAACTGGACTATGTATGGGCTACCTCATGGGGCGTATCTACCCGCCTTATCGGTGCACTGATCATGGTTCACAGCGATGACGAAGGACTGGTAATGCCACCTAAAATTGCGCCTATACAGGTCGTGATCGTACCTATCTATAAAGGTCCCGATCAGAAAGCCGGTCTCGATGAAAAAGTAAACGTCATTGTAAAAGAACTGAGAAGCGCCGGTATCAGCGTGAAATACGATGATTCCGACAACAACCGTCCAGGCTGGAAATTTGCAGAATACGAAATGAAAGGCGTACCAGTTCGTATAGCCATTGGCGCGAGAGATCTCGAAAATAACGTGGCGGAAGTTACCCGCCGCGATACCAAAGAAAAAATGAGCCTGTCACTGGATGGTTTACCTGCCCGTATTCAGGAACTGCTTGAAGAAATACAGCTCAACCTCTTTAACAAGGCGAAAGCTTACCGCGACAATCACATTACCCGTGTAGACACTTTTGAAGAATTTGAAAAAGTGCTGGATGAAAAAGGCGGCTTTATTGCTGCTCACTGGGATGGGACTGCCGAAACAGAAGAAAAAATAAAAGACCGTACAAAAGCTACTATACGCTGCATCCCGCTCGACAATCCGCAGGAAGCCGGTACTTGTATTCTGACAGGTAAGCCGTCTAAAGAAAGGGTGTTGTTCGCAAGAGCATACTAGAAAAGAATTACGAATTAAAAATTACGAATTATGGATTGGTGCGGAGGCAAACGAGCAAGTTTTCCGCTAACATCTGCTCACAAATCCGTAATTCGTAATTTTTAATTCGTAATTTTTTTACGATAAACCATTAAAATGATCCGATGCCCTTGAACCGTTACATAATGTTATGGGGGTTGGTCTTCTTTTGCACTGTTACAACAACCCTGGCCCAGGGGCTGATGATCCGTAACTACAATGTGAAGGACGGACTGGCCAACGCCACTGTTTATGCTGCTGTGCAGGATAAAGACGGTTTCATATGGTTTGCTACTCCTACCGGTGTCAGTAAATTTGACGGAAAACGATTCCGCAACTACGCCAAAAAAGATGGTCTCACCGACAATGACGTCGTAAAACTGGCCGCCGATTCCCTGGGCAGGGTATGGTTTTTTACCCTCAACGGAAAACCTTCTTTCTACAATAAATCAATTATACATAGCGAAGAAAACGATACCTCCCTCATCTTCAACAGCCGTAGCCACTACATGCAATACGCTTTTGAAGGCAAAAAAGGAGTGGTTTGGTTCCTCAATACCAACAATCGTCTTGTTCAGTACACCGGCAAAAAAACAATTTATGATAAACTCGGTGCTGCCGGTGCAGACCTGTTTTTCCTGATGCGTAATGATAGTCTCTTTCATCCGCTACAGGCCTCTTTTCACCTCGACAATCTGAAAGATCCCAGTAATCCTGATCAGAAAATATTTCCCGTTTGCCCGTTCCCGTTAGATGACCCAGCCTTGCGCAGCCGCGTAAACGACAATGCTATCGTTATTATCCGCAATACCATCTATTCCTATACCGCCAAAGATGCCGTGTGCTTTTTTAACGGCGCGGAATGGGGGATTCATGACGATATCAGCCATATGTGCATTGATAATGACAACCTCTGGGTAGGTACTCAGCGCGCTTTGTATTTCCTCAAAGGATTTTTTAAAGGAGAAAGAAGAACGATCAAACTGCTGGACAACCACTATATTACCTCCCTGCTGAAAGACAGAGATGGTAATATCTGGATTACCACTTTTGGCGATGGCGTATATAATATCCCCTACAAAAATTTTTATTTCAGCTATCTCGATAACACCAACGGGCTGTCCTCACATTCTATTTTCAGCATCAGCAAGGATAAGAAGAATGACCTGTTACTGATCGGACAAAATGCCGGTATCCTCAATATGATGGATAGAGACAACCGCATCAGTAAACAGTTTACGCTCGATACTTCTTCCGGCCGGAACAGCATACTGGCTATTTTACCGCATAAAGACGATCATGCGCTGATAGGCACCGACAACGGATTGTATGATTTTAATACGCTCACGCATAAATCATCTCTCCTGAAAGCGGTAAAAATGCTGAAGGATGTGGATGTGTCGCCTGCTGGTAAAATCAGGCTGGCCGCCAAAAATCAGGTGATTGCACTGGATGACTATACTATCGGGGACCTGGACATGCTGGCGACTTCCATCGCCTGCATCAATGATTCTGCCTACTATGTAGGTACCAATGCCGGCCTGTATTTCTGTACAGACGGGAAACGGCAACTATTACCAGCCGGGGCAGACACCCTGCGCAAAGTAAGCATCAAAGACCTGAAATGGATAGATGGGGCCCTGTGGATTGGTACCAGCGATCAGGGTATTTATGTGATGCAGCATGATGCCATCGTGAAACACCTGTGGACCGCCAATAACCTGGCCAGCGATATTTGTCAGCAGCTCTATTACGATGGCATTGGCCACCTGTATGTGGCTACCAACCGCGGCGTATCGGTGATTGACGTGAAAACACAATCCATTACCCGTAACATCACTTCCAATGACGGACTCATGTCTGATGATATCCGAGGCGTATATTCAGACAATGACATCCTGTACATCGCCACTTCCAACGGCCTGTGCTATTTCAATGCAGATCATATTCCGGTAGACACTATTCCACCGGTCATCTACCTGAATAATATCCGCTATGGTGACAGTACTTTCCTGCCAGCCAATACTTTTGTGCACCTGTATAAAAGAAAGGCTTCTTTTGAAGCGGAATTTGGAACCATCGTTTTTGATCTGCCTGAGATGGTAGAGTACCAGTATAATTTTTCGGGAGATACTACTAACGGCTGGGTTACCACCATGTCGAACATCATACCATTCCCTGATTTACAACCAGGTAGTTATAAGCTGCTGGTAAGGGCCCGCAAATATAAGAGCGACTGGTCCAGAGCCCTGAGCATGGAGGTGGATATCCTGCCCAGATGGTATCAGCAGTGGTGGGCAAGGGGCATCCTGCTGCTGGCGGCATTACTGGTGATATTGGTAGGCCTGCGTTACATTATCAGGCGTATTAAGCAGGCGGAGAAGCGAAAAACGGAGTATAACCGGCGCATCGCGGAGCTGGAAGCCAAAGCGCTCACCAACCAGATGAATCCGCATTTTATTTTCAATTCGCTGAACTCGGTACAGCACCTCATCCTGGAAAAAGAGGAGAAACAAGCCCTCAACTTCCTGGCGGATTTTGCTACCCTGATGCGGCAAATGCTCAACAATTCCCGGAAATCATATATTTCACTGGAAGAAGAAATCGCCTTTCTGACACGATACCTGGAGTTGGAAAAGATCCGGTTTGCACATTCCTTTACCTATCATTTCATCCTGGAGGATGCTTTGAAAGAGTATACCATCTACATTCCGCCCATGATTATTCAGCCGATCGTAGAAAACGCCATTAAACACGGGCTGGCCCCCAAGAATATCAGCGGTTATTTAGAAATAAGATTGGAAATGGTGGATGATCTCTTATATTGTTCTGTAGATGATGACGGAATAGGCTGGGATAAGTCAAATAGCATTAAAAGTTCAAGGCTCATTAAACACGAGTCTACTGCACTTAGCGTGATTAAAGAGCGCTTGCAGATTATAAAATCTTTTAATGGAAGTGTTGGAAAGTTAGAAATTATTGATAAATTTAAATCTGGTTTCGGCAATAAGGAAGGTACCTTAGTTGAAATACTGATTCCCATTGTTAAGATGTTATGAGTAATATAAAAGCTGCCATTGTAGACGATGAAGTCCGCAACATTCATATTTTACGCAACATACTGGAGAACTACTGCAAAGATGTAACGGTTGTCGGTGAAGCGCAAAATATCAATGAGGCGGCAGAAATGATTAAGAATAACCCCATTGATGTTCTGTTTCTTGATATTGAGATGCCACCACACAATGGGTTTCAGCTATTGGAGATGTTTCCGGTGCTGAATTTCGAAGTCATTTTTATCACCGCGTTTCAGGAGTATGCACTGCAGGCCATTAAATTTGCTGCATTGGACTACCTGTTGAAACCAATCAAGGTGAGTGAGGTAGAAGACGCCCTTGAAAAGGTAAAAAAGAGCAAGAAGGGCCGGCTCAACGAATTGGCATCTATCCTGAAAGATTATGTCAAAAACAACGATAATGCCTTCTCAAAGATCGTTATACCAGTCAATGACGGGTATAATGTGATCGATTTGAAGGATATTATCTATTGTGAAGCATTTGATAGCTATACCAAAATTCAGCTAATCAGCAACGTTTCTCATCTCATTTCAAAATCACTGAAAGAGTATGAGGAAATGCTCTCTGATAAGGGATTCTATCGGGTACATAAATCTTTCCTCATTAATATTCATCACATTGTAAAGATCATCAAAGGCCTGGGAACAGCCGTGGTGATGAGTGATCAGAAGAATATTCCTATCTCTTCCCGCAAAAAAGATGAATTCTTCACCCAGCTGAAAGGGGTGATCAATCTGTAAGACAATACGTTTGTAACATATTTAACGCAGGTCAGGCTTCTCTTGGAGTGTCTGGCCTGCGTTTTTTTATGGCACACAAACCATAAAATCAGCCCGGCATGAGGCAAAACGAGGGGCCTGCCATGGAATAACCACCATTTCTACCATCATTTTTCAGCACTTAACATGCATTTTTAAGCATTCGCTAACCCATTCCCGGCTTTCACGGATTAATGGGAAGTAGTATCATATACTTATATTATTTTCATAATAGGTTTTCATAGATAGCTGACTACATGATACGCCTTTCCAGGCAACGCATGTATGACTTAATGGAAAAGTCCCGCCCCGGGCTTACCTGGGAACGGGACTTTTTTTTGAAGACCTATAAAACGATCTTAGCTGGCAGCAGATCAGAGATTCTCGCTTCCTGTGCCAGTGGTAATATTGTAATAATAGACACTGCTACCTTTTTCAGGATAGAAGCCTATCAGTTTGAGGGTCTTTTGTTTTTCCACCGCACTGCTCAGTGCATCTACGGAGGTTACCGGTGTATTACCAGCTTTCAGGATCACAAAGCCCGGCGCCATAGACGTTTGTTTTTTCAGAATACCGTTACCGATATCATTCACAACTACGCCTCCGTTAACGCCCAGTCTGGCTGCTTCGTCCCTGTCCAGTTCAGATAAATCTGCGCCCAGACGATCCAGTGTAGTGACCTTTACGAGGTCGGTATTGCCTTTCAGGTTTTTCAGGATCACATTTTCTGCGGTTACCTCTTTATTGTCGCGCAGATAGGTCAATGAAATCTTATCGCCTGGTTTGTAACGCGCTACCTGCTCGCTGAGCTGGGAAGTGGTTGGAATTTTCACGCCATTAACAGCAGTGATCACATCACCGGCACGTAGTCCGGCTATAGAGGCAGAGCTGTTAGGCAATACTTCCGTTACCTGCACCCCGTTTACATCTCTTTTGATACCTGCATCCCTCAGCTGTTCATCGCTCATATTGCCAATGAGGGAAGACGGAGCGTATTTAACGCCGAGGTAAGCTCTTTGCACGTTGCCGTATTTCAGGATATCGTTTACGACCTTTTTGATCAGGTTCACCGGAATGGCGTAAGAGTAACCCGCATAGGAGCCTGTAGGGGACGCAATAGCGGAGTTGATACCCACCAGTTCACCGGCAGTATTCACCAGCGCGCCGCCACTATTACCCTGGTTTACAGCGGCATCGGTTTGGATGAATGATTCGATCGCACTGTTTATTTTGCCACCACTTCTGTTTATACCAATAGAGCGGGATTTCGCACTCACAATACCTGCGGTAACCGTGGCGTCCAGGTTCAGTGGATAACCTACTGCCAGCACCCATTGACCTATTTCCACGTTATCGGAGTTGCCGTAAATGAGGTAAGGAAGGCCGGATGCTTCTATTTTAATGACTGCCAGATCGGTACTGGGGTCCGTACCTACCAGTTTTGCTTTGAAAGTTTTGTTGGAGTTACTGAGGGATACGCTGATTTCATCCGCATCGGCAATAACGTGGTTGTTGGTCACAATAAATCCATCAGCAGAAATCAGTACACCGGAACCGGAAGCCATCTGGCCGGGAATATAATACCTGCGGCCATCACCGCTGCCATTGAATTCATCTCCAAAAAATTCATCTCCAAAAAGGTCCTGCAGGATACTGCGTTTTCTTTGCAGGTTATTGCCATTCGTGACCTGACGGGGGTTGATCTTCGTTTTGATGTGTACTACACCTGGAACGACTGCTTTCGCTGCAGTGGTGAAGTCTGATGGGGGAGTAGCGTTTGCATTGCCTTCTGTGCCTGGCATGTAGCGTGCATAGTTTACGGGAACTTCAGTGCCATTCTGGAAAACTATTGGCTGCCTTGGCTGGATATATTTGCCATACACAAATATGGAGGCAGCGGCAGTTACAGCACTGATAACAACAGTTGTAACGATTTGCTTGAATTTCATATTATAGTGTGTTTGCGTGATAATTAATAAGATAATAACGCCGGGATATGATCAATTTACATGCCCTTACTACAAATTTAATTCGCGGGGAGAATGAAACGCAATAGGGCTGATTTACTTTAACACATTTTTATCGTAATCGTTAAACGCGGCTTAATATCCCACTGACAAGCCTGTCAGCTTGTATGTCAATATAACAAGTAAATGCGACAATTTGTTAGTGCATAAAGCAAAAAGCTATTGACGTGAGTGAACATCCGTTGAAACCCTCCGTGTCAATATCTTTTTGCTTTATGCCTGCTGCTTTAAGCTATAATTCCAGGAGGAACCGCATGGTATCTATTCCATCTGCATAGTCGCTGAGGGAAGGCTGTTGTGCGTAACCGAAAGGGGTAAAGGATTGACCTACCAGGCATTGCACCGCTTCTTCACCGGAAAGCTCCTGTTGCAGTTGGGCCATTTCTATATAATTACTGTAGTGTAATACGCTGATAGGGGAAAACAGGGAGGTGTTTTCCTGCAACAGTATACTACCGTTGGTCATATATGGGTTGGCGTTGAGCAGCAACAGGGCGAGGTTATAGTCGTAGTTGTTCTTGTATTTATGATGATCTGCCAGGTAGTTATATTTCTCCAGTGCTTTGAGAAGAGGTACAAAATCGTAGTTTACCGGTACATATACTTTGGTAACGTTTCTGCAGCCTAATCCGAAGTACAGCATGATATCGTCTGCCAGCGCAGATAGCTCGGCCGGTGTTTCCTTTCCGGTGAGTATAGCGGCAGAAGTGCGGTTGCGGCGGATAATGTGCGGATATTTGGCAAAGTAGTAATGAAAATACCGGGCAGAGTTGTTGCTGCCAGTGGCAATATAGGCATCACAATGCTTCAGCATATCCTGTATTTCGGTTTGGCGGGCCTGCTCAGGATACCATTCACCGATCTTTTCCAGGATATGTTTCATCAGGATCTCATCTTTACCGGAAAGTTTCATTTTTACCTGATGACCACTCACAAACCCGCAAAGCCAGTCGTGGAAGCCTACCAGCGGTATATTGCCGGCAGACACAATGCCTACTGTTTTAGGTGTTCGTGTTTCCCCGGCTTTGGGATAATTGGCTAACCACTGCTGAAGAGGGGCAGGAGAGAGGAAATATTGGGAGATATTATCCAGTGCGTTGTCGATAAAAGAGGGAATAAACCATCCATTTGCAATATAAGCACGCTCTTTTACTGCTTCCAATTCCGGACTTTTATCCGCCAGATACTGCCCCAGGCGCACCAATGCGGCTTCTTTTTCTGCTATATTCATGAAACTGTATAAATAATTGACTTAATTAAACCGGGAAAATTTTATTTTTGTCACACAAAATTAATGGCTTACTACTTAACCAAAAAGTTTACACTATGGCAATTAAGATAACAGACGAATGTATAAACTGTGGCGCCTGCGAACCAGAATGCCCCAACAATGCGATATATGAAGGCGGTGTAGAGTGGGCCCTGGCCGATGGTACCACTGTAAAAGGCTCCTATACATTGATGGACGGTAGTGTAATGGATGCTGACCAGCGCAATGCACCTGTCAGCGTAGATACCTACTATATTGTTCCCAACAAATGTACAGAATGCCAGGGATTTCATGAAGAACCGCAATGTGCTGCTGTTTGCCCGGTAGATTGTTGCGTTCCGGACGAAATGTACCAGGAAACAGTGGATGAGCTGATGGGTAAGAAAGCAAAACTGCACGTTTAAAATATTCTTAAGGAAGCTTAAAAAACCGTTCCCGCCTTGGCGGAGACGGTTTTTTTTATGTAATTTGAACGCCGGCAACCGGAAGGACTGCGGCTCTTGTCAATTAACAAATAACCTTTAACTTTACCCGCTTATTGTAAAATATCTTATGAAGAAGAACATAGCTTTAGTAGCCGGTGGATATTCCGGGGAATATGTGATATCTGTGCAGAGTGCCGTAACAATTGAAAATAATCTGGATAGCAGTAAATATAATGTTTACAAGATTATCATCACCAAAGAGAGCTGGAGCCATACCAGTGCAGAGGGGCAAGTGACGGAAGTGGATAAAAATGATTTTACCTTAACCATCCATGGAAATAAAATCACTTTTGACGCCGTATTTATTGGTATTCACGGTACTCCGGGTGAAGATGGCCGTTTGCAGGGATATTTTGAAATGCTCGGTATTCCTTTCACCAGCTGTGGCATGGTAACTTCTGCATTGACTTTCAATAAAAGTTATTGTAACAAGGTAGTCGCTGCTCTGCAGATCGTGAATGTATCCAAATCAGTGCATATTTTCCGTAATCAGCCATATAATACAGCAGAAATACTGCAGCAACTGCGTTTACCCGTATTCGTGAAACCAGCAGAAGGTGGCAGTAGTATAGGTATGTCAAAGGTAAAGACCGCAGAAGAGCTGCAGCCGGCCATAGACAAGGCTTTTAACGAAGATAACCAGATACTGATAGAAGAATTTATAAAAGGCAGGGAACTGACCATGGGACTGTACCGTTCCAATGGCGCGGTTACCACGTTGCCCATCACGGAAGTGGTGAGTAGCAAGGAATTCTTCGATTATGAAGCGAAATATACACCAGGTGTATCCAACGAAATAACTCCGGCACCCATCACCCCCGATGTTGCCAGGCAGGTACAGGAAGCATCTGTTGCATTATATAATAAGTTGAACTGTAAAGGAATCGTGCGTGCCGACTTTATATATGAAGAAGAGAGCGGAAAATTATATTTCCTGGAGATAAATACAATGCCCGGACAATCTGAAAACAGCCTGGTACCACAGCAGGTGAGGGCTGCAGGTAAAACCCTGCAGGAATTTTATGGCCTGCTTTTGGAAGAGAGCATGAAATAAGGATTATCACACTTAATATAATTATCGTGTTCGACTTTATTACCAAACGTTCATTTGGATTTAATCTGTTAGTTGTTATCGCTTTGTTTTTTGCGCTGGCCCTGCTTTTCTTTTCGATGCTGGGCTTTATCACCAAACATGGACAACAGCTGACCGTACCTGATGTACACGGAAAAAATGTAAAGGAAGCTATTGCCCTGCTGGAAAAAGCGGGTTTTGAAGCAGATGTAAGGGATTCCATTTATGTGGATTCCATCCCGGCCCTGGCCGTATATGCGCAAACCCCCGATAAAGGTGCACAGGTGAAGGTGGGCAGAACGATTTACCTCACTGTTAATAAAATGGTGGCGCCTATGGTGAAGATGCCGGATCTGGAAGGACTGACTTTCCGTAGCGCTGAAATGATGCTGAAAAGCATGCGTCTCAACGTGGGAGATACGATTTACAGACCTGATATTGCCACTAATGCCGTATTACAACAGCTATTAAACGGTAAAAAGATAAAAGCAGGTACCCTGGTAGCAGAAGGTAGCAATATTACCCTGATACTTGGCAGTGGTACCGGTAATGTAGAGAATCCGGTGCCTAGCTTCATAGGATTGACCTATGCGGAAGCCCGTGAAATACTGAGCGCCAGCAGCCTCAGTGCAGGTACAGTCATCATAGACCCAAGTGTAAAAGACACCGCAAATGCTTATATTATTAAGCAGGTGCCCACCCGCAGGAATGAGATTGGAGACTTTAATATGGTGAGAGCAGGAGAAAGCGTAGACTTCTGGCTATCTGCTACCAAACCGGTAACAGACAGCACCGCTGCTACTCCCAAGCCTGTTGAACAGGAATAACTGAAAATGATGTAATTTGATTTTAAATTCTTTATAACTATGCAAAACATTACGGCAGAAGAGCTGAAACAGCGTATAGACAATGGCGAAGAGCTTTATATATTAGATGTGAGAGAGCCGCATGAGCGTGCAGAATTCAACATTGGCGGTACACATATTCCATTGGGTTTTGTACAGCAGATGCAGGTAGATGAAATTGAAGAGTGGAAAGAAAAAGAAATTATCGTTTATTGCCGCAGCGGTAACCGCAGTGGTCAGGCTTGTATGTTGCTGGACTCTATGGGCTTCAGCAATACCAAAAACCTGGTAGGTGGTATGCTGAAATGGACAGAACTGTATAAATAAGCGCAAAGCATAAAGCTATTGAAGCGAATGATCACAGCGGATAGTACGTTGTTGTGGTCATTCGCTTCAATAGCTTTATGCTTTACGCCTTCTGCTCTATAATAGCGGTCGCTTCTATTTCCACCAGGTAGCGTGGATCTATCAGTTTACTTACTTCTACCATGGTGGTGGCGGGTTTAATGCTTTTGAAGAATTCTCCATGTGCCCGGCCATATTCCTCCCATCTTGATATATCCGTTACAAACATACGGGTGCGTACCACATCATGCAGGGTAGCGCCGGCATTGATGAGTGCAGATTCTATTTTTGCCAATGCAAACCTGGTTTGTTCGTAGGCATCGCCTTCTGCTACCACTTTGTCGTTGTCTGTTGCCACGGTGCCGGATACTTCAATGATATTGCCCACTCTCACTGCCCGGGAATAGCCTACTTTACTTTCCCACATGGCCCCGGAGGAATAATTGGTGCGTTTCATACGTATTTTTTAAAGAGATGAGGAGATATACAAATCTACAACAATTGCTTTAGTGCGTGGTGGTGCTGTCATTTGGCGGTGCTGCTGTTCGGAACTTCACCAGTTTACCCAGCAAATCAAACCAAAAAGGTGCGCCAAGTGATATGGCAAGGGCCGTAATACACCAGCCGGCAAAGATGAGTCCACCATTTTGCTGGAAAGGATGGGTATAACCACAACGCATTATTTTATGTCCGCTGCTGCTGTCGGTGATACATGCCCTGCTGATGCCCAGCACATTTCTGGCATCGCCGGCATCGTTGCGCAGCATAGCATATACGCCTATCAGCGAGGTATCGTTCACGAATACACGAAGTGAAGTATCGGTGCGATAAAAGGCGCTGTCTTTATGCAATACATTTTTGCGTATAAGCGTATCCGTTATAGCGGTATAGGCAGGCGCACGGCTGGTGGCCAGTTGCACCATCTCCGTTCTTACATTTTTGTCTTTCATCAGGATACGCGCAATGGCAATGGAATCTACATTGAATAAAGCTGCAATGCCGATGCCTATACATAAAAGCCAGGTTTGGGTTTGTTTGCGGTACCAGCCACTGGCGCGGGTCATGGTTTCATTGAACCAGCTTTCCATGTTGATGCGGAATGCTTTGACATCGTGCCGGGCATCTTCAAACAGCTGTAGCAGGTGTTCCTGTACTGTAGGGGCCAGGTGCAGGTAGTTGTGGGTCAGCGCAGCTTTGATGGCTTGCGCATCCGTGAGTTTGGGAGCCTGTTCTGTCAGCAGGTCACCTGGCAATGTTTGTGTTACAGCTGCCTGTTCTTTGGGCAATGCCTGCCGTGTCCTGGAACTGTTCCGTAACAGGTGCACCATCGTTTGTGAAAAAATCTGCGGACTGATGTACGCCGGCCTTGCAGCAGCGCTGTTCTCCCCCAGGTTACGGATGGAAGGGGAGGTATAGAATTTTTTAAGAAAAGGGCTTCTGCGGAAAGGCTCAAAAAAATAGACAACACTCCAGCCCAGCTCATAGAACCAGTTAAAGAAGGTGAACTTTCCGAACCAGCCGAGGTCTTCACTGTGATCATCATCTTCCAGCATCCGGCGTAAACCTTTGGTGAGCAAACGTGCCCGGGAGTTGAAAATTCGGGCCACCAGTTCCTGTATTACAGAAGCCAGCAAACTATACAGCAGGTAAATAAAAATAAGGCCAAGGGCCACATCTATGGCCAGGTTACTAAACATACGGATAGGTATTAAGTTGACATATATACATAAAAATATGTTATTATTACCAAGTTAGGGAGTCACTACGCAATGTATTTGTGAACTCACCGTTATGTTTTATTATATCTGCAGATCGCAGCAGAAAAGAGAAAAACATTTAATACATTATATATTTGCGCATATTTTGATCATATGAAATTGAAACATTTATCCCTGTGTTTCGCGATGGCAGCCGCTTGCAGCGCCTCGGCACAGATAAAGTACAGGGACACAGAGAAGAAGCCAACTTTAATAGCTTACGACAGCAGCATTGCTTTTCAGCACCTTTCGGCGGATATTGCCCAGCTCACACTGGTAGGTCAGGAGATCACCTTTTTAAAACTAAACCCTAAACGTTTGGTGAGAAATAAGGAAGATAGTCTGCTGGATAATATAAAAGTGAAAGCGGTGGTGGAAGTGCCTTATAAAAGTGTACTTAAAGGCGGCCATTTTTATACCCCTTATAAAGCGGTAGAAAATAAAACATTCCGGATCGTCGACTACGACCGTAAAACACTGGATGGTGGTACGCCCACACTGATATTTACGCTACGCGACGAGGAACGTAAACTCCTGCTTTTCCAGGTGCCTGAGGAAAACCTGGCTAATACACCGGTTATTATTAATGGTAACTATGAATGGTTGAAGCGGCAGTATGTAGGTAAACAATTACATCTCCGGAAAGACAATCGTAAAACTGAAAATGTACTGGAGGACAATAAAGAAATTACCCTGCATAAAGCAGACGTTTTTTCCTGTACAGATATTGCAGTCATTTTTGCCGGTAAACAAAAGTACGGGCAACCTTTCCTGATTGTAAAAAATAGCGAGAACGTAGAATTAGCTATTGGCGTGGGAAGTAAGAGTGAATACGCACACGGACCATTGGTTGATGAGTTCGAGTTGCAATAGAGCGTAAAGCTTAAAGCAGAAAGCAAAAAGCAAAAAGCTATTGAAGCGAATGATCACAGAGATTCGCTTCAATAGCTTTTTGCTTTTAGCTTTCTGCCTTCTGCTCTTCAAAGAAGCAGCAGCTACCTCCTACCCAGGTGTCTTTGCTGTTAAATCCTACACCGATCATCTTTCCTTTACTGATCCGGGCAAGATTGTGTACCAGCATGGGGCGCGCAGCGCCATCCAACCAGATATAAATCATTCTTATTTCGCAGATAGCAGGGCCGGTAGGCGTTTCTATGGCAGGCGCATATTTTACTTTATGCTGCAGGATCCAGTTTTCGGGATCTTTGATGTTATCAATATCTGTAGCCGTAACATCTATCAGTACACCCTGTCCTGCAAAGGAGAAGAGCGGCTTTAATACATAATTTTCCAGGTCGGCAGGTACAACCGGCAATTCATGGAGGAACCAGCTTTTAGGCACATATTCACTGTGAATAAAAGGCATCATGTATTTGCTGATACGGTAAAACCAGTTAGGATGTGTAATCCACTCTACATCAAGATCCTGGAACAGGTTTACATGCTCACCAAGCGTATCCGACTGCCGTTGCAAATCATCGAAAATGATGCGGTTATAAATGCGTTGAATGAGCGTTTTAACGCCATCTTTCAGATAAAATAATTTTTTACCTTCTTGTATCAATGCTGTTAAACAAACGGTACTAATGCCGAGATTTTTTTCCGTACTGTAAAAATCAATCCGCGTTTTCTGTTCATCAGGCTTCACTTCCAGCAGTACAACTTCTTCCGGCGCATAAGGACCGATAATCATTTCGCGCAACAACTGATAGTAGGAATCTTCATCCAGCCCGTTGAAAAAGTTGCTGAAAGAAGCGGGTATATTAAAATGCGTTTTAAACCGGCGGGCCATTACTTCCTGGAAAGCCAGCATGGTGGGAAAGCCCTGTAGTTCAATAAGCTGAGGGATCAGGGAATCATCTTCTGCTTTACAAACGGCAAAATCAATGACAATAAAATGTGGATGTTCATTTTCACGCGGTACTTTCAGCGCCGGCGGAATAGCGTCCTGGGTGATGGTTTTGAAGTCAGGGCGCAGTAATACATTCACTATTTCTTCGCAGGCCTGAACCAGTTTGTTGCAAAGTGCAGCCGGCACAAAAACGGGCGTTTCGGCAATGCGGAAAGCTGGTACCACGCCGGTATCTGCGGCAATACCATCCAAAAAAGCCTGGTATTGGGCAGGCGAAAATTGCTGATTATAAGATGTTCTAATAGCAGGGATCATGGTGTCTTTTAATTAAAAGAACGAGTGCTCATTATCTGTATGTGCGGCTACCTGTACCAGGCGTTCAATAGCGGCCAGTCGCTCGGACAATCCGCCATAAATGGCATAATCCAGGAAAGCGGTAATGAACCGATCGTGTGTGAGCATAATCTTATCCGGATCAGTGAGCTGGCTGATCATGCTGTTATATTTTTCTATGCCGTGGTTATTGACCACCTGTTTTTTCTTTTCTTCCTGTTGCAGGTACATATGCATCCCGGCAGCATCAGCTTCGGGGTGGAACTGGGTACCAATGAAATGTTCATTAAACCGGATGGCCATGGTGGCGCGTTCCAGCGGTACATGCGGTCTTTCCTTTTCCAAAGCCAGTACATGTCCCCCCATTGCCTGCAGGTTTTCGTAATCCAGTTCTATCACCTGCCAGTCGCGGCTATCCACTATATAAAAAGGATCGGGCAGGGCACTGAATACTTTCTCCTGCATGCCTGCGGCGGTTTTATGTACAGGAAAAACACCGAAAGCAGGTGATTTGCGTTTGCATACATTGCCCAGTTTGTAGTACCTGCACATGATCTGGTAGGAGTGGCAGATAAAGAATACCGGTTTTTTTACTTCCTGTATCCTGTTCCATTCGAGTAATTCATCTATGAGGGAAAAATAAGCAGTTTCCCAGGCGCTGCCTTCACTGTCTACCGGGCTGCCAGGGCCGCCGGTGGAGATATAAATATCATAGGAAGTATCAGGAACCTGTATCTGTTGCCGTACTTCAAATTCATCAAATTGCAGGTCCAGTGCGTGCATACTGGCATATTTCGCCAATATTTCGCGAATACAGCGCATCCCTTCGTTGGGAACACCCTCGTACATATCCAGCACAGCTACCTTCCAGCTCTTTTTTATTGGATGCATAATTGCAAAATTAAAGCTAAAAGCTTAAAGCGGAAAGCAAAAAGCTATTGAAGCGAATGACAAACAGCGAATCGTCACCCGCTAAAATCATTCGCTTCAATAGCTTTTTGCTTTCCGCTTTAGGCGTTTAGCATCCCCGGAGGAACTGTTCATGTATAAAGTCTGTCACCGCCACGAGGTCGTTGGTGTCTGCAAATACCTGTAGTTGCTTATCGGCGCCGGTACCTGTTTCCATGAGGCGGGTGGTGGCCTCAATCACTTCCCGGCTACCCAGTTCATCCACTACATCGTCAATAAAGTCCAGTAGTTCGAAGATGAGGGCACGGGTATTTACTTCCATTTCTTTCCCAAAATCAATAAGATAGCCGTCAATACCATAGCGGGAGGCTCTCCATTTGTTTTCATTGATCAGGGCGCGGTTATAGATAATGAAATTGAGATTTTGCATGCGCAGCTTGTAAATTTTGGCGCATACTGCCTGAAAAAGACCCGCCAGCATAATGGTATCATCAATTGTCAGCGGCACATCACATACCCGGAATTCTACTGTATTAAAAAGCGGATGCACCCTTAAATCCCACCATACTTTTTTGGCGTTGTCAATACAGTTTGTTTTTACCAGCAGCTTGATATAGTTATCATACTCTTCAATGCTGGCAAAATAATCAGGAATACCAGTGCGGGGAAATTTATCGAACACCTTGGTACGAAAGGATTTGAAGCCGGTGTTACGGCCTTCCCAGAAAGGTGAATTGGTGCTGAGTGCAAAAATATGCGGCAGGAAATACCTAACGGAGTTGGCTATATGAATCGCCATCTCCCTGTTTTCCATGCCTACGTGTACGTGTAGCCCGAAGATCAGGTTAGAACGGGCGGCATCCTGCATTTCGTTGACTATCTCAAAGTAGCGGGGATGGTCAGTGATGAGTTGTTTTTCCCATTTGCTGAAGGGATGCGTGCCGGAAGCACCTATATTGAATCCCAGGTCGCCGGCTATTTGTGCAATGGTACGGCGGAGTAATGCTACATCTGCCCTGGCTTCGTGTACATTGGCACAGATGCGGGTACCTACTTCCACTACCGCCTGATGAAACTCGGCTTTTACCTGGTCGCTGATGACTTTATGCGCCTGCTCTACTATTTTTTGTTCATGTGATCTGAGTTCCCGGGTAACGGGATCTATTACCATGTACTCTTCTTCGATCCCCAGCGTAAACGCCTTAAACATATGGTGATTTTTAGCTTTTAGCTATTAGCAGTTAGCCATTAGCTTAGCGCGTAGATAATATTTGTTTAGCTAACACCCTATGGCTAACAGCCGGTTTAATACAGCGAAGATAATCAAATGTTGGTCTCCGCTGCGTTTACTAACAGCTAATAGCTAAAGGCTAATAGCTGGTTCGGTTTCACTTTTCTTTTTGTTGTTTTTTAGCAGCGCTTTTTTTAGCAGGTGCTTTCTTCTCCTTTTCTGGTGTGGATTTTTTTGTTTTCTCGCCGGCTGCTTTCTTTTTTCCGTTGGCAGCAGCGGGTTTCGCTTTTGCTTTGGCCGGACTGCGTTGCACAAATTTGCCCCAGGTAAGATTATCTTTCCCGGGTTTCTGTGCAATAGCTCTTTCTATAGCATAACGGGCGCTGGTTTCCACCACCCATTCGAAATGTTCGGCGCCTATGGAATGAAGGTCCGCATCCGGAGCGGGATTACAGAAATCAATGGCATAGGGGACCTCACTGCGTACCGCCATTTCCACGGTATTAAAATCATAGCCAAGATGTTGGTTGAGTGCAAGCACCTGTTCGGTGATTTGTGCGAGCAGAGCAGGACTGGCCTCATAATTAGCCTCGTAACGCAGGTGAGACGGTTGTTTGGGATTATAAGGCATAATGCGTACTTCTCTGCCGCCAATGCAGAAGCAGCGGTAATACTGGCTGAAATCAATTTCTTCCTGCAGCATCATGACCAGTTGCCCCGTTTCGCTGTGTTTATGAAAAAAATCGTCTTTATCCTCCACCCGGTATACATGTTTCCAGCCGCCGCCAGCATAAGGTTTCATGTAAGCGGGAAAGCTCACATAATCGAAAATACTGTTCCAGTCGAACGGATAAATCAGGTTACGGAATGATTTGTCGGTGGTTTCGTCCGGTAACTTATAGGAGGGGAGCAGTACGGTGTTAGGCACATGAATGCCTATTTTATCTGCCAGTGCATTATTAAAAAACTTGTCATCCGCACTCCACCAGAAAGGGTTGTTGATCACGGCGGTACCGGCAGCAGCAGCATTTTTCAAATAAGCCCGGTAAAAGGGAACATCCTGGGAGATACGGTCTACAATTACGGCATAACCGGAGTCTGCGCCCTGCATCACTTTATCGATGGTCACAAATTCGGCAAAGATGCCGGGAGGATTGATCCGGTTTACGCGATCTACAAATGCCTGCGGAAAAGTGTTTTCCTGTCCAAAGAGAATACCTATTTTTTTCATACAGTACTTACTTAATAAGTGATAGATAATGCGGCAGCATTTCCCGCCATACCGGCCAGTCATGCGTCGTTTGGGGCCGTATATCCAACCAGTGAGATATTTTTTTAGCTGCCAGTAATCCTGACAACTGTTCGTTTTGCGGTCTTGTTACATCCCGGTCTGCCACGCCCAGTACAATGCCCATTCGCCACAGATCGGCATGCTGATTATCCGGCACATAGTCGGACGGATTGTTAAAGTATACATTGTCATCATAATACCCGTCTACACGGGCTTTGATGTCAAATACCCCACTCAGGCTAAACAAATAGGATACCTTTTCAGGATGACGGAAGGCAAAGTTAGCGGCATGATATCCACCAAAGCTGCAGCCGGCGGCGACTATCCGTTCCCGGCCGGTTTCGGCTTCCATACGGGGAAGTATTTCTTCCATCAGCAATTTATCATAACAGGTATGATTATACGCTCTTTGTTCGGGAGTAATCTGTTTGTTATACCAGCTGAGGGCGTCAATACTGTCGGGGCAATATACCTTGATCCTGCCTTCATCAATAAACCAGCGGATCGCCTCAATAAGGCCAAAGTCTTTGCTTTCATAGTAGCGTCCCATGGAGGTGGGAAAGAGGAGTAACGGATATCCGCTGTCGCCGAATACCAACATCTCAAATTCCTTTCCCAGGTTGGGAGAATGCCATTTCAAATAGTTTTCGGTCACGGGAAGCATTTAGATAAATTTAAAAAAGATTATTGGTTTATTGGTAAATTGTTAGGGTGCAAACACGTCAACATTATATCAATTCTTCGTATCTGCAGCGGGAAGTGGTGCTGGATACTTATTTCAGGGGGGAGTCTCCTTCGGTGCTGTTGCTGGTGAATGACGGGCAGGAACTTTCCGGGTTATTACCGGAACTTCCGCCGGCGGTACTGGTCGCGGGTATTCATGCCGGTGTGCATCGCAGGTCAGAATATGGTACGGCAGGAGTGCTGGATCATCAGGGGCAGGGTGGACAAGCGGAAAGCTATACCCGTTTTATTATCCGGGAGCTGCTACCATTCCTGGAACAACAGTATCCGGGTATGCAGCTCAAACAACGTGCATTTGCGGGGTTCTCCCTGGGGGGATTGTCAGCCCTGGACATTGCCTGGCATTATCCGGATCTTTTCCAGCTGGCCGGCGTCTTTTCCGGCGCGCTGTGGTGGCGTAGTAAGCCGCTCGGTGCCGGATACCTGGATGATAAGGACCGTATTATGCATCAGTTGATCCGTAAAGGCAGTTATCATCCGGGACAGCAGTTTTTTTTTGAATGCGGTACTGCCGATGAAACGGCCGACAGGAATCACAATGGTGTAATCGATAGTATTGACGATACCCGGGATCTGATAAAAGAGTTGCTGCTAAAGGGGTATAAGCCGGATAAGGATATCTTTTACCTGGAGATTCCAGGTGGCCGGCATGATGTGGCCACCTGGAAAACTGCCATGAATATATTTTTACAATTGCCTTTCTTCTACTAATAATTAACGACAACGCCTATATTAAAAGCGGCGCCTCTTCCTTTGGCATACTGATTCGGAATCATGAACCACTGTGCACGTGCAGGGAAGTAATCTTCGTTGAAAAGGTTTTCGATACCTAATGTTAGCATGGTATGTGGGGTAACCTTGTAATTGGCATTGAAGTTCACCAGGTTATATGCTTTTACCCGGCCTTCGTTGCCATTGTACAGGCCATTGGCTTTCTTTTCAAAGCGGTTCCGGCCATTAACGCCCATGTACTGCAATCTTACTTCCAGGTCTTTCAGTGGGCGGTAATTGACGCTGGCTGTCATTTTAGGTGGTGCAATTCTTCTGCCATTCAGGTATACATTGTAGCTGCCGCCCGTTTTGGCGGTATCTGATTTTCCTTCTACATAGCTGTAGCTGGCGCTGACATCAAGATTGTGTAATACCTGGTAAGTAATGGCAGCTTCAACACCGTATATACGTTCCGGTGTTCTGCTCACATTAAATAAGCCGGTGTTGGCGTCAAAGATCATATCTGCGCCCAGCCTGGAGGTGCTGATAAAACCACTGAGTTCAAAACGGAATTTTTTGTGTTCGCTCACAAAGCCCAGTTCGTAATTATTCACCAAAACAGCTTCTGTATTGATCTTTTTCAGGTCATTTACTTTTGAATCACGCAGTGCCAGGCCTACATCAGACACAGAAAATCCCTGTGAAAAGCTGAAGTAAGGCATAAAAGCCGGCAGGCGGTTATAACGGATCCCCGCGTTAAATAAGGTAGCGGTATAGTCGAGGTCTCCACCCTTTACGCGGATACTGGGAGGAAGTGTGCCATCGGCATTTGTGAGCGGCAGGGTGTTGTAGTCATCTACGGTTACGTGTACTTTTTCCACTCTCACACCTGCTTTCAGGATCAGGTTTTGCCAGAGATACCACTGTGTTTCTGCAAAAGGTGCATAGTTCAGCATATTCATTTCCGGCACCCATACGCGGCCATCTACCAGTGGCTGGGAGGTCACATCATTCAGCAGATCGGCGCCATAGGAAAGCGTTCCGTTAAAATTATATTTGTTGGACACCGGCGAATTCAGCATCAGGCGTAATCCCTTTTTCTTGTCCAGTGTATGTGATTGTCCATCGCTGCCTGCAAAGCGGCCAAAGGATACATAAAAGATATCATCCCTGGATTCGTAGTATGCATCGGCACTGAGAGAGGTACCGCCAATGAGACTATCTGCCTGGTACTCGAGGTGCAGGTTGTGATTGCCCCTGGAGCCGGTAGATACACCGGCAGGTTTTCCCAATACACCGGAAGAAGGAATGCCTTTGAGAATATCTCCGTTCACTACGTTGTAGTTGGAGTTTTGCTGGCTGCGGTAGTAGTTGTACATCAGCTGTAAACGCTGACGGGTATTTACCTGGTACCCGATTTTGGCAAAAGCGTTGTAGCTATCTGTTTCACCCAAACTGTAGTTGGGGCCTACCAGTTTGCCTTTGGCATCTTTATATTCCCCGGTTTCTTCGGCAACACCGCTTACGATGTAATCGAATTTTTTATATTTCCCCTGCAGCATCTGGC
Source organism: Chitinophaga sp. 10T418 (assembly GCF_056394125.1). NCBI lineage: Bacteria > Pseudomonadati > Bacteroidota > Chitinophagia > Chitinophagales > Chitinophagaceae > Chitinophaga > Chitinophaga sp. 10T418. Next base: position 86,593 of record NZ_JBFTHG010000008.1, read on the forward strand.
TCACGCGGCCGCCTACACTGTTTTTCAGGCTGGTGAGGGAACCGGTGGTATTGATCATGGTTCTGCCGGACAGCGCCTTGTCTTCTTTAGGGGTAGCGGTAATATAGTTGATCAGGCCACCTGTAGCACCGTTGCCGTAAATGGCAGTAGCGCCTTTCAGTACATCTACTCTTTCCAGTACACCGGGATCTATGGAGCGCATGTCTACTTCGCCGTTGCGGAGTGGGGTGGATTGAGGGATTCCGTCAATCATGATCAGTACAGGGCGCCCGCGGAGTGTTTGGCCTACGTTGCTGTTGGTTTGTGTTCCCGGCGCTAGTCCGGGTACTTCCCTTGCCAGGATATCTGTTACATCTGTATTTATCCGCAGCTCGTTTTCCAGTGTTCTTTTAGTAATAACTGTTACGGAAGATGGAACATTATCCAGTGTCACCGGCTTCCTGCTGGCAGATACGACTATTTCACCGAGTACTTTTTGGTCAGCAGCCTTAGCGGGCAGGGTATCTTTTTTATTTTCGTTGGTTGTTTTGCGTTGCGCCATTAATGGTGCGGTAATACTGCATCCGGAGAAGAGCAGTAGGAATAATCGTTTGTTAAATGTGTGCATAGCCGTGATTGCCGTCGTTTAAATGAGATAATGTGCTCAGATGATGTTTGCTGTATGGTGTATCCGTTTGATTTGTGGGGAGCAAAATTAGGTAAAAGCATACCGTTGCGTTTACGCAATCCGGAAAATTTTGGACAGGAAGGGAAGCGTGGAGCGTGGATAAAATAAAAAACAGGTACTCTAAAGCAATAAAGATTCAATATATATTGGTAGACAGGTTCACTTTGAATACTTTTATGCCTTCACAATATTGTGGTGCGATACCTATGAGTTAGATTAGAATGAAAACTTGAAGCTTCGCCATAAAAGACCTATAACTGATTACAAAAAAAAAGTATGTTAGTCATTAATAATTATCAGGAGTATCAATCGTATTTAGGTTTGCAATTAGGAGTGTCCGAATGGCATAAAATTGACCAGCAGCAGATTGATAAATTTGCTGACGCCACTTTAGATCATCAATGGATTCATGTGGACAAAGAAAAAGCGGAGAATGAAGGTCCATTTAAAGCCACCATCGCACACGGATATTTAACATTATCCTTAATTCCATATTTATGGAAGCAGATTGCAGATGTTCGTAATATTAAAATGGAAATCAACTATGGGATTGAATCATTTAAATTCGGACAGGCCGTAGTGGTAGATAGTGAGGTTCAACTGGGGGCTAAACTGAATTCCATCACCAATTTAAGAGGAACAACCAAAGTGGTGATTGAAGCCACGCTGAGGATTAAAGATCAGCCTAAACCAGCCTACACAGGCAATGTGGTGTTCTTATATCATTTTATTTAACTTTCTTCAGCGCTACAATGGGCAAGGCCAGGGGTAGTTTGGACGCTTGCCCATCCACTGCTGCCAGCGGAGCGAATAGAGGTGGCGTATAGATTACAGTACGCCATCTTCCTGATTGTTTCCGGTCCAAACGGACCAGGAAGGGCCGCTCATATTCACCACCTTATCATGATAATGATAAGGTGCAAGTTGTTGATAGAAATTAGCAACTGTAGCATTATACCGTTTCTTCCAGTTTATTGGGAAGACAGATAGTAAATCACCACTTCCACCCGTCTGTTTTTCCGCCTGCCTGTTACCGTTTTATTATCCGCTACCGGCATAGACTCGCCCATTCCGTTTACGGCCGTGATGTTACTAGCTGGCTTTTTGTTCCGGATATAATCTGATACCGTAAATGCGCGCCGCATGGATAATTCCTGGTTGTAAATGTTGGTGCCGGTATTATCAGTATGCCCTGTAACTGTCAGGGATATATGATCACCAACTGGGATTTTATCGATAAGACTATCGAGTGTGTGGATCATTCTATCTTCCAGTTGATGGCTGTCTACCCGGAAAAGGAGGTCTGGTATCAGTAAGGTATCAGTTCGTGTAACCGCTACGGTTACTTCTTCCGAAGGCTGACAATTAATCACTTCTACTCTTTCGCTGGAATCACTGTCTGCAGTGAATTTTCCTATGCCGGTAATGATGAAGTCATCGAAGCTAAAACCTTTTTTATACACCATGTAGCTGGCCACTGCCCGTGCACGGTCCTGTGCCATTACCTGGTTATATTTTTCACTGGCATTTTTAAACACATAGCCGGTGAGTTTAATTTTATGACGTAATACGCTGCCGGATGGCTTTAGTACGCTTTCCAGTTGACCGGCATAGGAAGGGTTGATATTTTTACTTTTTGGTAAGAAGAAATCAGATTTCAACAGCAGGGTATCACAGGATCCGGGTTTATAAAATACAGTTTGAAGCTTTGGCGTCTTCACGGGCTCCAGGTCCTGCAGGTCTTTGTCTGGTGAAATAAAATGATGCCGGTCGTGCAACGCATACAACTTCGCAGCAGTTTCTTTAGTGTTTGCACAAGCATTACCGGATAATGGAACCAGCGACACGCTGTCTATATTCAGATAAAATGCTTCATTTTTTGGGTAATGGGCCAACGAGGAGTCAAAGTTGCCAATGATCATGTATTTCGCATTGGCTTCGGCTACAAATGTTTTTTCCAGCACCGTCCATTTTTTTTCCGGATGCTTATCGGAATCCCTGTTGAAGTACAGGGTGGCGGGTTGCGGTAGTGGTCTGGGTGTCCAGCGGTATACCGGCACCGAGTCGAATAATACGCCTGGCAGGGGATAGGGGCGGTCTTCTTCCATGAGCGTGTATAACTTCAGCTGATAACGTTGCCCTTTGTGCAAGGGGCAAAGCAATTGTGTTTCGCTATAGGAACGGAAGTTTGGATCAATGCTGCTATAAAGGGTGATGGTGATGTAGCGGTTGCCCTTGACCTGAGTATACATGATTTTACTGGTATTGGGCGCTACCGATTCCCAGGCGCTGGGTGCACAGGGGTAATTATATTCTGTACAAATGTTAACGTCTGAAAAACCGGGATTGGCCACTATATTCTGTGCATGAATGCTATGCAGGGGAAGCAGGAAAAGGAGGAGCAGGACAAGATTGCGCACGGGTAAAGGATTTGGGGTATAACGGGGATGGATATTGGATTATTGTAAAAAGAAAGAAGGGACGTCTCAGTACTGAGACGCCCCTTACTTTTATAGGTTAAACTTTTGCTGATTAGTTGAAGATATATCTTACGCCAATCTGCATCTGCCATCTGGAAAGGATACCAGTAAAGTCGTTGAACGGATTACCGATGTTGTTAAAAGAGTAACGGGCTTGTCCGCCTGGACCATTGCTGTCGCGATAGGTCAGGAAGGCAGGTGTGTTAATAGTTTTAGCAACGCCCCAGTTATTATTTAGCAGGTTACCAAAGTTAATGATATCGAGGGTAGCCTGTAATTTGCTTTTGCTTTTTGGAGCAATTTTAGCGAAGTCGATATCCTGGATCAGCTTCACATCAAAGTGATGCCACCAAGGGTACTGACCACCATTTCTTTCAGCAAACTGACCTCTGCGGCTGTTCAGGTATTTATCTTTGGAGATAAACTGATCCAGGTCGCTCCAGATCTGATCAGGTGTACGTGTATCGGCAGGCGCACCGGCGGCTGTTCTGCTTGGAATCAGGATAATGTCGCTTTTGTCCTTTGGTACATAAATCAGATCGTTGTTAGTGGTAGAACCATCATGGTTCATGTCACCTGCATATACGTAACTGATACGGGTGCTGTTGAATGGATCGCTGAATGGAGATCCTTCATAAACAACAGATACGGTAGTTGCCAGTATTTTAGCATATTTTATTTTGTAAGACAACGTAGCCACTATCCTGTGTTGTACAAGGAATCCGGTGTAAGATAACACGGGATTATTCGGGTCATTCACGATTTGATTACCGTTGAAGGCGCTGGCAGCCTGTGATCCAGGGCTGGAAGTAATATCCTTCGCATTCTGATAAGCGTAGGCAGCGGAAGCTGATAAGCCGAAATCGAATGTTTTGGAGAATTGCGCAGACAAGGAGTAAGACCAGCCCTTGCTGGTGTTATCCAGTACGATAGCATTAGTAGCTTTCGGACTTACGCGGTTGGCTGTAGGGAAGGTATCACGTGAACCTGGTCCTACTGATTTACCGGTTGGGTTTACGAGGTTCGCATCTCTGTGGTACACTGCATTAATATCCTTGGTGTAGATACCTTCAAATGTAGCCAGAATTTTGCCTGGTAACAATACGTCAACGGCAAGGTTTGTACGCCATATCTGTGGGTATTTGAAATCAGGTGACATTACGTTGATCAATGCACTGGCCGGAGCCTGTGGATTTTTCGGAATGTATGCTGCAGGATCGCTGGAGAACGGACGGTTGGTAGGGTTGTTTGTTTTTTCCTGACCATACAGTAAACCGTTTTGTCCTGCCTGGTTTACAGCCCACACATAAGGAATACGGCCTGTGAATATACCGGATCCACCGCGGATTTGCAGGGTCTGGTCGTTTTTCACATCCCAGTTAAAGCCTACGCGAGGAGAAATCATCAGTTTTGCTTTTGGCAGTGCACTTACGTCCAGGTGTTCTCCATTACGGAATGAAACAGAATCAATGGTGGGGTTATGTGAAAGTTTGGTTGGGTAAAAAGGGATATCGAACCTTACACCATAAGTCAGTTTAAAGTTATCTCTGATCTGGAATTCATCCTGTGCATATGCAGAAACAGTAGCTGCACTCAGGTCAGCTGACGGAGCGCTGTTGCCAGGGATCGCGGAATAAGATAACTGATAAAGAGTGGGCTGAATTGTTTTGTCTCCACCAAGAGCTGCCAGGGCAGAAGCCATGTCTTTGTATCGGTACTGACCGAGATAGAACTGGGCAAATGCGTTGCTGAATTTAAAATACTCTCCTGCTACACCAAATGTGTAGGTATGTTTACCAGAGTAGAGGTTGAAGTTGTTGGCAAATTGTACCAGGTCCTGGCTCAGTTTATTAACAGCACTGAAAGGTTCAGAACCAGCGGAGATATAGTTTTTGCCATTACCATCTTCAATATCTATCAGTGGGAAAAGACCACCTGGTGTGGTGCGATAATCACGGAACCGGCTGTAGGTAACAGACAGGTTGTTAGACATTTTATTGGAAATAGAGCTGTTTAATTCAGCCACATAAGAATTGATCTTATTGTATTGGCGGTAGCTGGTACCCTGGAACAACATACTGGTTTGGCTTGGGCCACGACCGGTATTGGAGTTGGAAGCACTTGCATTGATATCCCTGAAGGAGTTCATATAGGAATAACGGAAGTTGAACTTGTTTTTGGTATTGATATTCCAGTCAATACGGGCAGTTACTTTTTCGTTATTCTGTTTGAAATCAAAGCCCTCGTAAGCACCTGGATCGTAACCTAATTTCTGCAAGGCGCCCTTCACCAGATCCAGATCGGATGCTTTTACATTTGAAATGCCGGGACCCTTGGTACCGCGGTTCGCCTGCCAGGTAGTACCCGGAGAGGTTTGTCTTTCCAGTTCACCATTTACGAAGTAGAACAGTTTATTTTTGATGATTGCACCACCTACGCGGAAACCATATTGTTTAAGAGTATATTGATCCTTGCTCACATCGACACCTTTTACCTTGCTACCTGTGAGATCAGCACTTCTGAAGAAGCTGTAAACAGAAGCGGATAAGTCGTTGGTACCTGATTTGGTTACGGCATTGATATTAGCACCTGTAAAACCACTCAGTTTAACGTCATATGGCGCCAGGTTTACCTGAATCTGATCAATTGCATCCAGACTGATAGGCTGGGAGTTGGTTTGACCACCTGGTAAATCTGATAAACCGAAAGCATTACTGAAAAGAGAACCATCTACTGTAAAGGAGTTATAGAGGTTGTTTCTGCCAGCAAACGTCAAACCTTTACCGGCCTGAGGAGTCAATTTAGTGAAATCTGCGATACCTCTGTTCAGGGAAGGCAGGTTTTGTAATTGATCTCTGGAAATGTAAGTAGCAGCACCAGTACGGGAACTGTTGAAAGTGTTGTTTTGCTTACCAGTTACCACCAGCTCTTTCAGGTCAGTGGAGGATGAGCGTAACTTGAAATCAATTTTGAAAGTCTGACCCAATGGAAGGTTAACATTTTCTTCCTTTTGTTCCTGGAAGCTGATAAATGACACAGTAATCGTATAGGGTCCGCCTACTCGCATGTTGGGAATGTTGTAGCGGCCACCTTCCTGTGTGGTGGTTCCATAAATTGTACCTGATGGGCCATGTACGGCTTTTACAGTTGCGCCGATCAATCCTTCTCCTTTGTCGTCTTTAACATAACCGGTCATGCTACCGGTAGTTACCTGACCAAAGGCGATGATTGAAACAAGCACGAATAAAAATGTTGAGAGTAATTTTTTAAACCCCATAAAGCAAAGATGTTGTTGTTTCAGCCGCAAAGTTGCTTAATTTTCCTGGCATAATTTTAACTTCAAATTAACAAATTGTTAAGTAGACTGTGGATAACTTGGAGGGTCAGGAAAAAATTGGATGACATCTAGCTGAACGCCTATAAACAGTAGGATTTTTCAAGATTTTCCTTAAAAATTATAATTTTTCAAATAGGTGATATTAATAATGAGTCAAACCTATAACCACAGTGAACTTTATGGGGCTTAATATGTATAAACACAACAAATAGTGTTTAAAGTTATTATATGTTAAAACTGACCTGTGTAATTAACATATCTGCAACGTTTTTTTAACTAAAATTCAACCACCTTCCCCCTCATCTTTTCACATGTATATGTCGTAACTTTGCGCAATTCAACATTACTGACCCGGAGGGAATAAAATATGTTAGATAAAATAGAAGCAGCAATAGAAGATATAAAAAACGGTAAACTGGTGATCGTAGTCGATGACGAGGACCGTGAAAATGAAGGTGATTTTATAACGGCAGCACGCAACGTAACACCAGAAATCATCAACTTTATGAGTACCCATGGTCGTGGGCTGATCTGCGCACCACTGGTAGAAGAACGTTGCGAAGAGCTGGGACTGGAACTCATGGTCCGCGACAATACCGCTTTGCATCAAACCCCCTTTACTGTTTCGGTAGACTTGCTGGGACATGGCTGTACAACAGGCATCTCCGCGCATGACAGAGCTAAAACAATACAGGCGCTGATTGATCCTACCACCAAACCGGAACACCTGGGTAAACCCGGCCATATATTTCCGCTGAAAGCGAAAACCGGGGGCGTTTTACGCCGCTCCGGACATACAGAAGCCACTATCGACCTGGCCAGACTGGCCGGATTTGAACCTGCCGGCGTGCTGGTGGAAATAATGAATGAAGATGGTTCCATGGCCCGTTTACCGCAACTGCGTGAAATAGCCACCAGGTTCGATCTCAAACTCATCTCCATCAAAGACCTCATCGCTTATCTGCTCAGCACCGAAACGCTGATTGAAGAAGGGGTGAAAGTACAAATGCCTACCAAATACGGCAATTTTGAGCTGATCGCCTTTAAACAGATCAATTCCGGTGAAATTCACATGGCATTGAAAAAAGGTGATTGGAAAAAAGATGAACCTGTACTGGTACGTGTGCACTCCTCTTGTGTAACTGGAGATATACTTCACTCTTTACGCTGTGATTGTGGTGAACAATTACATGCCGCCATGCAAATGGTAGAGAAAGAAGGGAAAGGACTCATATTATATATGAACCAGGAAGGCAGAGGAATAGGCCTCATGAATAAACTGAAAGCCTATAAACTGCAGGAAGAAGGAATGGATACGGTGGAAGCTAACCTGGAACTGGGCTTTAAAATGGACGAACGCGACTACGGCGTAGGCGCACAAATCCTCCGTCAGCTGGGTATCAGTAAATTACGCCTGATCACCAACAACCCGCGTAAACGCGCCGGTTTAAGTGGATATGGTCTGGAAGTAGTGGAAAATGTGGCGATTGAAATCAATCCCAACCCACACAACGAGACTTATCTGAAAACAAAAAGAGATAAATTAGGGCATGAAATCCTGAAAGGATAAATGTGACGGTTCATTAGGGAGCCGCGTGTAAGTTCGCAGGAGTTCGAAAGATATCTGCAACTCAATTAAACCACACAGAGGAGCAACGCTTGTTTTACAGGTCTTGCTCCTTTGCTGTTTGTTGTCGTCTTTATTTTGTAGTAGCGGTATCTGCTTTTACTTTCGCGGCATCTTCCTGTTCCTGTTTCAAGGCTGCCGCTTTACGCAAAGAATCCATGAGTGGTGTGCGGGACCGGCGGCTGCCACCAAACAACTCGCTGAACCGGTTGTATTCCCTGATATAGGAAATGCCCACACCGGATTTCGTACGGTTGCTGAGGTTATATACATCGTAATCCGTTTTGCTGAATGCATTGATACGGAAACGACCATCTGGCGTCAACAGATATTCAATGCGGAAGTCGCCCGCAAAACGATTGGTATTGGCGGAAGTAGCGGTTTTACCCCAATCGTAATCGCCGCCGGCATACAACCGGAAACGGTTATTAAACAGGTTACTCGTAATACCCGCACTCACCTGGTTGCGGTCAACTGAAGAATTGTCCAATGGTCCGCCCACATTATAAGCCCGGTAGTTTACATTCACACCTATTCCACTTCCTTTGAGCAGCGCCCCGGTAATATTATTAAGGATGGCCTGTGCCTGTGCAGACAGGGCCTGGCCCACACTATTCTTACCGGTAATACCTACGTTAGCTGCAGCCGTGGAGGTCGCATCATCCGGGAGGAACTGGTTAGAGAAGAGGAGACCCCATACCTGGAATAATGCTTTATTCTGATCGTTGTTAATTTCTTTCAGGTGAGCCGCCACACCACTTTCATACGCCAGGCTACCTACTTCCGGTAATTCAATGGAATAGGTAATGTCCGGTTTAAGCAGGGCACCCCGCAGGTTAATGAGTACATCTACTTTTTCTGTGCGGGTGGCCAGTTTATCGTTGGCGGCACTGGTGCCCTGGCCTACAAGGTTGTACAAACTTACCTTAGGCAGGGAGTATTTGGCCATAATATTTACTCTGGCCTCCGATGGATCTCCATTCCAGGTAATGGTACTGTTTTTTTCTATATCAAATTTCCAGCTGGTCAAACGCTGGAAGTTAAAGTTATAGGAACCATTATTGATTTCGTAGTTACCAAACATGGTAAAATCACCTTCCGTGTTAACCGTAATCTGGAGGTTACCCGTACCATTGGCTGAAATAATATCGCCGGTGGTGGCATCCAGGATTACATCTATCTGTGCATCCGGATTGGCGGCAATATCCAGTTTTACAGTCAGTTTGGTATTGTCTTTCTTCTTTTTCTTTTCTACTATTTCTGTACCATACGTCTTGAAGGTGATATAGTCGTACTTGCCTATGTCCTTGCTGTCGGACATAGGCAGGTAAAAGTGTGTGCCCTTGATAGGACGGGCCAGGATATGCATCTGCATATCATTCAACGGGCCGGAAAAATACACTTTACCATCAGCGATCACATCTCCATAAAACAGGTCATTATCGGCAGCACTGGTGTTGAGAAACAGAAATCCTCTTCCGGTTACATCAAAATCGAAATTAAGTTTATCAAAGTGGTCATGGCTGATATAGCCGCTGGCCGTGCCTTTGGTGTTATATTTATCTATAAGCACGAAGTTGCCGAATTCAATCAGGTTATCATCCACATTTACATTCAGCTTTGGAATCCTGTAATGGGTGCCTAAATAATCAACTGTAACCCCCACGGTATCCAGCGTGAGCGTACCTTTCACAGAAGGGATGCTGGTGGTACCGCTGACATTCAGGTTACCGGCCACGGTCCCGGTGAGTTGGGAAACATAACCGGCCAGGTATTTATTTAATAAACTGATGGAGGTACCATTGAGCTTGATGTTAGCATCTATGTCGCGGTTGCTGGCCGATAACCCTACCTTACCCTGCGCCAGGAAGGCTTTGCCTTCATTATCTGACTGGATATTAAAAGTAGCAGTGCCGGTTTGATGATGGTAGGTACCATCTACATTTAAAATACCGATAGAATCGTTGTCAATACGCAATTCCCGTGTTCTCAATGCGGTGTTGATATCCAGGTTTTGTGTTGGATCCGCAATATTGATGGTACCATCTGTAATACCTTCTATACGGGTAGTAATGAGCTGAGACGGGATCACATCGGCGAGGTTCAGGTTTTTGAGTGTAACAATAAACTTGGACTCATCCGGATTATACTCATTGGTTTCTATAGTAATACTCTGATCGTTGCGGGTGATACGGAGGTTTTTTACTGTCAGAAAATGTTTGCTCCAGTAGATTTCATTACCGGGGGTAACATTCCATTGGCGCTCGTTTACGGTGAATGCACTGTTGAGGAAATTTATCTTCAGGCCTTCCGGTACCGTAATAATGCGGGCATAAAAACCATCCAGGGAAGAGGTATCTTCCGCTGCCAGATCCACTTTTACAAAAGACGTATCATGCCCAGAACTGGCCATTATCAATGGATTTTCAAGCATCACATTTTTACCAGACAACACTTTGCCAATACTGGTGCTGATATTGACTTTATTAAAATTACCTTCTCCCTTTACCTGTAAATCCTGTACATGATAACCAAGATAACCGGCTTCGGGTATGTTGATATTCAATACCAGGTTGCCACCGTTCATCGTATTCAGGGCACCGTTTACTTTACTTTCATTAAAGCCGGAAAACTGATTGGTAAAGCCTTTCAGCAGCTTATCCACTTCTCCGAGGTTAAAGGCAAAAGTGAAGTCCTGGTTGATGCTGATATTTTGTGGTGGACTGAAATAACTGGGATAATATTTATACAGCAACAGGTGAAATGCATCCGGCAGTTGCAGGAAGCTATATTGCCCTTTTACAAAGCCACTGATTTCACTACCTGCAAATTCCAGTACTTTCTGATTATCTACCAGGTGAGACGATACATTCAGGGAGTCAAACTCAAGGCGGCGGTTGTTTTTGAATGCAGACACTTCATACATCCTGGCAACACCATCGAAGTTATCAATGTTGCTGCCGGCGAAATTAAGATCTACTTTGGCCTGCAGGGTAACGGAATCTTCGGTGATATGTAATGCCTTCAGATCACTTTTGCGAACATCCGCATTGAAATTGAATACCGGCAATGCTTCATTGAAATCAATGGTGCCGGCGAAATCCATATCCAGGTTGGGATCATTGGCGGTGAGGGAGCCATTGAAAAACTTACGGCTCATTTCACCTTTTGTTTTGATGTTCTGATAGTTATATCCGAAAAGGGCAATCTCCTGCACATTGGCATCTACGCTGGCTTTCAGCGTTTTAAAGTTGAAGCCGGCGCCATCTACTTTAGCATCCAGGGAAATCGTAGAGAGGTTGGCGTTATCAAAAAGACTTCCAATATCAAACTTAACGGCTGTTAAGCTTCCGGAGTATACGGGGACATCCCGGCTGGTTTTAAAGTTCAGATCGGAGTTCAGTTTACCCAGATTAGTCTGGAACTGACCATAGGCAACAAAGTCATTAATGAAACCGGTATAACTACCCTGGAAGCGGATGGCAGAGAGGCGATCTATCCGGACAGTATTGACTACATCTTTTACAATGGGCATGATCTGCATCACATCTTTCCCAGTGGTCACCAGTTCATCGGCATGGAAGTCGATGAACGTTTCGTAGATATCCGGCAATCCGCGCATTTCGAGACTTCCTTTCAGGCGGGTGGTATTGCCTGCTTCCAGTTCTATTTCAGATGCTTTCAGATTGCTGACAGGGCCACGGGCCTTCCCGTTGAGGGTGATTTCTTTTTTCCAGGAGGAGAGTGGTGGTGCGAAAAAAGCGATATCGTCTGATGACAGTTTACAGTTTTTAAAGCTGGCCTGCATAAACACATCATTGATATAATCGCTCATATCGCTGATATCACTGTATTGCATGGTGAAATAGTCTCCGATATGACTGCGGTTTGTTTCCAGGTCCAGTTGAGAAAATTCCATTTCCACCGGTGACATCTTAAACCGGCTGCTGAGTTTTTTTACTTCGAAGCCGCTGCGCTCTTTGGTGCTCATAGTCAGATCGCCGATCACACTATCTTTCACCAGGCTGGTATTGGTGAGCGACAGGTTGATGTCATTGAACCGGATATGATGTGGCGCAAAATATCCTGGTTCTATTTCCGTACTGTCGTCCGGGTTATCTACGCCGAAAGTGCCATTTTTTATATTAATTTCTTTTACAATAAGTTTCCAGTTGGCATTATTCCATCGCAGTTGCTGCAGTTTGCCGGTATCGGGCGCAGGGCTTCCGGAGGACGCGGAATGCCTTCTGTGGCGGAGCGGCGAGGAGGCATAGCTGCTGATAATGAAATTGGGATTTGTGAGGGTCAGCTCCTGGATATCAATATTATGTTTCTGGAGGTCCAGGTTTTTAGCATCCAGGTAGATGCGTTTGGCAGATGCCCGCATATCTTCACCTACCCAGGCATCTACCTGGTTTAGCTGAATGTTTTTAAGATCAATTTTTTTCAGGTCCAGTGAAATGCCCTGGGAAGGGGTTTGGCTGGTATCTGGTGTGGAAGAGCCGAAGGCTTCTTCAATGAAATGATAGTTCCAGACGGAGTCCTTGCGGGATCGCAGCAGGTTCACCTGCGCGTTTTCAAGCCCTATAAATTTGAGGATGGGTTTATCCTGAAAGAAGAACCAGTCGGTAATGCGTACCTGTAATTTGCCTGCATATAACAGCGTGTCGCGGTGTTGGTCCTCTATCAGGGCGCCTTCCATTTGCATACTGTTAAACAGCTGAAAGCTTACGCGGTCAATCTGCACCCGCGTTTTCAGCCGATCCGACAGCCGGCTGGTCACCTCACCCACAAGGAAGTTCTGCACCACAGGGATGTTTACCAGTATTCCGATCAGAATGACAAGGCCTAACAAACATAGTAACACGACAGATAATATTTTCCGTACTTTTTTCAGGCTGCAAAGTTTATCCGGCAAAAATAATTAATAGTTGGCAATCAAGGCCAGAATTAAGAATTGGTAATGTTGAATGATGAATATTCAGGCAGATGTAAAGTAAATGATAAGGTCATTTATTCACTGCACGGATAATTTCGTATATAGGTAACAGTGAGTACAGTACTGGATGGAACAATCATTCACCGGAAAATGAGTAATAAGTAATTGTCATTAAGTTGTCTTGATGGCAAAAAACAACTGGTGTTATTTTGATATTTTATAATAGTATTTTAATAAGAATGAGCTATAAAATCGCTTGCTTTTGGTTGTAAGATATATTTATCAAGTGTTTGCGGGGAAAAAATGCCATTTATTGCAGTATTTAAAGGTGTGTCATTATATTGTCAGTTGTTTTTATTATTGTATTGGGAAAACTTTAACAATTATAAATTTCGGGCAAGAACAATGAAAGTAGTGAACAAGTAGCGCAGTAAGGAGCATTTCAGTCAACAAGTAATTTATTCAACCAGTAACGAATCGGTGCAAATTTTCAGTCGAGAAACAATTCAGTTAGTCAACAGTGAGTGAACAAAAATTTTTAGTCAACCAGTAATTCAATTTAACGAATCGGAAGTCAGCACAAAAAATCAGTCAATCAAATTCCAACAGCAACAATTATTAATTCATCAGTGAACAGTTATCGTCAGCATTCGGATATGTCAATCTGATCATTCCAGCGTAATTTATTAAACCAGAATCTATGCACAAAAAGTTGCTATTATTAGCACTCATGGGATTGCTATGCCTACAGGTATGGGCCCAGGAGCGGAGAATTTCAGGAACCGTTACAGATGAAAAAGGAGGGGCTTTACCCGGTGTATCTGTGAAAGAAGTAGGTACCAACAATGGGGCGGCCACCGACCCTGACGGAAAATTCGCATTTACCTTAAAAGGTAACTCTAACAAACTATCCGTTTCATTTATTGGATTTGAAACACAAGCGGTTCCGGTAGGAGGTAAAAGCACTTTTCACATAATGCTGAAGCCTGATGCCAGAAGTCTGAAAGATGTAGTGGTGATCGGTTACCAGGAAGTGAAGCGTAAAACCGTAACAGCAGCTGTTTCCAGCGTAAAAGGTAAGGAGATTGAAAACTTACCTTCCCCAAGTTTTGACCAGTTATTGCAAGGTCGCGCTGCTGGTTTGAACGTGCAGAATTTTACCGGTGAGCCAGGTGTACGCGGCTCTTTTGTGATCAGAGGTACTACAGCTATCAGCAGAAGTGCCGATGCGGCACGCACCCTGAGTTCCCCGTTATTTGTGGTAGATGGTATTCCCATTTCCATGGATGACGCGGCGGCATTTGATAACACCGGTACCAACTACATTGCCGGTTTGAATCCTAATGACATTGAATCTATCGATATCCTGAAAGATGCTTCTGCGGCTGCTATCTACGGTTCCCGTGGTGCCAACGGCGTAGTGATTGTGAAAACAAAACGTGGTAAACCCGGCAAACCGCAGGTGAATTTCTCCACTTATGGAGGATTAACGCAGCAGCCTAAGTTTGAAAACGTTATCGGAGGCGCTGAGGAAAGGCAGTTCAAACTGGCTTATATGTCTAAATACATGGATGCAGACAGAATGGCACTGGAAACGCCTATGTTGTTAACAGATAGTCTGAACCCGGCGTTTAGGGGAGCTACCGACTGGCAGGACCTGTTTTACAGGAAAGGAATAATACAGAATTATGATCTTTCTGTTTCCGGCGCTAATGATATGATGAACTACCGGATCAGTGGTAATTATTACGATGAAGATGGTACGATCAAAGGAACCGGATTTAAACGTTACACCGTTTCAACCGCACTGGGTGTGAAAATGAGTTCTAAACTCAGTGTGGATGCGCTTTTTCGTCTTAGTCGCGGAGATAGATCACGTGGACGCGGACAATTCCCCGGAGAAAATGCTATTCCATTATTGGATGGACAGTACCTCTCCTCTCTCTTTAATTTGTCTGATATTGATAAAAGAAACTATGTAGGTGATCTTTCTTCGGGCCGTGATAAAAATATCAATGATGATATTACTGCCAGTATTTCCCTGAACTACGATATTACGCCCAAGTTGCGTTTTTCTTCTATGGGCTCCTTGCAATCCAGCATAAATTCCCGTGATATATTCAGGCCGGGTGAGTTGAACGCCGCCGGATTGTCGTACGCACAAAGCAATAAATCACGGTATGAAAATGTGAACCTGGATAATACTCTGAACTTTAATACCAACGTGGTAAACAAGGATCATCATCTGAATATATTGTTGGGTAACACGATCAATAATGTGAGGAATGAATATACGGGTATCGGCAGCGGGTCGCTGGGTAATGATAATATCAAGGTGGTACAGGGATTTGATGTTAACTATCTGGCATATACAGATCCTTATGGTAATATCATTTCTGGCTCCAACTATGAATCAGCCGGCATGTTATCTTTCTTCTCCCGTGTAAACTATGACTATAAAGAAAAATACCTGTTGTCATTTGCCTATAGGGCAGATGCTTCTTCCCGTTTTGGTCGTAATAGCCGCTGGGGTTACTTCCCATCTGTATCCGCAGGTTGGAACGTAACAGATGAGCCTTTTATGGAGCCGGTGAAGAAATGGATGGACATGTTTAAGATCCGCGGTAGTTTTGGTGTTACCGGTAGCTTGCCCACAGGTTTTTATCTGCCTTACAATACTTACAGCATTAACCAGGGAACCTATGGTGGTGCTAACGGAGGTACCTATAATGGCGTGAACGCCGTAACGCCTAATTTCGAGGGTGGTGTGGCGCAGGACGGGTTAACCTGGCAACAGGCGCTGCAAACCAACATTGGTTTTGACGCGAGCTTCTTAAACGGACGTATCAATGTGACCGCGGATGCGTTTAACAGAGGAACCTCTAAAATGTTGTTCGATCTGCTGCTGCCTTCTACTACGGGTTACAATAAAGTAAATACCAATGCGGTAGATGTACGTAACATCGGTGCAGAGTTTAATATCCAGGCGCGTATACTCCCTGCCAGCAGTGCATTCCAATGGAACTCCCGTTTCCTCTTGTCTTTTGTAAAGAACCAGATCGTCAAGCTGCCTAATGGTAATCGTGACCTGATGGTGACAGACAATAATACCGGTATGACCTATGTGCTTACCAAAGGCCGGGCTATCAACGAGTTCTATATGATTAAGAGTAACGGTGTTTACAAATCTGCAAAGGACATTCCGTTTAATCCTTATACCGGTGAAAAAATGACCTATTGGAATGGTAACCATACTGTACAGGCAGGTGACTTCATCTGGCAGGATCAGAACGGTGACTATGATGTGTGGGACTGGAACGATAAAGTTCGCGGTGGTAATCCGAATCCGGCGGCTACCGGTGGTTTCAGCAATACGTTCTCCTATAAAGGCTTCAACCTGGAAGTGTATGTTACGTTCCTGCTGGGTCGTGATATCTATAACAAATATATGTCCGACAGGTTGATAGGGTTAACGACCAATTATGCGCAGATTGCTGCCATAGATCCAAATACTATTAACAGCTGGCATAAAGAAGGCGACAATGCCCAATTTGCAGAGGTGATACCTTACAGCAAAAAATATTATTATCAGTTTCTGCCATTCTCCACGGCTTTTGTGGAAAACGGTAGTTATGCACGTATCAAATACGTGAACCTCTCTTACACTTTCAACCGCAAATTCCTGGATAGGATCAAACTCCGTAATCTCCAGATCTATAGCGTTGTGGATAATCTGAAGATGTTCCAGAAGGCCAGTGTGCCTGATGCTGAAGCAGTGGATGAAAAAGGTACTTATACCGGTGGTGGCTACCCGATCCCGAGAAAATTTACGCTGGGTGTAAATGTTGGTTTTTAATTTTTAAAAGAAGTTGTTATGAATTGTCTTAAACATATTTTTGTGGTAATAGCAGCGGGACTGGTATTATCTCCATTTACCTCCTGTAAAAAGCTATTGGACCAGGACCCGATCAATTCACCCTATGGGCCTGTATTCTGGACAAACCAGCGTGATGCAGAGCAAGGCATAGCGGGTAATTATGCGTTGTTACGTAAAGCTTTAACATCCAATACGGCTTATGATCAGAACATGTCGCATTTCGCCTATGGCTCGCTGCCGGCATTTGAATTTATGGATTACAACCAGTATGATGTGGGATTTCTCGTGAAAGGTGGCGATGGATTTAACAATGCAGACTTTCTCGGTAGTTATCTCGAGGGATATCATGATTGGACGCCGTACTATAAAGTAGTTACACAGGCTAATCTGGTGTTGCATCATTTACCACTAATTCCAGATACAAAATTCACCGACCAGCCAACAAAAACCCGTAACCGTTTGATGGGAGAGGCCTACTTCCTTCGTGCCTTCACCTATTTTTATATGGCTCGTATCTGGGGAGATGTACCGCAGGTACTGACTTATGATGCGAATCCAGGACAAGCAACCAATATACCACGTACGAATGAAAAAATCATTCTCGACAGTTGTGTGAGAGATCTTAAAAACGCGATCAGCCTGTTGCCGATGGTGTATACCAATGGTTCAGAAAGAGCGGTAAGAGCTAATAAGGGCGCTGCTTTTGGCTTGCTGGCACATGTGTATATGTGGAAAAACTTCCTGAATAAAGGAAGCGTAGCATCTGATCTTACCAACGCGATTGCTGCGGTAGATTCCGTAGCAGCCAGCGGTCAATACCAGTTGCTGCCTGCAGAAAGCTACCCGAAGATATTCCGTGGTAAATCCAATGAAGGTGTTTTCGAAATCAACATGCAGGTTGGAAATGGAGAACAGCAGGTGGAAAAAGGCTTTTATTACTCCATTCTGAAAGAGCCTTTCATTCAGACCAAGACTGGCAAACCTGATGCCCCTAACCTGGAACTGATCGGCAGCCTTTATGGAGATAATACACCTGATGTGCGTTTACAGTACTTCTTCTCCACACTGGATGCGGATAAACCTTACAACTCGGTGATCTGCAAATTTGCAGGACCTAACCGGGAAAATATCTACTACAAAAATCCGGCAACCTTTTCACAGGCGGCTGTTGATGCCAACATCATCCTGATGCGCTATGCAGACCTGCTCCTGTTACGTGCGGAAGCCTATGCCGATCAGGGCAATTTGGGCGCTGCACTGGCAGATATTAATACCGTAAGAGCCAGAGCACATGCAGATTTGCTGACAGCTGATGATATAGATGACATTAAATGGGAAGTAATGCGTGAGCGCTCCCGTGAATTATATGCCGAAGGCCAGCGCTGGTTCGACCTGGTACGTACTGGTTTACTGACCAATCCTGAGATAGCGGGTGGTAATTTCCCGCAGAGCCGTTTTGATGCGGGTGGCTGGAAATGGCCGGTAGGACGTGTATTGTTCCTGAATAACAATGTCATTACACAAAACCCATTCTGGCTGGGAAGAGTGAAATAGTGCGCGCAAATTATTATGACCGTTTAAAAGAACTGACATGAAAAAATCAAACATATTAATAGCAAAAGGCGGATGGGTGTTGTTGCTGGTCGTGCTGTTGTTTGCAGCCTGTAAAAAAGATGACCACTTTATAGGCGGGAGTCCAACAAATGATCATGTTGACATGACCACGTATGATTATCTGAAAGCCAACCCCCTTTTTGATACGCTGATCCTGCTGATAGATAAAGCCGGGTTAAAGGAAACGATCAACAGTAATATCACCTTCATGGCGCCTACTGATTATTCCATCAAACAATTCCTGAAAACCCGCACCAAGGAGTTACAGGATGAGCTGAATGATGAAAACGTGCTGTATACCCTTGACAGTCTCAAAGCACCTGAGCTGCGCGATTCCCTGATGGCTTAC
Organism: Chitinophaga sp. 10T418; assembly: GCF_056394125.1. Taxonomy (NCBI): domain Bacteria; kingdom Pseudomonadati; phylum Bacteroidota; class Chitinophagia; order Chitinophagales; family Chitinophagaceae; genus Chitinophaga; species Chitinophaga sp. 10T418. The sequence continues at coordinate 105,483 of NZ_JBFTHG010000008.1, forward strand.
ATGTTCGATGGGAAGATTCAGCGCTCAGATCTTTCACTGGAACAACAGGTATATAAGAATAAAGTAAGGGAAGACTTCTCCATCAGGCTAAAGAAAACAGACCAGTATGGTGGTATCCTGTCTGCCGGTGTGAGGTATATATACGTGGCGAAAGTTATTAATGGACTTGATCCCGATCCGCTACCAGATGACTTTCCGCAGGATGACAGGGACAAAGAAGACATATTACAAACTACCGGTATCATCACCAAAACAGGCATACTGCATGTATTAGCCAATACACACGCCTTCTATTGGAAGTAGTCTTACCACAATAAACTTAACATTATGCCTGAAAAATATAGTCTGAAAAAATTACTGAGTGCTGCGATCCTGCTGGGTATCCTAACTGGCGGTTGCAAGAAAATAACAGAAGGATTTTTAAGTGATGGGTTGTATGTGCCGGATGCACCGCTCACCATCCAGCGCGGAAATCCATTCCAGAAAACCAGCGCCATCCTGGCTGATGGTACTACCCAGCCGATGACCGTTAAACTGGTGGATGTACGGCGGGCGGATACGCATAAGCATGCCGATGAATTTTATAAAGAGTACCCGGTATATGTATACACTGCTGCCGTGGATCCTGCCGTGGATACTACCATTGAGCAGGTGAATAAAAAACGCACCCTTAAACAGTTAAAACCATATGAGTTCCTGAACAGCGGGCAATTTGTATTCAACGGTGCTACTGATAGTTTGCCACTTGGTGTTACTTATGAATACGACATAGAAGTATCCAATGTAGCAGGTTCCAAACTGTATAAAAATATAGCGACAATGACCACCGTTGATCCGCCATTGATCACAGAAACAACTGCCAATTGCAACCTGTTTCCAGATGATGGTTCCGCTACAATCCCCATGGGACAGCCTACTATGACCATCACCAGGGTAAGCGAAAGTGGTGCTTCTGTAATCCTGAAGATAACAGATAAGAACGGTGTTCCTTTCAATCCTAATAAAGGGGAGATCATCAAACGTGGTGACCGTCCTATTTTCGAAAACTATGCGAGGTTCCATCCAATTCAATATACAGATACCTCTATGATTTGTAATTTTGAAATCGCACCTTTCCCTTTAAGTAAATATTCACACGGTGGTACCAACTGGAACTACCTGATGTATTATCGTATTCCTTCTGCATTTGTGTCAATAGATAAAACGCTGACGAGCAAAATTGGTAGTGTGAATCCACTGTTTGCATTCCGTCTGATGAAGGCTGGGGTTTATGTAGTCGAGATCAGATTGCCGAAAACGATAAGAAAGTAAATAAATATAAAGTTGTAATAAACAGCAGTGGAGAACATACATACTATGTTCTCCACTGCTGTTTTACTATAAGGAGAAAGCCGATAGAAAATGATGCAAGGTGGTCATATCTTCCTGCAGATGTAAACTGGATATGACCGCCCGGTTTACCACCGGGCTATGCGGTTGTGGGTAAGGGAAGCTGGAAATAATCACATCTTTATCCTGCAGGTAATGAACAATAGCATCACCTGTTGGCAAAATAAACATGGGCAGCGCATGTGGATTGTGCACGGCAGAACCAGCCGTCAGGTGCAGCAGGTAGGCGATGTTTTGCTGTAATGATCTGCGCATTTTTTGAATCAACTCTCCTGCATGTAGCCATGCGTAAGCGTTGGCGGGCATCATGGGCGTGCTGCCTGCGTAAAGCGGGAGTCTTTTCAGCGCCATGATATCTGCTGCATGACCGGTTACAACGCCGCCCTGCACGCTGTAGGCCTTTGCCAGCGAAGCGGTAAGCAGGTAGCGAATATTGGGGGCTTGTGGTAAAAAATGTATACATCCTTCTCCTGTTGGCCCCAGCACGCCAATACCATGTGAGTCGTCTGCGATGACCAGTACTTTGCGCTGCAGTTCCTGCAGCCAGTGAAAAGAATGAATGGTACCAGTCAACGGGTTGACAGTATCAGAAACAATTACGAAGCTATTATCCGGATGAGCGTTGATTTTCTCTATCGATTGGGGGATCCATTCTTCCCGGTTCATCTGTGGAAGTACGGGCTGTTGATGCCATAACGCCGGATGTGTTCCAGGGGCGTACAACAACTGACCGCAGGTGGCGCCATAATGCACGGCAGCTTGTGATGCCAGGTAGCCGGAGGAAAATACCGTGGCTGCCTGTTGATGTAACAGCGTACACAATGCATGCTCTATCTCTTCGTATATAGATAAACGTAAGTTACCTGCCCGAGAAGAAGGAAAAACAGTACCATACTGTTCAATTCCCTGTATCAGCAGGCTTTTAAACGCCGGATGCTGATGCAAACCCAGGTAAGCAAACCCCGAAAAAAACAGGCAACTCCTACCTTCCAGTATTACCGTTCTCCCGGGCGTAAGATCTGTATACAGCATGGCATTTATTCTTTTTTAGTGCATAAGATAAACTGGAAATCCGTGGAAGTGACCAGCATGTCAAAGTAATTTTCTGAAAGCTTAGTCACCGTGACGAGGTTCTCTACTTTACGGTCACCGTTTTTAGCGGTAACAGAAATCATAGCGCCATTGCTGAGAATAAAATATTTTCCGGTATCTGATCTGCCGGCGATGGTCGCTACAAAAACGTTGTCGTCCAGGAACTGGTAGTAGGCATCACGGTAGTAGCCTTTCTTCAGGTCCTGCGCCTGTATGTACTGCGTATTGCTGATAGGCGATTCCGGGGGAATCTTCACATCATATACCCGCCACTTTTTGTTCATCAGCAGGTCATTGGTTTTTTTACTTTGACAGGCAGTTATCACGAACATGGTTGCAATAACGGCTAAGGCTATACGTATTTTCATGAATTATTTATTCCCTGTTTTTTCTCTGTTGTAGGCGGCAGATCCTCCTTTAGGGATGGACAAGCTTTGCCACTGATCTTTCAGGATTGCTTTACCAATATAAACGATTTGTCCTACATGATAGGGCACATGTGCCAGTTGACGGTTGATGGCATCTATCACGATATGTGGTTCATTGCGGATGAAAACTGTTCTGTCGAGGTCTGTTTCCTGTAAGCTGCGGATGGCATTCAGCATACAGTCCCAGCCCGTATTCCACAATTCCAGTAGTTCTGCTGCTGTAGTATTGCTTTCTTCAAATTCGCGGTCTCTGTCACGATTAGGTTTTTCGCCATCTGTAGTCAGGAAGTCGGTCCAGCGGGATAACATATTGCCATGCAGGTGCTTAATGATCATGGCAATGCTGTTGGGTTCTCCATCCGGCTGCCAGTGCAGTTGTCCGGTGGTGAGTCTTTCTATGGTTTTAAGTCCCAGTTGGCGGTGTGTTTCCAGTCGTTGTAACGCGCTTTGTAAATAAATAGATTGGATGGACATGATAAATATTTTGTTGTTCCCGGATGAATTTATTCATCCATTATATAAATTTAAATGAACTAGTATCCTGCTGCACTGTCGTCGCCGCGTTTGTCGCCGGAAGCTTCCAGGAAGCGGCTTTCAGGTGCTCTTTTAATAATTTCTGTACGACCAATGGGGCTACGTTTCACCACTTTATACCCCATTCCCTGCAGGGCCTGAATGGTGCTATCCGGGAAGCTGGGTTCCACGGTAATTTCATCCGGCAGCCATTGGTGATGAAATTTAGGTTTGTTGATGGCATCTGAAGGGGAGAGACCAAACTCCAGTGTATTCATTAACGTTTGAAATACGGAGGTGATGATGGTAGCGCCGCCGGGTGTTCCCAGTGAATACAGTACCTGGTTTTGTTGCAATACCAGCGTAGGTGTCATAGAGCTGAGCATACGTTTGGCGGGTGCAATGGAGTTGGCTTCTGTGCCTACCAGTCCGTACATATTTGGTACACCGGGTTTTACACTGAAGTCGTCCATTTCGTTATTGAGGATGAAACCGGATTTGCCTACTACTGTTCTGCTGCCGAAGTGGCCATTGAGGGTGGTGGTGACTGCAATGGCATTGCCCTCCTCATCAATGATACTCAGGTGAGTGGTTTCCTCGCTTTCGGGGAAAACGCCGGCTTTGGTTTTATCGCTGGAACCGGCCTTGCCAGGAATAAAGTCCTGCATGCGGGCAGCCAGGTATTTCTTGTCGGTTAATTTCGCGTAGGGTACTTTTACGAAGTCCGGGTCACCCAGGAACTGCGCTCTGTCGGCATAAGCTCTTCTTTCGGCTTCTACCATGAGTTGTACGGATTGTGGGGACAGGAAGCCCCATTGCGACAGCGGATAGTTTTCTACCATCCCCATGAGCTGTTGTAAACAAATACCACCGCTGGAAGGCAGAGGCATGGTTACGATCGTATAGCCTTTGTAGTTAAAAGCTACGGCAGTGCGTTCTTTCGCTTTGTAGTTCTTCAGGTCCTGCAGGGAGATGATACCATTGCCCCGTTTCATTTCCGCTACGATGTTAGCAGCGGTTTCACCCTGGTAAAACCCTGCGGCTCCTTTATTTCGTATAAGCGTGAGCGTATGTGCCAGCTCTTTTTGCACTAGTGTATCGCCGGCTTTCCAGGGTTGGTCTCTGACGAATGCGGTTTTGGTGGTATTCAGTCTTTCAAAATCTGCTCTTGCAGCATTCATGCCGTTGGCTTCAGAAGCGGTAATCACAAACCCTTTCTCCGCAAGGCGGATTGCGGGATCAATCAGTTTAGTAAACGGTAGTTTAGCGTATTTCATGGAGGCAAACAATCCGGCCACGGTGCCGGGGATGCCCGCTGCGAGCTGTCCATCCAGGCTTAACTGGGTAATTGGGTTGCCGAGTGAATCGAGATACATATCGCGATGCGCCTTTGCCGGGGCAGTTTCCCGGTAGTCGATGGCGATATTATGGCCGTTTTTCAGGTGTCCTACCAGGAAACCGCCACCACCAAGATTGCCGGCGCCGGGATATACTACTGCCAGCGCCAGTTGGGTAGCAATAGCCGCATCTACAGCATTACCACCCTGCTGCAATATGATCGCACCCACTCTGCTGGCCAGTGGATGGGCAGATACTACCGCACCATGTAATACCCTGATATCTTTCTCTATGGTATAATCGTAAGGATGTAAATCATCTATCTTTTGTTGGGCACAGGCAGTATGCAAGGTACATACCGTCATCCCTAGCAGGATCAGGTAACGCATGGGTATCGTGTTTGGGTCTAAATTAAGACATGCACATAAATCCAGGAAATTAAATAATTCAGGGACCCCATTAGAACGCGGTTATAAGGGAAATATTTTAACAGATAACAACGTACTGCAATAAGCGGAAAACAATTCCTAACTTACAGGGTCTAATTGCAGGCTTTCTATGCGCAGATATGTATTATTGGCTTTTGCTATACTGGGCTTTCTTTTTGCTTCCGCCCAGGTGCCAACTCCTGATCAGTTCCTCGGTTATCCCCTGGGGACGCAGTTTACCCCACATTACAAAGTGGTGGATTATTTTAAACAGGTAGCCGCAACGGCTAAAAATGTGAAGCTGGAACAGTACGGCGTAACCTATGAGGGCAGGCCCCTTATGATGGCTATTGTGGCTTCTCCTGAAAACTTTTCTCAGCTGGATAATATCCGTCAGCATAGTCTGGATATGTCTAATGCCCGTGATAATGCAGGTAATAACCAGCCCGTGATTGTGTGGCTGAGCTATAATGTGCATGGTAATGAGGCGGTATCCACAGAAGCGGCGATGAAAACGCTGTATGAACTGGTTAATAACGGTAATGCGCAAACGCAGCAGTGGCTGAAAAATACGGTAGTGATCATTGATCCCTGCCTGAACCCTGATGGCCGTGAAAGATATGTGAACTTTTATAACAACACCCGCAGCGTAAAACCCAATGTGAGTCGTTATTCCAGGGAGCATAACGAACCCTGGCCCGGAGGAAGATCCAATCACTATTATTTTGATCTGAACCGCGACTGGGCCTGGCAAACGCAGAAGGAATCACAACAGCGGGTAGCGAAATATAATGAGTGGATGCCACAGCTGCATGTGGATTTTCATGAACAGGAAATAGAAGCACCCTATTATTTTGCGCCGGCAGCAGAACCTTTTCATGATGCCATTACGCCCTGGCAGCGGCAACTGCAGGTCATGATCGGAAAAAATAATGCAAAATATTTTGACCAGCAGGGCTGGTTGTATTTTACAAAGGAACGTTTCGATCTTTTCTATCCCAGTTACGGCGATACTTATCCGATGTACAATGGCTCACTGGGTATGACCTTCGAGCAAGGTGGTAGCGGCAGGGCAGGAGTCGCCGTGCTGAAAAGAGACGGAGATACCCTTACGCTGTCTGATCGTATTGCACATCACTTCACCACCGGTTTATCTACCGTAGAGGTGGCATCACAAAATGCCGCAAAAATTATCAGCGAATACAGCAACTATTTTGTAGCCGCTCAAAAAACGCCACAAGGTGGATATAAGTCTTATGTAGTAAAGGCAGGTGGTAATACAGAAAAGCTGAATACGCTGGCAGAACTATTACGTAAAAACAACATCGCTTTTGGCTTTGGCGCAAATACCGGCAGTGCCAGTGGATTTAATTATTTCACTGGTAAAACGGAAACGTTTACGATTGATAAAGAAGATCTGGTCATCAGTGCCTATCAGCCCCACTCAAATATGCTCCGGGTATTGTTTGAGCCGGTATCTCACTTAACAGATTCTGTTACTTATGATATTACTGCATGGGCATTACCTTATGCGTACGGGTTAACTTCTTACGCCGTAAAGCAGCCACTTACGCCTGCTGCAGGAGCAGCGGCGGCGCGAAATAATACGCCGCTGTCTGCGCAAAAGCCATATGCTTACCTGGCACAATGGAATAGTTTACGGGACGTGAAATTTTTATCTGCATTGTTGCAAAATGATATCAAAGTACGTTTTACAGAAACGCCGTTCAGCGTTGGTGGCAAAGACTTTTCTGCCGGTACGCTGATCATTACGCGCTCAGGTAATACCAGCAAAGGTGATCAGTTTGATCAGTACATTACCACGCAGGCCAATCGTTTTAAAATTACGCTGGATGCGGTAGGCAGTGGATTTGTGGATAAAGGGACCGACTTCGGTTCCGACAAAATCAGGTTTATCAAAAAGCCTAACGTTACGCTGCTGGCAGGTGATGGCATATCTTCCCTGGGTATGGGAGAAGTATGGCATTTCTTTGAACAACAACTGGATTTCCCTATAACGGTGGTGAATGAACGAAATTTTGGTGATATTGACTGGGGACAAACAGATGTGCTGATATTAACGGATGGAGATTACAAAGTATTTGCGGACAAGGCTGCTGCGGATCATTTGAAAGACTGGATCAGCAACGGTGGTAAGTTGATTGCACTGGAAAGTGCGGCTGCACAGGTGGCGGGTGCTGACTGGGGCATTAAGCTGAAAAAAGAAGAAGAAAAGGATAAAGATAAAGAAGCGAAAGATAAAGCAGCAGCGGCGCATACCTATGAGGCATTGAAACCTTATGCCAACAGGGAGCGGGAGAGCATTAAACAATTTATTCCCGGTGCTATTTACAAAGTGCAGATGGATACTACACATCCACTGGCTTTTGGCTATTCTGAATATTATTATACGCTGAAACTGGATTCACATTTATATGAGTTTATAGAAAATGGTGGCTGGAATGTAGGTGTATTAAAGAAAGACAGCTATCTGAGTGGTTTTGTGGGAGCAGATACCCGGCGGCAGTTGAAAGATGGATTGCTGTTTGGTGTAAAAGATATTGGTAGTGGTCAGGTGGTGTTAATGGCTGATAATCCGTTGTTCAGAAGTTTCTGGGAAAATGGTAAACTGTTGTTTAGCAACGCTGTATTTCTTGTAGGACAATAGGGATACGTTTTTTTAGCAGGTAGTTTGTTGAGGTATTCATCTCACCGAAACCTACTACCTGCTTAAAATATCATATAACTGGATTACAGATTTCTTTTGATGGTACATCCCAGGCTGCTGGCTGTATTAACCGTCACTGATTTGCCCGCCAGCAATTCGTTAATGGCATTTTGAAGCAGTGGCACTTTCACTGTTGCCGGGTTCCCGGGACTGTCATCAATTCCTCCTTTATAAGCCAGCCGGCTGTTTTTATCAAACAGGAAACATTCCGGTATATGATTGGCATCGAAAGCATTGGCCAGCACTGCATTCATATCAACTACATAGTACCAGGCAAAGTTTTGTCTGGCGCCATATTGTTGCATGGCGGTATAGGATTCTCTGTCCCCGCGTTCGGCTTCATTGGAATTGACTATCACTACGCCGATATTGTTTTTGCGGGCATGTTGACAAATGTTCTGTAGCCGTGCTTCGTTGCGCTGCATATAAGGGCATATGTTGCTACCAAAAATTACCAGTAATCCATTATTGCCTTTGGCGCCTGCCAGCGTGATTTTTTTACCGGAGATATCCGTCAGACTAACATCTGATTTTGGGAGCAATGCGCCTGGTTCCAGCGGTATTTCCCTGTTTGGTTGAAATGAGGAAAGTAAGATGGTAAAACAGGATAAATAAAAGGTGGCCTTCATCATAGTGAATGGTTTTCAGGTCCTGACTAAATATAGTAAAATGCGACAGTATATTTTTGCTTTTATACGAGCAAATAATCAAGTAAAATATAATAAAAAATTATAAAATAAAAATATTTGCCAGGTATAGTGGCATCGGGAGTTATTTATGCCTGATTAGCAGCTAATTGTTGTTTTTTCTCTTCTTGTCTTGCATCGCTGATGGTTCTGATACTTGCATTGAGTTCAAATCCAATCAGGAGGATGAGGGAGTTCAGGAAGATCCAGAGCATGAGTACGAGGATGGTACCAATAGAACCATAGATCTTATTATAATTACCGAAGTTATTGACAAACCAGGAGAAGCCAACGGTGACCAGTATCATACAAACGGTGGCTACGGTGGCGCCGGCGGTAATGAATTTCCATCTGCGGGTGGTAGCTGCGCCGATGCGGTATAAAAATCCGTTTACGGAGTAAAAAAGCATAATGATCACCACCCAGCGGCCTATGTCGATCACATTCTTCAGCAGGGTGCTTTTGATGCCAATCAGCTTGAATATCCACGAAAGGGTAGCACCCTGTGCAACAATCAGTGCTACAGTAATCAGCAGCAGAATAACCAATATTGCAGTTAATTGCAGGGCAATGAGCCGGTTTTGCCACCATTTTCTTTTGCGGAAACCTACTCCCTGAATTTTGCTGAAGGAGCGGAGTATGCCCATAACGCCGTTGGAGGAATAGAAAAATCCCATCAGGAAGGCGATAGAGAGCAATCCATTACGATGGGTATAGAGGAAGTCATGGATCATTCCTCTTACAATCATATAGGTGTTGTAGTTAGGTGTGAGGTCTTCCGCCAGGTCATAGAGGGTAGGCTCTATGTTTTTTACCGGCACATAAGGTACCAGGGTAAACAGGAAGATGAAAAAAGGCGGAATGGCCAGCAGGAAGTTGAAGGAAATGGCCCTGGCGCGGTCTCCCAGGCCCCTGTTCTTGGTTTCCTGTCCGAAATGTTTTAGTACATCATACAAAGGAAGCCCTTCAAATCCAGGCAGGATCAGGGTTTTAGTCCTGTCCACCAAACGGCGGTAAGGGCGTGAACGGAAGATGATGTTTTCGGGTCTGAAGGCCAATGTAATGCTTTAAAATGCTTATTTAGTTATTCTGATGTGCAGAGAAAACCAAACATCAAAATAACTAAATAATTAAGTAACTATCTATTAGAATCCTCGTTTATTCAGTTCTGCCTGGTATTTTCTGGCATTTACCAGGTGCTCTGCATAGGTGGCTGCAAAAGCGTGATATCCCGAGAAGTCGGATCTGGCACAGAAATAAAGATAATCTGTTTCCGGAGTATTTAAAACGGCGTTCAACGTTTTCTCTGATGGGGTACAGATAGGTCCGGGGGGGAAACCTTCATAACGGTAAGTGTTATACGGAGAATCGAACAGGGTATGATTCTCCCGTATCCGTTTCAGACCGAAATCCTGCAATGCAAATTTCACGGTAGGATCTGCCTGCAGGCGCATGCCTTTACGGAAGCGGTTCAGGTATACACTCGCAATCAGCGGCTTTTCATCATTTTTGTTACTTTCTTCCTCCACAATAGAAGCCAGGATGGTGACCTGGTTTTCCGATAAATTCAGTTTATCTGCCTTTTCTTTTCTTTCCGGTGTCCAGAATTCTTCTCTTTCTTTTTCCAGCTTTTTGAATACCGCTTCTGCACCGGTATTCCAGTAGAATTCGTAGGTATTGGGTACTACCACACACATCACGGTGTTAGTATCCAGGCCAAACTGGCGGAGATATACTGCATCGTGCATCAGGGAGCGGAGTACGCCGGAATCTGCTTCCAGGTTGTTACTCACTTTCCGGACGAAATCGTCTTTGGTGCGTAATTTATTGATGACCAGTACTACGGGGGCTTGTTTGCCGGAGCGCAGCAGCCGGGCAATGTCAAAGTTGCTCATTCCTCTGCTGATCTTATAGCGACCGGCTTTTACGCGGGCTGGATAGTCCAGTTTCTGCGCCACCCAGTTAAAACTGCTGCGGTTGCGTATGATACCTTGTTCTTCCAGGCCATCGAGCACGTTGTCATAGGTGCTGTTGGTGCGTATATAAAAGTACTTATTGTCGCCAAAAGCTTTGGTATTCGGACCAAATACGCGGTAAGAGGTATATACCAGCGCACCGGCAATCAAACAGCCGGCAATTACCAGTGTCCGTCTTATCCAGACAGCTTTTGCGCTGGATGGTTTGCTTTTTTTAGCCATAGATAGTATTGGACGTTACAATTAAGCGAAAGCGGTGATAAAGCCAGGTTTTTCAATATACTCCGTCAGTCGCCATGAAAAAAAACCTCGCTTTTAACGGCGAGGTTTCAAATATTATTATTCCGATAAGATGCTTATTTGCCGGGAGTCGCTGGAGCAGGAGCCGGGGTAGTGCCTGGTAACTGCTGAGCAGGAGGAGCTTGTACCGGTGCACCTGCACCTGCTCTTTCAACCGCACTAGGAGCCAGGGTTTGAGTTGCCTTACCGCCTTTTCCTATGAAGAAAGGAGCAGTGAGGCATAATACAGCGATCAGTATCGCCAGGATCCAGGTACCTTTTTCCAACACGTCAGTTGTCTGACGCACCCCAATCACCTGATTGCCAACACCGCCAAGAGCGCCGGAAAGTCCGCCACCTTTAGGGTTCTGGATCAGCACGAAGAAGCCCAACAACACACAGGCTAATATGATCAGGATACCAAAAATTATCAACATAGAAATTACTATTTATTTTTTGTCTGTTAGTGACTTTAATTCTAATATCTTTTGCGCAAAATAAGCGTTTTTGTCGGGATTAAGCAAACTTAATTTTTGATATATCTTAATCGCGTTGGTATATTGGTGCTGGCGAACCCAGATCTCCGCCAGTGTTTCAGATACGATATCATTGTTAAATACAATAGAGTCCATGGCCATTTTCTCTACTGTTTCAGAAACTTCCGGTTCGTCTTCTTCTTCATAAATGCGGTGCAATTGCTGGTGATACCAGTCTTTGCTGGTTTTCCCGACAAAATTGTCTTTCATTTGCCGCAGCCAGGAAGTAAAGCTTTTCATTTCAGCTGCGCCCTGTTCATTCAGGTCATCTGCCTCTTCCGGATTTTTCAGCCTTTTATAGGCAAAATAATCATCTGTATATAGGGGCTGAAAGATTAGTTCTGTTTCTTCCACTCTTTCCGACAAGGGGAATATTTTGATAGGCCCCATTGCAGCCTCCACTTCTTCATTGGCGGTTGCAGGGCTGTTTTCCGCTGCAGCAGCGATAACAGGCGGTGCCGGCATGTTTGGTGAAATGGTAGGCTCGATACCTGCCGGTTCAAAATCTGCTATAGCAAGAGGTGTTTCTTTTTCCATAACAACACTGCCAGACAATGCTGTTGGGATTGTTACCTCATTATCAGCTATGGTGACCGATTCCGGCAGATCTGTTGTTACTTCCGCAGCTGAAGCAGCTTCCACTTCAGGTATATCTTCCGAAACAACCCCAAAATGATTTTCTGTGGCGGGGTGTACAGCCGCAGATGCTATGGTAGCTACATCTTCGTCAATGACAGGAGGAGGGGCCATTTCTGTTGGTAGTTGATCTTCCGGAATAACATCCAGGAGCCGGTCTTCCACTACAGGCAGTGCTTCTTCCTCTGCTATTTCATCCGCTATAGATCCGATTGCATCTGGTTGTGCAGCCATCAACTCCCGGGGTTCGAATCCCTGACTCTCCGCAAGTGATTCCACGGTTTCGCCGGGCAGTGTATCTTCCGGGATAACCGATGCAACACGGTTTTCCACTTCCTGTAATAATTGTTCTTCTGAAATCACCTGATAAGCGTAGTGGTGCTGGTTGGTATAAAGCAGCGCCTTTTTAACGGCGGAACTTTGCAGGTCGCCGGTTTTTTGGTATACCTTTCTGGCCAGCAGCAGGCGGGCAGCAGAAAAATATGGGTGATCCGCCACCAATTGTTCTATCGCCGCTTCATTTACCAAATGAAGAGAGGGTTGTAGAAACACATGCGCTATAATCCTGTTTGCCGTCATAGGTTGCTAATGTAATAAAAAAAACGACTTACACACTACCAGTTGGCAAATGCCCTGTTAAAGATATCATCTGTGATACCCGGAATAATATTGTTTTCGAGCAAGCCATTTTCTACGGTGCTGGGCAATTGGGTGGCCGGGAACTCTGCAGAGCGGGAAAATGATTGGGTAAATCCTTTTTTATCGCCTACCCGCTTGATGAAAGTAACATTTACGGTGACGTTCAAACGGGAGGTAGCTGCCTGGTCAACATTCGTTACAGCCGCATTGGAGAAGGAGTAACCGGTGATAGTAGATTTAAACTCGTAGTCTGCTCTTGGTTCATTTTCATTCACCTGCGTCAGACTGGTTTGAGAAGTGATTTTATCACGCAGTTTCTGTGTCAGCTTCTGGCTTATGGTAGGGTTGTTAATGGGAGCCCTGTTCTCAATGAAGCGCACATTCACGGTTTTTGCCTCCAGGTCTATACTGGCGCCGGTAGTAGAGTATTTTACACTGCAACCGCCTAATGCTGTCAGTATGGCTATTGATATAAATGCTTTGATGCTGGTGATCATTGTTGTGCTGATATTAAAATTCGTTTATTCGGCGATGTTATATTCTTTGAGTTTGCGGTAAAGCGTTCTTTCAGAAATACCCAGGTCCAGAGCGGCATCCTTACGTTTGCCTTTATGTTTTTTCAGCGCTTTCACAATGAGTTCTTTCTCTTTGTCGGCAATAGACAGCGTTTCTTCTACTTCTTCGTGATGATCAATTTTATTATCTGCTAAGATAATGGGTTGTGCATTACCAAGACTGCTGCTGGGAGGAGTACTCATTTCTGCGGCAGAAGGGTAGCTGTGCAATACATGATTATCTACCGGATACTCCGCTGCATGCGGCATATTGGGGTTCTGAAGAATATCGAAAAACATTTTCTTTACTTCTGTCACATCTTTTTTCATGTCGAAAAAAAGTTTGTACAGAATATCCCTTTCGCTGTTGAAATCGGCGTTTTGCTGTGGCGCTGCCAGCATAGGCAAGCGGTTTATTTCCGGTTGTTCCGGCAGGAAGCGTTTCAGGTCATTGGCGGTGACCAGCTTATCGGACGATAATACAGAAATTTGTTCCGCAATATTTTTCAACTCACGGATATTACCTCTCCATGGATAGTTCACGAGTATATTGCGAGCTTCTTCATCCAGTTGTATAGAGGGTGTTTTATATTTTTCTGAGAAGTCTACCGAGAATTTCCTGAACAACAACGGGATATCTTCTTTGCGATCGCGTAGTGCGGGTACGCGGATAGGCACGGTGTTGAGGCGGTAGTAAAGATCTTCGCGGAACTTGCCCTGCTGGGTACGTTCCAGTAAATCCCTGTTGGTAGCGGCTACTACGCGTACATCTGTTTTTTGAACTTTGGAAGAACCTACGCGTATATACTCGCCGGTTTCCAGTACGCGCAGCAGGCGGGCCTGGGTGCCCATTGGCATTTCCCCAATTTCATCCAGGAAGATGGTGCCGCCGTTAACGGTTTCGAAGTAGCCTTTGCGGCTGTCTACCGCACCGGTAAAAGATCCTTTCTCATGGCCGAATAGCTCGGAGTCGATCGTTCCTTCCGGAATGGCACCGCAGTTTACAGCTATGAAAGGATTATGTTTACGTGCGCTGAGGGCGTGGATGATTTGTGAAAAAACCTCTTTACCAACACCGCTCTCTCCGTTAATTAATACCGTGAGATCTGTATTGGCTACCTGAACAGCCACTTGTAATGCGTAGTTGAGAGCAGGACTACTACCAATAATGCCAAACCTGTTTTTTATAGCCTGAATGTCCATAAGCGGTTATTCATATGTTAGATGGTTAAAAATATAGCCCCGTTATCAGCGGGCTGCTATTGTACGGCTTTTCCTATCAAAGTACCGGATGTGCAGCTTTCCACCTTCACCATAACATAATCACCCTTTTTAAAGTTTTCTTTTGGAAAGACGATTACCTTATTCTGATCATTACGGCCAAAAAGCTGTTCATCGGAACGTTTGGAAGTGCCTTCTGCCAGTACACGGAAGGTTTTTCCTACTTCTTTTTCCATGGTGGCCTGTGAATGGCCACGGTATAATTCCACTACTTCTGCCAGTCTCCTTTTCTTTACGTCTTCCGGGATATCGTCCTGGTAGCGGCGTTCCGCGAGGGTGCCGGGGCGTTCAGAATAGAAGTACATATAGGCCAGGTCATAGCGTGCAAACTCCATGAGACTAAGGGTATCCTGGTGATCTTCTTCGGTTTCTGTACAGAAACCGGTAATAATATCGGTAGAAAGGCCACAGTCAGGAATCAGTTCACGTATCCGGGTTACTTTTTTCATGTACCATTCACGGGTATACGTGCGGTTCATAAGTTGCAGGATACGTGAGCTGCCGCTTTGCACCGGCAGGTGAATATAGTTGCAGATGTTATCGTACTTCAGCATGGTGAAAAGTACTTCATCTGTGATGTCTTTAGGATGTGAGGTGCTGAAACGCACTCTCAGTAAAGGATTGATCAGCGCTACTCTTTCCAGCAACATGGCGAAGGTCACCGTTTCTGAGCCATCATCGCTGTTCCAGTAGTAGGAGTCTACGTTTTGGCCAAGCAGGGTTACTTCGCGGTAGCCGTTTTCAAATAGTTCTGTTGCTTCCTTTACGATGGAATAAGCGTCACGGCTGCGTTCCCGACCGCGGGTAAAAGGCACCACGCAGAAAGTACACATATTATTGCAACCCCGCATAATGGATACAAAAGAGGTGACGCCGTTGTTATCCAGTCTTACCGGGCTGATATCACCATACGTTTCTTCCCGGCTTAATAAAACATTCACTGATTTCTGACCTGATTCTGCTTCGGCGATCAGGGCCGGGAGACTGCGATAGGCATCGGGGCCTACTACCAGGTCCACCAGTTTTTCTTCTTCCAGCAATTTGCCTTTAATACGTTCGGCCATGCAGCCTAAAACGCCTACCAGCATACCTGGTGTTTGCTGTTTTATTTTTTTGAATTCGGTTAAACGTTTACGTACGGTTTGTTCTGCTTTTTCGCGGATAGAACAGGTATTCAGCAGGATGAGGCTGGCTTCTTCCGCGTTGCGGGTAGGGCCATATCCTTCTGCTCCAAGTATGGACGCAACAATTTCGCTATCGTTGAAATTCATTGCACAACCATAGCTTTCAATGTAGAATTTTTTAGTATATGTTTGGGTGCCAGTCGTTGCCGGAGAAAAGGCTTCTCCCTGGCGACTTTCATCATGCACTTTGGTATCCAGATCAAGCATCCTGACAAAAATTTTGGAAGGCAAAAATAGGTAATAAAAACAACAAAATGACAGAATGGCAGCAATCGGTTAAAATAAAAGCCCTGTAACAGCATTACTGTTACAGGGCTGATAATGATGTTACCCGGCTTATGCCTTTACACCCAGCTTTTTGGCAATCYAGCTGTCTTTCAGCGGCTGCAGCCAATGGGTATCCAGTTCCTGCCTGGTCAATACGGTATTATTCAGGTAGATGGTATTTTCATCTATATAGCCTTTTTCCAGGGCATAAGCTACCTGGGCCATAGGCAACAGCTGTACTTTATCTTTCACGATGAAGCCGAGCAGGAGACGATCAAACATATTTACCTCGTACTGTTTTTCTATGCTTTTAATGATTCGAACTGAACTATCTGTGCTGCAACCACTTACGGTTGTCTGTGATTCATCTGCAATCAGCACGATCAGTTGGTTCAGTACTACCTGTCCCCAGCCTTTAACAGGCGCTCCATGTGCATTCCATTGCGCTGTAAACTGTTGTAGCTGCTCATTGATTTCAAGTATCTCCTGTTCATTGAACGGTCTGTTGCTCTGGTATATCCACACCCTGGAGGCCGGAGAGAAGCCTGAAGGGAAGATGTTGTTAGTATTCATGTMACAAATTTAGGCAATTGATTTCATTTCATGCTTTGAGCGATTAATTCCGCGATGTCCAGCACTTTTACTTCGTCTTCTTTACCTACTTCTTTTACTCCATCCGTTAGCATGGTCATACAAAACGGACAATTGGAAGCAATCACGGAGGCACCGGTAGCTACAGCTTCATGTCCGCGTTCAAAATTGATACGGGTAGTACCTTTTTCTTCTTCCTTAAACATTTGTGCTCCACCGGCACCACAGCATAAGCCTTTACTGCGGCAGCGCTTCATTTCTACCAGTTCTGCATCCAGTGTTTCCAGTACTTTGCGGGGTGCTTCATATATATTATTGGCGCGTCCGAGGTAACAGGAGTCGTGGTAAGTAATTTTTTTTCCTTTGAAAGTGCCGCCTTCCTGCATCTTTATTTTTCCTTCATCAATCAGTGACTGGAGGAAAGTGGTATGGTGAATAACTTCGTAATTACCTCCCAGTGCAGGGTATTCGTTTTTCAGTGTATTAAAGCAATGTGGGCAGGCGGTTACTATTTTTTTTACGCCGTACATATTCAGCAGCTGTATATTGTTCTGCGCCATCATCTGGAAAATGAATTCATTACCAGCTCTTCTTGCAGGATCTCCTGTGCAGCTTTCTTCTTTTCCTAAAATGGCAAACTGAATCCCCACCTTATCAAGGATGGTGGTAAATGCTTTGGTGATTTTTTGGGCACGCTGATCAAAACTACCTGCACAACCCACCCAGAAAAGGACTTCAGGGGTTTCTCCGTTTGCGGCATATTCTGCCATTGTTTTAATATGCATTCTGATTTTTTTAAGGTAATACCGAAAATGATGGCGATCGGTTAAATAAGGCCGGTGTTATTCGGTGGCCCATTTGTCCCGGTCGTCCATACTGAATTTCCAGGGGGCCATATTATTTTCAATGTTGCTGAACATCCCGGTCCATTCTGCCGGCGCGCTGGATTCTTCCATTACGAGGTGGCGGCGCAGCTGAAGGATGATATCCAGCGGGTTAATGCTTACCGGGCATTCCTGTACACAAGCGTTACAGGTAGTGCAGGCACGCAGTTCTTCTTCAGAAATATAATCGCGTAACAATGCTTTCTTATCATCTGTAAAGGTGCCATTTGCTTTAATGTTGCGCCCTACTTCTTCCAGGCGGTCGCGGGTATCCATCATAATTTTCCTGGGCGACAACAGTTTACCGGTGATATTTGCCGGACAGGCAGCACTGCAACGGCCGCATTCTGTACAACTATAGGCATCCAGTAAATTTTTCCAGGTAAGATCCATTACATCTTTGGCGCCGAACTTAGGCATGGTATCGGATGCAGGTGCATTGGCGGCCAACTCCGGCTGCAACATCAACTGTACCTCATGTTGCACTGCCGGCATATTTTCCATTTCACCTTTGGGTTCCAGGCTGGCAAAGTAGGCATTCGGAAACGCCAGTATAATATGCAGGTGTTTGGAGTAGGGGAGATAGTTCAGGAAGGCCAGCACCCCTGCGATGTGCAGCCACCAGCAACCACGTTCAATGGCTTCCAGTGAGCCGTCAGAAAGCCCGTTGAACAGCGGAGTAAACATCCCTGAAATCCAGAATTGTCCGGTAGGCATATAATGAGCAACGCCTCTGGCCTGTAGCGCCTGGTCTGCCGTATCCATGGTCAGAAACAGGAACATCAGCACAATTTCTGTGATCAGGATATAGTTGGCATCTGAACGCGGCCATCCATCCAGATCTTTACTGATAAAGCGTTTCAGCTTTAAAATATTCCTGCGTATTAAAAAGATGGCACAGCCGCTGAGTACCAGTACTGCCAGCACTTCAAATAAGCTGATTAATACAGGATATAAACTGCCTAATACGGGAACGAATAAACGATGTGTACCCAAAATACCGTCGAGGATGATCTCCAGGATTTCCAGGTTGATGATCAGAAAGCCGGCGTACACAAAAAAGTGAAGTACCGCCACCAGCGGATTACGGAACATCTTTTTTTGTCCAAATGCCAGCAACAGGAGATTTTTCCATCTAAGGTCAGGATGGTCACTCAGGTCTTTATCTCTTCCCAGCAGTATGTTTTTCCTTATCTGTCCTGCCTTACGGGCAAAAAGATATACCGCTGCCCCAAAGAGGATAACAAATAATAATTCTTGTACAATTCGCATTATCTCAGATTTGACTCCCTAATTTATGTCTTTTTTAGCTGTCAGCCATTAGCTGTTAGCATTTAGTGTATTTGATTTTTTTATCAATGGCTAACTGCTAATGACGAATTGCTTATTTTTGCAACCATGGAAAACAGGAATATCATTCTAACGCAGGATATCATTCAAAAGAAAATTGAACGTATCGCTTACGAAATTTATGAACTGAACAGCGATGGTACGGATATCATTTTAGCAGGCATCTGGGATCGTGGTGTGATCATTGCCCATAAGATCGCGGCTATACTGGAACAGATATCTCCCCTGAAAACCCATATTATAGAACTGCACCTGGATAAACAAAATCCGGGTGAGGTAGTGGTGTCTGAAGAAATTGACTTCAACAATAAAGTAATCGTAGTGGTGGATGATGTGGCCAACTCCGGCCGCACCATGTTGTATGCACTGAAACCACTGCTGAAATTTCTCCCCAAAAAAATCCAGACCGCTGTGCTGGTAGACCGCAAGCATAAATCCTTCCCACTGTCCGTTGACTTTGTAGGTTATTCCCTGGCAACTACTTTGCAGGATATGGTGTTGGTGGAGATGAACGGTGAGGAGATTATTTCCGCCTATTTCGAATAAGCCATCTTAAAAATAGATAGCATGTACTTTCATATGTCCCTGCGAATTGATTTCTAAAGTGGGAGCTGGAAATTTGATCATATTTAATACCTGGAACAGGACTTTGATGCCTTTCTTCTTGGTAGGGATTTTGGTAAAGTCTACATCCGGAGACAAATAGAACTGCCGTATACGCTGTAGTTCGCTGTAGTCCTGGTGGATGCCATGGGAATCTGTCCAGGTGTTATCCCTGCCGCCGATCATGCCCTGTGCGCCATAGCCCACTGCAATATTCAGCCATTTGGGTATCCGGCCGTCTTTATGAAAGGAGTAGAGATTTACTGACAGCCAATAGGTTTGACCGTTATAATTTTTCAGGGTTCTTTCCCAGTAGGTGGTGCCGAAAAGCTGATCGGCTTTCTCCTGCAGCACCGGGTCGTCATAACGCTGTGGATGTGCGGAAAATTTTAATTGAATGCGTTGTTCATCCCAGGCCAGTTCCTGGCTGATCAACAGGGCGGAGCCTATCGCATTGGCGCCCATATCTCCCCAGGAAAATCCCCATTCGGACGAATAGCCATCCAGTACTTCAACAACAGATTGATAAGCGAAACCACTGAGACCACCTATCCAGATTTGTTTTTTACGGGGAAGTCCCGACCAGCGCCACATTTCACGGCTATATTTTCCAATGAAATATGCACTGAAAATATGTCCTGCTTTGTCCATCTGGTTCCATTCCCCCATATCATTGAAATAATGAAACCCTGACCTGGGGTAGCCTTTGTACCAGGCCGTATTGAGGGCGGCGAGACTTGCACCGTATAATGCTACGGTAGTGCCGCTCAGCAGCCATACATGGGAGTTAACAGTGGTATCCGGAATAGAGAAAAAAGGCACTTTTTTTTGTGCCTTGCTGCACAGGAAGGGCAGCATCAGGATCAGGATAAGCAGTGGTCTTTTCATGCGGGTATGTAAACAATACCGGGAATACTGAAAGGTATGTATGCTGAGTAGATACGTTCTTTCAACATTCCCGGTTTATATCATCATTTTCAGATGACAGGGATTACTTCAGGTCCATGTCCTGAATAATGCCATTTATTTTCTGATCCAGTTCCGCGGTTACTTTATCATAGTCTGCTGCACTGTTTAGTGGCGCATTTACGCTGAAGTAGAATTTAATCTTAGGTTCTGTACCGGAAGGGCGGGCAGAAATTTTGCTGCCGTCTGCCAGTAAAAACTGCAGTACGTTGGATTTAGGGAGGTCCAGTGCCTTAATATCACCGGTTTTGATATCCCTGATCTGTTGTAGCTGGTAATCGTAGAGCGTTACCACCGGAGAACCATTGATGGTTACTGGTGGATTTTCGCGGTATCCACGCATCATTTCGGCGATTTCCTCAGCCCCTCTCATTCCTTTTTTGGTAATGGAGATCAGGCTTTCTTTGTAATAGCCGTAGCGTACGTAGATGTCGATCAGTTCTTCGAACAATGTTTTGCCGTGGCTGCGTGCATAGGCTGCCATTTCGCAAATCATGGCTACGGAGGAGATGGCATCTTTATCCCGGATATTGTTGCCGATCATATAACCATATGATTCTTCCCCGCCACAGATAAAGTTTTCCTGTGGTTCTTTGCGGCGGATCAGGTCGGCGATCCATTTGAAGCCGGTCAGTACGTTGTAGCAGGTGATATTGTTTTTGGCAGCAAATACATCGATCAGATCGGAGGTAACAACCGTTTTGGCGATGTAATCGTTTGGCTTAGCGAGACCTTTGCGTTTGCGGGCCTCCACGATGTAGTTAAATAACAGTACACCGGTTTGGTTGCCGTTTAACAGGATCCATTCGCCTTTCAGGTCTTTCACGGCAATGCCTACACGATCTGCATCCGGATCGGTACCCAGAAGGATATCGGCATCCAGTTCCTTCGCCTTTTTGAGGCCCAGGCTCATGGCTTCAGACTCTTCAGGGTTAGGATATACTACGGTAGGGAAGTTACCATCCGGTGTAGCCTGCTCCTGTACGATGTTTATGTTGGTAAAACCATACTGTTGCAGTACCGCAGGCACCTGGGTGATACCAGTACCATGAATGGGGGTATATACTATTTTAAGATCATGTTGCTGGCGGATGATGTCCGGGTTGATAGAGAGGCTGACCAGTTCTTTCTGGTAGGCTTCATCCACTTCTTTGCCAATGAGGGTGATATTGGCTTCACCGCCGGTCCACTTCACTTCATCGGGGGAGGCGATGTTTTCTACTTCACGGATCACATTACCATCGTGGGGAGGCACCAGTTGGGCGCCATCGTTCCAGTAGGCTTTGTAACCATTATATTCCTTCGGGTTATGAGATGCTGTGAGTACCACGCCGCCATGACATTGCAGGTGACGGATGGTGAAAGACAGTTCCGGCGTAGGACGCAGGCTTTCAAAAAGAAACACTTTGATGTCGTTGGCAGCAAAAACGTTGGCAACGGTTTCCGCGAAAAAGCGGGCATTGTTGCGGCTATCATGTGCTATGGCCACCTTAATTTCGCCTGTAAAGGTTTTTTTAAGGTAATTGGCAAAACCCTGCGTAGCCATGCCAAGGGTATATTTATTCATGCGGTTGGTACCTACACCCATGATCCCCCGGAGGCCACCGGTGCCAAATTCGAGGTTGCGGTAAAAGGCGTCGTTGAGTTCATCGGGGTTGCTTTCCTGCATTTTCTTCAGTGTGGCAACGGTTTCCGCGTCATAATTCCCGTTGAGCCATTGCGATACTTTGTTTTCAATATTTATATCCATGGTTCTTTTTTTGTAAGCCGTAAATGCTAAAATGGATTGTAAAGTAAAAATAAAAAAACGAATGTTGGAAATTACAGATTCCAAAATACATTGAAAATCGCCCGTAATGGTTAATTTTGCGGCCATGAGGCGGTATGAAGATACTTATAAACAAAAAGGATTACGCAAACAGTTAGTTGATAGTATCCGTCAGAAAGGTATTACAGATGAAAATGTACTGGCGGCTATTGGCAATATTCCCCGGCATTTTTTCCTTGATACGGCTTTTGAGAGTATAGCCTACGACGACAGGGCCTTTCCTATCGGGGAAGGACAAACTATTTCACAACCTTATACGGTGGCCTATCAGAGCCAGTTGCTGGAAATCAAACCCTATGAGAAGGTGCTGGAAATAGGCACAGGCAGTGGCTACCAGGCCTGTGTGCTGGCGGAGCTGAAAGCCAGCGTTTTCAGCATAGAACGGCAACGTAAGCTCTTTGACCAGGTAAAACTGTTTCCCTTTAAGTCCCAGTACCCCAATCTCCGCTTATTTTATGGAGATGGCTACGAGGGCTTGTCTACCTATGCCCCTTTTGACAAGGTGCTGGTAACGGCCGCTGCGCCGCATATTCCGGAAAAACTGCTGCAACAGATGAAAGTAGGAGGTAAGATGGTGATTCCGGTGGGTGGACAGGATGTACAGCGTATGTTGCGGATTACGAAAATCAGTGACACAGAGAACGAGCAGGAGCTGTTCGACAATTTCTCTTTTGTGCCTATGCTGGCCGGAAAGAAGTAAATGATATAGAACGATAAAAGAAGAGGCGGTATAAAAGTGATTTTAAACTTTTATACCGCCTCACCTTTTTTAAGCCATTATTTTTTAAATACTTCTTCCAGTTTCTTTTCCAGGTCCTCTCCACGCAGGTTTTGCGCAATTATTTTCCCGGTACCATCCATGATAAAGTTGGCGGGGATGCCTGAAATACCAAACTCCAATACCGGGTTGCTTTTCCATCCTTTCAGATCAGAAACATGCGTCCAGGTCAGGCCGTCTTTACCCACCGCTTTCAACCAGGCTTTTTTATCGGTATCCAGTGATACGCCCAGGATATCGAAGCCTTTGTCATGGAAACGTTGATACGCTTTTACCACATTGGGATTTTCAGCACGGCAGGGACCACACCAGCTGGCCCAGAAATCTACCAGCACTACTTTGCCTTTATAGTCAGATAGCTTTACGGGTTTACCGGTAGTATCCGGAAGAGACATGACTGGACGGGCGCCTACACTCATTTTGGCGTGCTTATCAAGCGCCGCTTTGATCGCCTGTCCATAGTCTGTTTTCTTTGCCGGCGCAGCGAGCAGTTGCCAGGCCGCAGCGGCCTTTTCCGGGTAGGAATACATGATATACCTTTCCAGTACAACCGCTGCGGATGCAGGGGAGGCAGGAGATTTTTTTATAAAAGCAGTAACGGTGCTATCGAGTTCCTTATCTAAATCAGCAAATGCGGTGGTGACAGCTTTACGCTCCACGCTATCTTTATTTTTCTCTGCTGCGTCAGCACGACCGTATAATTTACCGGCCTTCTGGCGGATAGCTTCCCATTGGGCATCCCATACTCTATAGAGCGGATCTGTTGAAGAGCCGGTAATTTTTGCGTTCGACATGGAATCCTTCCCGGCAATAAACGTAATATTGCTGTTTTCCAGGAACAAAGATCCGCCACCATTCTGGTGCTCCAGCCATATGGTATATAGCTGCGGGGAACTCACTTTACCTTTAAAAGTAAACTTACCATTTTTCAGCATGGTGGAGTCAGGCTTATGATCGGGGATCATAAACGTATTCAGATATATCTTGCCGGTATCCTGGCCATGGATCACGCCATTAATCGTATAGCCCTTTCCGTTTTGTGCCTGCACAGAAAGCATGCCGGTAACGGCAGCCAGCAGGGCGATTGATTTCTTCATATTAATAGTGGGTTTTGATGTTATGCAGCTTTATAGGTCATGCTTACAATTTTGCCGAATCCGGTAAATACTTTTACGTCCTGGAAATCACCCAAAGGACTGATTTTATAACGATACAGTTTTCCCTCCGTACCATTCCAGGTGCCTACCATTACATCGTTGCCGGTACACTGCAGGTACGTTACCTGCTCTCCGGCCGGAATGGGTTTGATTACGCGGGCTTTGCCGGAAGGAATATCATACAGGTGGATATTATTATTCACCAGGAAATAGATCTGCTGTAATTTCCTGGAGCTGGTCATTTTGGAGAAAGTTGCCAGTTCTGGCGCATCACCCGTGATCAGTTTTTTAGCAATAGCGGGATCTGAGCGGTTGGCATCTATCTGGTATAAATAAATATTGCCATTATCTTTAAAAATGGCATTATTCAGATAAGGTGCATTGCCCTGATCCATGGCCAACAGATCCAACCCAATATTGCGCATATCGAAATAACTACCAGCCTGCGGAGCACTGAAAGCCACCAATGAAGGGATCAGGGAAGCACCTGAGAGATACACAAAGCCTTTACTTTTTGTATCATAGAAGAAAGCCGTATACGGCGTTTTTTCATCCGTATAAGGCTGCGGACCAACACCGGTATAGGAAGAAAAATAATAATCATCGCCTTTGCCGCCCGGGAAAGGAAGTGTATTCAGGTATTTTACATCTCCCGGAAAACCTCCGGCAAAACGTGCATGCAAAAGCCCGTTGTTAATCAGGATATATACACCGGTGTTAATTTGCCTGAACTTTTGCGGATGAAATACGGCCGGTGTTTCCCAGAACCACCTGGTATAATCCGTGAGCTTTGTCATTTGGGTATACTCCAGTTCTATGGCGTTATCTGCGCCAAACATCCACACGGATTTGTCGCCGTAATGGTTGGTTGTAGCTACCTGCAACGGATTATTCAGCGTATAGTCTTTATTCAGCTCCGTGAAAATATGATGGAAAGAAGTATCTGTCCCCAGGATAATCGTCATATCCGTTTTACCGGCCAGGTCTTCCATCACCAACCATCCTTCGCTGAAACGGTTGATCACCTTGAGGTTGAAAAATTTAAAATAAGACACGCCGGAAGCCTTTACCGTTACTTTGTAAATAAGCCGGTAGATGCCAGGCTTTACACKGATTGACTGATGCAGATAACGGGTGCTGTCCAGGATGTATACCGGGTATGCATCTTCAGAATCGTTCTGGTGGATACTCCATTCATACACCAGTCCTTTGTCACCCACAGGAATAGATTCCTTGATATCCGGTTTCACTGTTAAGGTATCAAACTGCAGTACAGCAGCTACCGCCGTAGTATCGGAGATTGTAATTTCATTGATAGGTTTAACGTCTTTATTGCTGTTGTCTTTCAGGCAGCCGGACAGCGTGAGCATCAGCAGCAGTAAAACACCTGACCAGTTATATATCGACAATTTCATATTGCAACTTTTAGGATAAAGAAAAAAAGTGACAGGTTAAATGGCTGGAAAGGTTACCCGGTTGCCATTTTCGTCTATCAGCGGACCATTCTCATTTTCATACTTCACCAGTTCCACGCGCATTTTCTGCAGGATAGACATGATCTCGGAGAACTGTGCCCCGGTACCCATCGTAATGGCAGTAGTGCCCAGTCTTGATACCATAAACTGGTGTTTGGTCAATGAATAGGCGCCGTAAAAGAAGTCGCTCCAGTCGGCCGGCTTCAGCAGCTTATCCGTTACCCTTACCTGGTAATTCAGACTGTTGCCGAATCCTGCGGCAAAATCATCGGAGGAGGCTATACGAAAATAAATAGAGAACACTTTGTCTTTCATGTCTGCGGTGCGGAACAGGTATACCGGAAACTTAATAGCATATTGACCAGCCTTTATAACGGTGGGGCCTATATCAAAATGTTTTCCTTTTACAGCAGTGGAGCTGTCTGCGATCACGAGATTAAATTTTCTGTCTGCGTTTGTAGCCAGTCCGCTGATCCGGATATTGAGGTACACTGTATCTTTCAATACAGTATCAGGCTTAACCACGAAAGTATAATTGATGCTATCGGGCATTACAAAATCCCTTGAGAAATAGATAGCAGGGGCTTCTTTATACATCAGCCGCTCTTCTTTACCACATGCACTTACCAGCAGGTATAATATGGCTGTTGCTATCAGCCTGGAAATATTTTTCATGTTTGATGATTTATGAAGATGCAGATATGATTACTTTCCAAACTCTATTTCCTGGTTAGGCAATGGCAGTACATACTGCGTGTTATTGATGGTACCATTCAGGGAGCCTTCAATTTTAGCCAGGTTTAACCGTTTGTAATAGAAGAAGAGTTGTCCCAGGCAGATAAAATCCTTGCGATACTCCTTGAATATTTCATTCTGCAAAGTAGTTGCATCCAGGCCGGCCGGCAGTTCTGCAATGTTGCGGGCAGACCTGATCTTATTCAGCCATTTGAGTCCTTCTGCAGGAGAAGGTTCACTTTCGGCCGCGATGTAATACATCTCTGAGAGCGATATTACAGGGATTCTTTTCTTCAGTTCTTCCCTGTTTTCATCTATCTGCCAGAGCTTACCGGGGAAAATAATTCCATTGCTTACGCTCCACAGGCTGTTGCTCACAAAGCGGATGTCGGTGCTTCCACCTGATGTGGTTTCGAACACTGCTTTTCTGCGTTCTTCCGTAACGGTAAATTTCTTGTATATCTTGTCGCCGGTAGCCATCATGAAATAGCTGGTCACCGGATCTTTTAGTTTGGAAACATAGATCGCAAATATGTGTTCCGGTGTAAAGGTTCTGTCGAGATCTTTCGCATTGGCAGTCAGTTCTGCAGATGTGATGAAACGAAAGTTATTGCTGGCGATGACTTCTTTCGCGTAAGGAAGTGCATGTACTTTATCGTTGTTATAGAGATAGAGCCTTGCCAACAACGCTTTTACTGCCCAGTAATTCATCCGGTTTTTGCGGAAGGCGAGGAAGTCATCGTTGCCACCAGGATTGGTCATTTGCGGATATACTTTCAATAATGCTTCTGCTTCTTTCAGGTCTTTTTCACAAAGCGCTATCACCTCGCTTACTTTCAAACGTGCCTGTGGTGTAACGGTAAAGGCGATTATGTAAGGAATGGCGGGGGCATTGGCATCTGACTTTGGCGAGGGCGCATATAAGCGCAGCAGGTCGAAATGCAGGAATGCTCTCAGCGCCAGTGCTTCCCCTTTAATGATATTATAATTATCCGCAGCAAAGATGGATTTTTTGTCATCAATGTTCTTCAGGATGTAATTTGTTTGTGCAATGGTGGCATACATACTGCCCCAGATATTATTGATAATAGCTGTTATGCCGGCATTGTTATATTGATAGGTAGCCGCGTAGAAAAAGTCGTGGTCTATTTTCGTGGTGTTATCGTATCCCTGCGACAGCACTTCCAGGAAGCTGAAGGTGAGGTTGGCACCGTACAGTTGTCCGTCGGCTGCTTTCTGATAGCTGCCGTACAATGCATCTTTAAATCCCTGTTCTGTAGAAAACTGTTCTGATTCCTTGATCTCTGTTTTGGGCCTTACATCCAGCCATTTCTTGCAGGAAGTGAGTGTGAGTGCGGCCGAGGAAGCTACCAGGAAAAGTATATTGCGTAGATGTTTCATGTTCAGATTCCTTTAAGATTAAAAAGTAGTTTGTAACTGTAACGTGAAGCTGCGGCTGAAAGGATAGTCCAAACCTCTTTCCCGCTTAATGCTTGACCACCAGAACAGTTGATTGGTAAAGAGTGTCACCTTGGTATCGTGCAGGCGTAACCGTGCATTCTGCGCGTCACTTAAACGATAATACAGTGAAGCGCTTTCGAGGCTCAGCCAATCATCTTTTTGTACAAAGCGTGAGGTGGCGTAGGTGGTAGAGGTGATGGTATATCCATTGTTATCTACAATGCCTTTGTAAAAGGTAACATCTCCCGGCTTTTTCCAGCGCTCTTCAAATACGCGGCGATCCACATTGAGACTCATATCTGCGCTTTCTACTCTGTCGACCAGTGTTTGGTTATAAGTATAGCCGCCGAACCTGTAGCGGAAGTAAAGGTTTACCCCGAAGCCTCTTTTTTCAAAGTTGGTTCCGAAGGTGCCCTCCAGGGTGGCGCGTGCATCGCCTACAATTACCTGGTCCAGCGGATCGTACACTGTAGTGGTAGTGCCGTTGCGGGTGCGGTAAATTTCCCTTCCGGAAGAAGGGTCGATGCCCAGTGATGGCACTGCCCATATAGCAGTCGTACTGCGACCTTCCGCAAACCTGGCCAATGGCGCAGTGCTGAGTGATTCTGTATTCTTTTTGTTGAGTTGTTCCAGGGTATTGGAAATCTTCTCAATCTTATTCTGCACATGGAAACCGTTGGCAAACACTGACCAGCTGTCGCGGTTACGGGGATTTGAGAAAATGGTATAACGCAGGTTTACTTCGTATCCTTTACTTACCACATCACCCATATTATCCATGTACATAGAGAAGCCGGTAGACGGAGCAGTAGTGATAGATACTACAGATCCTTTTGTTTTCTCCTGGAAATAGTTGGCTGTTATGTCCAGTCGTTTGAAGAAAGTACCATCAATACCAACATTACTTTTTGCAGTTTGCTGCCAGGCAAGGTTGGGATTGCCAAAGCCCAGCAGGGAAGTACCGAGGTGATATAAGTAATCCTGGTCGGTGTAATACTTGCTGGTAGTAAGTCCGAGGTAGCTGGCAAAATTTGAGGAGCCGGTGTAACCATATGAGTAGCGTAATTTCAGGCGGTTAATAGCAGCACTGTTTTTCAGGAAGCTTTCGTTATGAAGATTCCAGCCGCCGCCTACGCTCCAGAAGGAAGCAAAACGCTTGTTGGCGCCGAATTGTGACGAGCCATCCAAACGGTAGGATACATCCAGCAGGTAGCGGTTATCGTACGCATAGCTTAGGTTGGCAAAATATCCCAGCAGGCGGGTAAGTCCTTCCAGGCCTAATGGGCGGGC
Source organism: Chitinophaga sp. 10T418 (assembly GCF_056394125.1). Taxonomy (NCBI): domain Bacteria; kingdom Pseudomonadati; phylum Bacteroidota; class Chitinophagia; order Chitinophagales; family Chitinophagaceae; genus Chitinophaga; species Chitinophaga sp. 10T418. Next base: position 134,555 of record NZ_JBFTHG010000008.1, read on the forward strand.
ACCTGTTTTGTAACCATTTCCGAGTGATACCTGGTCCAGTTTATCGTTGGGGAAACCGTTGATGGTATATGATTCTGAAGTCAGTTTATCCTGTCGGATGGTAGTACCCAGCGAACCAAAGAACATATGTGATCCGAAGGATTTATTCAGGTCTGCCATAAAAGACCCGTCAATGGTGTTTCTCAGGCCATAGCCTTTGGTATAGGATCCTTTTTCATAATAGCGTTCTATGGGAATACTATCGAATGAGGTATGCTGTGCCGGAAGGAAATTATCTCCACCGGTGGTAGTGCGCTGGTAAGCAAAACGGGCGGTAAAGCGCAGCCATTCTTTCGCCTGCCACTGTGCAAAAAAGTTATTTGTTATATTTTGCTGGGTCGCCTGATCTACGGTGTGTAATGATACGTTGTAAACAGGGTTCAGTTGTGAAGCCAGGCGTGCGCCATCGTAAAACCGGATATCTTCCAGGTAGTACTTTGGGCGTCCGTCTGCATCGTAAGGCGACCAGTAAGGATTTAATTTGGTATAGGTATAAAATGAACCATAGGGTGAATTAACAGACTTGTTAAAATTGAGAGTGAGATCGTTCCTGAATATGAAATTTTTATAGCGATAGGATAAATAGGTGTTACCGGAAATATTCTGCCGGCTGGAGCCTTTCATGACACCTTCTGTGGTATTATAGGTACCGTTGAGACCATACAATATTGATTCAGAACCACCTTCCACATAGAGGTTATGGGTGTTGCCAATACCGTTACGCAGGGGAACATTGAGCCAGTCGGTATTGATACCTTTGGCTACTTCCGCCAGTCGGTAGTTGTATAGAAAATCTTTTCTTTCCTGCCAAACCGGGTTGGGGTAGCCATTGTACAATCCAGCCTCTTTTTCCAGTTGTAGTTTTTCTTTTGAGTTAACCAGGTCATATCCTTTCAGGTCAGGTAACTCTGCAACAACACTACCGGTATAGGTTACACGTAAGCGACCTTCGCGCGGCCGGATAGTTTCAATCACAATAACGCCGTTGGCTGCACGGGAACCGTAAATGGAAGTGGCTGCGGCGTCTTTTAAAATAGTTACTTTGGCGATACGATTCATATCAAAATCGTTTACCCGTTGCAGTGATACCTCGAAGCCATCCATGATGAACAGTGGTGTATTGGGGCTGGTAGTGAAGTCGTATACATTGCTTTGATTGGTTCCATTCAGACTTCCCAGGCTGTTGCCGCCTCTTACCACTACATTGGGCAATGCGTTGGGATTGGAGCCGGCATTGATGTTTTGAGGCATCTGGAAAGAAGGGTCGAGGGCACTGAGTGCACTGAGTACACTGTTACCGGATACCTTGGTCAGTTCTTCTTTGGTATAGGAAGTAGCTGCACCCGTGAAGTTTTCTGCCGGTCTGGAAAACAAACCGGTGACTACTACTGCATTCAGTGATTTGGAACTGGTGCTGAGTTTAATGGTGAGATTGGCAGATTTGCGCACTTCCACTTCTTTTGACTCGTAACCTACGTAGGTGATCTGTAGTACGGCTTTACCAGCGGAAAGGGTCACCGGTAATCTAAAAGCACCTACTTCGTTGGAAGTGGTGCCATTGAGTATTTTGTTTCCCTTTTCAATAATAGTGGCGCCCACTATCTGGTCGCCACTTTTTTCATCGAGGATACGGCCGGTTATAATAGTTTGTTGTTGTAGCTCCGCCTCCACGTTGTCGGTGATACCCGGATTGGTGGCAGGTTTTACAAACAATACCACGCTGCTGTCTACCTCCCGGTAAGCCAGGTTGGTATTTTCCAGTACCGCATTCAGGGTAGCACTTACAGAGCGGCTGGCGGTGGGCAGTGTAATATGTTTGTATTTTGCTACAGCAGTTGGCGGATAAGCAAAAAGAAATCCGCTGGCCTGCTCAATTTTTTTAATGGCACTGTGGAGTGTTTCATCTCTCAGGCCCAGTGTAATTGTTTTCTTTCCCAGTTCCTGTGCTGACAGCGGTGAGGCTGGCAGGAGCTGAACGGATAATGCCAGCAGAAAAAAATACAAGAAAATGATCTTCATAATAAAACCTGTTTTGCCCTTTTTCTTAATGTATGGTTGGTTGATTCGCATAGGGACATAGCGATCCCTCACGGAGATTAGATCCATAATTCTGATGGTTGATTTTTAGATAATTACTATTAAAAAATGGCAACTATACGCGGTGCACAACGCGCTGTACCGGGTGAAGATCTTCACCGATATTATATTCCGTTTGTTGACTAATGACTGTCTATAAGCGTTTATTTATTGGTTGGCACATCCTTCGCCGTTCAGTACTACCTTATCATTCGGATAAATGGTGTACCCGGCATTTGCCACACTGCAAATAATCGTCAGCACTTTCTCCAAAGGCTGATTATGAAAAAATGATCCTGCGATGCGGCAGTGTTTTAATGACTCATTGGCAAATAATATTTTCACATGATACTTATCTCCAATCATAACAGCAGCTTCTTCCATACTCACATCATCCAGGACGAGGAATTCATCTTTCCATTTCACGACTTCCATACTTTTCACCTGCGCCCGCGTCACGGTACTGGTAAGCATATTTACGGATAGCTGTTGATCCGCCACCAATACGCCGTAGCTGTTTTTTTCATCTGCTACTTTCACTTTTCCCCTGGTAACTGTTACCACTACACGTTGTTGGTCAGCCGATGTTTTTACATTAAAAGCCGTTCCCAATACCTGTGTACTGAGTTTACCCGTTTTCACGATAAAGGGTTTACCTACCACTTCTTTAATATCAAAATAGGCTTCTCCCCATAGTCTTACTTCTCTTTTATCACCTTTAAAGTCGCGGTTATATTCCAGGCGGCTGTTATCCGCCAGTAACACGGTACTTCCATCAGGCAGCCTTACAAATTTCGATTGTACTTCTACCACTTCTTCTTCAGCTGCTACTTTAGCGACCGGCAAAGCATTAGCGACCGGTGGCTTTTTCTCATGGGTTTGCCACCACCAGCCCGCGAAAGGCAGTGTCAGTAAACCACTTATCACAGCAGCTATCGCGAGCCTGCGCATGCCGCGGCGGCGATTTGTTTTAAGCGGGATGATGCTGGCGATATGTGATTCGGCAGACATAATATTGCCGATCATTTCATGATAACGTTCAAATGAAACATCGGGTTCCATTACGCCGCTATCCCATTCCGCATCAATCCGGTCTTTTATTACTTCATCAAAGTTGCCTTTGTTAATCATTCCCCTCAATTCATCCCACTCTTCCCTGCTGGCTTTTCCGGCAAGGTATTTATCCATTAATTCATTGAATCCAGGGTTGTTCGACATAACGATTGCAATAACTTTACAGGAACTTACAGGTATCTTTCCAAAACTTACATAATAATAGACACCTGGTAAATTCCAATGGTGGAGGGTAAAAGGATATATTTTTTATTGTTATTTAATCAGGGACATTAGCAGGAGGATGCTAATGCTGCCGTTCAGGTAGCGGCGGATAGACTGTAACGCCCTGGCCATATGAGATTTCACGGTAACTGCGGAAATTTGCATGCGGTTGGCGATGTCCTCATGACTTAGTCCTTCTTCTTTGGCGAGCCGGTATACTTCCCGTTGCTGTGGCGACAATTGTTCCAGGGCAGCCCGGACAATTTCCTGGTATTGGTGTTCCTGTACGCGGTGGTCAGTATCGTTAACCATTATATCCCTGCGCCCCAGCTCTTCGTGCGCAGCGGCTTCATTGGCCAACTTGCGGAACCGGTTAAGTACCAGGTTTCTTGTTACCACTTTAAGATAGGCATCCAGGTTTTTTACGTCAGAAAGACTTTCACGTTTCAGCCAGCACTTGAGGAATACATCCTGCACCACTTCTTCGGCGGTAGCCTGCGATCGCAGGAACCTGAATGCTACGGAATACACTTTTGTACGGTAGCGGCTAAAAAGCTCCGTAAAAGCATACTCACTGCCCTGTGCTAACAGCTTCAGCATTGTATTTTCATCGTAATTACCACGGGAAGCCATATCCACCTGTATATATGATTGCCCGACAAAATAGTTTAAAATATTTTAGTAAAAGCAAAAAAGGGTTGAGTTATCCGGGTAAGGGGCAAACAGGAAAGTATAGCGGTTGTAATAGGGTGGTAACATATGCGCGCCGTATCAATATGCCTGCAAAAAAAAGCGCCTCAATATGAGACGCCTCTTTTTTTATTAAAGCCTGCCTGTGCCTTCTTTCGGTTTCTCTTCTTCTTTTTTCTCTTCTTCTTCGGATGTATGTTTCTTTTTCTTGAACAGGTTAGGATCCATTTTGCCAAACCGGTACCGCACATTCAGGCGGATAAAGCGGGTGGCCCTTTTGCGGTCGTAGTCCTGTATAAAAGTAGCTGTTTCGTAATGTGAGCTGAACTGCTGCGAATTCAATATGTCGGAAATATTCAGAGCCACCACCAGCGCTTTTGTTTTCATGAACTCTTTACGGATACCCAGATCGATGCCATTCATGGCCTTGAAGGTTCCTTGCGGCTGTATCCTCGGAGAGCGGAAATGGCCGCCTAATTCAATACTAAACCTGCCGGGTATACGAAACTGGGTATTACCGTTTAGTCCGTAGCTGAAGTTTTCGTTATTGACGGTAATGCTGGTGAGCTTATTATATTCGAGGTTCAGGTTGGCCCATACTTTCCACCATTTGGTCAGGTTTAAGCTGTAGGACACATTACCTCCTATATTCTGCTGGGTAGCCAGGTTCATAGGTTTGGTGGTGGTTACGCCTGAAATGGTGTCCAGCGTACTGATACGGTCAATGTTGTCATTGGTTTGCGCGTAGTAGGTACTTGTGCTCAGGTAATTATTTGATTTAGGATAATACACTGAGTAGCTGACTTCAAATTTATGAGACAATGCAGGCTGTAGCTCCGGGTTTCCCGTCCGGATGTTTTGCGGATCGGAGTTATTGATATATGGCAACAGCTGATCAAAATTGGGCCGGTCTATACGGGTAGAGTAGTTGAATACCAGGCTTTGGTTTTGATTCTTTGGTAAATTATACTTGAGAAATACGCTGGGAAACAGGTTAAAGAAGCGGTTGTTCACCGTGGTGTCCCTGGTTACGGAATAGCCTTTCAGGTAAGACTGTTCTGCACGTACTCCTACCTGGTAGCCCAGGTTGCCAATGGCGTTTGCAAAGTTGATGTATGCGCCGTAAATGTCTTCTTCATAATTATACTGATTAGACAAAGTAGGGCTTACTACGTAATTTTTCTCCGTCCAGTCGTACAGGGAGGCGATATAGTTATTGTCGATATGCCGCATGGTAGCTTTTACGCCGGTTTCCAGCTTACCTTTTTTCCCCATGGGAGAAGTGTAGTCCGACTGCAGATTCCAGAAGCGGTTTCCATTGTTACTGTAGTTGCTTTGTTTATCCGCATTGGGCAGGGTATCTACTCCTTTGTACTGATATTGTGTGTTATAGCTGCTGTTATTGTTGCTTTTATTGCCGCTGTAGCTGACATAGGCCGTCAGTTCCTGGTTTTCTTTCGCGAAAGTATGTTTGTAGTTAAGATTGGTGTTATTGTTATTGTTGTGGTTATCACTGTTGTTATCCCGGTTTCCGAAACGCAATGTTTCTCTTTTTTCATCCATGTAATTGAGGTAGATGTTATCCTCATTATCGCTCTTGCTGAAATTTAATCCCTGAGAGATCGTAAAGGTGTTATGATCGTCCATAAAATAATCGAAGCCAAAGCGTCCGCCATTGTTGCTGTTATTGTTAACGTTTTTACTGGTCTGGGAAAAGAAGGAAGTATTACTGCTGTCAGCAACCAGGTTTTGGCGTGAGCTGAGGCCACTGCCGTTTACGTGTTCATAGCGACCGTTATAGTTGCCGAAGAAATTAAAGCGTCTCAAACGAAGACTGGCATTTACGCTTCCGTTGGCTTCACCGCGGGTGGCGCCACCTGCATTGAACATGACGTTATAGCCGAAGGCTTTATCTTTTTTCAGTACGATGTTAATAATACCGCCGCTGCCGTTCGCTTCGAATTTAGCAGAGGGGTTATTGATGACTTCCACACGATCAATACTTTCCGCCGGGATCATTTGCAGCGCGGTTTTGGCATCTCCGAAAGGAGAGGGTTTGCCATCTACATAAATGGTCACGCTTTTACCTCTGAGGGTAATGTTATCATCTATGTCTACATCTACGCTGGGAATATTTTTTAGTATATCCGTTCCCGTGCCTCCTTCTGCATTAATCATGTTGCCAGCATCAAATACCTGCCGGTCTATCTGCATGGAGAAGGCTGGTTTTTCTGCTTTGATTTCCACGGCATTTAATACTTTGCCGGCAGAGTGCAGGCGCAGGGTTCCGGCGAGCGTATTTTTTCCTTCCACTACACGGATGGCTTTCTCCATTTTTTCGTAGCCCATGAAGGTGATACGTAAAACATATATACCAGGAACAATATTATTGAGTGTAAAATTGCCGGTGGGCGTAGTATATGCACCGGTCACCATCGTAGAGTCTGCCTGTTTGAGCAGTACTACAGATGCGTATTCAATGGGCTTTCCGGTAACAACATCTGCTACTTTGCCGGTAACTTTCAGTGCAGCCGGAATTGTCGTTTGTGCGTTGACGTTATAAGACATAACAAACAGCACCAACATGAGTGATAGAAAATTTCGCATGCGTGGATTTAGCAACTTTATAAGTGATACAACAACACCGTAAAAGTAATAGGCATAAGCTTAAACGTTGACGAAATATGATGAGTGGTAGCTAAAAAAACATGGCCGGCAGCAGTGCAGTTGCACTACTAACCGGCCTGTGGTTTGCATTCACCTTCTTTAATATGTTCTAGAAGCTCTGCATGGGATCGCCCATCTGCTGGTCACTTCCCTGATCTTTCTTTTTCTTTTTGAATAAGGATGCATCAAACTTGCCGAAGCGGTAGCTGAAGTTCAGTTTGAGTACACGTGATTCGCGTTTGCGGATATAATCCTGTGCGAAGCCTGGAGACACCTGGTTTAGTTCATACTGACGGGTATTGAAGATATCGGATAAGCTGAGCGTTAACGAGGCCGCTTTATTTTTCAGGAAGTCTTTTTTCACTGCAACATCAACGGTACTGAAGCCTTTGATAGTACCTTGTGCGGAAGATGGAATTTGGTTAAATCCACCACCACCGCCTCCGCCACCGCGACCACCGCCACCACCACCGGATGAAGGAAGTGCAATAGTAGGCGCCTGATAAGTGGCATTTACCTGTACGGTAAAGTTAGCAGGTAACTTTGTTTCTGAATTTATTTTAGCGAACCAGCTAAATCCATTGTTATCAAAATTCTGACCGTTGGCATTCACCTTCATATCTGTTTGATACAGGTTCACGTTGCTGGTAAGATCCCATCCTTTTAAGATCTGATTTTTTAAGGTCAGTTCCGCACCGTAGGAGTTACTTCTGTTGGCGTTGATGTACTGTGTTAGCAGCGTATCTGCACCAATGGGCGTACTGATGGTAGAAATCATATTATTGGTATTCCTGAAATAGATGCTACCAAGGAAGTTACTGTTGGCCCAGTTTTTCACGTAAGAAAATTCAAAGCTGTTGGTATATTCCGGTTTCAGGTTAGGATTCCCTTCGCGTTGATTTTGCGGATCGCTGTAATCGCGGTAAGGAATCAGCTGAAAGAAGTTAGGTCTGTTTACGCGGCGTGAATAGTTCAGCTGCAGTTCCTGATCGTGTTTTAATTTTTCCGACAGGAATAAGCTGGGATAGAATCCAGGTACGGCTTTGGTTGGTTTGTATTTTGTGCCTTCATTTTCTCCGGCATATACATATTGCTCTACGCGTAAACCAGCCTGGTAGCCGAAGTTGCCGATGGTACTGGCAAAATTGGCGTAGCCTGCATATATTTCTTCGTTGTATTTATAGTTGTTGGATAGCAGTGGGTTGTTGATAAATTTACCGGTGATGGTATCTTTATCAAATACATCGTACAAACTGGTGTAGTCACGCAAAGTGGCTTTGGCTCCCAGTTCCAGCTTCCCATTTTTTCCGATGGGATTGGTGTAATCCGTTTGGAAAGTCATGAAAGTTGTTTTGCCGGAAGTGGAGTTGTTTTGCAGCAGTGCTTGTCCAAGCGGATCTCCCATGGCATTTTTTGCCTGTGTGAGATAGTCGCCGCTGCGGTTGTTGGAACTCTTGTTATAGTTGATGTCTGCTGTCCATTCTTTATTAGGTTGTGCAAAAGTATGTTTGAAACTCAGCGTAGTCGTGTAGTTCCGGAAGTTGAAGTTGTTATTGTTTAAGCGATCACTGATACCGGTAACCTGATGATTTTTATCGGAGAAAGTGCTGGAGAGGTCTTCGTTATTTTTGAAATCTCCTGCAACTATATTTTGTGCCACCGAAATGGTGTTGCGGTTATCGAGCATATAATCCAATCCAAAACGTCCGAACTGAAACAGTGGTTTACTGGTGCTGTTGCTGTTCTGGAAGAGATAGTTGGTATCTGTTATTGCACCGCTGCGGTAATTGCTGCGGTTGGTAGTACCATCGGCCCAGTTGTGGTTGGAGTTGATATTGTAGTTGGCAAATACGTTGAATTTTCCCTGGCGTATATTGATATTACCGCCGCCGTTGTATTTATTGCCCGTACCGGCGCCAATGTTTACTGCACCATTGAAACCGGCTTTGCGGTTTTTCTTCAGCACAATATTTAGTATTCCTGACATTCCTTCTGCGTCATATTTAGCAGATGGATTGGTGACGAGTTCAATACTTTCGATGGCATCTGCCGGAATCTGATCCAGGGTGAGGGTAGAAGGTTTGCCATCTACAAAAATATTGGGAGAAGCATTACGTACGGTTACATTACCGTCCAGGTCAACGTTTACGGAGGGTACATTTTTTAGTACATCCTGTGCGGTACCGCCAACACTGGCAAGGTTGCGGTCTACGTTAAATACTTTTTTATCTATGCCCATGGCAAAGGCGCTCTTTTGCCCGGTAATTTCCACGCTTTGCAGTGTTTTTACATTCTGCGCCATTTTTATGTTACCCAGGTCCTGTTCCAGTGTTTGAGCGGTGATCATCACTTTCTTCTGCAGGCTGGTATAGCCCATGAAATTAACGCGCAGGATCATTGGGCCAAAGGGGAGATTTTCCAGGCTGAAATCACCATTTGATTTAGTGAGCATCCCGGTTACGAGGGAGGAGTCCCGTTGCTTTAATATGGTAACGGAGCCGTATTCGATTGGTTTCCCGGTTTTGGCATCGACCAGTTTACCGTACAAGTGGCCAATCTGTGGCATGTTGGGCCTTCCCTGTCCTTGTCCCTGCTGGGGGGCTGTTGCTTTAGGCGCCTGTGCAAAGGCGTTTACCTGCCACAAGAGTATACCAGCAATTACTGCATAGCATTTTTTCATCCTTATCGGTTTTTATCCGGACTTTCTTCTCAGATAAGGACAAATGTATCGGGGTACAGGTATGAATGGTTTGAGATTGTGATGAGCGGAATGATTGCCCGCAGGAAATCACAAAAATGACCGCTAAGAGGTCTTAACAGTAGTTAACAGAGTTGTCTTTTATCGTTTGTAACCCGGGCATATGAAGGTTATAACAGGGAGATACCCACGCAAATTAATCCGGTAATTAAACCGCTGATGGCACCCAACATTTTGAAGCTTTGCAGTTCTTTTTGCAGCAGATCATGGGTGATGGCTTCCAGTTTATCTGCGGAGATGCCTGCAATTTTTTGTGATACTATTTTTTCCAGGTCCAGGTCCTGTTGTACATTATCGAGGTATTGGCTGATCAATAATGGAAACAGGGTGTCGAGTTCTGCTACCAGGTGGGTTTTAATCTGGTTCACGATACTGTCGCCAATGAACATGGAAAGTACCGGCATGGCTTTCGGTAGTTTTTCCCTTAGAAAAGTATCGAGGTGTGCTTCTACTAACGGAATAATATTTCTGATCTTCTCCGGATCGGTGAGTTTGGTTTTGATATCGTCAAAAGAAAATAATTGTTTACCTACCAGTGTACCGAGACTATTGGCCAGCTGGGCTTGCCTTTTAGGGAATAAGCCTTGCAGAGTGAGGAAGCCTAGTTTAACGGGTTTGTATGGACGGAAAAGGAGGGTTACAGCGAGACTGTTGAGTAACCAACCAATGGCAGCAGCGATGAGGGGAAGAAAAAATATCATTATGCGTTATTAATTTTCAGTTTGCACAAATGTAGAAAATCAACGGGCAAAACAAATAATTAAAAAACAAAGTGGGCGCTGATAAATCAATTATTTTTAATGTAATTTTTGTCTATACCCGTAAACCTATGCTGTACCGCTTCAAGAAAAGCGTAATTGTTGATAGTTATAATAATGGATTTGTAAATACTGGTAAGCATCAACTTTTTAGTGTGTATGATGGCGAAAACATGATTGGTGAGTTTTACTATAATGCAAAGATGAGTTTTTTCTACTTTGGAGATACCCGGATGAAAATTGCGCCAGTGGGGAAGCGACTTTTCAAGGATATGTCTATTATAGATGACTATACGGGTACGATTGTTGGGAATTATGAAATTAACCAATGGATAGCAATAGGGCATAGGGAATCGATATGGCTAAATGGTATGGAGTATACTTTCCGGAAAATTAAGCCAGAGCTAAAATATTCCATGTTTAAAAAGCATAGCTGGGGGCAATACAGATATCGGGTCACAAATGGGATAGATGAAATGATCTATTATTTTAAGCTGGGTTTCTTTTGGGAGATGGGGAGCACTACTATCGACAGACCTTTTGAAGGGACGATTGAAGTAAGTAGTGATGATAAGATGGTTTTGTTTGCCAGTTTTTATTTCATTGGCGAATTATTGGAAGAGGATTTCATCAGGGGGGGATTGAAAAAAAATTCTTGTGAAGTCTCCGTCAGGATATCATCTATTAAAAAACAAAAAAGGCTTCCTTTTACAGAAGCCTTTTCATTTTTTCGGGTGATTGAAGGGTTTCGAACCCTCGACCCTCAGAACCACAATCTGATGCTCTAACCAACTGAGCTACAACCACCGTTTCCTAACGGTTAACCCGTTTTTCGGAGTGCAAATATAAGAGAATCTTTTTCTACTAAAGAAATTTTTCTCCATATTTTTTAAGATAATATTTTTCCTTCGGAAGAAGTGTAATTTTTTGTTTACCATTCTAAAATCCTTCCGAACTGTCTTTGGTGCCGCCACTATGGCCGATTCTGACCTCCGGCTTATCTTCATCATCCCCGCATCAAGTCCACCTCAAGTCCACCTCTGCTGCACTGCTTCTATATGTACATATCGGGTGTCAGGCATGCGCTCGACGGTGTCAACATAATGAATAGGTAATGTTGGCTATAATGATGGGTGTTTTATGCTTAAAATTTACGCTATTTCACAAATATTCAACCTGGTCCCAGGTTACCGCCAGCATTGATTTACGAGGGGTATAAAAACAAAAAAGGCTTCTTTTTACAGAAGCCTTTTTTAACGGTTGGGTGATTGAAGGGTTTCGAACCCTCGACCCTCAGAACCACAATCTGATGCTCTAACCAACTGAGCTACAACCACCGTATTTCGTTGTTGGGAGTGCAAAGATAAGCGAAACTATTTTTAAATTCCAAATACTTTGAATAAAAAATTTTCAAGGAATTACACATGAAGAGAAATTTATAAATGAATGAAGCGGAAAACAGGAGAAATAAAAGGGGCCTGCAATAGGAGCCAGGGCAGATGAAAATACCCTTGACAGATCAGCATTTATTTTTTTAGGTGAATGAATTTCATGTGTTATGCAATCATTTTTCATGTACCTGAAATCCTTTCCGCAGAGATAAAAATGTATCCACAAAATTGAGCAATATCTACACTATAGATTCCTGTCTAAAGTGAATGCAGGCACAGCCTTTCATCTTAATTTTCATAATTTCCACTCTCTTTTGCTCACTTCAGGAAAAGGTGTATCTTTGCGCACTTTCCCATTCCATTCCCATTTTTATAAGTAGTTGATAACCAACTGAATGTTGTTTTTATGGCATCGTTGAAGCCCCTGTTTTCGGGTTTCCTGATGTCGTTAAGCCTGGATATGTTAACCAGACAGGAATTTTTTTTAGGATTACTATGCCACTATTGTTTTGTTTATAGAAGTATTTAATATTTAATTGTATATACATTATGGATCAGCTTAAACTGAAGTTGCAGGAGTACTATCAGCGTTACCAGCAAATGGATCAACGGGTGAAGCCTGGAAAGGAGGAGCCTGGTTTTGAGGACGTGCTGGACATGGAAAATGATATTCTTTCACAATTTGGATTGCCTACATCACGGCGTTTTGTGCAGATACTGCATGATTTTGTGCATCATGGGCACGTAAGTGACCAATTGGTGGATTATGTGAGCAAGAAACTGCGTGCTGCCGCACGTAAGTACCTTTTGGCGCCAGTTATGTCAGATATTGATCTTTTGGAAAGTGGCCGCGAACAGAAACGCAGCCCTTATGATGTACTGCCTGAACTGGGATACCCGGCCCAGGAGTACGCATTATTTCTTGTAGGAGAAATCTTCTATCGCCGTAACATGGCAGCAGGAGATATTTTGGATGAACTGAAAAAAATGCAGCATTTCGACAGCTGGAGTGATCTGATGCTGTTAAGTAAAATACATAACCATACTACACATGAAGTCTACGCCAAGCTGAAAAAGCAGGAGCTGCGCTTCATCGATGAGTTCATACAGTTTACCCGCCGGCAAGAGCCTTCCCGCCTGGTGAACAAGCGTGCTACTCCACTGGAAGATGGTTATACACCTAACTATAAAACGATTACCAAAGTGCAGGTAGAAGACATCATCTTTGATGAACAAACTACCCCCAGCCTATTTGGTAAAATAAAAAGTGGAAGAGGATATGCCCGCATCACCATCAGCCTGGAATTTTCAGAACTGAACCAGATCCTGATGAGCAGCGATGAACTGGGTGTTGAAATCAGCAATCATATTAAAAAACGCCTGGCCAATCCGGCAGCAGAGAAACCAACGGTGATAGATATACGCGCAGAATTCGGCGATGTATTGAAACTGGATAACTGTTACCTGGAAGTATACAAACCCCAGCACAGAGAAGGGAATAAGTGGGTAGAAGATAAAGACAACTTCTACTTCGTTGATAAAATTCTTACTAAAAAAGAATTTGAAAAACGCACCAAAGAAGCAGAAGTGAAACGTAAAATACAAGAGTGCCTCGAACTGATTGGCGGCTCCTATGTATATTATCAACGCCTGCGCCGCTTAGGAATTACAGATGAAGAAGCCAAGCTGCGCGCTGGTTTACAGGATGAACTGTTATTTAAATTATCCTACTTCCTGAACAAGGTAAAAGAATAAAATTTGATGCGTGTGATGATCTGTGAAAGGATCATCACACGTTTTTTTACAACAACCCTATCCCTAATGTGAGTACACCTGCACCCAACAGGAATACACCTGCATATAATATCCCAATCCATTGATTCGGCTGCGTTCTTTCCTTACCTGCGGCAGCTGCAAAAAATCCACCACTAATCAGTATCGTACCAAAAGGAATACTTATTCTTACTGCCCATGTAAGTGCATTATCTAATGTAGCTGCGTCTGTGAGCAACTGGCAAACCAGGGATAATATGACCAGCACACCAGCATGTGCATGACCGGCCCGGAACATGGATCGTTGAAATGGTGTAAGTGCCAACTGATTCATTTTTCCACTGAGGATCTTTAACAGGAAATATCCGCCGAATTGAATGGTAGGAATGGTGATGAGAATGAGTCCACACATTAGTCTGGCTGAAGGTGTCATAGCTGTAGTATTTAGTCGCGGCAAAAGTAAATCCTTAAAAGTGGATGGACCTTAACAAATGTTAGTTTATTCCTTTGCCGGAATTTTTTATGTTTGAGGAAAAAATAATGGAAGAACTCACACTCGGCGTTGGCTCAAGGGTACAGCACGCACATTTTGGCCCTGGGGTAATTGTAGCGGTGAAATACGCCCAATACCGCGTTACCTTCATGGATCATGGTATTAAGATGATCGACAAGACGGATCCTCTCTTTGAGGTACTGGTGGCGGAGAATACCACCTCCGAAGTGGAAACCGCTTCAGAGGTGGAAACATCTATATTGAAGATTCTGCGTCTGTGGGGAGGCATTACAGAAGTGGTGCCACTGGGCGATCGCTGGAAGGGCGGTAACCTGGTGCTGCAGCCAGGTGATCCCACCCTGAAAGCAAAGGAGCTGCCTATTGACACCTTCTTCCATAAAATAGTCATGCTACGTGACCGCTTGCGTGTGCTGGAACAAAACATCAACAGCCATAAAGTGCTCACAGATGAAGAGAAAGTAAATATGCAGCAGTATATTACCCGTATCTACGGCTCCCTGACTACTTTCAATGTATTGTTCAGAGATAAGGAACACTGGTTTACCGGCGAGAAAGGCAGCAATGATTAGTTGGCGTTTATCTTATAAATCTGTTCCAGTTCCCACCTGTAAGGTTCGAACATATGGTGGATGAAAATGTTTTTTCCATCAAACGGAAACAGTTCATCATAGCCCTTTACCGGGTATAAGATGATGGGCGTGCCTGCCGGGGTATAATTGTGACTGGTTACAAAATCCGGTTGCTGATACTCCGGTAGTACCTTTCTGACACGCTTGTAGGCAAACTTGCCCAATACCCGCTGCATACGCCTGGAAGAGCGTTTGGTAGGACGATCCAGGCGACCATACATGTAATTAAGTACGGCGCGTATGGCCCATTTCTGATCTTTCAGAGAGCCTTTAATATTCGCGAAAGGACTTACCGCATTGAAATCCCTGGTTGTTTGCAGAGAGAACGGTGTTTCAGGCACCCAGTCGCGTGCATTGACTACCCGCAGTCCCCAGCCTCCCCGGGTAATGAAATCATAGTCGTATGCATAGTATAGATTGCCGGGCTTAGGCGCAGCACTGGCGTATGTTTTGAACACAATATCTTTTGGGAGTCCATCGGTGTACTCAAAATAAGAGCGCAGCAGAAAAGAGATGGCGCCACCCTGGCTATGTCCGAAGATGATATATTCGTGTATGCCTTGCTGATAGTACTCGTTTATTTTACGTTTAATTTCAGGTCCCATAGCAGCTACTGCCAGCATCCATCCGGCATGTATGTAAGCTCTTGGATCTTCTGCCACTTTATAAGGCACTGCAGTACTGTCATTTAATTTCACTGTACCCTGCGATGGAATCATGCCTGCATAAAAGTTTTCCAGCCAGGATGTACTGCTACCAATGGTGCCACGGATCACAATAATACCCACGCCATCTTTTCGCTTCCACAGATCCCAACGGTTCACCAGCCCTGATTCTTTAGCACGATAAATCAACTCACAATCGCGCGGCGGATTACTCTTCACTTTGGTCCAGGGCGTATCTCCCATCCGTTCTGCCAGTTTTAACAATTCGCCGTACTCTGATGGGTTAAAGTTGGGCTGCAGTTGCTGGGAAAAAGTTTGATTTCTCCCGAAAAATAAAAATAGAAAAGAGATCAGTAAAATACGGTAGACCATAGATAATTATGAATTACAAATCATGAATGCCGAATGAAATACTAATAAAAGCACTTCACTTTAAGATAAAATAAAACAATTCGCACTGTTTCATTGTTCTAAATGCGTTTAACTTTCAGGCCTAAATTACTTTAAATATGGCAAAGAGAATTGAGCACGATTTCCTAGGAGAAAAAGAAATACCACCCGACGTATATTACGGTATTCAAACCCTGCGTGCAATTGAGAACTTTCATATTACCGGTATTCCCCTGATGGTGGAACCCGTTTTCGTACAGGCGTTGGGCTATGTGAAAAAAGGCGCCGCCATGGCCAACCGCGATCTGGGTGTACTGGATAAAAATATCGCAGAATATATTATCAAGGCTTGTGATCGCGTGATTGCTGGCGAGTTTAATAACCAGTTTCTGAGCGACCTGATACAGGGCGGCGCAGGTACTTCGGTGAATATGAATGCCAACGAAGTTATTGCGAACGTGGCCCTGGAAATGATGGGGAAGGAAAAGGGACAATATGAATTCTGTCATCCCAACAATCATGTAAACTGCTCACAGTCAACCAACGATGCTTATCCTACCGCTTTTCGCATAGCGCTCATGAATAAACTCACCGGGTACAAACTTACCCTGAGTGAGCTGGCAGAAGCTTTCGGCGCTAAAGGAGTGGAGTTTAAAAATGTGCTGAAAATGGGACGCACCCAGTTACAGGATGCGGTGCCCATGAGTATGGGCGATGAGTTCAAAGCCTTTGCTACCAATATCAACGAAGAGCTGTCCCGCGTGGAAGAAAGCAAACGACTCATCTCTGAAATAAATATGGGTGCCACCGCGATTGGTACAGGCGTAAATGCACCTAAGGGATATTCCGAACTGGTCACCAAATACCTGGCGACTATTACCGGCCTGGATCTGATACTGGCTGGAGATCTGATAGAAGCTACCTATGACACCGGTGCCTATGTGCAATTGTCTGGTGTGCTGAAACGTACAGCTGTAAAGATTTCCAAGATATGTAATGATCTGAGGTTATTATCTTCCGGCCCACGGACAGGGTTAAACGAAATTAACCTGCCTCCCATGCAGCCGGGATCTTCTATTATGCCGGGTAAAGTAAACCCGGTAATACCAGAGGTGGTGAACCAAACTGCTTTCTATGTTATTGGCGCTGATCTGATGGTGACCATGGCCGCAGAAGCAGGACAGCTGCAGCTCAATGTAATGGAACCTACTATTGCTTTCGCATTGTTTACTGCGATTACTTATATGAATAATGCCTGTCAGACGCTGAAAGATAAATGCGTAGTGGGTATCACCGCCAATGCAGACCGTACCAAAGAAATGGTGATGCATAGCATTGGTATTGTAACACAGCTGAATCCTATTATCGGATATGAAAAATGCTCCGCTATTGCACGCGAAGCACTGGAAACAGGAAAATCTGTTCATGATCTGGCAGTGAAGGAAAAGAAATGGGTAACGCAGGAAAAATGGGATGAAATTTTCACTTTCGACAACCTGATAAGACCCCAGTTTATTCAATAAAATACGCGGGCAGCTACCGCCTTCCGGTAGGCTGCCCGTATGTTCCGGCGCTCTCTCTTTGCCGGCGCCTGTCTGTAGTGTAGAAACATCCGATCATTATTATCAGATATACACACTTCATATGATCTGGTTACAATTTGCAATTTTGCTTGGGGCTATCCTTGCAGGCGCCCGAATGAAAGGTATTGGACTGGGTGTGATGGGAATGGTGGCATTGGCCATTTATATATTCCTGTTCCGCATGCGGCCTGCAGATCCTCCTATTGATGTAATGCTGATTATACTGGCGGTAGTGAGTACTGCGGCTACGTTGCAGGCTGCCGGTGGGATGGACTACCTGGTAAGACTGGCAGAGAAAATTCTACGCAGCAAGCCTTCGCTGATTGTATTGCTGGGCCCACTGGTGACTTATCTGTTTACCTTATTTGCAGGCACCGCACATATTACTTATTCGTTGTTGCCTATTATTGCAGAAGTATCTACCAAAAAAAGAATACGCCCTGAAAGAGCATTGAGTATTTCTGTTATTTCTTCTCACCTGGCTATCACGGCCAGTCCTATTTCCGCCGCCACCGCTGCTATATTAACGATCCTCAGTGGTAAAGTGGAGCTGCTGGAAATCCTCAAAGTATGTATTCCTGCTACGATTGTAGGAACATTGGCAGGTGTGGCGGTATGCTGGAAAATGGGTAAGGACCTCGACAAAGATCCCCAGTTCCTCGAAAAGATGAAAGACCCTGAGTTTGCAGCCAGCATTAATTCAGATACGGAAGCTGCCAGGGCGCCGCTGTTACCGGGTGCTAAAACTTCTGTACTGATTTTCGGGCTGGCGGTATTACTGATTGTACTGGTAGGAGCTTTCCCAGATATGTTGCCTTCTTTCGGAGAAGGTACCAGTAACCTGGCCGTAGATGCTGCCGGCAATATCAAAATGTCTGCAGTAATAGAACTGGTGATGCTGGCTGCTGCAGCCGCTATTATGCTGCTTTGCAGAACCACTACGGCTGCCGTGGCGAAAGCAAGTTTATTTAATTCCGGTGCGCAGGCAGTAGTATCTATTTTTGGTGTGGTATGGATGAGCGCTACTTTTATGCAAACCAACACCGATATCATAGAACATGCCTTGGGTGATATGGTGCGTGCTGCTCCGTGGACATTTGCTATTGCTCTTTTCCTGCTCAGCATCCTGCTTTTCAGTCAGGCCGCTACTACCAAGGCGCTCATGCCATTGGGTTTGTCACTGGGCATTATTCCTCCGCACCTGGTGGCTATGTTTCCGGCAGTAAATGGCGACTTTGTTTTACCCGGCTATCCTACACTGCTGGCCGCCATCAATTTTGACCGTACAGGCAGCACACATATAGGTAAATACCTGGTGAACCATAGCTTTATGTTACCAGGCTTTGTGAGTGTAGGTGTTTCTGTGGCAGTGGGTTTCCTCCTGGCAGGGATACTGTGGTAGCATTTTTACAGGCAAACTATGACTCCCGAAATCTAATGATTATGCATATCCGCAAATGGTTAATGGCGTGCATGCTATTGTACGCATTTACTGCATCTGCACAGCAGCAGGAATCTGCGAATGATACCCTGCATACCCCGCTGATACCGGTAAACAAGCAATCATTGCTGAATAATGTAGACGTCATCGCCAATATGCGTTTCGCCTTTCGCAATGACTTTGAAAACGGTACTTATACAGGTTCCCGCTTTGTGAATGAGCAGTTCCGGCTGGAGATCAAAGGTAAGGTAGCAGATAAGCTGTATTTCCGCTTCCGTGACCGCTACACCCGTGATCCGGTAACACAGTCTATTGATAACCTCAGCAGATCTACTGACCTGGCTTTTGTTCGTTTCGATCCCAATGAAAAATGGAAAATATATGCCGGTAAATTATGTGCAGATTGGGGCGGCTACGAGTTTGATGCGAACCCGATCGATATTTACGAATATTCCGACATCATCGAATATTCCGATAACTTCCTGACAGGTGCCGGACTGGGTTTTTTGCCTGATAAGAATAATGAATTCACTTTTCAGATACTCAACAGCAGAACCAAAACATTTAAGGAACTGTATGATTCTATTCCTGGTATCAGTGAAAGTAAATTTCCTTTTGCCGCGGTGATCAACTGGCGGGGTAATATGTTTGACGGCAAGTTCAGCACCATCTGGTCTTACAGTATATTTAAAGAAGCTACCCACCAGTACATGAACTACATTGCATTGGGCAACCAGCTTTCCTTAAACCGTTTCCGCCTGCAATATGATTTTAAATTAAGTCTTGAAAACCTGGATCGCAAGGGAATTGTGAGCAGCTTTACCCCCGATAAAAAAGCGGTGCAGGGCGTGAAATATATGAGCCACTGGTTGAGTGCTGATATACAACTGAGCAGGATTGTACACCTGGCTTTAACCGGCATGGTGGATTTTGCCTATTGGGATGGAAATCCCGACCCCAACAAAGATAAAAAACTGCGTACCGCCTGGGGATATATACCAGGTATAGAAGTATACCCGCTTAAACATGTGAACCTGAAAGTATATGCCAATATGATAGGACGGGTATACCGGTATACCAATTACGCACAAACGAAATTAGGGATGATAAACAATGATAACTATCGTTTCTCAATAGGGATTGTAACGCCGTTGTTGATTTTATAGCTTTTAGCTGTTAGCCATTAGCTTTTAGAAAAAATGCAGCGGAGCACATAGTATATATGTTTATCTCCGCTGCATTTTTTCTAAAAGCTAATGGCTAACAGCTAAAAGCTACTAAAATTCCTGTTCCAGTCTGCCTACGCTGCCATCATCTCCTATACCTTCTACGACTACACGAAAACGTTTGGTGAAATCGTTGTTGTAGAATTGTATCCTGGCGGTGTGTGTGAGTGTATCAACCGCTACGTTTGGATTCCAGTAGAGCGTGAGGCGTTTATCAGGTAAAGCATGTACTTCTTTCTTAACGGAGTAGTCAGGAGAATAGAACTGCTTCACGATGGTATAACCCGCTTTCTTATAAAGTTTAAAGCCTCTGATGCTTGGATCATTTTTAGGGGCATTGTCGCCACCTTTCTTCGTGTATACCGCAATGGYGCCGTTGGCACCACCAAATCCACCCATAAACGGAGGGCGGAATACTTTGATGAGGGCGATATCCTGTATGGAGAGGGTACCCAGCATGCTTACATCAGATTGCATTTCATTGAGGTATAAGCCTGGTTTGCCACCACGCCACGACAATGAAGGGTTACTCAGATCGCCGGTAATCTGCAGCCCTGCTACTTTAGATTGCAGATACTGGAATACGTTGAGTGCAATCGGATTTTCCTTGGTCAGATCAAATGTATAGCCATCGCCGCCGGAGAACATACCGGAGGTATAACGCTTTTCGGTGGTTTCTTCCGGTTTAACTTTTGTGGCATTGACGTTTACTTCTTTCAGGTATACCGTTTTGTTGTTGATGGACCGGTTTACCTTATTGCCTTCCGCTGCATTGGCCAGGAACTGCTTCAGGGCATTATTGTCTATCGCTGGTGGTATCCGCAATGGATAAGGTATTTTAACCTGGGTAGGGCGTTCGAAGAAGTGATTATCGAACTTCACATTTACATCTACTCCTTTTTTTACGAGGTCATTGCCCTGGTAGTAGATATAGGCCGTATCCGGGAACACCATGTTGGCAATTTCAAATTGACCTTTATCGTTGATAGGTGCAGAGGCGAACATGGAGGAGCTGTCTATCGGCAGGCGGATGATCATATCCAGTTTACCGGTAGGCATAGGACGGCCATTCAGCATGGTGGCTACTCCTTTCATCAGCAGCCCTTGTTCGTAAGGGAATCTGATTTCCGGGAATTCGTTATTCAGGATTTTTTCCCAGGCGAACCGTCTCCAGCCGTTGGTCATCATTACGAGGTCCAGACCACGGAGGGTGGAATCGGCATTGTTATGGAAATACCAGGACGGGTTGTATATATATCCTTTGAGATCGGAGGTCAGCAGGAAAGTAGAAACGATGTTATTTGAATTTTTATCTACCGGTACAGCATCGGCATCTGTAATTGCCATGGATATGCTGGTTTGCAGGGTATCCGGCAGGCGGATTTCAATGGCATTTTTCGCCCTGGGTTCTTTGTGGGTATCTGCGTCTAGTACATCCATTTGCAGGAGGTCATTTTTTCGGACGAAGGTGAGTCGTTCAGAGAGCGGCATACCTGATTTAGCGAACAGGGTAATTTGTAAGATACCTGAAGGCAGATGGTCTGCCGGGATAAAACCACTGATCCGGCCTTCGCCTACATCCAGACTGGCTTTGTACACCAGTTGGGAGCCCATTTGAGCCACAATCACCAGGTCATTAAAGGCGGTATCGCTTACATTACCGGGAACGGCCTGGTAAAAGATGCGGGCGCCTTTATTGAATACTTTCAGGGATGCGCCGGTGGTTACCGGTGCTGGCAGGGCAATTGTTTTGGTTTGTCCTTTGGCACTTTTCACCACTGCCTGGAAAATATCCTGTCCGTTGGCAGGGGTAATATCAAAGGTACCCATACCATCGTGAATGGTTTTAAGCGCAACGGAGTTGCCGCCTTTGGCATCTTTAACGGTACCGGAAACCTCAATCGGGTAGCCGTTGTTGTCAATGGCTTTGAAGGCCACGATATTAGGTTGGCCGGCAATAAGGTTACCACCTTCCGGGAAAAACTGTACTGCAAAGTCGGGCGCAACAACGCTGTCGGCGGGAGCGGTTGTTTTTTTGGAAGGATCAAATATTTCTATGGTCCTGTTATAGCTGAAAGCGGGATCGAAATTGAGCATCCAGGCGGTATAAGCCCTGAGCTGGTATACGCCCGGTTTCTGTGTTTCAGGAATATCGAAGTTACCCGGAGCGCCGGCATTACCGGCAGCAAACAGTTTCTTCTGTACAATGTTATTGTTCTTATCCAGCAACTCTACATAGAGATTGGTAGCGGAAGTGGAAGGCATTCCCTGCAGGKTGATATAGGCTTTGAACCAGATGGTTTCGCCGGAGGCGTAGTAGTCTTTATCCAGGTGGAGATAAACTTTTTCAGCCGGGTAGCGGGAACCAAATGTTTGTAATGCCTTCACTATGCGGTCGGACCAATCATTGGGCGATGGTAGTATAGCCAGTGCACTCATTACGCCGGTTAACAGAACGGCAGGGATCATCCATTTCAGGTGATGTCGCTTTTTCTTCAGGTGCGGTTGCATGCAATATATTTTGAGCCAGTATAATATATGTAAAAATATAAACTTCGGAAGATTAATCGGTAAGATTACGGCAGGTTTGTTATTATTGCGTGCTCAAGCCATGGTTTTAACAAGATTTTAATGAGTTCAGAACAGAAACGTTTAGTGGTGGCAGGCGGTGGAGCTGCCGGATTTTTTTGTGCGGTAAATGCGGCCCGTCTTTGCCCGCAGCTGGAAGTCGTGCTGCTGGAGAAAACAGGCAAGCTGTTATCCAAAGTGAAGGTAAGTGGCGGTGGCCGCTGCAATGTTACCCACAATGCACCGGATATTACGTATATGGCTAAACGCTATCCAAGGGGGCAGAATTTTGTAAAGAAATCATTTTCCCGGTTTTTTGTCTCCGATACCATCGCCTGGTTTGCCGAAAGAGGGGTGAAGCTGAAGGCAGAAGAAGATGGTCGTATGTTCCCTGTAACAGATAATTCCCAGACCATCATCGATTGTTTGCTGCGGGAAGCAGATAAATACCATTTGAATATCCGGACCAATACAGAGGTGACTTCCTTTAAAAAGGGGAAAAATGGCCGCTGGCAACTGCAATTGCAAAATGGCAGTGAGCTGGTAGCTGATTATTTATGTATTGCCGCCGGAGGGTATGCGCAGGCGGGCAAATTTGCCTGGCTGGAACAAAGCGGGCATAGCATCGTGCCACCGGCGCCTTCCCTGTTTACCTTTAACATGCCTGGTAATCCGATCACCAGCCTGATGGGAGTGGCCAACACAGCCCAGGTAAAAGTGGCTGGGACGAAGTTACAGGAAACAGGACCTTTGCTCATCACCCACTGGGGTATGAGTGGCCCGGCCATATTGCGCCTATCGGCCTGGGGTGCCCGGGAGCTGCAGCAACTCCAGTATACCTTTACAGCGATTGTGAACTGGCTGCCGGCCTATAATGAAAACACGCTGCGGGAAGACTGGCAAAGCCTGCGTTTTGAGTTAGGAAAACAGAAATTATATAATAAGAATCCATTCAGTTTGCCTCAACGGTTATGGCAATTTCTGCTGCAACAGGTAGGAATACCGGAAGAAATGCGTTGGGCTGACCTGCCGGCCAAAGACCAGAACAAGTTAATGAAATTGCTGGTCAGCATGGAGTTCCCGGTAAAAGGTAAAACTACCTTTAAAGAGGAATTTGTAACCTGCGGTGGTATTACGCTGAGTGAAATAGATCCTGCCACCATGGAGAGCCGGCTGGTACCTGATTTATATTTTGCCGGTGAGGTAATGGATGTAGACGGTATCACAGGCGGCTTTAATTTTCAGCATGCCTGGACCAGCGGTTTTGTAGCGGCGAATGCTATTGCGCAGAAGGTTTAAAGCGGATTTTGTCTTTGTCCGGGAGAATCCTGGACAAAGACAAAAAATCGTACTACAGCTTTAAGTAATGCACGCCCGGTGCATACTCTTTTTCCAGCGCCAGCAGCAGGTTATTAAAGTCTTCCGGCTGACGGAGAAAATCTACTTTGGTGGTATCTACCACCAGTGTACGTACCGGATGCTGCTTAATATACTGCATGTACATATCATGTACACTCATGAGGTATTCGTCCGGAATATGTTGTTCGTAAGTACGGTTACGGTGTTTGATATTTTCCTGAAGCTTGGTAACAGGTGCGTTCAGGAAGATAAGTAGTTCGGGTTGTACCAGCTGCGGATTGATGATGTCGAATAATTTCTGATACAGGGCATATTCTTCTTCCGGCAGATTGATTTTTGCAAACAGCAGGCTTTTAATAAAGAGGTAATCGGAGATAATGATATCGCTGAAAAGATCCTGCGACTGCAGCATTTCTTTCAGTTGTTTATAACGTTCCGCCATGAAAAACAATTCAAGGGGGAAGGCGTATTGTTGCGGGCGTTCGTAAAAGAGGGGGAGGAAAGGATTATCTGCAAATTCTTCCAGGATCAGTTTCGCAGAAAAATGAGCAGACAGCATATTGGCCAGTGTTGTTTTGCCAGCGCCGATATTCCCTTCTACCGTAATAAATTTATAGTGCATGAATGTGTTGTTTAGAATGATGCTAACCCGTTTAGTTGGAGTAGCGGTTAACCGGTAATGTATCCGGGCAGCTGGCTGCCAGTTCTTTAACTGTTTTATGTAACACCGGGTGTACATAATCCGGGACGATTTCCAGCAAAGGCACCAGTACAAATTGCCGTAGCTGCATCCGGGGATGCGGCAACTTTAATTCCGGTAGGGCTATAATGCTGTCGTTAAAGAAGATAAGGTCGATGTCAATGACCCTCGATCCCCATTTCTCCTGACGGATACGTCCAATCTTTCTTTCTATTTCCAAAAGTGTATGCAGTAACGTTAGTGCATCCATTGTGGTGCGGATTTCTACACCCTGATTAAGATAATCAGGCTGGTCCACGGCTCCCCAGGGAGCGGTCTGGTATAAGGCGGAGATCTGTACGACCTCTCCGGCTGTTTCTGAGATCAGCTGTACCGCCTTTTCAAGGTTCCCGGTACGATCACCCAAATTGCCACCTATAAGTAATATTGCTGTATTCATGTATATTTCAAGCCCCAAAAGTAGCCATATTCCTTATTTTTGAAAAAATGTATCTTTCTATCTCAGTTTCATCTTAACCAAAAAGTATGCGTTTCTTCAAAGTTTTCCTGGCAGCCTTTCTTGCATTTGTTGCATTTGCAGGTATATGCATCATCGTGTTGATGGTCATAATAGGCAAGGCCCTTACCTCCGAAAAGGTAACCATTAACCCCAACGGCGTACTGGTGCTCGAAACGGGCCAGTCGTATAAAGAACAGAAAGTAGTAAACCCGCTTAGTGCCCTGATGCCGGATGATGAAGGAGAGGTGCCTGGTTTGTTTCAGGCAGTACGACTGATCGAAAATGCAGCCAATGATGATAACATTAAAGGTATTTATCTCAAAGTAAATGGTAATCCCAGTGGTTTTGCCAGCACAGAAGAGTTGCGTAATGCGTTGCTTCGTTTCCGTAAATCAGGCAAATTTGTGTATGCATATGGAGAAGTGATGGGGCAAGGCGCTTATTACCTGGCTTCCGCTGCTGATAAAATTTACCTGAACCCCAAAGGTGGACTGGATTTCACAGGTTTCTCCACCCAGATCCCTTTTTTAAAGGGAGCATTGGATAAACTGGAAATAAAACCGGAAATTTTCTATTGCGGCAAATTCAAAAGCGCTACCGAGCCATTGCGTGAAACGCAGATGACCGAAGCTAACCGTATTCAAACTACCCAGTTCCTGGGAGAGTTGTACGGTACTTTCCTGCAGGGAGTAGGCAAAGCACGTAATATAGATACTGCTACCTTACATGGATACGCCAATGAAAATTTGATCCAGGAGCCCGATGATGCGTTGAAATATAAGCTGGTAGATGGTTTGAAATATGATGATGAAGTAACTGCGGAGTTGAAAAGTAAAACAGCTACCAAGACGGATGGTGACATCAACTTTGTTACCCTGGGGAAATATAATGTAGGTACCGAACTTTCCAGCGGCACGGGAGAGGGCAGAATTGCACTGATCTATGCGCAGGGTGATATTGTGGATGGAGAATCTGATAAGGATAATACCATTGCCAGTGCAAATTATATCAGCGAAATCCGCAAGGTAAGAGAAGATAAGCATGTGAAGGCCATCGTGTTCCGTGTGAACTCCGGTGGCGGTAGTGCGCTGGCTTCTGAAGTGATCTGGAGGGAACTGTCGCTGGCGAAGAAAGTAAAACCAGTGGTCGTATCTATGGGCGACTATGCCGCTTCCGGTGGTTATTATATTTCCTGTATGGCCGACAGCATTTTTGCAGAGCCTAATACCTTAACCGGTTCTATCGGTGTATTTGGTGTGATGTTTAATCTGCAGGATTTCTTTAAAAATAAGCTGGGTGTTACTTTCGATGGTGTTAAAACGGCACAGTATGCCGATCTGGGTTCAGTAGGTCGTCCGTTGACAGAAGGAGAGAAGCGCTTTATCCAGAATGGTGTTGACAGTACCTATGCTTCCTTCAAATCCCGCGTGGTAGCCGGCAGAAAGCTGGATCCTGCTGTGGTGGACAGCATCGCCCAGGGACGTGTATGGAGCGGTGTAGAGGCAAAACAACTGGGACTGGTAGACCGTATAGGTGGTGTGAATGAAGCCCTGGCTTGTGCGGCGCGACTGGCAAAATTATCTGAGTACCGTTTAAGGGAATATCCTGAAGCTGGAAAGAATAAGATCGCCCGGTTCCTCAAAGGGTTAGGTGCAGAGACCAGTGCCAACATGGTGAAAAAAGAGCTGGGCGCTAATTATGAGCTGTATCAACAATTGAAAGACGTGCAGCAGTTGCATGGCCAGATACAGGCAAGAATACCATTTAAATATAGCTTCTAAGAGCAGAAGGCTCAAAGCATAAAGCAAAAAGCTATTGTAGCATAGATCGAAGCGGATACAATATCCCTTTATATCTCCGCTACAATAGCTTTTTGCTTTATGCCTTAGGCTTTCTCCTTTTTTATAGTAGTTTTGCTTCCGGTTTTTAAAATAGCAGATCAGATGAATGGAGCTAAGTACAATCAGTTGAGGGCCATGCTGGCGATTACGAAAGGAAGTTTAAGGGGTATATTCCGGAGTCCTTCCGCCGTGGTGTTTAGTTTGGGGTTCCCGCTGGTATTTATCCTGGTGTTTGGGTTTATAGGAGGCAGTACTGTTTCCGTAAAAGTGGGAGTAGGCCGCCAAACCGATACTACGAGTGAGTTTTATAAGAACTTGCATTATATAAGCGCCCTGAAGCTGGTAACGGATCAACCGGCAGCTGACATGGAGGAAGACCTGAAGAAAGGGCGACTGGTGGCTATTTTGAACGTGGTGCCTGTGGAAAGTGCAGATAAGGTGCCGCACTATGAAATTGATATCCGGACGTCTACCGCTTCAGATGCCAGTAAGAAAATGATCCTGATGGGCGTGTTGAAAAATGTGACCGCCAACATGGATGACTCCTCTTATAAACGTCCTACTGTGGCTGTTTTTAAGCAAACAGAGATCCCCGGACGGGAATTTAAGACCATTGACTTTATTTTACCGGGACAGCTGGGATTTGCGCTGATGAGTGCGGCCGTATTTGGTACCGCTTTCCTGTTTTATAATATGCGTCAAACGCTGGTACTCAAGCGTTTCTTTGCTACGCCTATCAAACGTACCTATATTGTACTGGCGGAGGCGCTGAGCCGGATGATCTTCCAGTTGATCAGCTCTGTGGTGATTATTGCGCTGGGGCATTTTGCGTTTGGCTTTACGCTGGTGCATGGTTTTGCCACTTTCCTGGAAATGCTGGTATTGTCAGTGTTCGGGCTGCTGGTATTCATGGGCTTTGGCTTTGTAGTAAGCAGTCTGGCTAAAAACGAAAGCACCATTCCTCCTTTGGCCAATATTGTTACCCTGCCACAGTTCCTGCTGGCGGGCACTTTTTTCCCGATAGATTCCTTCCCGGGCTGGCTGCAGCCTATTTGCAAAATAATGCCGCTGACTTACCTGATTGATGCGTTGCGGAAAGTGGCCTTTGAGGGGCAACATCTCTGGAATGTAGGTTGGGATATTGCCATTCTTACTTTGTGGGGTGTTGTCGTATATGCGGTAGCCGTGAAAGTATTCAAGTGGGAATAGTGTGATTTTATTAGCTTTGTGCTATCTAAATCCAGTCAGATGCAAGCCTTTTTCATTATTCTGGGTGCATTTATTGTCCTTGTACTGGGGCTTTTCATTTTCAGTTTATTCCTGTCACCCACCGTTAAAGTGGAACGTTCGCTGTTAGTCCCGGCAGCAGCCGGTGTTATTTTCCCATTGGTAAATGTGGTGCGTAACTGGGAGCTGTGGTCGCCCTGGAAAGAGCAGGACCCGGCGGTGAAAATTACCTATGGAGAAAAGGAAAGCGGAGTAGGCGCGGGATATAGCTGGGAAAGCAGCAACCGCAATGTAGGCAAGGGGCACATGTCTGTCACGGAGTCGCGGGCAGATCAGTACATCGCTACAGATACCGATTTTATGGCCATGGGACTCGCCAAAGGCTATTTTCGCTTTGATACCGTTACCGGAGGCACCCTGGTTACCTGGGGCATGATTTGCCATATGGGGCAGCATCCATTGAGAAAAGTCATGGGCCTGATGATGGACAAGTGGGTGGGGAAAGATTTTGAAAAGGGATTGGAGAATATAAAAAGGATTGTCGATAAATAGAATTACGAATGAGGAATTACGAATTACAGGGTATGATATACTCCATGCTCCGTAATTCATCATTCGTAATTCGTAATTTCTTTCTATGCGTCTTATTAAGTTGTTGCTGATCAGTGTGATCATTTTGGGCAGTATGATTTTTCTGCTGTCATTGTTATTTCCATCTACGGGAGTGGTAGAGCGTACCGGCGTGATACGGGCCCCAATTTCCGTGGTATATGCACAGATCAGTGACCTGAAGGCATGGGAGCCCTGGAATCCATGGACAAAGCCAGACAGCACCGCTACCCTCGTATTTTCAGGGCCGGCTGCCGGCACAGGCGCCTGGTATAGCTGGGACGGCAAGGAAAGCAGTGGAAAGGTAACGATCCTGGACAGTGATCCGGCTAAGGGCATACATTACCTGCTGGATATCAAAGGTGCCAGACCTGTAAATGGAGGTATTGAACTAAAGCCCACAGCAGATGGAGCATCCACGGCTATATTCTGGCATATGGAAATCAAACTGGGGATGCTGCCGTGGTGGAAATTAAGAGGATTTGTAACGGACCGGATCTATGGGCCTGCCATGGAAACCGGCTTAACTAAGTTGAGTGATATCTGTGAAAAGAAGTAATATGGAGTTATTTTACCATTGATCCCATTGTTTTGCTTACAACGGATTTTATGGTTTAATTTAAATTGTAAAGCTTTCTTGAAAAATTCTTCTTATTTCAGAAAAAACTTAAAAAAATGAAACATTTCTTTTTGGCAACCTTATTTTTGGCAGTTACCAGCCTCGTTTTTGCACAGGAAAAGCCACGTAAGAGTCCACACGTTACAACAGAAGCCAACGGTATTAAAGTAGTTTACGGACAACCTTCTAAAAATGGCCGCGTAATTTTTGGCACCCTGGAGCCATTCGGTAAAGTATGGCGTACCGGTGCCGATGAAGCCACTCAAATCACCTTCAGCAAAGATGTTGTATTTGGTGGTAAACCTGTAAAAGCCGGCACTTACACTTTATTTTCTATTCCTGATCCTAAAACCTGGACCGTTATCCTCAATGGTAAACTGGGTCAATGGGGTGCTTATGATTACGACAAAAATAAAGGTGAAGATGTGGTAGCAGTAAAAGTAAAGCGCGAAGCATTGGCTACGCCGGCTGAAAAGCTCACATTCACATTACCAGGCAATGCTGTGGTATTTGAGTGGGATGATACTAAAATTGCTGTACCGGTAAAATAATTGTACTGGGTGAAGTATTTACAAAGAGGCTGTCTGAAAAGACGGCCTCTTTGCATTTAAGCCATTTTTTTATTGGTGGCCAAGTGTTGGTATCAGTTCCCGGATGCTCTCATATACCTGGTCCAGCTGTTCGTTGGTGATGCAGTATGGTGGCAGTATATAGAGTGTATTACCCAACGGGCGCAGCATGATCCGTTTTTCCCGGAAGAAGCGGTGCAGGTGATCTGCTAACGCATTCGTATACCCGTCTGCGTTGGAGGTTACTATTTCAAATGCGAGGATAGTACCCAGCAATCTTGGATTTTTTATCATCGAAAACTGTTGCAGTTCGCTTAAGAAGGCAGCATGTTTTTCGTGTATGCGTTCCCGGTTCAGTGCACAGGCGGGATCGGTAAAGATGTCCAGGCTGGCCAGTGCGGCGGTGCAGGCGAGGGGGTTGGCCGTGAAGGAATGGCCATGGAATAATGTTTTCAGCTTATCGTTCGATAGGAATGCTTCGTATACGGCAGCGGTGCTGGTGGTTACGCCCAGCGCCATGGTGCCGCCGGTAAGCCCTTTGGAGAGGCATATCATATCCGGTTGCGTATGGAGATACTCCATGGCAAAGTTTTTTCCGGTTCTGCCGAAGCCGGTCATTACCTCATCGGCGATGAGTAAAATATTTTTGGAAGCGCAATACTGTAACAGTTGCTCAAATGCATTGGCATCGTACATCACCATCCCACCGGAGCCCTGGAGCAGTGGCTCAAAAACAAAGGCAGCTATGTCTTCCGGCTGTAAGTCTTTTATAGTATTTATTATTTGTGAGATGTTTTCCGCGGTGGGTACCTCCAGGAAGTGAACATCAAACAAAAGGTCATCGAACACGCGGGTGAACACACTTCTGCCGCTCACACTCATAGCGCCGAAAGTATCGCCATGATAGGCATTTTTAAAGGCCAGTATTTTATGTTTACGGGTACCTTTATTATCCCAGTATTGTATGGCCATTTTCAGGGCTACTTCTATCGCAGTAGATCCGTTGTCGGAGTAAAATATGCGGCGTTGGTTATCCGGCAGGATCTGTAGCAGGCGTTCCGCCAGGTTTACGGCCGGAGGATGGGTATACCCGGCAAAGATGCAATGTTCCAGTTGCAGCGCCTGGGCGGCCAGTTGCTGTGCAATATGTGGATGTGCATGGCCGTGTATGTTTACCCACCAGCTGGAAGTGGCGTCTATATAGCTGTTGTTTTGTTCATCGAAAAGAAGTGCGCCCTGTCCACGTACAATACCGATAGGCGCAGGAGCGGTTTGCATTTGTGTATACGGGTGCCAGATGACGTCCAGGTCCCGGGCCGACAAAGAAGGTGTTTGCATAATTGTTGGCTTTTTGTGCAGGCGCGAAGGTACTTTTAAAAGCGGAAAGCGGAAGGCAAAAGCAAAAAGCTATTGACACGAATGAGTTTGTATGATCGAACCAGGATATTGAGGTATTATCAGCTGTGGTCATTCGCGTCAATAGCTTTTTGCTTTTGCCTTCTGTTTTTCGCTTCTTCCAAAATATGCAGGAGATCTTCCGCAGCATAGGGTTTGGGCAGCATATCTTTCACCTGCAATTTATGGAGCCGCTCTTTTACCTCCGGCATAATATCCGCGGTAAGTACAATGATAAAAGCGTTGGGCTGCAGGTGTTGTATATGCGGGATGGTTTCATAGCCATTCATTTCCGGCATATGCAGGTCGAGGATGATGCCATCGAAAGACTGTTCCTGCATTTTGGCCAGGGCTTGCCGGCCATTACTGGCGGTGACGATGGTGGCGCCTGAATTTTTCAGCTGTAATCCAATGATGCGTATGTTGATGGCATTGTCTTCCACTACGAGCAACGTGATGTCGTTGAGGAAGCCAGTGGCTTGTTTCTCTTTTTTACGGAGTTGATTGGCTTCGTTTTCCGGAACGGCGAAACGGATATCAAAGCGGAAAATGGTGCCTTCATTTTTCTGGCTTTCCAGGGTGATATTGCTGTTATGGAGGTTGACCAGTTTTTTTGTGATGGCCAGGCCTAATCCCGTACCACCATGATGGCGGGTGGTGGCAGAATCTTCCTGTACAAAAGTTTCAAATATTTTATCCTGCATTTCAGGGACTATGCCTATCCCGGTATCTTTTACCATAAAGGAGATATTGCAGGTATCTTCCGTGCTGCGTTCCATTTGTACGGCTATGGTAACGCTGCCTTCGTTGGTAAACTTGATAGCGTTGCTGAGGAGGTTATTGATGATTTGTGAGAGCCTGACCGGATCGCCGGTAATGTTGGCCGGCAGTCTTCTATCGATGTTGGACACCAGTTCAATTCCCTTGGATTTGGCCATTGGCTGGTAGTTGGTGGTAATACCCTGTATAAGGGCCGCCGGATCGAAATGAATTTTTTCCAGTTCAATCTTACCTGCTTCCATCTTGCTGAAGTCAAGAATATCATTAATAAGACCCAGCAAATGGTTGGCAGAGAATTGCAGGCTATGAATGACTTCTGCATGTTCTGTCATCGGATTTTCTTCCAGGATGCCTGCAATGCCTATGATGGCATTTAAAGGAGTACGGATTTCGTGGCTCATAACGGATAAGAATTCACTTCTTGATTGTGCTGCTTTTTGTGCGCTGTCCCTGGCATTGGTGAGTGCCAGTTCAGTATCTTTTTTATCGGTGATATCCATGATGATACCCCGGAAATGTGTCAGGTGGCCGTTATTGTTTCGTACGGGCCGGCCTACTGTCCGTACCCATGTTTTGGTACCTTTGGCAGAAATATGCCGTAGTTCCAGGTCAAAAGGTACATTCTCGCTGGAGAGGAGATCTCGGGCGGCTTCAAAAACCGGCTGATCATCGGGATGATAGAAACTGGCTGCTGCATGAAATGTAATGGGGAAGTCGGGTGGTACTTCTCTCAAAGCATACACTTCTTTGGTCCAGTACATTTCGCCGGTCACCACATTGAATTCCCAGCCCCCCATTTTACCCATTTGCTGGCAAATACCGAGTAACTGATTGCTTCGCTTCAATTCTGACTGTGCCTGCTGGTAGCCGGTATGTTTTCTTTCCCGGGTGGAAATATTCCTGATAAGCAGTAATATCCGTTTAGGGCCTGGTTGCGGGCTATTGATGAGCGTCATTTTCAGTTCGTACCAATGCTCAAGACTTTGCCGGATGTCCGGATATAGGTACTCCTGGGGTTCTCCCGTCCGCAGGATTTTGTCTGCCAGGCGATTAAAGGCAATGGAATGTTCGCCCAATACTTCGGATATGGTTTTGCCTATTACTTCTTCCCGGGGACGAAACAGGAGGCTTTCCTGGTTGCACCATACTTTGGTGAAGACTTTCTGATCATTCATTTCAAACACAATATCGTCCAGCGTCATCATGAGTGCCTCCCATTCTGATTTCAGTTCGGTATGTACATTTTTCAATTGCTGGTATTCACGGACACGGAAGGCATGTCCGTGCTGATTACCCAGCACCTGCAGCAGGGGCTGAAGTAGTTGTATGGTGGCGGTAGTATACCTAGTGGTTTTGCTGATCAGGCCTATTATAGCCAGGACCTTTTGTTGAAATACAATCGGAATTCCCAGAAACGACCAGGAGTTGACGGCTCCACTATCAACAGTACTGATATGCGGGTGCCCGCTATAGACCGCCTTTTGCAGGGACGCAGCAAAGCTTCCTTCGCTTTCCGGCATCCGGCTTTTGGCAAGCGGTTGCCACTGAACGACACCATTCCGGTTTTGAATCACTTCGCTCACAAAACCGTGCTCACTGTTTGTTAGTGAAATCAGATCGGGTAATAAATGTTCATACGCATCATGGATGCGTTCGGGTGTTGCAAAATTATCATGAATACTACCAATGATTTCCAGTAATTTTTGCTGGCGCATTAGTCTTTCATGCAGCTGCATATCATCTTTCATTTCCCCGCCGTCCGGATCACTTTCTAGGGAACCCGTAAAAGTTGTAGCCAGCATGAGTGATGTTGATTTTACTGTTTTGGTTGTTTTCAGCAAATAAAAAAACAAGGCATTGCCGTCAATGGCTGACAGTACTGCTATATGTTGGACGAATGTTGCTTAAAAGAGGCCAGATTATGAGTACCGGTTGGTAGAAAAATTATCAATATGATACCGGGGAAATAAATTTAGGGAATTATGAGGAAAAACAAACATGAAATATTTCGTGATTGGGAGAATTTGTGCTGCAATACCAGGTGATGCTAACAAATTCTCCCAATCACGAATGGATTACTTCTTCATCCCGCCGTTTTTAAACAACGAGTAAGCCGTTTGATAATTCGCAATGCTGTTTTTCAGCAGACTGCTATCCATAGGTGCTGCGTGTTGTTCATTGCGTGCCTGGTTCCAGCTAAAGCAGGCTGCTTTTTGTTGTGGACTGAGGATGAGTAATTTTCCGGGTTCCAGGTAGCCCAGTTTCTGGTAAGTGCTGATCATGGCACGTGGCTGGTAGCCAGGCTCCAGTACATTTTTTCCGTAGAGTTTGCTGTTGTAACTCCAGTGCAATAAGCTCAACAGGGTAGGGTAGATATCTATCTGTGAGCACATAGCACTGATTTCCTGTGGCGTAGCCCCGGGTACATTGTACAGGATGCAGGGGATATGATATTTGCTGATTTCAATTTCATTTTTACCGGCGCTGCTGGCACAATGATCTGCTACGAAGATGACTACCGTATTTTTAAACCAGGGTTTGGTGCTGATATTTTTCAGGAACTGTCCGATGGCGTAGTCGGTATATTTTACCGCACCTTCCCGGCTTGCACCGGAAGGAATATCTATTTTACCGGAAGGGTAGGTGAAAGGGCGATGATTGGAGGTCGTCATAATGAAGTCGTAGAACGGCTTTCCTGCGGCGTACTTCTCATCGGCACTTCTGATAGCGGCGTTGTAAATATCTTCATCACAGATACCCCAGGCATTTGAGAATTGAACGGCGCTATCTGGTATGTTGGTACGGGTAGTGGTGATCTGATCTTCTACTAGCTTCCGGCGATGTCGGTCGGTGATATCGTAGCCGTTGTTGCCGAAAAATTTATTCATGTTGTCGAAGTAGCCATCGCCACCATAAAAGAAAGTGCTTTCGTAACCGGCCTGTTCAAATATCTGGCCTACAGAAAACAGGCCTTCATTGTTTTTGCGGCGTACAATACTTTGTCCGGGTGTAGGAGGAACGGCCAGGGTAAGGGCTTCCATCCCTCTCACTGTGCGGGTGCCGGTAGCATACATATTGGTAAACAGGATACTTTGTTTTGCAATGCTGTCCAGTACCGGTGTGATGTGCTGGGTGTTGCCGAAGCGGTCCATGAAGTCGGCACTGAAGCTTTCGATGGTGACCATCATTACATTCGGCATTACGCGTGTAGCCGTATCCGTTATACTTCTGTAAACACTCTTACCATTCTCCAGGTAACGACTGTCTGGTGACTGCAGGAGGGAGCGCATGCGATCGAACACCTTGTTGTCATCTTCCAGTAAATAATATTTATCATAAGCCAGCTCATTATTCTGGTAAGCAGAAATAAAGGAATAGACGCCTGCTTTGGATAACTCCTGCGCATAGCGGTTTTTACTTTTTTCTGCCCAGGTATTGCTGATAAAATAAACGTGTAGCAGAAGTAATCCCAGCAAGGTGGCAAATGTGAGCAATCTTTTTCCCCAGGAAGTATTAGACTGGAAGCTGTTGCGGAAAGTCCCCCGGCGACTAAGGCCCCAGGTAAGCAGGAACGTGAACAGCAGTACGCCTCCAATCAGTAATGGCAATGGGTATGACTCATTGATATTACCGATCACCTCGTATGTATATATGAGATAATCTACTGCTATAAAGTCAAAGCGACCGGCATATTCTCCCCAGAAAGTAAATTCAGCGAAGAAGGAAAATACCAGGATCATGGTGGCCAGGAAAAAGCCGATATAGGTAAATACCCGGTTAAATAACGTACTATTCAGCCGCTGTGGCAGTATTAAGAGGTAAAAGGCGTAAGCAATGGTAAAGAACAGCGCCACTCCTACATCGTAGACAAGACCTTTGCCGTAAATAGCGGGTATATCAGAGATATGGAGGCCGGATTGTGGATAAATCCAGATAAGCAGAGCAGTTCTAACCAGGAATGACAGGATAAGGAGTAAGGTACCAAAGCCAAATAAAACGGCGTACCTGTTTTTTGCAGATCTCATTTTGCACAGAAAATTAGGATCGCGAAGGTACGCCGTTCTCAATATTATCTATAAATTAAATTTTACGGACATGTTGATAGTGCGTCCATCTATGGGCCCCCAGAGGGATGCGAAGTTGGGATGACTCACCGGGCCGGTAAACAATGGCGTATTTTTGCCTTGTCTGGCGTCAAAAATGTTTTCTCCGTTCAATACCAGCGTGATATGTTCACCAAACTGCCGGGAAATCATGGCCGCCCAGAACCAGTAATTGGGCGTTTTATGATTGGCTTCATCATACTGATTACCTATCCAGCTGTTTTCTATCCCAAAGCGCCATTTCCCTTCTATTTCATACGCCAGGGTACTGGCAAATTTGTCCTGCGGAGCAAAGGGAATATTGGTAGATCCGGTATTGTTATACCTGGAAACCGTATGGTTGTAACCCAGGTACAATTCCAGGTGATCCAGTTCAAAACGGAGGTAGGAGTCGGTACCCAGACTGTTTACCTGGTAAGGCATGTTCTGGAGCAGGAGCATGTTATTGTCGTTCTTACTTGCTACCGGCAGGATCGGATCTTTGATATGGGTATAGTACAGCGCCTGGTTGATAGTAACATCTACCTTGCCGAGAGAGGTATGGTAGTTGCCGTCAAAGTTAATGCCCTGGCTTCTTTCAGACTTAATACCTGCACTGAGCGGCAACAAGTTACGATAGCCAATGGTTTGCGTTTGCGCGGTAAATACGGCCGGTGATTTATAGCCGGTGCCTGCGCTGAGGCGGAGAGAAAGGCCTTCTGCCGGTTTGTATACAAAGGCCAGGCGGGGCAGTACATACCATCCGAATACGTTGTGGTAATCGGCGCGAATTCCGGCTTCCGCCAGGAACTGATCGGTAAAGTGATAGCCATCCTGCACAAAGGCGCCCATAGTATTGTAGGTGTAGTTACCAAGCAAGGTGCTATCGCCCTGAGCACGGCGGTAAATTTCACCGGTATTATTCAACCCTGCCACCCAATCGTGCCGCCCGCTTTTTTTATTATAAGAAGCTTCTGCATAAGTACTGGTTTGGTTACCCAGCAACGCAAAGGTGCCCTGATCATTTTGCAGATGGAAGAAACTTCCCACGCCTTTGATCGCCAGGGTGCCGCCGAGGAGGCTTTTGCGGGTAAATTGCAGGTCTACACTATGACGTTCGCTATTGTTGACTTCTGTGTATTGATGAATATTATCTGCGGAATGTTCCAGTACCTGCATATCACCGCCTTCACGCTTTTCGATGGTGCCGGTATAACCTGCTACCAGGGTACTCAGTGGATTGATGTACCAGAAGAAGCGGGGATGCAGCAGGTATTGCCGCAGCCGGGGAACATCACTGAAGCCATCTTTATTTACATCTACCGGATTTTGTGTAGTGACACCGGCAAACAATGTCAGCCCGGTTTTACCGAAGCGTTCTGAGTAGAAGGCATTTACATTCGTTTCTTTCAGCGTGCTGCGGTTGGCCAGTATGGTAAGTTCAGGTGAACTGCCGGGTGTTTTGGCTATGAAGTTGATAATGCCGGCAATAGCCCCACCGCCATAGAGTGTGGATACAGAGCCTTTTATGATCTCGATTTGTTTGAGGTCCAGCGGAGGAATGGCGAGTACACCAAAATTCCCGCTTAAACCTTCGTATACGGGTACGCCATCGCGGAGCAGCTGTGTGTATTTGCCATCCAGTCCCTGCATACGGATGGCGTTATTACCACTGACTGCCGAGGTATTTTGAATATGTATCACCGATAAGTCGCCTAAGATACTCGCGACATTACCGGGTTTAATCCCGCTTTCTTCCATCATATCTTCTTTGCCCAGTACTTCTACTTTCATGGGGAGGTCTGCAATACGGCTGTTATTGCGTGTAGAAGAAATAATGACTTCATTCAGGTCGGAAATTTTGCTGATCGTATCCTTAGCAGACGGTTTGGTAGTATCACTAACGGAAATGGGTACACGATTTTGAGCAGCCAGTTGAAAGCCCGTACTCAGTAAAATTATAGCCAGTAAAATGCGTTTCATATAACAACGTGTATGGTTTGTCGTACAAAGAAAGTAATAGAATCTGGAGCAAATCTGAATGTTTCAGACAGTTACAGTAAAAGTATGCTGGCCGTTTTCATAACCATACGTCAAATGCAGGTGGTAGGTATCTGCCATTTTTTTTACGATGGCAAGTCCCAGTCCGTTAGAATTCGTATAACCGTTGTTGTGTTTTTTAAAGCGCTGAAACAGCATTTCTGCGGGGATTTCCGGTAGCTGGCTGCTGTTGGTAATACTGAAGGCATTAGGTGTTAAACGAATATCAATGTTGCCTTTTGAATAGTTGTATTTGATGGCATTACCTAGCAGGTTACTCACCAGTATATCCGTGAGTGCAGGGTGTAGTGGCCATGGGGCGGTGTCTGTCATTTCCTGATGGATGTGGAGTTCTTTCTCTCTGATTAATTCTTCAAAAAGCAACAGGTATTTTTTTATGACAGTACAGAGGTCAGGTTGTTCGGTAACAGGGTATTGCTGATTCTCTATTTTCGCCAGCAGCAGCAGGTTGTGATTGAGTCTGGACAGGCGTTGCAGCTCATCATAGCTGATCAGAATTCCTTTCATTTGCGTTTCAGAAAGTGTATCGTCCTGTAATAATAATTCCAGTTTGCTTTGTGCGATGGCTAAGGGCGTTTGCATTTCGTGGGCGGCATCTTCCGTTAGTTCTTTGATGCTGGTATAATCCTGGTGAATGCGGGTGGTCATGTTACCAAGTGCGGTATTCAACTGGTTAAATTCGTGGATGGCGGTTTGGTCGAATACGGTGTTTTCCAGCTTATTCAGTTGCAGGCGTTGTATCTGATCGAGGGAGCGGTAAAATGGTTTCCACACGCTTTTGCTGATCAGCCAATTGGAAATCAGCACAAACAGCAGCAGACCTGTGAAAGCGGAGAGCATTACATATGCCACATTTCGGATCAGGTCATCTTTTTCAATAAGTGATTTACGCAGGGTGAATTGATAGTTTTTGTTATGCAAACTGATCACCTGTGTGAGTTGCCGGAAAGGTGCATAAGTATTTTCCGGTTCCTGGTAGATGCTGACGCCGTTTAGCCTATGCTTTTTTTGTGCGGCTTT
The DNA here is from genome assembly GCF_056394125.1 of Chitinophaga sp. 10T418. Lineage (NCBI taxonomy): Bacteria > Pseudomonadati > Bacteroidota > Chitinophagia > Chitinophagales > Chitinophagaceae > Chitinophaga > Chitinophaga sp. 10T418. The sequence goes on from NZ_JBFTHG010000008.1 coordinate 173,762, forward strand.
TTCGGTAGGCTGTAAATTGAATTCCGGTGTGCTGATGCTGAATATGGGATTGTTCACGCTGGCTGTGTCCAGGTAACGCATCCACTGTAGTTTATCGTTCACCAGTTCTTCATCTGTTTCATGTTTAATTTCTTTGTTGAATTTAGCATACAGGAAGAACGCACCTGCTGCAAAAACAGGTAACATGATAAGCAGAAAATAAACCGTTGTTTTAGTCAGCAGCTTCATGATAGCAGTGTGTATATTTATATTTGCCAGCGGGTTAACCAAAGCGGTAACCGGTGCCATAAACTGTTTTGATGTAATCTTCTCCGCCGGCTTCCAGCATCTTTTTGCGGAGATTTTTTATGTGCGTGTAAATGAAATCATAAGATCCTGCCTGATCGTATTCATCTCCCCACAGATGTCCTGCCAGTGCTGATTTGGTGACTACCCTGTGTTGGTTGGCAATGAAGTATAACAGCAACTGATATTCTTTACCAGTGAGGGTGATAGATTTATTGTGTACCAGTACTGTTTTGGATGCTGGTTTTATGACAATTTCATTAAAAGTGATGGTGGTGTTGCCGTCAAAATTTTTACGACGTAAAATAGCATTTACGCGGGCATTGAGTTCTGATAAATGGAATGGCTTGGTCAGATAGTCATCTGCACCGAGTTCCAGGCCACTGAGTTTATCTTCCAGTGAATCTTTTGCAGAGATGATGATGATACCTGCTCTGGATTCCAGCATTTTTAATTCTTTCACTATATCGAGGCCATTTCCCAGTGGAAGACCTATATCTGCCACAATACAGTCGTAGTCAAATTCATTGACTTTATCTATTGCCTGTTTAAAATCTGCTGCCAGTTCACAGATATAGCCCTGATGTTCAAGATATTCCTGTATACTGTTTCTGAGCGCGGGTTCGTCTTCTATAATCAGCACTTTCATGGGCTAAAAATAGGGATAATTCCTAAAGGAATTCTGTAGTAGCGGGATTCAGAACTTTTTGTCGCTAAAATAGGCTGTGGTAAAAGGTTTCAGAAATCATTGTTAGGTGTCCGTATTAAAGGAGTGTGTTTGAGCTGTTTTTACCCCGGAGAAAGCAAAGGGTTGTTATTTATTTAATGTAAATAAAGTATGTATATGAGTATACGAGGTAAGACGGCGCCTGCCGTTGCTAAAAGGTTTTTCTTACGGAAATTAAAACTATGCATGCCCCAATATCGTAGATACAATACCGATATCAAATCACTCATGCAGGCATTATTATGAATTCGTATTTTAAAATGATTGCAGATAGGTTTACGCTAAAAAATTTGCCTGAAAAGGCAATGTCAGACGGGCGCATAGCAGATGATGATACGAGGGAATTGATTGCATTGATGGATAATATTCCCAATGCTAAATCTGTCGCCGCTATTTATCAGCAAATGATAAGATCTGGCAGACTGGATCAACGTTTCAGAACCGGCGATCCCGGTCGGGGATGGCTGGAAGTGGAACAGATGATCCTGAGCAGAGATCAACGGCGGAAAGGAAACCGACGCAAAATTATCTGGATGCTGATTGTATTTTCACTTGTAGGTATTGCCTCTTATTTTGGTGGCGTATACCTGTTAACCAAAGGTAAGTACCTGGCAGTGCAGGCGTTAAAATAAGCGTTGATTGTACCCTTATAACTGTATCTAACATGCACCGCGTAAAAAAGGCCGATTAAAATAGTATTTTAATCAGCCATTTTGTCTACCTATCTATTCTACTCATCTGTTTATTTTCTTTCCGGCATTTTCACACTAACCGGTATTTCATTGCGCAGCATTTTAGCTGCTTCCCCGGTTAGCCATAAATAATGATCTGATGGTTTACCATCTAAATTGATAAACGGCGTGGTGCTGCACACTGGTGGCTGGTCAGACGCCTTAAAGATGGCCGTAGCTTCATTTACTTCATCAAACATGGCTACATAAAGCATACTGGCACCCGCAGTGAGTGCGGTCGTAATTTGCTGCCAGTAAAAACGTCCGCCTTGTCTTGGAATAGAACCAGATGGTTTTACATCATCAGGAAATTCATAGCGGCTCAGATTATGCCAGCTGAATCCTGGATATACGCAAGGCACATATTCCAGCTTGTTGGCGCGACACCAGGCCAGATCCTCTATCAGGTTATCACGGAAGCGGTCCATATCATTGTGGAGTAGCGGAGAATAACGCTGTACGTTCCATGGCAGCACTATATCCGCTTGTTTAATGAGGGTATGCAGATAAGGATCTGGTAGGCAATCGGCATTGAGTGTACGCCACGCGGTGGGCACACCCAGCATCACGGCACAACCGCCGTATACCGGATCATTTTTCAGAAAGTCGATCAATCTGTCCAACCCGATATTGCGGAGATTATATGGACGGTCCGGAAAACCGATCCCCCATATTGCTACCACTGGTTTACCATTTTCCTGTAAATAAGTTTTGGCACCCGGCTGATTGGTCACTTTCAGCTGATCTACCAGGTATTTCCAGTCTTCAATAATGGCAGAGCAGTCTTCTCCTGAGGCTTTTAAGCCGGAGAGGTCGTACATCACTGCAATAGCTCTCTTATATTTTGATGCAGCAGCAAATGCGTTTTTCAGGATCACGCCGGAAATGCTGTCGCGGTGTTTGGCGTTGTTAAAAAAGCGCTGCATGAAAACACCGTCCACGTTGTATTGCTGCATCCATTTAAAATGAAGGTCTACAGTGCTTTTGTCATAGGAGCTGAAGAAACGCGCGGGTTGTCCGTTGGCCAGTTTAAAAGGTGTGGCATATGTTTTTTCATATTCGCTTACATCGGGCCACATATCAATGCCGCTGCGGGTTTCATCGCCATAGGAATACCGTTTGGCGCCGGAGCCATCACCGGAAGCACGAAACCAGCCCTGATAGCCAGCCATAATGAGTCCGTGGTAAGTAGGATACTGGGATTCCCTGCTGTGTTTCAATTGCGCCAGGGAAGGCATCGCCAGCAGGAGGAGTAAAGCTGTCAAAATACGCTTCATATCTATACTGTTTGTTATTAACGGTGGAATAATGAAAGGTGCAGCGCATGGCATTTATAGTTTTTGTGTATCAGCGGGCATCCTGGTGTTAAAAAGAGGAGAACCCGGCTTTCCCGGCTTCTCCCAAGGTTTTGCATTCACCTTAATTGTTTTTTCCGGCTATGAGGCCGGAATATGTTGCAAGTAAAGCGGGAAGGACTAATGAAAGCGTTAACAAAGCATTAATTGGCCCTGTTAATGTCCTATTAACGACATTAATTTCACCTTATGTGCGCTGGAAGCCTTATGCAGTAACGCTTATCAGGAAATCAAAAAGATTGACGGTTGTTTCCAGTTGTAGTTTTTTACGGAGACGATAACGACTGATCTCTACTCCTTTTACGGAAATATTCATCAGTTGTGCAATTTCTTTAGAGCTTAAATTCAATTTGAGGTAGGCACACAGTTTCAGATCTGTGGCACTTAAAATGGGATATTTCTTTTTTATGATATGGAGAAAGTTATGATGTATTTCATCGAAGTGCGCGGCAAATTGTTCCCAGTCGTTGTCACCTTTTTCTGCATCTTCCAGCAACCGGAGGATGGGCTTAAATTCGCTGGCAGCATTTGACAGGCCTGTTTTTTTCAGGAGCAGGGACAGTTCTTCCCGGATGCGGGATACCAGCTTACCACGGTTTACCATGTGCATGGTAATGGTGGCCAGCTCTTTATTCTTCAGATTGACTTCAGAGGTCAGTTTATCATTCTGCAGCGCAATGATTTCTTTTTCATTTTTATATAGTTCCAGCTGGTGGAGGTAATTTAATTGTTTCTGTGCGGCATCATGTTGCTGTTGCAGATGGCGTACCCGTTTTTTATGTTGCTCGAGTAACCCGAAAATCAGCCCCAGCGCAAGAAGTACATAGGCAGCATATGCCCATCCGGTTTGATACCAGGCCGGCATCACTTCAAACGTGTAACTGACGGCATCTGAGATGTTACCTGTACTGTTGCGTGCCCTCACCGAAAAAGTATAGGTGCCATACGAGAGATTGGTATAATCTTTTTCTGTGCGGGGTGACCAATCGGACCAATCCCGATCGAAGCCGTTGAGTTTGCAGCTGAATTCAACGTTGTCTTTTTGTGGATATACGTTAGCGGTATATTCAAAGTGAAAAGAGTTCCATTGCTTGGGCAGACGTGCGATGTTTTCCGCGGCTGTGCTGGTATAGCCTCCGAAAATCAGGCTGTCTTTCGGCGACAAGGCGGTAACACTGCTCAGGAGCACATTGAGATGTGTGCTGGCATTCATGTACTGCAGGTAGTTGATATGATAAATGCCTTTGCTGGAGCAGATGAAAATATTTTCTTTATCGTAAGGATAAATATAACCGGGGCTGGCTGGCGCCTGCGCAGGAAGCGTCGGAAACCAGATCAGCGAAAAATAACTGCTGTCTGCCGGATGGTTGAAGTCCACTACACCGATCAGTTGATTACTGACAAACCAGATATTGCCTTCTTTATCTTCTGTCAGAAAGCGGACCGGCATATCTTTAAAAAAAGGTTTGAAATAGGCCGATGGTGCCATTTTGTGAGTGGCGGCATTGTATTCATACACGCCTTTTTCGGTGGCAATAGCGATTCTGTTCTTTACATGATAAACATAGTTGTTGGTGCCGGCAGGTAGTCCGTCTTTTTGTGTCAGGATAGTTTTATGTATCACCTTTTTTTTATCTGGCGATAGTTCCATGCGGAAGACGCCACGATAAGGATGGGAGCCCCAGATGACGTTATTATCCGTTGCCAGGAAACGCATGGATTCATACAGGCTGTCAATTTTTACGATATCATCTGATAGTATGCCGTTGGTGTAAGGGAGCAATAACAAACCTGTATATGTGCCCGCGATAACGGATGGCTGATAACCAGCCACTTGTTCCAGTGGTAAAAAAGACCAGGTACCTTTATCTGCCAGCGGAGTGGCCTGGCCATCACTGATCCGGAAGGCGCCATCCTGGTGCGCCATTAACAACTGTTTATTTACTTCCTGCAAGCCCCATACCTGGCCTTTGGTATGTGCTACTTCTGTGAAAGTGCCGCTGTTGGCGCTGAGATCTTTTTCTTCCGGATTTAACGGGAGCGTAAATAAGCCATTGGAGGTACCTACGTACAGCTGATGATTGAAAACGGTGATGGCACTGCCGGATACCCCGTTGTTTTTATCGGGATAGATATGCCGGAGGGAAGTGCTGTAGTTAACGAGATCGATGCCATTTTCCAGTCCCAGCCAGAGGTTGTGGTCTCTATCAGGAGAAAGACAAAAGATATTATTGTTTTGGAGTCCTTCGCTGCGGGAAAAACGCTGGAAGAGACGTCCTTTCTCATCCAGGATAAACAGGCCATTGCCAATAGTGCCAATGACGTATTGGTTATCTGCTATTTTCCAGGCGCAGTTGATCCGGTCGTTTTGCAAAATGGGATCGATACTGGTTTTATGTGGCAGGAGAGTATTATTACAGAGCAGAAATAAACCATTATTAAGAGAAGCTACCAGCAAGGTATCGCCTTTGTAGGCGGTGATATCTTTAATACGCAGGCTGGTAGTGGGTATGTTATTGCAGGCAGGCTCCCATTTACCATTTTTTAATGTCAGCAGGCCCAGGGTGCGGTCGGTGGTATATAACTGATGGTTGGCCCAGGTCATCATGAGCCAACCACCGGGCGCATCGAAGAAGGTGATTTTGTTTTGTTTCAGTTCGAAAATGCTTTCTATAGTCCGGAAATAAACCACATCACCGGCGATAATGATATCCCAGATGTCTGCAAACTGGTGATCTATCGGTGGGATGAGGTGTTTCAGGGAATGGTATTCCAGTGTACCATTAGCTGCCGGGAAGAAGTAACCAATTTCATCGTGTCCGCCTACGTAAATTTTTCCCGTGGGATCTACTGCCACAGATCTTACTTCCGCTTTATTAGGGAGCCGGTGTAGTTTCCAGTATCTGCCATTGAAGGTGAGCAGGCCATCGTTGTTGGCCATGTACAAAATGCCATTGCTGCCCTGTCGGATACATCTTATATCTGCACTTGCGTGAAAGTCCAGGCTGTTGTAATTAATGATGTCCGGCAGGCCGATCGTGTTTTGTGCTCCGGCAGGTATGGAAAGGCAAATGAAAAGTAAAAGGAATATMAGGACTCGATGCATAGACCAAAACAAAATAGGGTTTTTCTTCCGGAAATTTCTCATGTAGTGGTATTGTAGGGGTAATAAATATCCGGAATCAATTGATTATCAGTATTGGTAGAGGGAATGTTTAGGTGGAAAAATAGCAGGTGAAGGGATTAAGCCGGATATTTGTTTTCACAGGAATGGCACTGAGGTCCACCAATTTTTTCCTGATCCACGTTAAAAAGGTAACTGTAAAACCACTGTTTAAATTTAAGATCGCCTATGACTCGTTTGCTGGGGTATATCATTTTAGAAGTATTGTTTTCATGGCCGGCATTCTCTCAATCTGTTATTCATGTGAACCAGGTGGCTTATGATAGCCGTGGTCCGAAAACTGCCGTTGTAAGTAGTGACGTGCCGCTGCCGGTACCATTGCACTTTTCTGTGCAAAATACAGCAGATAATGAAGTCGTGTATATCGGTAAGACCGATAAAGCGGCACAGGTACCGGAATGGTTTGCCGGTAAATATTATTACCGGGCGGATTTTTCCTTCTTCCGGGCAGCGGGTAATTACCGTATAACCATTACCGTTAAAGAGGTTACTTATACTTCTGCTCCTTTTGAAATCGGGGATAATGTACTGGCATTAAAAGCGGTACCGGCCATCTTACACTTTTATAAAGGACAGCGGGCCAATACACCTGAAGAAGAAGATGCCGATAAAGGTGTGTTATTGTATGGCAGTGATAAGCGGGTAGATATCCGTGGAGGCTGGTGTGATGCTTCCGGAGACGTCAGCAAGTATTTTTCTCACCTGGCCTACGCCAATTTCATGTCACCGCAGCAAATCCCGCTGGTGACCTGGTCATTGATTAACCTGCGGGAAACCGCGCCGAAGTTGCTGTCTTCTTTACAACAAACAACAGCGGCAGAGCAGGAAGCCCTGTGGGGAGCGGATTATATGATGCGTGCCTTGTCCGACAGCAACTATTTCTACATGACGGTGTTCAGCTATTTTAATAAAGATGCACATACAAGGAGAATCGTTGGTTTGCTGGCCAACAGTGTCACCACGGCTGATTACCAGTGCGCCTTCCGGGAAGGCGGTGGGATGGGGATTGCAGCATTGGCGAGAATTGCCCGCTGGAAAAAGAACGGCGACTTTACCGCAGCTCAGTATCTCGATGGGGCTAAGAGAGCTTTTGCCCATTTGTTGATACATAATAAGGAGTATGATGATGACGGGAAAGAAAATATCATAGATGATTATTGTGCATTGATGGCGGCAACTGAACTATGGATTGCCACCGACAGTGCGCTTTACAGAAATGAAGCGCGGCAGCGCGCCGGTAATCTGACACGGCGTTTATCTCCCACAGGTTACTTTATAGCAGACGATGGCGACCGGCCTTTCTTCCATGCCTCCGATGCGGGGCTGCCAGTGATTGCACTGGTACGGTATCTTGATAAGGAAAAAGATAGCCGTTACCGTGATACGGCGTTAACCACCATTCGTAAAGCCCTGGATTACAACCTGGCGGTCACCGGCAGCGTGAGTAATCCTTATGGATATGCGCGGCAGCATTTTAAATACCACGGTACCGTAAAGGCTGGATTTTTTATACCGCATGAAAATGAAACCGGCTGGTGGTGGCAGGGAGAAAATGCGCGGCTGGGATCATTGGCAGCAGCGGCTATCAGCGGCGGGAGACTGGTATATCCGGCCAAAGGTAATTGGGGTGTACGTGCACCATTGGCGGATTATGCTGCTCATCAGTTGTCGTGGATCCTGGGTGAAAACCCTTATGATATGTGTTTCCTGTATGGTTATGGAAAAAACAATGTGCCCTATATGAAAGCATTATACGGGCATGGTACCGGTAAGGGCGGTGTTTCCAACGGGATCACCGGTCACAAGGGAAGTGGTGATGGTAGCGGTATTGATTTCAAAGAAGAAGACAATGGTAATGAGTGGCGATGGACGGAGCAATGGATTCCGCATTCCGCCTGGTTTCTGCAGGCTGTCACTGCAATGGCGAAAGAATAGAATTATATTGAGAGTACATAACCAAATCACATGTCAATCAAAACAAGCAGATTACTATCTATTGATGCATTTCGCGCCATTACCATGTTGCTGATGATTTTTGTGAATGATGTAAGTGGAGTCAGTAATATCCCGGCCTGGATAGAACATGTCCGGGGAGATGAAGACGGGATGGGCTTTGCAGACACGGTATTTCCTACCTTTCTCTTTATTGTGGGACTTTCTATTCCGTATGCCATTGGGTATCGCATACAAAAGCAGCAGTCGTTTTTGAAAATTGAAACGCATATCGTATTGAGATCGGTAGCGTTGATTGTAATGGGCTTCTTCCATGTCAACCTGGAAAGCTACAGCTCCGCAGCTGTGTTACCTTATGCGGTGTGGGAAATTATTATTACGCTCAGCTTTTTCCTGGTATGGCTGGATTATCCGGCAGCGATGTCTAAAACACTCAGGTATAGCCTGACTGCTGCGGGGATTGTGTTGCTGGCATCGATGGCCTGGCTCTATAAGGGTGGTGATGCGGAACATCCGCATGGCATGCAGCAGTCTTGGGGTGGTATCCTCGGTATTATAGGATGGGCTTACCTGGTAAGTGCTACAGTGTATTTGCTGATCCGGGGTCGCTTCGAATTGTTGCTGATAGCGCTGCTGGTATTCCTGGCTATTAACCTGGGCACGCATGGAGGCTGGTTTCCTTTCTGGCTGTGGATTATCGGCGATGCATCTTCTATTACGCTGATCCTGGGCGGTGCATTTATGTCTGCCTTGTACAGCAGGTTGCTCCAACGAGGACGCACCAACGCAGTATGGCCGGTTTTTGCGCTGATAGGTATAGGCGCCATTGTACTGGGATTCCTGGTACGGCCTTATACCGGTGGTATTTCAAAGATCGGATCTACGCCGGCCTGGGTATTGATTTGCGGAGGTATTGGTATCCTGGTGTTTGAGTTGCTGATTTTCCTGGTAGATGTGAAAGGTAAATTTCATTGGTTCAGGATCATCAAACCGGCGGGTACCAGCACGCTGACCTGCTACCTGATGCCTTATTTGTTGTACTCACTTTATTCGCTGGTAGGTTTTCATTATCCGCAATGGCTCAACAGTGGTATAGGCGGTATTTTCCGCTCTTTTGCGGTGGCCTTTGTACTGATCATTATAGTGGGATTCCTGGAGAAAAAGAAATTAAGATTAAAAATCTAGCATGCTACAAAAATATTCATTTCAACAAGAGGTTATGAAGTATTTGCATTCACCAAAGAAAGGAGGTATCTATTTTTTAATGCTACTACTCCCGGCTTTACTTAACGCTACTACACCTGCTCTGCGCGTATTTGAAAAAAACACGGCAGAGCAGGAGAAGCCGGTGATTATTGGTTATGTAGGTGGCTTCCGTGGCCTGGTAGACGTTGACAAAATTGCGGCCAATAAGCTGACGCATATCAATTACGCATTCGTAAATGTGCAGCATAACCGCGCGGTGTTAAGCAATGAGAAAACAGATACGATCAACCTGCGCAAGTTAAATCTGCTGAAAGAAAAGAATCGCGATTTAAAGATCCTGATTTCTATTGGGGGTTGGGCCTGGAGTGCTAATTTTTCAGATGCGGTGTTAACAGATACTGCCCGCCGGGCGTTTGCTGCCAGTGCAGTGGATATTATCCGGAGATATGCACTGGATGGGGTAGATATCGATTGGGAATATCCAGCCAGACCCGGTGAAACCGGCAACGTATATCGTCCGGAAGACAAGCAGAATTATACGCTGATGTTTGCTGCCTTGCGGGCGGAGTTGAATAAGCTGGAGAAAGAAACACATCAGAAGAAATTGCTGACAACGGCTGTTGGTGGCTTTGAGTCTTTCCTGGAAACTTCAGAGATGGGAAAAGCCCAGCAATACCTGGACTACATCAACCTGATGACCTATGATTTTTATTCAGATAAAAATGCTGGCCATCATACCAACCTGATGACCGCTGCCGGCAATCCTGCGGGGCATTCTGCTGATAAGGCAGTGAAAGCCTACGTAGCAGCAGGTGTACCGGTAAATAAACTGGTGATGGGAATCGCCTTTTACGGCCGGCGTTTTATATTGGCTGATAGCACCGGCACCGGGCTGGGTGGAAAGATTGTATCACAGTCTTTCGGTAAAGGCTATACGTTTACGAAAGATAGCCTGGTGAATAAAAATGGGTTCATTGCTTACCGCGATGAAAGTGCCCAGGCACCTTATCTTTTTAACCCAACCACACGAGAGTTTATCACCTACGATGATGAGCAGTCAGTGCAAAATAAGTGCGATTATGTGACGACGCATAAAATGGCAGGAGTGATGTTCTGGGAATATTCTTCTGACGAAAAGGAATATCTGCTGGACCAGATTAATACCTCGCTGCGCGGGAAGAAAGCGGTGGCTGGTAAGCCCGCCTTCACTGCGTTGGTGCTATATGAAAACGGTGGACATCACGTAGCATTTTCTAAAGCCGCCCGGGTATGGCTGGACCAACTCGCTGCGAAGAATCATTTTGAGGTCAACTATATTAATAACACAGACAGTATCAATGATGTTTATCTGAAAAATTACCAGTTGTTCATTCAACTGGATTACGCACCCTATGGCTGGAAGCCGGAGGCTGCAGCGGCTTTTGAGCGATACGTTTCTGAAGGCCGTGGTGGCTGGATAGGTTTTCACCACGCAACCTTGCTAGGGGAGTTTGATGGTTTCCCTATGTGGAACTGGTTTTACAACTTCATGGGAGGCATTCGTTTTACCAATTATATCCCTGACTTTGCCGATGGTAAAGTGACGATAGAAGATAAAAAGCATCCGGTAATGAAGGGCATTATATCTCCCTTTATTATTAAAAAAGAAGAATGGTATACCTACGATAAAAGCCCGCGGCCGCAGGTACATGTACTGGCCAGCGTAGATGAATCTTCCTATGTGCCCGCCTCTGACAAAAAGATGGGCGATCATCCGGTGGTATGGACTAACGAGCATGTAAAGGCAAAGAATATATACATTTTTATGGGGCATGGCCCCGCATTGCTGGATGATCCGGCTTATACACAACTGTTTCAGAATGCTATTTTCTGGGTCGCCGTTAAGTAGCCTGGGAATTACCCTGCAGTAGGTGTAGTGAAACTGCCCTGCACCAATTTTCGTATACGCGTTTACGTTTTTATTTGATGGGCATTGCCCCGGACTTCCTATTGCCCGTCATTGCCATTTGTTCCCACGTAGTATGTAAAAGATACCCGCTATTAATTAAACACAAATACACAATTATGATGAAGAAAAGCCCATTGTTATTATGCCTGTTGTTACATATCAGCTTCGCAGCAGCAGCTGTTAACAAGCCACCTGCCTTTAAAGTACTTGCCTTTTATAATCTCCATGTAGAGCCGGACCATGTTGATTTTGCAAATGATGCGCTGGTTTATTTCAAACGTTTGGCGGTGGAAAGAAATTTTCAGTTTGATACTACTACGGATTGGTCTAAAATGAATGCAGCAGTATTGAGTAAGTACCAGGTAGTGCTGTGGTTAAATTTCTTCCCCACCACACCGGAGCAGCGGGCTGCTTTCAGCACCTATATGGAACATGGCGGTGGATGGATTGGATTTCATGTGGCGGGCTACAACGATAAATATACGCAGTGGCCCTGGTTTGTAAACTTCCTGGGCGGAGCCGTTTTTGTAAATAACAACTGGCCGCCATTACCGGCAAAATTGCATGTGGATCCTACCAATCACCCGGTGACACGGCATTTACCCGCTGACTATCTTAGTCCTGCTAATGAGTGGTACCAATGGGATCCCAGCCCCCGGTTGAGTAAAGATGTAAAAGTATTGGTCACCCTAGATGTTGCGAATTATCCGCTGGGAAAAAAGAACCTGTTGACTTCCGGTGATATCCCGGTTGTATGGACCAATAAGAAATACAATATGCTGTATGTTAATATGGGACATGGCGATAAAATATTTACCGATTCCCTGCAGAATAAAATGTATGAAGATGCCCTGTTATGGGTGGGGCGTAAGAAAAAATAGATTATTTACCGGTGAATAAATCCACAGCAGGCCAGGGCGTATTGGGATCATTCACTGCTTCCCAGAGCAGTCCATCGAGGTCATTAAAAAAGCTGCTATCGGTGCGGGTGTTGCAAAGCATTACCCAGGTAAATCCATGATGAGAGCGAATGATTTCGCTGGCAGTGCCGGGGAGTGAACCGGAGTGCCACCAGTTGTGATAGGGATTCACGGCCCATCCCAGGGCATAGCCGGGATTAGCGGTGGAAGGAGTGCTCATAGCAGTGATCGCAGTATCTGTGAGTATATCTGCCGGAGTACGGAAACCATCTACGTGTACCAGCAGGCGGGCAAGATCAGTAGCGGAAGCAATCCAGCCACCATGTGCATCCATGCGGGTAATATTGTAAATGTAGGGTTGTTCGCCATGCTGTCCGTAGTACACTACTTCATTTGGTTTTCTTTGCGCTAAGGTGTTGCCACCTATCTGCATGGTGGTGATACCGCAGGGTTGTAGCACTGCTTTTTTTACGTAGGCATCATAAGGCATGCCGGATACTTTTTCGATGATCCTGCCGAGTATGCAGTAACCGAAATTGGAATAGGCGTATACAGAGCCGGGCGTATTTTCCAGTGGTTGATGGGTAATGGTCCATGAAATCAGTTCATCTTCCGACATAGCAGGGTGGCTGAACATAGGATCTGTGCCGTTGTTGGTCCAGCCACCGGCAGTATGTTGCAGCAGTTGACGGACGGTAATTTTCCGCAGCTTTTCCGGGTAGGGTGGTTGACCATAGATGGTATCGAGTACGCCTTTCTTCCCAAACACAGTCGCATCGAGCGACAGTTTTTTAGCATCCACTAATGTAAGTATAGCCGTAGCCGTTATACATTTCGAAACGCTGGCAATACGAAATAAACTATTGGTAGTTGCAGTGGTTTGTTGCAGCGTATCTGCGTAACCGTAGCCTTTCGCATATACCAGTTTACCATGGTGTGTAATGGCGATGGCCATGCCGGGAATATGATACTGCTTCATGAAAGTAGTGACAGTATTATCTACTACCGGTAAGCTTTGCGCAGTAGCAGTGCGGCTTTGGGCCATGCCGATGAGCAGGCAGAATGGTATAAGGAGTGATCTCATTTGTTTAAGGTACAAAAATATTTCCTTCGAGGTAAGTCTTGCAGTGGCCACCAATATATACGCGATCGCCGGCATCTACACAGTATAATTTTCCTCTTCTGGCAGATAGCTGTAACGCGACCATTTCCTTCTTGTCTAGTTGTGCGCTCCAGAAAGGTATGAGGGAGCAATGGGCGGATCCGGTTACCGGATCTTCAAAGATGCTGGCTTGTGGAGTAAAAAAGCGGGATACAAAATCCACTTCTTTTCCTTTGGCAGTGATGATAATGCCACCGGGGTCGAGGTTGATCTGGTCCAGTATGGCTTTGTCTGGCTGCAGGTTTCGGATAATTTCTTCGTCATGATACACGAGTATATAATCTCTTGCCTTGAGTACTTCCATAGGGTATACACCCATGCCTTTGAGTATTTCAGGTGGGAGAGAAGCCGTTGTCGCGGGTCTTGACGGAAAGTTGAGCGTGAGCAGGTCTTTATTTTTGCTCACAGCCAAGGGGCCGCTTTGTGTATGAAAGGTGAGCTGGTGCATGTCCCAGCCCAGGTGATTAAAGAGTACATGTGCTGTGGCGAGGGTCGCATGTCCGCAGAGATCCATTTCTATTTCGGGTGTAAACCACCTGAGTTCATAGTGGCCGGACTGTGCAGAGGGTATAAAGAATGCGGTTTCCGGCAGAAAGTTTTCAGCGGCTATTTTCTGCAGGATATCTGTTGGTAACCAGGCTTCCAGTTGGCAAACTGCGGCCGRGTTGCCGCGGAACAGTTCATCGGTGAAAGCATCTACCTGGTAAATGGGTATATGTGGCATGACGAAGATGATTTGCTGGACCCCAAAGTTATTGTTTTTAAGCGTGTTGATCTGCGTGTGTTTCATGAGTGTTGGTGGTGGGTTGTGTTGTATGCCTGTTGCTGCGGGGGAGGGTGATTGCCCAGAATATTAATCCCATGGCGCTGATGGCAGCACCGAGTATACATACACCTGTCCACCCCGCATGGGCATACGTAGTGGTGGCTGCAATGCTACCTATGCCGCTGCCAATGGAGTAGAAGAGCATATAGCCTGCTACGAGGCGGTTGCGTGATTCCGGGCGGATCTGGTAGATCATACTTTGATTGGTGACATGTACTGCCTGTATAGCCAGATCGAGGAGGATAATGCCAGCAATGAGTGCCCAGATGGATTGTGTGGTGAAACTAACGGGTATCCAGGAAAGGAGGAGCAGGGTGAGTGCTACGCCTGTGGTCCATTGTCCAAGGCCGCGATCGGCGAGATGTCCGGCTCTGGTGGCTCCCAGCGCGCCGGCTACGCCTATCAGACCAAACATGCCCACTACGGTATGCGTGAACTGATAGGGGGGAGCACTGAGGGGTAACACGAGGGAAGTCCATAGCACACTGAAGGCAGCGAAGATGAACATGGCGATCATGGCGCGGACCCGGAGGATGTGTTCTTCGAAGAAAAGCCGGAAAACGGAGGCCAGCAGTTGGGGATAGGAAGCGGCTACTTTATCGGGATCATTTTTGGGCAGCGCCCTGAATAGTGCGATGGCTGTGAGTAGCATCAGGACTGCGGAGAAGACATATACCGCTCTCCATCCGGCGAGATCAGCGAGAGTGCCGGAGATGGTGCGGGCGAGCAGAATGCCCAGTACCACTCCGCTGGTAACGAGTCCTACGATACGCCCACGTTCTGCAGGAGCCGCCAGCGTAGCAGCATAGGCCACCAGTGTTTGAGTGACAACGGCCAGTAATCCAACGGCGGCGATGCCGGCAAAGAAGGGAGGCTGGGCAGGCGCCCAGGCGACTAACAATAAGGCCACCACTGCGAGTAACAGTTGGGTAACGATCAGGCGGCGGCGGTTAAACAGGTCGCCTAAGGGCAGTAGTAATAGTAGTCCCAGGGCATAGCCTGTTTGCGTGATGGTGACAACAATACCTACTGCACCTGATCTGATATGGAGGTCTTGCCCCATGGTGTTGAGCAATGGTTGTGCATAGTATACATTAGCTACAGCGCATCCGCTGGCGGCGGCAAATAGCAGAGCGGTGGCTTTGGCGAGTGGTACGGTTTTTTCCATGAAAGGATTGTTTGTTTTGTACTAAATGGTACAAAATAATTAATGAAATTAGTTTGCTGTTTACATTGTTAGCAGAACAGATGAGCTGAACTTTATCAGGATCTATTCCAATATTTTCAATTGCGTTTCTATGATGGCAGCGAGGGATTCGTTATCCGGATAAATTCTCCGGGTAATACCTAGTCCGTTCCAGTTATTGAGTAATAAACGGGCTAGCAGTGGGGGTTCCAGCTTTGAGGTGAGTTTGCCTTGTTCTTTGCCACGCAGCAAGGCTTTCAGGAAAAGACCTTCCAGGTCCTGCAGGTGGTGCACTGCTTTTTTCATCAGCAGGATTTCGGTGTTAGATAATTCTGCGATGGCGTTGCCCATGATGCAGCCCCGCTGGTGTATTTTTTTGGGGCTCTCTGTAATCCTGCGGAAAAATTGCCGGATGTATTCAATAGAGTCTTCCGTTTCGTCCAGTTCTTTTTTAAACCGGGCAATGGCATTTTCGCTGTGTTGTGCCAGTGCTTTTTCAAAGAGTTCTTTTTTGCCTCCTTTAAATGCCAGGTAAAAGCTGCCTTTGCCGATGCCCATTTCCGCCAGGAGATCTTCCGTAGAAGTAGCTTCATACCCTTGCCGCCAGAAGAGATCGGCTGCTTTGCCAATCACTTCCTGATCATCGAATATTTTAGGTCTGCCTGACATGCTGTGGTTATTTTAGCCCAAAGGTATATTCTTTACCAGTTAGTACAAAATTTTTCCGGCAACAAAAAACCTGCGATCTGCGCAGGTTTTTGTTTGTGTTGGAAATAGATTGACTAGTGGTGCGGGGTTTGTGGGTGAAGTAGTTGAAACAACGCTTTTTGCAAATCATCATTATGAAGGTTGTTTAACTGCTCGGTTGCTATTTCGTAGTAGGCAGACTTTTTACCTAATACGCCGATAACAAACGTATGCCCGGCCTGCACCGGTTCAGCTGTTTGAGGATGCTTTTTTGATAGTGTTACCACTACATCTTTGAATTTTGACATGTGGTGAATATAATAAAAAAAAACGGGATTGGGGAGCTGTTCGGTGGAGAGGGTCCATGCCATGCACTATTCTCCTGATATATTACTATTTTACAGTATGGTTGCGAAATTAAGTAAGCGGGCGCGATTTGAAGGCTGTATTTTGGGTGGCGCTATTGGCGATGCGTGGGGTAGTTGTTTTGAAAACGTAGCCACCAAAAGTGATCAACGGACTTTTTACCTGGGCAAGATCGAGCCTCAGGCTCCGCGTTGGATGCTGACCGATGATACCTGGCTAACGCTTGCTACCTGTGAGGTATTATCGCAGGGAGGTGATGCGGACGCACTGGCAGCACAATTCCTGCAGTATTTTAAAACAAACAGAATGGCAGGTATCGGGGCCAGCACATTAAAAGCAATGAAGGATCTATCTGCGGGTATACATTGGCGTTATGCCGGGAGCAGTGGAGAATATAGTGCAGGAAATGGTGCTGCTATGAGAGTAGCGCCTTTTGCGTTTTGGAGTAGCCGTTCGCGAGAGGACATCAGAGAGGCCTGTCGGATAACACATAAAAATGAAGAAGCTTATACTGGTGCGCTGGCTGTAGTGTTGGCGATACGTGCTGCCATAGCTGGCACCTGGACCACTGAAACCACACTTTTTGATATCCTGATTCCGCAACTACCGGATACGCGTCTACGAGATAGAATGATGGATATTCAGAAGTTCGGAAGTGAGGTCGGAATAAAGGAAGTGGCTGTATTAGGTAATAATGGCTATGTAGTGAATTCTGTGCCGTTGGCCTTGTTTGCCGCTTCCAGGGTGGAGCATGTTGGTATGCAGCATATGTTTGAGGAGATCATTGCAGCTGGTGGAGATACGGATACAAACGCTTCCATAGCAGGGCAGGTAGCCGGTGCACTATCAGGACCAACAAAAATTCCGGCTGCATTGTTACAAAAGTTACAATCGCTGCCGGAATATGTATATATCAATCGGGTACTAACGGATAGTTACCCTACTTAATGGTTGTATCACTAACTTACTCTTACCCCATGCAATAATTTCTCCATCGCATTTTGAAGAGATCCAGCGCGGGTTACTTCTCCTGAATTAACGAAAAATATTTCATCTGCATTTTCAATGGTATTCAGTCGGTGTGCAATAATTACACGCGTAGTAGATGTCGGTAATTTCTCCAGTATTTCACCCAGCAATTGTTCCGTAACGGTATCAATATTTGCAGTGGCCTCATCGAGTATTAACAGGTCTGGTTTGCGGAGAACGGCCCGCATAAAGGCAATCAGCTGTTTCTGTCCCAGGCTCACTCCATCGCCACCGGATACTACTTTTGATTCCAGGCCTTCTTCGAAGATAGCCAGCAGTTTTTCCAGGTTGGCTTCTTTGATCACTTCTGTCAGCTGGTCATTGGTATAATCTTTATACAGTGGATTGCCGTATAATATATTTTCTTTTACCGTACCGGTAAACAGGAATGGTTCCTGTAAAATGAAACCAATTTTCTGAGAGCGCTCATCTGCATCATAGCCGCGGATATCTTTTCCATTCAACAGTACAGTGCCTTGCGTAGGATCGTATAAACGTGCAATGAGAGAAGCGGTGGTCGTTTTACCGCCACCGGTTGGTCCTACTAAAGCATAGGTTTTACCTTGTTCCAGGGAGAGACTGATATTGTGTAATATTTCTCTGCCTTCCGGGTAACCGAAATGTACATTTCTGAACTCCAGTAATGGTGCGTTGGATGTATTGGTAGTTACTGCAGGTACGGTGACCAGGTCTGTTTCCAGCGCCAGTATTTCAGAAATCCGGTCCCATCCTGCCATCGCCACCTGGAAGTTGGCCCAGAGTGTGGCGAGTTGTCTTAATGGATTATAAAAGTAGTTAGCATATGCGAGGTAACTCACCAATAAGCCTATACTGAATTCTCCTTGTGTAATCAGGTAAATACCACCAGTTAGTACCAGCAGTTGTGCGATACTGGCACACATGGCATAGAATGGGAGAAATACGTTATTAGCTAAACCAGCGCCAATAGCAGTTTCGTAATTCTTATCGTTGGCTTCGTTGAAGCGTTTTCTGAAATAGTCGCGGCGGTTAAAGGCAACGATTACTTTAAAGTTACTGAGGCTTTCCTGAATTTCTGCACTCATACCACCCACTGTTTTCAGGTTGGCAGCATTTTTTCTTTTGATCCAGGGTGATAATATCCTCGTGAAGATGAGGATGAGCAAAGCGGGTGCGAGCGCAGCGATGCCTATTTTGTAATTGATCACCAGCAAAAAGATACCGGAGMCAATCATCGTGACAATGTTACCCACAAACTGCATCAGTGATTGTGAAAAAAACTGGTTGAGTTTATCGGTGTCGTTGTTGACACGGGAAATAAGGTCTCCTGCTTTATTCTGATTAAAAAAGGCAACCGGTAGTTGTTGTATTTTACTGAAGATGGAATTACGGAGTGTGAACAGGGTACGTTGTCCTACACCTCCCATCAGTTTTGTTTGAAAGAAGCTGGTAAATAAGGCTACCAGGTACATACACAGTAATATACCGGAGAACACCAGTACGCCGTGATATTGTTTATGCTGCACATAATGATCGATCGTGTAACCAATTAAAAAAGGTCCCAGCAGGTTGAGCGTAGAGTTCAGCAGGATAGCTGACAACGCGATGATCAGATTTTTTTTCTCATGGGAAATCAGCTGCAGCAGATTTTTGAATGCAGCGTAGTTGGATGTTTTATGCTCCTTCCCGGTATATTTATTAAGATTGTAATTCATAGTTGCTGGTACTTTGTTGGGAATTAAAGATCTGGATGTACTCAGGACTGGAATTGATCAGTTCATCGTGTGTACCACTGGCAATAATTTCGCCCTGCATGAGCAGGATGATCTGGTCGTAATGTGTTACAGAAGAAATTTTCTGTGTCACCGACAGGAGCGTCATGCCAGGATATTCTGTCTGAACGTTGGCCAGTATTTTCTTTTCCGTATTGGTATCTACACGGGCGGTGAAATCATCCAGCAGCAGGATCTTTGGGTTGATGGCCAGTGCGCGTGCCAGCATGATGCGTTGTTTTTGTCCGCCGGAAAGACTGGAGCCTCTTTCTGACACGATGGTGTTCAGTTTTTCAGGCAACGCTTCTGTGAACTCTTTGAGTTCAGATGTGTATAATGCTTTTTCCAGGGATGCATCAGTGACACTGTCATTGAAGGCAATGTTTTCCCGGATGCTCATATTGAAAATGATGCTGTCCTGGAATACAAAGCCAATCTGGCTGTGAAAGGATTCGGAATTATAATCAGATACCGGACGGCCATCTATCAGCACGGTGCCGGAAGATGGTTTTATGAGGCCGGTAAGCAAATACAGCAACTGGGTTTTACCTGCAGCAGTAGGACCTATCACCGCTACTTTTGATCCGGCTTTTACGGAGAAGGAGATGTTTTTAAGCACTGGTTTCTGACCGTAGTTCACAGTGATATCCCTGAACTCAATGTCTCCCTTAACAGGAGTATTAATGGTACCACCGGGCATAATATCCGGCATATTGATGACGGCGCTGATCCTTTGGTAGGAAGCAGTGGCCTGGGCGATAATATTGCTCATAAAGCCGATCACCAGTATAGGAAAGATCAGTAGGGCGAGGTAGCTGTTGAACGCAGCGAAGTCGCCGAGACTCATGGTATCAGTGATAACGAAATGTCCGCCGAGTGCGAGGATTAAGAGTCCGGCTATGCCGGCAGAGAAAGTGATCACCGGGATCAGGCCTGCAAACATCCGTATGATAGAAAGGCCAAAGTTCATGGCTTTACCATTGGCATCGAGGAATTTTTCATATTCCAGTTGCTGGGAATTAATAACCCTGATGAGTGCTGCGCCGAGGATACTTTCGTTGATAACCTTATTGAGCCAGTCCATTACTTCCCTGCTTTTGATAAACAAAGCCCTTACTTTACGCAATACCAGGAAGAAGGTAATACCGATAACGGGGAGGGTGGCAATTACGGCCAGGGCAAGTTTCCAGTTGATGGTGAGCAGTAATATACTGGCACCAATAATAATGAACAGGGAAGATACCAGGGAAACGATCGCCTGGGATACAAATAATTTGATGGAATCCACATCTGCAATCAGGTTGGTCAGCAACCGGGAAGGGTTGGCCTGTTCTATCCAGGCATAACTCTGGCCGGATATTTTATCTGAAATTTGGGTGCGGAGGTTCCGGGCTACTTTTTCAGACACATATGTTTGTATGATATTCTGAAGATAAGTAAACACCAGGATGATGACGATAGCCACCAGGAATTTTATCAGTAACGGATTGAGCTGAAAGGTACCATGCTCATATGCATCGATGCCGTTTCCGATAATTTTGGGTAGCCATAAGTTGAGGCCATTGCTCAACAGCGTAAACAGTATCAGCAAAACAACCATTCCCATATATGGTTGCAGCAGACTGAATATGCCGGCTTCTTTCTTTTTAGTACCAGCTTCTTGTTTCATCTTACCAGATATGTTTTGCAGCTAAAAACAGGATTTCCATTTTGAAGACGAATACTTCCTGTAAATATTGTATAATAGGGGGCAAGATAGCATGTTTTTTTAGCTTTTAGCTGTTAGCCATTAGCTGTTAGGCAATGCAGCGGAGAATATCATGGTTTAACTAAAAGCTATGGCTTAAAAACTAATAGTTAAAAACCGGATACAGCGAAGAATGCCCGTATTCTCCGCTGTATCCGGGATGTGTTTATATACTAAGTGTAGCCTGTTGTTTCTTTTCGCAGATGGCGCTTGCAAACCATTGAAATTCATCCATGAATTTTTGTGCCGATCTGAGTGTAAATTCATTGGTTAATTCCTGTGCGTCATTGAATGCGCCATATACTTCCGGCACCAGTAATTTGGTGGGAAGTGGGAAGGCGCCTAAGCTGAGGATCACTTGTTGTAGCTGCGTAGCGGCATTAATGCCTCCGAATTTGCCGGCGCTGACAGTCACAATTCCGATTACTTTCTTCGAAAATTCGCCGTAAAAATAGTCGAGTGCATTTTTTAATACACCGGAAAAGCTACCATGATATTCTGGTGTAACCAGGATCACCGCATCTGCTGTATGGAGGCGGTTACTTAAATCCTGTACTGCTGCCGGCAGTTGCGGATGCTTGCCCACACGCTCTTCCAGCATGGGCAGGGGCGTTTCTGCAAGGTCTATCAGATCAATAGTGCTTCCATTTGCCTGTAATTTATGTTGCAGGTAATGGGCGATCTTCTGAGATTGTCTTCCCTGACGGATACTGCCAATTATTATTGCTATTTTCATTGTAATGGATGTTTATGTTTAAAGTAAGTACATGCGGGGGCCTGCTGCTGAAAGCAACGAGGCTGCCATAGCCTTAGCTGTTGATTCGTATATGTTTAATAATATCAGCCGGAGGGCCCTGCCGGTTGATATGACGGAGCAGTAGTTTTGAATCGCCGCATACACCTGTGCTGCACACGGTATACGCGCGGCAGTGCCGGTATTGCGGGATCGCAACTATTCGTTTTAGTTATGGGACAAAGATAGTATCTTTGCTGAATAAACCAAATAAACACTTTGTTTATTATGAATAATAATTTTGCTGACAATGAGCGGGCGATATGGATACTCAAAACCAGGGGACCACAACCTTTGTGCGCACTAGCCGAAGAGTTGAAGGTAACCATGGAGGGAGCGCGTTTTCAACTACTCAAACTGGCAAATGAAGGATTGGTAGAAGCTACTACAGAATCGAAGGGAAGAGGAAGACCAAAACAGATCTGGTCTTTAACTGACGCAGGGAATGCCCGTTTTCCGGACCGCCACCAGGACCTGGCGCTGAAGCTGCTCTGTAATATGAGTAAAACATTATCGCCCGAAAACATGGGCAAAGTACTGGATGCTACCGCACAAAGTACACAGGAGAAATACCAGGAAGAACTGAAAGATTGTAAAGACCTGGAAAGTAAGGTGCTTCAACTGGCGGATCTCCGCAAGCGGGAAGGTTACATGGCGGAGTTCAAAAAAGAAGGAGATAGTTTCCTGTTGATAGAGAATCATTGTCCTATCCAGGCGGCGGCCAAATGTTGCAGTTATTTTTGCCAGATGGAACAGGATGTGTTTGGAGCAGTGCTCGGAAAAAATGCTGCGATAGAACGGATAGAGCATATACCCGGCGGCCAACGCCGTTGTGTGTACCGTATTTCGGAGAAGTGATTTATTTTATATTTTAGCGAGATAATATCCTGTACTATKATGATTCACTAAAAAAATTCTTGGTTGTTGCGCGACTGTTTATTAAAACGATGTTGACTCCATTGAGGAGTAAACGTTATCAACGGTTATCAGCTGAATCGTCCCATCTATTTTCCCAATAACTATAAATAAATCAGCTTTTATCGGTATTTTGAGAGCGATAAATAATCACTTATATTGTCAGGAGAGGAGGTTCCAGGGATGATAGCCGAGTATTCAAACAAGGAGCATATTTTACTGCAAAAGTTCGCTGGTGGAGACCAATCTGCTTTCCAATATATATTTAACCAGCATTACAGAGCGCTATGTTATTTTGCCTTTACTATTGTTGATAGTGAACAGGAGGCAGAGGACCTCGTGCAGGAAACCTTTTCAAAGCTCTGGGATAAACGGGGCGATTTTAAATCTGCCACCAATATAAAAGCCTTTCTTTTTATTGCCACCAAAAATGCTTGTCTCAATTTTCTGAAGAGCCGGGAGCGGTTATCTATAAAAGAAAAGGAATTTTCTTATTTACAGGAAGAGCAGGTAACAGATGAGATGAGTGGTTTTGATGCCGTACTCACGGAAACAGAAATTATACAGCAGTTATACGAGGAAATAGAACACCTTCCGACCCAATGCAGGCGGATTTTCAAAATGAGCTACCTCGAAGGACGCAAGAACGAGGATATTGCCACAAMCTTACAGATCTCCTACAATACTGTCAGGGCACAGAAGCTACGGGCGCTTAAACTCATCAGAAGCAGCCTGATAAAAAAGAACATATTACCATTGTTAGGGGTTTATATCACCCTGATCAAACATTATTATAATTATTAATCATTTGTTTTAAGGGAGAAATTTTTTTTCTGATTTCTTTAATCGAAATGAAAATTTCATTGTTTCTATATTAAAAGGACGAAGTGGCAGCAGAACAAAACAGTGAAACCAACCCGGTATTACAACGAATGGCTTACCTGATATACCGGTATCAGCAGGGCATATTAACCACTACAGAGCAGGAAGAACTGCAGGTATGGGTAGCCGCGTCAGCAGAAAATCGTCTTTTTTTTGAACAGCTAACGGATCCGGTGATCCTTCGTGATAAGCTGGCGCAGTATGAGAAATTTGATACTGCCGTCGGTTGGGCCGCCTTTAGTGCACAACATTTTCCGGTAGTAGACAAGGGGCGGGTACGCAACATGTACCGCTGGTGGAGTGCTGCCGCAGCGGTGTTGCTGCTATTGGGTGCAGGCATTTATTTATTCCGTCCTTCCGCTCCGGCACCACGGGTAGCCGCCGTATCAGTACCGGCTGCCCGGATATTGCCGGGATCCAGTAAAGCCATGTTAACACTGGCAGATGGTTCAGTGATTCCATTGGATAGTAACGGCAACCAGGTGATTCAACAACAGGGGGCGCTTATTCATTTGAACAATGGTCAGTTGCAGTATAATACGCAGGACTATTCCGCTCAAACTACCATCAATACCCTCACCACACCCAGAGGCGGTCAATTTCGGCTTACGCTGCCGGATGGCACCAGGGTTTGGTTGAATGCTGCTTCTTCCATCACCTATCCTACTGCTTTTCAGCAAGGGAAAAGAGAAGTGGAGATAAAAGGAGAAGTTTATTTTGAAGTGGCGGCAAAGGAAAAAATGCCGTTTAATGTAAAAGTAGGCCCGCTTACCAATATAGAAGTACTAGGAACCAGCTTTAATATCAATGCCTATACAGATGAACCGGGCATTAAAACGACCCTTATACAAGGTGCCGTAAAAGTAAACTCCCGTAATAGATCAAGGGTATTATTACCCGGCCAGCAGGCATTGGTAAATGACCCTGGCGATATCAATATAATAGCAAAGTCAGATACTGCCGCCATCCTGGCCTGGAAAAAGGATGAGTTTTATTTCCGTGACGCAGATATACCCACCGTGATGCGTCAACTGGCCAGATGGTATGATGTAACAATTGTTTATGCAGGTACTATTCCCGCCCGTAGATTTCAGGGAGAAATTCAACGTAACCTGCCACTGTCTGATGTATTGGACGGATTGGAAAATATCGGTATCCATTTCCGCCTGCAGGGCCGCAGTATCATCGTGGAACCATAGGTAACAGCCAGTTTAATTTTTAGCTATCGTCAACTGAATATTATGCACGACCAACTTTAGAGATTATAAGGCGGTTGTCCGGACAATAAAAAAAACCGGAGGTGATTGGACCCACCTCCGGGGAAATGTCCGGATGATGACCGCACTAAGCTTGTACATACTTGAATACTGATTATCCATCCTAACAAATGCAAATTTATGCAATTGACTTATCATGGTAAAGTCCTTTCTATGCCTGGACTTTCCGCAACCAAAATTGCACTTACTATGAGATTAACGATCTTTCTCATGATTGTGGCGACCTTAAAAGTATCTGCGGGTGCTTTTGCGCAAACAGTATCTGTATCGGTGAAAAATGCTCCTATAGAGGAGGTTTTTTCTTCGATAAAACAACAAACCGGCTACCTGTTCTTTTACGACAGGGATCTGTTACGTACAGTGAAACCATTGACCATTAAGGCGGAGAACAAGCCGCTGGCAGACTTCCTCGCGGAAATCTTCAAGGGACAATCACTGGATTATACGATTAAGGACAAAACAATTTTTATTAAGAAGAAAGCATTACCGGCGGGATCAAACTATACTAATCTTGTTCCGGGAGTTGCACAACAGCCGTTGACCGGTGTAGTGAAAGATGCTGCAGGTAACCTGCTGATCGGAGTAACCGTGAAGGTGAAGGGAACTAATATTGGTACCATTACCGATGACAAAGGACACTTCTCTCTTGCAGCAGGTCCGGGTGATGAATTGGTGGTATCTTATGTTGGTTTTGAGTCCCAGACCTTCCACGTTGGGAACTTCGGTCCACTGCAATTATACCTGAAACCACAACCCAGCAGTCTGGATGAAATGGTGATCGTGGGTTATGGTACTACCAGTAAACGTAATAACACTGGATCAGTAGCCACTATTAAATCGGCTGATATTGCCTCGCAGCCGGTGCTGGATGCATTAGGTGCAATGCAGGGACGGGCGTCTGGTGTAATTATTAACTCCTCCAGTGGTTTATCCGGTTCCAATTTTAAGGTGACCATAAGAGGCCAGAGTTCTATCCTCAGTCCCAATGATCCATTATATGTAATTGATGATGTACCCTTTTATTCAGAACCGCTCAATCAGTTTACTGCTGCCAATGGCGAGCAAAGTCCGCTGGCTGCTATTAATCCCGCTGATATTGAAAGTATCTCTATTCTGAAAGATGCAGATGCTACTTCTATCTACGGCTCCAGGGGGGCTAACGGTGTGATACTGATCAAAACCAAAAAAGGGAAGAGTGGAAAAACACAAACTAACTTCAACGTATATACGGGCGCGCAGAAGGTGGTAAATACCATGAAGATGCTGAGTACGCCGGAGTACATTACTATGCGTAAAGAAGCGTATAAAAATGACAATAAACCATATGATGAAGAGAATGCACCTGATCTGACACGCTGGGATCAGCAAAAAACAACTGACTGGCAAAAGTTCTATATGGGTAATACCGCACATACTACAGAAGCACAGGGATCTATCTCCGGTGGCAGCGAACAAACACAGTTTTTCTTGAGTGGTACTTACCATAAAGAATCAAGTGTGATGGCAGATCGTTTGGGCTTTCAGCGCGGAGCCGGTCATATAAATCTGAACCATAGCAGCACAAACGGTAAGTTTAATATCAGTGCTTCTGTAAATTATACCAGCAGTCGTGATAATACGTTGCCTACCGATCTGACTATGTTTTATAACCTGGCGCCTAATATGCCGTTGTATGACTCTACCGGTAAGCTGTATTGGTTTGATATGCTGCAAAATCCCGCCGCTTTTTTGTTGCGAAAATCAGAGATCCGTACGAATAACCTGGCAACAAATAGTGTCATCAGGTATACCCTGCTGCCTGGTCTGAACATTAAAGCCAACCTGGGATATACCCGTACAGACATGAAGCAGACGCAGACCATGCCTGATGCCAGCTTTAACCCGATAACAACTACCGGAAGTCAATCACTTTTTGGCTCTTCCAGCTTTGGATCTTATATCATAGAGCCACAGGCTGACTATACAAAGAAAATTGCAAAGGGCGACCTGCAGGTATTACTGGGTGGTAGCTGGCAGCAAAGTCTCACGCAGGGACAGTCGGTAACAGCAAGTGGCTTTTCCAGCGACGCGTTGCTGGAAGATCAGAATGCCGCGAGCCAGATAACCCCACGTCCCTCTGTGTATTCTTTTTATCGCTATGCATCATTTTTCGGCCGGCTTAATTACAACTGGGACGGAAAATATATTGTAAATGCTTCCTTCCGTCGCGATGGTTCTACGCGTTTTGCACCAGACAAGCGGTTTGGCAATTTCGGCGCCATTGGCGCCGCCTGGATATTCAGCAAGGAAGATTTCCTGAAAGACAACAGCTTCCTGAGCTTTGGTAAAATCAGGGGAAGTATTGGTAACTCCGGCAACGACAAGGTAGGGGATTATCAATACCTGGATAGCTGGTCATCTACCTCTTACCCTTATAACGGCGTACCCGGCCTGGTACCTTCCCGTTTGGCGAATGGATTATTCCGTTGGGAAGAAAGTCATAAAAGAGAGATCGGCCTGGAGTTGGGCTTCCTGAAGGATCGTATCTTTTTTAATACCAACTACTACTACAATATTTCCGATAACCAACTGGTGGATTTGCAACTGTCACCCCAGGTAGGCTTTTCTTCCATTACGGCTAACCTGCCCGCCAGCGTGGTAAACCAGGGCTGGGAGTTTGAAGTAAGCAGCACCAATATTTCAAAGCAGGACTTTACCTGGAAAACATCGTTCAATATATCAATCCCTAAAAATAAACTGAAGGAATACCCCGATTTTGAAGCTTCTGCTTATAAAAACACCTATGTGATAGGAGAGCCGTTGACTGTTGTAAGAGGATATAAATTCGTGGGTATAGATCCACAAACCGGCAAACCTCTGTTCTTCAGCAACAGCGGCGCCAGTACACCTGCCGAAAATGATGACTATGTTACTCTGGGTAATACGGATCCAAGGTTTTACGGTGGTTTACAGAACTCGTTTACCTGGAAAGGTATCAGCTTTGATTTTTTCTTGCAGTTTGTAAAACAGGAAGGGCCAGGTATTAACTATGGCTATGGCAAAGCAGGTATAGGTACGTTTGCGAACCAGGATATCAGCGCACTGGATCGCTGGAAGAATAAAGGTGATGTGACTAACGTGCCGGGCGCCAGTGCCAGTGGCGGGACCGCAGATTTCAGAAATTATGCGCTCTCCTCCGCCAATTGGGGGGACGCATCTTACATCCGCCTTAAAAATATTTCCCTTCGATATGATTTATCGAAGTATACAAAGAAATGGAAGATGAATAATGTGAGTGTATATGCTTTGGCGCAAAACCTGCTCACCTTCACTAACTATAATGGTTTGGATCCAGAAACGCAGGGCATGAAAATGCCTCCGGTAAAATCCTATGTGATAGGATTACAGTTTGGTTTATAATGAAATTTCCTGTTCAGCAGATAATAAAAGATTTAACATGAAACGTATTCATATATTTTTAGCTGGCCTGATGATGCTGAGTGCCAGTGCCTGCAACAAATACGTAGAAACGCCTTTACCAAAGAATGAGCTGGTATCAGGTCTTGTTTTTACAGATGATAAAACGGCAACGGCAGCAGTCACTGGTTTGTACAGCGACATGAATGCCCTCAATTACCAGTTTGCCAATGTACTGGTGAGTTATCTGTCGGCGATGCAGGCAGATGAAATGTACTACTATACCGGGTATGCAGACTATGATGTATTCCGCGAAAACAGGTTGTTGCCCAGCAGCACTTTTCCACAACGGATGTTTGCAGCAGTATATGCTTACATTTATCAGACGAATGCCTGTATAGAAGGGCTTTCCACTGCCACCGGTTTAACTGCCTCTGTGAAAAATCAATTATTGGGAGAGGCTTACTTCACCCGTTCCTTCCTGTATTTTTACCTGGTAAATATGTATGGAGATGTGCCTATGATTACCAGTACAGATTATAAAGTCAATGGCGTAAAGCCGCGTGCACCGCGCGCAGAAATATACAATATGATCATCGCCAACCTGAAACAGGCCGTGGAACTCATGGGAGATGATTACCCCACTGGTTTGCGGTTGCGTCCCAATAAAGCGGCAGCCAATGCTTTGCTGGCCAGAACTTATCTGTATAATCAGCAATGGGCGCTGGCAGAAGCTACCGCCACATTGGTGATCAGCGACAGTCGCTATTCCCTGTTGAAAGATTTGAATACTGTATTCCTCGCCAACAGCCAGGAAGCAATCTGGCAATTACAGCCGGTAAATGTGACTGGTGGCCGCAATACCTGGGAAGGTTTCACGTCTACTCCCGGCACACCTACTGCCTCCGCTTTATTCAGACTGGACACCATACAGCTGATCCGGAAATTTGAACCGAATGATCTTCGGCTTGCTAACTGGACAGGGTTCAGAAAAACTACTGCCGGAGCAACGTATTACTTCCCATATAAGTATAAAGTAAGACTGGGAACAGTTGGTGCTATAACGGAGTATTCCATGGTGATGCGCATTGCAGAACAATACCTCATTCGTGCTGAAGCCCGTATACAACAGGGCAAATTGTCCGACGGACGTGATGACCTGGATGCAATCCGCAAACGTGCGGGATTGCCTGATCTGTCTACCTCCCTGACACAGCCTGCATTACTGCTGGCGGTAGAGCAGGAACGCAAAGTGGAATTGTTTGCAGAGTGGGGCCATCGCTGGTTTGACCTGAAACGTACCAAACGATCAGACGCCGTACTGGGGCCTCTCAAAGGCGCTAACTGGCAGTCTACCGATACGCTGTACCCGATTCCTTCTGATGCTATCAGAACTAATGTTAACCTTACCCAGAATGAAGGGTACAAATAACCATCGTTCGTATGAAACATTTAATCCTGCTACATTTACTGGCGGTACTCGCCGTTAGTGAAACGTATGCACAACAACGGGTGGTGATCACACCGGAGTATCCGGAACGCGGTCAGACTGTCACTATTACTTACGATCCATCGGCGCCGGGAGCGACCATCCCGCCTGCTGATAGCCCGGTAACTGTGGTATTTTCCTATTCCAATTTTTACAACCAGGCGTGGAGAATGAACATGCAGCGCAACGGCAATAAATGGACGACCTCCTTTGTGCTGGCTGACTATAGCACGTTCGCCACCTTTTACCTGGAAAGCGGAGAGGCGATTGACAAACCAGCAAAAGACCGGCACTATGAAATCACTGTCTTTAAAAATAAAATGCCGGTAAAAGATGTATCGCTCTATAAAGGATATAGCATGAGCGCGCAAATGGGGAAATCTCCTTTGCTGGCGGATAAACAAGCCGCACTTTATAAAGAAGAGCTGTCACATTATCCGGATAACTACGAAGCAAAATTGCGGCTGCTGACGTATCAAATCAATAAGGCTGCTACTGCTAAGGAAAAAGAACAATTCAGAACGCAGGCGCATCAGGTGATTGCTGATAAATTTAATGCAGCGCCTACTGACAGAGGCAACATTAACAAGGTGACCATGGGCTACCTGATCATTGGTGAAAACACCCGGCTGGACTCTATCCGGAAAGTTATCCGTGAACGCTATCCCGCCTCGGCAGTAGGCAGGGAGCTAATGACAGAAGAAGTAGCAAAAGGAAAAGATACGGCACGGCAGATCACCTTTTTTGAAAATGAACTGAAAAAGGAAACAGCAGCGAACAGCGAATCTTTTACCGGCATGCATGACGTACTGTTTAAATATTACAGCGTAAAAAAGGATAGCAACAAAGTATTGTATCACGCCCGTTTTATGACCAACGAAAAGGAGAACCCTTATAAGTTGCTCACCTGGCAGGAGATCGCGCAAACATTGCTTGACAACAGTCTGGCGTTGGATAGTGCCCGCGGCTACGCACAACGTGCACTGGATAGTGCAGGTAGTTACCCGGTAGGTGTGATCCGTTATTTCCCTGAAACAGGTTATATCTATCCTGCAGTAGATGATAGTACGCGACAGGCAACGATTCATAAAGGCAGCGGGCATTTATTATCTATACTGGGACTGATCGCCATGAAACAGGGACATCTCGCAGCAGCAGATAAATACATGGAACAGGCAATAGATGAATATGCCGGCAAAGAAACACTGGATAACGCTGCCGCTTTTTATCAGCATACCAATAATGCCACCAAACTGGCACAGCTGGAGGTGTTCCGGAAAAAGATGCTGATAGCCAAAGTGAAAAAACAACGGATGAACAAACCTGCGCCACTCCTGAATACGTTTGTGGATATGAAAGGACAACCAGTATCCGCGGCATCGTTGAAAGGTAAGGTCATCCTGATTGATTTCTGGGCTACCTGGTGCATCCCCTGTATGCAGGAAATGCCTTATCTGCAAAAATTATATGATCAATACAAACAACATCCGGATGTGGTATTTATGATCACTAACAGTGGCGCTAAAAATACCCTGGCCGATGCACAAGGCTGGAGCGGAAACAAGAAATATACTTTCCCGGTGTATTATAATACAGATCCAGCCATAGGAGATAAGTTCCGCTTTAATATTATTCCTGCTTCCTATCTCATCAACAAAGACGGTAACATCATTTTCACCAACATAGGATTTGAAGGACCAGAAGTAGAAGAGAAACTGAAGCAGCAGCTGGAGATGCTGCTAAACGATTAATATCGCCACTAATAATAGCCGGCCATTTTATGCGCAATACCCTGCATAGAATGGTCGGTTTCGTTTTAAAATACTTAAGCTATCACCACAACCACTCCAAAAGATTACCTGAAATTTGTGCTATCAAAAAAAGATAACAAAAATGGCAGCGAAAAATAAAATTGCCCTGGTAACGGGCGGTAGTCGTGGTTTAGGCAGGAATATGTCTTTACATCTTGCTAAAAACGGACACGATATCATTATCACTTATAAAAGCAACCAGACAGAAGCCGACAAAGTAGTAGGGGAGATACAGGCACTGGGACAAAAAGCAGCGGCTTTCCAGCTGGATACCGCCGATACAAAAGCATTCGATGCTTTTTTCGATACCGTATCCACTCATTTGCAGACAGCAACCGGCAGCGGTACCTTTGATTTCCTGGTAAACAATGCCGGCATTGATCGTGGATCCCTGATTCCACAAACAACAGAAGCAGACTTTGATGAATTGTATCACGTGCATTTAAAAGGCGTATACTTCCTTACACAGAAGGCGTTGCCTTTCATCGCCGACAATGGTCGTATCATTAATCTTTCTACCGGACTGGCCCGTTTTGTAACTCCCGGTTATGCAGCTTATGCTTCCATGAAGGGCGCTATAGAAGTATTCACCAGGTACCTGGCGAAGGAAGTGGGTGTACGTGGCATTACTGCCAATGTAGTGGCTCCAGGTATTATTGAAACAGATTTTACCAAAGCCGTATTTGATCATGCGCCACAGGCCATTGCACATATCTCTGCTCAAACAGCGCTGGGACGTACCGGTGTGCCGGATGATATTGGCGGGGTAGTAGCTTTTCTGTGTACAGAAGAAGCGCGTTGGATTACAGCGCAGCGTATTGAGGCTTCAGGTGGGATGTTTTTGTAAAGTTCATTATCAACTTGTAAAAAAGAACGACAGGAATCTTGTCGTTCTTTTTTATTTTTATAACAAAAAGCAAATGCCCGAATCCGCCGTACTAAAAAAGCTATACTTCCATAAAGCCGCCAGTGCTTTAATCATCAATGCCCCTTCTGAATATATCACGCTCATAGGTGATGTCAGTTACGATACGAAACCTGCAGCTAAAAATAAAGGTGCTTATGATTTTGTACAGGTATTTGCGCTTACACAATCTGAGTTGGAGAAACTGGTGAAGGTGCATGTGGCATCGGGTAAACCGGATTGTATTTTCTGGGCCTGTTATCCTAAAGGCAGCGGCAGTATTAAAAGCGATATTAAGCGGGAAACGGTATGGACAGCTTTTGAGGCAGTAGGGTTGGAGGCCGTAACGAGTGTGTCTATAGATGATACCTGGACTGCATTAAGAGCAAGGCCCATCAACAGATAGTGGTTGTTCGGAATCGGACATATTATGTGCTGTTTACGGGCATTCGCCCGGTGCGGAATTATTGTAAAGTGTTGGTAATCAAAAGACTTCCTTTCCGGCATTTATTTGGAGCAACCAACCTTCAATTGATGTGTCTATACAAGGAACTTCTATAATTCGCACTATGTTTAAAAATTATTTCAGGATAGCATTACGTAATTTATGGAGAAACAAAGGGTTTTCAGCGATTACTATTTTCGGGTTGGCTATAGGCATGGCTACCTGTTTGCTGATCACCTTATTTGTAACAGATGAATTGAGTTACGATAAATTTAATGAGAAGGCTAATCGCATTTTTCGTGTGGATGCAGATTTCTTTGTGAATGGCAATGCCTTTAAGGAAAGATATTCACCTAGTCAGCTGGGACCGGTATTAATGCAGGACTATCCACAGGTGGAGAATTATGTACGTTTTTTTCAGCAAGGTAGTATAATGGTGAGAAAGGGGACTTCCACGCTGTTAGAAAATAACGCCAGTTTTGCAGATTCTTCGTTGTTTGATGTATTTACCCTGCCTATGATTGCGGGTGATCCTAAAACCGCGTTAACGCAACCACATTCTATTGTGATTTCTGAACGCATGGCACTTAAATATTTTAACAGCACTGATGTATTAGGAAAAACTTTGTTGACAGATAACGTCAATACCTACCAGGTAACCGGGGTGATAAAAGATGTGCCTGACCAGTCGCATCTGCACTTTGATTTTATCCGTGCTATGTCAGAACTGGAGGACAGTCGCAGTGCGCAGTGGATGGCAGATAACTATACCACCTATATACTGATGCGGCCGGGAGGGAGCTGTGGACAACTGGAAGGGTATCTGAAGGGAGCTACTCAAAAATATATGGAGAGTTCTCTGAAAAAAATGACGGGTGGTACTATTGCGGATATTGAAAAGAACGGCGGACATTTTGGATATGTGGCGTTACCTCTTTCCAAAATTCATTTGCATTCTCCTTTGTCCAGCGAGGTAGAGCCTTCCGGGAATATTCAATATGTATATATTTTTATCGCAGTAGCTATCATCATTTTGCTGATAGCCTGTGTGAATTTTATGAACCTCTCTACGGCCCGTTCTGCCGGACGTTCAAAAGAGGTAGGGGTGAGGAAGGTACTGGGTTCCCAGCGGTCATCACTGATTTTTCAATTCCTGACGGAATCCACACTGACTAGTTTTTTTGCCTTATTACTCGCCGTTGCTATTGCCATATTGCTGTTGCCATTCCTGAATCAGTTATCAGACAAGCATATGATGTTGAAGACAACATATCTGATCTGGATGATTCCTTTTTTAGTAGTGACGGCTGCAGCAATAGGTTTGCTGGCGGGTAGCTATCCTGCATTTTTCCTGTCTGGTTTTGAACCGATGAAGGTGTTGAAAGGTAAGCTGTCGGGTGGTTTTAAAGCGAGTTGGTTAAGAAATAGTCTGGTGGTATTTCAGTTTACCGCTGCTATTTTACTGATAGTGGGTACGCTGGTCATCAAAAACCAGTTAGATTTTATCCGCAATAAGAAACTGGGATATAATAAAGAGCAAATGCTKGTATTGGGAAATACGGCTGCGCTATGGACACATGCCAAAAGTTTCCGGCAGGAAGTACTGACGATTCCAGGGGTGGAAGCAGGTACGATGACGGCTTCGCTGCCTACTGATGTTGCAATAAATACCAGTATCTATTCCAGGGATGCCGGAAGTAGTAACGGACAGGTAATGGGTATAAATGACTGGTATGTGGATGCGGATTACATTCCTACTATGGGTATGCAGATGGCTGCCGGCAGGAACTTCTCGCCAGACATGCCTTCTGATACTACTGCGTTCCTGTTAAATGAAACCGCTGCAAAATTGATGGGCTTTACAGATGTAAATGATAAGTACCTGTATGATAATAACAATGGTAAGGCACAGATAAAGCTGATTGGTATTGTGAAAGATTTCAATACCGGATCTTTAAAAAATAAAATACCGCCCCTGGTGTTCCGTCTGGGTGAATATCGTCGTAAAATGATATTCCGGGTGCGCACCGCCAATATTCAGCAGGTGATTGCACAGATCAAAAGCAAATATGAGGCACAGGAGGGCATGACCGGACAGCCTTTTGTATATTCTTTCCTGGATGATGATTTTAACCGGTTATATGTGGCTGAACAGCGCACTGGCAAGATCTTTATTTCCTTTGCCGTGCTGGCCGTGTTGATTGCTTCCTTAGGGGTGTTTGGGCTGATTACTTATGCCGCGGAACAACGTACCCGGGAAATAGGCATCCGCAAGGTGCTGGGCGCTTCTGTAACCGGTATAGTAACGCTGTTATCAAAAGATTTTCTGAAACTGGTATTACTGGCCATCGTTATTGCCACTCCCCTTGCCTGGTTTATGATGAACCGGTGGTTGCAGGACTTTGCCTATCGCGTGCAGATCAGCTGGACGGTATTTGTATCGGCCGCCTTTATTGCTATCCTGATAACGATGTTAACGGTGAGCTACCGGGCTATCCGGGCGGCAGTGGCCAATCCGGTCAACAGTCTGAAAGCAGAATAACTAATTAGCCAGCGGAAGCTCCAGATAAAAGGAGCTTCCGCCATGTTTATTATTTTCAAACCAGATCTGTCCCTGTTGCGCAGTAGTATACTCTTTACAGAGAAACAGGCCCAACCCGATTCCTTTCTCGTTGTCGGTGCCGAAGGTAGAGCGTACTTTCAAAGAAAACATATCTACCTGCCTGGAGGCGTCAATGCCGGCTCCGCTGTCTTTCACCTCAATTAAACATTTATCACCCCTTCTGCAGGTGGTAATAAAAATGGAGCCGCCTGCCGGTGTAAATTTGGCCGCGTTACCTACCAGGTTACGGACAATCAGTTGTAACATGTTTATGTCTGCCATTACTTTAATAGAGGCGTCTATATTGGTGTCCAGGCTGATTTTCTTTTTGGCTACGGCCATTTTGTTAATTTTCAGAATGGGCAGTATGGCTGCCGCTACATCTACCGGAGTGAGGTTTACATTGAGTCCATCCATTTGTGTCTTGGACCATACGAGTATATTGTACAACATCTCCTGTGTACTGTTTACCACATATAGTAGCTCCGTTTCTATCTGTATCTTGTTTTGAGGGTCAATTTCTATTTCCCGCATCAGTTGAAGATAGGACTGGATAGATGCCAGCGGGTTGCGGAGGTCATGCGAAATGAGCGAGAAAAGCTTGCTTTTCTCTGTATTCATGATTTCCAGCGAACGGGTTTTTTCTTCTCCCTGATTCTTTTCTTTGTTGTAGGCATTCTTCAGGTAAATGGTGCCCACGAAAATAACGACCACACTAATAATATAGGTGGGTGTCATATCTGCAAAGATGTCTCCCCTCGTTTTATAGACTTGTTGGATTGCATGGGGATGATAATACTCATAGATGATCAATCCCAGTACAGTAAAGAGGTTGAGGCCTATCCACCAGTAATATTGTTTAGCTGGTGAAATTAGCATGGTCAGGAAGAAGGCCAGTGTGAAAGATAACAGGGAGGCGCCTTCTATACCTCCACTGTAGAAGTAGTTGATGGCAAATGACACGTTAATCGTGATCACAGAAATGGCGATGCATAGATTTACCATCTTCCGGTATCTTGATAAATAATAAATACCGGCAAATGCCAGTACCAGGATAGAAAAAATAAACGAGGTGACAGTGAGCCCCGTTATGTAGTTGTAAGGAACATTAATGGCAATAATGATGAGGGCAATCGCGCAAATGGCATTAAAGATGCGGTTTTCCAAGGTAAACTGCTGAGGGTCTCCTACGATAAAGTGTGAAAATGTTTTCACTCGTTGTGATAGATTTCGGGTACCGGTTGTTGACATATGACGAATTTAAGCAAAAACAACTGCTAAGTACGTGAAAGTACTCTCTCAGGGTAAAATCATATTATTGTAATCTCATAATTTTTTTCGGTATTCTTCTTACAATTTGATTAATTTTCAAAAAGATAAGCAGTACAGCCAAAATGTAATTCTGATCGTTATGAAAAGCAATATCCGCGCCATTCCGCGTCATATGAAATAATCAGCCCAACTTAATTAATGTTTTAATAATACGCCTGCTGTTCACCGGCTACGCGGATAAAAGTAATTTCGTCAGGTGCGATCATTCAATTAATATGACTATCCATTTAACAGACATAGCACTGTTTCACCTGGTTAAAACTGGCAGCATGGAAGGCTTTACAGAGCTGTATCTACGCCACTGGGAAGAGTTGTATGGCTATGCCTGGAAGATATTGGGCGATAAAGATCATGTGGAAGATGTATTACAGGAACTTTTCCTGCACATATGGGATAAACGGGAAGGTATTAAGATAGACACCAACGTAAAAGCTTACCTGTTCAAAAGTCTGAAAAACAGGATCTACAATTTCCTGAAAGCCAATGCGGTGAAAAATGCCCACTATCAGGCGCTACTCAACAGCATCGATAGTGCCGGTGAAGAAGACGCCGTTATAGAGCGAAAAGAATATGCCCGCCGGTTACTGCAGCACCTGGAGGCCTTGCCTGGCAAAATGAGGGAAATTGCCCGTCTTTACCTCATGGACGGCCTTAATGTGAAAGAAATCTCCGACCTGCTCTCCCTTTCAGAGCATACCGTTCGCAATCAGTTGAACAACGTAAAGCGACGGTTACTGCGAAAGTAAATATTTATGTTAATGAAATGTTAATTATTAGATTCGTCTGATCAAAAAATGATCGCTGAGTTGTCTTCGTATACACATACGGGTTACTATGGGGCGACATGATAAGAAGATATCCGATCTCTTCGATCGGCTGAACGAACAAAATAAGGAAACTCCTTTTGCCTCTGAAGAAGAACGGCAACAGGCGAAGCAACGGTTGCTGCAGTCTATCCTGGCCAATGCCCAACCGGCAGCAGCAAAGGTACGTCCGCTTACCTGGGTGTACCGCATCGCCGGCAGTGCTGCTGCTATTGCATTGCTGTGCTGGGGCATCCACTACTTTTGGTTACAGCCGCAGCCCGAAAAGCCATTAACGCTGACCTGGATCAGTACAGGCATCCGGGAACAGAAACGAGTGATGCTGCCGGATAGTTCTGTAGTGATCCTCAACGCTAACTCACAACTTAGTTTCAACAACCATTTTAATAAAGAAGACCGCATCGTTATCCTCCATAAAGGAGAAGCCTTTTTTAGCATACAACCCAATACTGCCCGTCCGTTCCGCGTGCTCACCGACAGCATCACCACCACCGTACTCGGTACCTCCTTTAATGTGATGAAATATGCACACAGCCCTGCGGTAAAGATTACGGTGAAAACAGGTAAGGTAAGTGTGGGAAAAGCCCGACAAACATTTTGTAACCTGCTGCCGGCAGACCAGGTAATGATAGACAGTAAAAGCTATCATTTTACCACGCGTCATGAAGAAGGATTGGGCGGCGATG
Organism: Chitinophaga sp. 10T418; assembly: GCF_056394125.1. NCBI lineage: Bacteria > Pseudomonadati > Bacteroidota > Chitinophagia > Chitinophagales > Chitinophagaceae > Chitinophaga > Chitinophaga sp. 10T418. The sequence continues at coordinate 212,181 of NZ_JBFTHG010000008.1, forward strand.
AGTGGACCAGCGGTCGTATTGTAATGAGAGAGGAACCATTGTCTAATATATTGGAACGTCTGGAGATGATCTATGGGGTGGAGTTTGATAAGCATTCACTATCCGATGACTCACTCCGGACGATTACCTTTAATGCCAGTATGCCTTTGCAGAATGTGCTCACGATTGTTGAGAAAATAAGTAATGTACGGTTTAGCAAAAAAGACCAACAAAACAAAATTCACGTGTATGTAAAATGAAACAGCATTCGCCCTAACGAATGCTGCTGAAAACTCTCACATAAAATGTAAGCTCATGATTCTCATTTCTAAAATTAGAGAAAGGATACCTATTTGCCAATTATTTAAGGTAAAAGTGCTCCGATTGTTTTTATGGCTGCTGCCCTTAGCCTTAAGCAACAATGCTTTAGGGCAAACAAGCCCGCAACTTGACAAGAAAATACCGCACCTGGTGATCTCTGCCGGGAATGCCCTGGATGCCCTGAAGGAGATTGAAAAAGCCACAGGGCTTAATTTTGCCTATAATGCCAACCAGCTGAAGAACTTCCCCGTAAATCATCAGGCATTTGATAATAAAAGTCTCCGGGAAATATTAACCAGTATCCTGAAAAACACCAGAACGGTAATCAATGAACAATCCGGCGTGATTGTAATTTTGCCGGGATCCGCCACAGAAGCAGCTCCCGGGAAGCCGGTCAAAAAGACCAGCGGTATTGTCAGCGACAAAACAGGCCCCTTACCCGGGGTAACCGTACTGGAACAGGGCACCAACAACGGTACCATTACCGATGAAAATGGTCGCTATAGTATTAAATTGAAAAACGTTCCCACTACCTTGTTGTTCAGCATTACCGGCCTGAAAAAACAGGAACTTCCCGTAACAGAAGAAGGTACGCTGAATGTAAATATGGAAGGCGATTTTCAGAAGCTCGGCGAAGTAGTGGTGACTGCCCTGGGTATAAAACGGGAAGAACGTTCTCTGGGATATGCCATTCAGAAAATAGGCGGAGAGCAGGTCGACAACGGTAAGTTCACTGATCTGAAAACAGCGCTGGCCGGAAAAATTGCCGGCGCCCAGCTGGTAGGTGCGCCCAGCTCCACTTTCCGTGATGCCGGCTTGCGCATACGCGGCGCCAACAGCTTAGGTGGAGGATCCCCCATTTATGTACTGGATGGTACCATCATTTCACATACCGATATTAACCTGGATAATATTGAATCTATTTCTGTGCTGAAGGGCGCCGCTGCTACCGCATTGTATGGTATCCGTGCCGCCGCCGGCGCGGTGCTGCTTACCTCCAAAACCGGTAAGCGCAATCAGAAAATGCGGGTGGAAATCAACTCCGGTACCGCCTTTGAAAAATTATCCGTGATCCCGGAATACCAGAATACTTATGGCGCTGGCGACAATATGAATTTTGATGTCTTCCATTTTGATCCCAACAAACATCCGGCTGACTGGCAGAAATTTGACGGCCAGAAAATGGTGCAATATTATATGGACCAGAGCTGGGGGCCAAAAATGGATGGTACTATGGTGAGGGAATGGTTTAGCTGGTACCCGGGGGAAGACTTTGGAAAAGAAACTCCTTTCGTTTCGCATCCTAACAATGTACGCGATTTTTTCAGGACCGGCATCAACCTTAATAACAGCGTAGCATTTTCCGGCGGTACGGAAAGAGCCTCCTACCGCCTGTCTTATGCCAATCAGTACCGCGACCTTATTTATCCGAATGCCAACCGTAAACGTAATTTTATTGACTTCACCGGTAACTTTGATGTGACCGATAAGTTTTCTGTTTTTGCAGATATCAACGTAGTCAGTACTACACAGATGGCAGAACCATTTGATGGTGGAAACTCCAATCAGCGTAGTATCATGGCGCAGTTCAACCAGGAGTTTCAACGGTCTGTAGATATGAAAAGACTGCGGGATTATAAAACCGCAGATGGTACTTACCGTACCTGGAATATTGTAGGCCCTAATGGCAACGACTCCGCTACCACCTTACGGCCTCGCAAGCGCGATAATCCTTACAGTGTGTACTATGAAAGCTATCGCCGCTATTCCAACTTCCGGGTATTCGGTAATGCAGGATTCAATTATAAAATATTACCCAACCTGAAATTACAATCGATGATGCGTGCCGATATCATGGTAGATGATTATGATGATCGCATCGCTTCCGGTACGGTAAAGCAGGATATGTATAAATCCGGTGCTTCACTGCCGCGTGAGTTCAACTATGAAATGACGCTGAATTACAACAAACAACTGCATGATTTTTCTATAGATGGATTGTTAGGCGGTAACATCCGCCATTATAAAGCAACCCGCAATGAAGCCAATACTGTTGGAGGATTAAGTGTTCCTAATCTATATGCTATTACAGCTTCCATTCAACGTCCCAATGCTTTTAATGACTACGCGGAACAGGAGATCAGAAGTCTGTATGCTAAGGTGTCGCTGGGGTACAAGCGTTTACTGTATGTAGATATTACAGGGCGTAACGATTGGTCGTCTACCTTGCCCGTAGCCAAAAATTATTATTTCTACCCTTCTGTATCCGGTAGTTTTATTTTTACAGAACTGTTGCCTAAAAGTAACTGGCTGAACTTTGGTAAAGTAAGACTGGGGGTAGCACAGGCCGGATCTGATGCCGGCATTTATGCGATCAATACCGGTTATAACCTGCAAAACCCTTATGGTAGCTCACCGGCATTGAATACACCGGATCAGCTGGTAGATCCGCGGTTGTCGCCTTCGCTCAGTACAAGTATAGAAGCCGGGTTGGCTTTAAAGCTCTTTAATAATCGTGTAGGGGTAGATGTTAGTTTCTACAATAATAAAAATACCAAGCAGATTGCTAACCTGGCCATCAGCGAAACCAATGGTTACAACAGCTATTTAACTAACCTGGGAGAAATACAGAGTAAGGGAATGGACATTGCCATCACAGCTACGCCTATACGTAACCGGGATTTTTCCTGGGACCTGTATGTGAATGCAGCGACTAATAAATCCAAGGTCATAGATCTGGCAGCGAACATGGACAACTACCTGGCAGCTTCCCGGGAAAACGGGTTACGGCTGGAGCTGGATCACCGGAAAGGAGCTGAGTGGGGATTGCTGGTAGGGCCTACCTTCCAGTATTACCAGGCCAAAGATGCCAATGGTAAAAACATAGAAAGTCCCTATAATGGTAAACCGATTGTAAATGCCAACGGTGCTTATCTCACGAATGAAAATCAGCCGCTGGGATCTATTCTGCCAAAGTTTACCGGTGGTTTGGGTAGCACCTTTGTGTATAAGAATTTTGATTTTACTTTTTCTATCGACTACCAGGTAGGTGGCAAGTTCCTGTCACTCACCAAAATGTTCCTGCTGGGTACCGGGTTGGATCCGTCTACTGTAGGCACCAACGACAAGGGCAACGACTGGCGTTTGCCGGTAGCACAGGGTGGTGGTATCAAGCCGGATGGGGTACTGGCAGACGGTACGCCTTTCAACGGCTACGTGGAAGCACGTACGTATTACTGGACTTACCTGTTTAACAAGGTAGCACCACCATTTATTTATGATGCCAGTTATGTGAAACTACGGGAGCTGCGGTTGGGGTATACTTTTGCCGCGAAGCCGTGGACCAAACGCCTGGGCGTTACCAGTTTGAACGTGGCGTTGTATGCACAAAATCCGTGGTTGATTTATACGGCCCTGAAAGGTATTGATACTTCCGAGCTGGAAAGCTTCTGGGAAGAAAGAGGACAGGTGCCGGCCACACGCACCATTGGTTTTAATCTGAAACTGGTATTATAGCCATAAAACATTTACTTATGAAGCATCCATTTATTACTCGCATACTATTACTTATACTGACATTATACAGCTGTAAACCGGGAGATTTCGGGAATATCAACACCAATCCCAACATGCCTAAGCGGCCTTATACCGGTTACCTGATTACTAATATTCTGCGTGATATGGCGTCCACTATTGTAGGCAGCAGCAATAACCTGATGCGGGAGGCGCCCTTGTATTCACAGCACCTGGCGGAGATGACTTACCAACGGGAAGGAGTATACGTAAGAGGGAATTGGGACTATGGATATTACCAGGGGGCATTGAACGATTTGCAGGTAGTGATCAATACCAATTTGGATCCTGCAAAAAAACTGGAAGCCAGTTCATTTGGTTCCAATGCCAATCAGCTGGCCATTGCCCGTATCATCAGGGCATATTTCTTTTTGCACATGACAGACCGTTGGGGAGATATACCTTATAAAGATGCGCTGAAAGGAAGTGATAACCTGACGCCTGCCTATGATAAGCAACAGGATATTTACACGGATCTGTTTAAAGAATTGAAGGAAGCGGCGGCACAATTTGATGGCGGCGTAAATGTAAAAGGAGATATCCTGTTTGGCGGAGATCCGGCCAGGTGGAAAAAATTTGCCAATACGATGCGACTGGTAATGGCGCTGCGGTTGTCGAAGATTGACGCCGTAAAAGGGAAAGCTGCATTTAATGCTGCACTTGCGGATGGGGTGATCCTGGATAATAAAGACAACGTGGTATATAATTATCTCACAGGAGATCAGAACAATGAGAATTACTGGTCTTTCAGTTGGCGGGTAGATAATAACCCTTATGCTTTATCTGCCACGCTGGTGAATAATTTACAGGCCAGCAATGATCCCCGGTTACCCAAATTCGGGGACAAGGCGGGAGATGGTTTATATCACGGACAGGCGTATGGGGTGATCAACACTAATTTTTCCTCTATGTCTTTGCTGGGTGCCGCCATGCGTAAGCCGGAATCGTCGGTATACTTTTATACCGCTGCAGAAGTCCAGTTTGCGCTGGCAGAGGCGGTGAAGTTAACGTGGATACCCGGTACCGATGCAGATGCAGAATTATATTACCTGGCAGGCATCAAAGCATCGATGCAGCAGTTCGGAGTATATACCGATGCGGCCTATGCCGCCTGTATTACCTCGCCCGGGGTGGTGTACAGTCCTGCTAAAGCGTTGGAGCTGATAGGTACGCAGAAGTGGGTAGCTCTTTTCCTGAATGGATGGGAAGCCTGGTATGAGTGGAGGAGAACCGGGTTCCCGAAATTACTGCCGCCGGCGAATGCACAAACCCGTGACGGACAAATACCCCGCAGGCATGGGTATCCATCCAGGGAGGCGTTGCTGAACAAGCAGCATTATGATGAGGCTGTACAGCGCATCGGCGGGCCGGATGATCTGAGCAGCCGGKTTTGGTGGGATAAGCAGTAGCGATAGTAGCTTTTAGCCATTAGCTTTTAGCTTTTAGCAAAAATGCAGCGAAGATGAGCCTTTACGCTTCTCTTTTCGCTGCATTTTTGCTAAAAGCTAAAAGCTAATGGCTAAAAGCTAAAAGATTATCATTATTTTTCGTCCGCGGGAAATTATAAAGGTATCCCCCCACTTTTTAATATGCGCGAACAAATGTTGAGTGATGGAGATTTATTACAGCTCATAAAAAGAGATGATACCACTGCTTTTGAATCGATTTATGATAAATATTGGCAGGCCCTTATGATGATATCATGTGGTGGGTAATATCCCTGGCCAGAGCGCATCAGCTCATCGGTACCAAAGAATACCTGGATTTTTCTGTGTCTGGTTTCAAACGGGTATGAGATGGGTCCTATGATCCGGTGAAGGGAGGCATGTTCTGGGATTTTAATCATAGTGGTAAAAATTCCTGCATCAATTTTCCAACCGTTATAGCTGCCATGACGCTCTATAAAATTACTGGTGACGACAGCTATTTACAGAAAGCGAAAGAGGTGTATAGCTGGGGTGTGAATAACCTGTTTGATCCCAATACCGGCAGGGTTGCCGATAACAATGTCAATGGAAATAAAGGTTGGTCTGATTATACCTATAACCAGGGTACCTTTATTGGTGCAGCGGTGATGTTGTATAAAGTGACCGGCACGAAAAGCTATCTTGACCAGGCCAATCTGGCGGCGACTTACACACAGAAAACGATGAGTGATGTAAACGGTATTCTGCCGGCAGAAGGTGGCTGGAATGAGCAGGGAGTGCTGAAAGCTATTTTGGGTGAGTACATGCTGCTGCTGATTACCGATGCTAAACAAACACAGTTCCTGCCCTGGATGCAGAAAAATATTAATGCCGCCTGGGGCAACCGGGATGTTACCAGGGGACTTACTTACCGCAATTATAAGGTGCCTTGTGCAACGGGTGTGCTGCAATCCTATGAGGTCAGCAGTGCAGTGTATATGATGCAGATCTGTCCTCCTGCAAAATGATAAGGACCATCGTTTTCAGGAGGTAAAGTGTTACTTTTGGGTTTCAATATCTATTTATACTTCATGAAAACGATGGCTTTTTTTGTGTTTGTTTGTTGCTCCTTTCTTATTACGGCTGTAGCTTTTGCCCAGGAAACTGAGCCTGATATGCGTACCTGGAGTTTACAGGTAAATGACTCCCGCTATATTTTTGCAGATACTGCCTATGTGCGTATCAGCGCAGATACCAAGCAACCTCCAATAGACACGCTTTTAACCGGCGATGATATCACGGTTACCGCCATTACCGATAAACTGCTTACCCTGAAAGGGCTTAAAGGTCCCTGGTTAGAGATAAAATATAAAAAGAACGGTATCGATAAGGAAGGATTTCTCTGGCAGGGATTAATCTCCTTTACACCAATGCGCAGGGGGGATACTAAGTTTGTATATGCCATTGATCGTCATGTAGATTCAACGTTTGTCAACGATGGTGTTAATACTGTTTCAAAGATGTTCCTGGTAAAGCTGAAAGTGGTGCAGGCCGGGAAGTTGATGGCTATCAGTTCCTGCCTCATATCTGACGGGGAGGATGCTAATTTTACAGAGTCTAAAATAATGAGTGGGCTGGGACTTTCCAATGTACAGAACATTATCACGTTGGGCTTTAACGGGGCCGCCTGTGGAGTACCTTCCAACTTTTACTACTTTGCCTGGATGAATAGCGGCCGCCTTGTACCTTTGCCGGATAGATATACGGTAGGTGATGCTGGTGTTTTTTATCACGATGAAACATTTACTTTCCCGGCAGAAAAGAATGGGCAACCTGATATGATCTTCTGGAATATGGTGGAGGAAGTAGAGACAGAGAAAGTGAATAAGAAAGGAGAACCGATTATGTCTGTGACGAAAGACGCTGCAAAATACAGTTGGGATGGCGTGAATGGTACCTTCAAAAAAGAAGGGAAGTAAAGTTGGTGATCTCATCATTTGTAATGGCCGCTCATCTATTTTTCTATACAGAACTATTTTTATGAAATAGTTTTGTAATTCTAAAAGATGCCCGCCATCACTTACCATGTCCGTTTATAATCAACCCAGGAAACTTGTTGTAATATTCATTATCACAGGATTAGTTTTAATTTTTGTTGCGAGGTTGCTCTACCTGCAGGTAATCGATAAAAAGTATGTGCGACTGGCTGATGCCAACGCTGTCACGCGGAAAATTGTGTATCCCAGCAGGGGCATCATTTTCGATCGTCAAAACCGGAGTATTCTCAGTAATGATATTTTGTATGACCTGGTGGTTACACCTGCTGCCGTCAGGAAGATAGATACGGCCTACCTCTGTAATATTCTACAGATAACGACCGAAGAATTTAAATCGCGTATAGCCGATGCCGTGAAAAAAAACGGGAGGGTACGTCCTTCCGTTTTCGCAGGGTTATTGTCTCCCTCCACTTACAGTCGTTTGCAGGAAAGTATGTACCTGTTCCAGTCCGGCTTTGAGCTGGTACAACGGCCGGTACGTGCTTATCCTTATAAGGCCGCCGCCAATATACTGGGCTATATTGGTGAAATATCGCCGGCTATGCTGAAGATGAAAGGATATGCCGACTACCAGTCGGGTGACTATGTAGGGTTGACAGGTTTGGAGAAAACGTACGAGTCCATATTAATGGGGCAACGGGGTACACAGTATATTATAAAAGACAATTTAAACCGTCCCCAGGGATCACTGGAGGACGGTGTGTTTGATACCGCTGCTATTGCAGGTAAAAACCTGCGGCTGTCGCTGGACATTGAATTGCAGGTGCTGGGAGAACAACTGATGCGCAACAAGATAGGCAGCATCGTAGCCATTGATCCGCAGAGTGGTGGTATCCTGGCGATGGTGAGCGGGCCTGTTTTTGATCCTAATTTGCTCACCGGTAGTTCCCGCACAAAAAATGTCAGCAAGCTGTTTACGGATCCTACAGAGCCGTTCCTGAACCGGGGCATACAGGCTACCTATCAGCCAGGATCTTCCATGAAACCACTAACGGCCATAGTAGCACTGGATGAGGGACTGATTACACCCGACTTTGGATATCCCTGCCGCGGGGCTTATAACGCCTGTGGACACATTGTTCACTGTATGCACAGTGAAGCTGGTCATGCCAGCAACCTGCGTATTGCCATGGCACATTCCTGCAATTCCTATTTTATGCATCTGTACCGGATGGAAGTAGACAATAATAAATGGGGTGGTGTGAAAAAAGGACATACCAAATGGAAAGAGTATATGTCTAAATTCGGACTGGGGCATAAACTGGGTATTGACATACCGGGCGAAAGCCCGGGCATAGTGGCTGATACTACCGTGTTGAACCGGCTCTATAACGGCAACTGGAATTCCTGTTCTGAATTATATGTAGGCATGGGACAGGGGCAGGTAGCGGTAACACCGTTGCAGATGGCCAATGCCATGTGTATGATTGCCAACAGGGGCTTCTATTATATACCGCACCTGGTGGAGTCGATTGACCAGGATAATTCTGACCTGCTGAAAAAATACAAGGAAAAGCATGTGGTAGCGAACGTATCTGATACCGCTTACCGATCTGTTATTTTTGGAATGGAAGATGTAATAGAACATGGTACCGGCAGGGGAGCTCACATGGACGGAATTGATGTATGTGGTAAAACCGGCACTGCAGAGAACCGGGGCATCGTAGATGGCAAAGTAGTTGACCTTAAAGACCATTCTGTATTTGTGGCATTTGCGCCGAGGGATCATCCCCGTATTGCTATTGCTGTGATTGTGGAAAATGCCGGTATGGGTTCCACCTTTGCAGTACCTATTGCCAACCTGATGATGGAAAAGTACCTGCGGGATTCCCTGCCTGCGGCAAAAATGCTGACAATGAAACGTATGCTGGAAACAACAACCATTTCAGCTGCCAAACTGGAGTTGTCGAAGATCGACTCTTTAAATACCACTACAGGTGCATTAACCGCAGCAGAGATGCTGAAGCAATATTTTCATTAATCAAAATTTTTGATGTAACTTATTAGGGCCTTCCATATGTGGAAGGCCCATTGTATTTTTATTTATTCCACGTTATTATTATCAGCCATGAGCAATTACTACCAGTTATCATCATCCGGGGGATAGCGCTTACCCGTCTTTTATGGCAGCAAGCCGCTTAATAACATTGAGTTCATATAACCTCTTTACTTTGTGTTGTAATCCGCTTCCATTTTATGCCAGATCTGATACAATCTGCTGTTTCATTGTGTTTTCCCGGTAGTGATCCTGCATTTAAAGCAATATTACGCGTCTTCCCCAAAACAGTAGAAAAACAAATGAGTGCTGTAAACACGCAGGTCCACGCTGCTATGACGATGACAAGATAGATGAGTGACGGTTTTCGGTTTCATGGAGAGAGTAGGTACTAAATCCTGACCTGGTACAGAACCCAGGCTGTTCATATTTGTTACTTTAAAATTCACCTCACATGAAAAAACTCCCCCTGTTTTTATTGAGCGGCAGCATTGCGCTCTTATTCACACAATGTAGTAAACAGGCCAATGGCGGCCTGGATCCCTTAACCGGTAAGCCATTGCAGGCGTTAGTTGCTACTTCTGCGCTGGCTTGTAACTGCAATGAAAGCAGCAATAAAATTACCGGTGCCAATGCCAGCGCATGGGCCGTACAGTTTGCGCCGCTGTTAAAGTTCGACCAGGCGGCGCCTGATTATCCCACCTCTGTGGAAGATGTGTGGAATAGTACCAGTCCGGCTAGCATCGTTTGTGGTGGTACACTGGTACTCACCAACAACATCCCTCCCCGTAGTTTGCTATTTCCCACTTACTATGAAGTCCAGGCAAGTCCCAATGACGCCAACAGAATATTTGTGGATTACTGGTGGGTGTATAAGCGTCAGGAGAATTGCTTCGGTAGCTTAGGTGGTCATGATTATGACCTGGAACATGTAGTGGTGCAATTTAACCGGTCTACCCAACAGGCAATCACGGTTACTTATTTCCAACATGCCGGTTGGTATACCAAGAAAGCTTCTAATGTAATATCAAATAATCAGATACCGGTATTTGTAGGCAAGATTGCCCACGGCAGCTATCATTTTAGAAATACGATCAGCTTCCCCGGTTATTCCTGCAGTTACTGGGGCGATTACCGGAATCCTAATGGTACCAAAGATGAAGCTATTACCGGTAACAACCTGGTGGAGATGTCATGCAATATTACCCAGTTCAATTTCAACGGTAGCTGGGGAAGCCCTGGCAGTGGTCCGCTTTATCGCGACCGCGCTTACTGGAACTACACTTCCTGCAGAGGCACCGATGGCGCATTGGGTACTGTAGATGGTTGCAATCAGTGTGATTATAGCAATACCGCATTGATAGGAAGCTTATAAAATAGTTTGTTAATAGTAGGGCCGTTCCGCTCTGTTGGAACGGCTTTGTTGTGTATATTAGTAAGATGAAGATCATCTGGAAAATAGCTGGTATATTATTGTTGCTTTATGTAGCAGTGTGCATACTTGTATACTTCATCCAGGAGCATTTACTTTTTTTTCCTAAGAAGTTACCGGCCGACTATAGCTTTCACTTTCATCAGCCTTTTGAAGAGCAGGAGATCCGCATGAATGACGGTACTTTGCTGCATGGGTTGTTGTTTAAAAGAGATTCCGCCAAAGGATTGATTTTTTATCTGCATGGCAATGCCGGCGCCCTGGATACCTGGGGAGAAGTAGCAGCTACGTATACACGTTTACGATATGACGTGTTTATTTTTGATTACCGGGGCTATGGAAAAAGTGGCAGCAACATTAAAAGTGAAGCACAATTTTATGAAGATGCACAGACAGTATATGATAGCATGAAGAAAAATTACCCGGAGAGTAAAATTACCATCCTGGGCTATTCTGTTGGTACCGGCACTGCCGCGAAACTGGCGGCCACAAACCATCCCCGCCGGCTTATATTGCAGGCGCCTTATTACAGTATGACGGATATGGCGAACCATCAGTATCCTTTTCTGCCTTCGTTTATCTTAAAATATCCTTTTCCTACTTACAGATATGTACAGGCCACTACTGCACCGATTACTATTTTTCACGGCGATCAGGATGAGGTGATTTATTATGAGTCGTCTGCAGTAAAGCTGAAAGCTTGTTTGAAGCCCACGGATACGATTATAACGCTGCCCGGGCAGGGACATAATGGGATGACGGAGAATCCGGATTATAAAGTTGCATTGGGGCGGATATTGGAATAGAAATAGTCGCTGATAATGTGGTGATCAAGTCCCATGACATCGATGGAGATGTGTTCATCCGGTAGCGCTTCCAGGTCGTTGATCACGCAGCCGCCCGCAGGATGAAGAAAGCGCCCATTTTCCAATTGTATACTCAATTTTAATTGCTGCCAGCTAAGGTGCTGTGTTTTTTGATGATTGTTGAGTTCATGTACAGTCTTTTGAACAGAGAAGATGTAATATTCATTTGGCTCAAAGATGCCTTGCACACAGCCCATACTAACGTCACCGGGCATTAAATCAGTTTCACCGATGAGGTGCTGATGAGAGTAAATGAATGCTTTCATTGTTGTACCTTGGTTGTTGAAAAAAATGACATGTCAGTTTTAACATTTAAAGGAATATTTGTTGCCCTTAAGAATAAACGTCTTTTAGTGCTCCATTATGAGGGGTATACGCTGGAAATGAGTTACAGGGATGAATTGTTTAAGTTATACGCTTTTCTTTTTGATGGAAATGATGTGATGGATACGGACAACTATAAAGAGGAGTACCGGTACGAGAGTGCTGATTTTAATGTGTTTAAAAAGATGTTGTCGGACCGGTATCCAGGTATTGCTGTTATATAGTGAAAGCATTATCTCAGGTGGAAGTATCTGTATCATCCCAGTCTGTAATGCCCGAAAATCTTCGTAGCCAGTTAAGTACTCTATGTCTTTCCAATAAAGCCGTGCTATGCAGTTGGGTAATATTCTCTTTTCCACTGAAATATAAATCCCGGAGATGGGCGGTACCGAGTTCGTTGAAAAGATTCTCCAGGTATATGTTCGTTTTATCAATCAGTATCAGGCCATTCAAAAAAACAGTAGGATCTTTTAGTAATCGGGGAACAGCATTCATAAAATTATCTACCTGCTCATGGGAAAGTTCTCCGGTTGGCGATGGCTTTTCTTTTACGATTCCAAGCGCCCATGCAAGCATATAGGCAGCTTCTATTCTCCAGGAAAATTTAGACAACCTGTCCGGATCATCGATTAAACTTCCCTCAAACAGCTCTTTTTCATTCTGGCTTACATCTTCCCATAAGTTTATTTCTTTGAGCCAAGTCATAAGCTTGGTGACATTCTGCGTTTCGTGAATACCGGATTGGGCAATGTATGCGACAGCATAAAGAATGATCATGCGTTTACCTGCTTCGTTTGCAGTGGCAAATTCTTCGTGTGAATAATCCAGGTAAGGAAGATGGGTAACCTCAATATCTATCATGAACTTTTTGAGTCGTGTTTCCAGCGTTTCTTTTCGGGTAAGGAGTTCTTGTGTTGCAATTGTCATCAGTATATAGGGATATGTTGCAATATACAACTTGTATTTCTATGCAGTAATCACTTTCACGTCTTTTTTCTCAGCGTATTCTAGTTCAAAAAATGCCAAAGGCCTGGCACAATACCAGGCCTTGGTCTTCTAATACGTTTAATAATTATTTCACAACCGTCGCTTCAAATTCAACTTTTAATGTTTCAAAAAGACTTTTCACTTCGAACAATGTAAGCGCCTGTTTAACACCATGCTTCGCTATCCAATCCTGAAAAAGGTCAAAGCAGGTGAAAAATTCTGCTGATGAAGTAGTATAGACATTTAACCGCACGATGCCGCTGCATTCGTACCCGGCCTCGCTGATTACCTGTTCCAGGTTTTGCAGAGCCAGTATCAACTGGGTTTTCATGTCATCAGTACTGGAACGCCCATCGGGGTGTACGGCTGCCTGTCCTGCACAATAAAGGGTACCTGTTGTCTGTTTTACTTCAACTGCCTGCACATAGCTACGCTCATCCTGCCATTTCCACGGATTAATTACTCTTTTTTCCATTTGTTTGCTTTTTTGTTTGTGCCACTGCAGAGACAACAATTAACGAATTGTACATGGCAAAGGTGAGGCATAATAGGACTTCTTTTGTGTGACAAATATCACAATTACAAGCCGATGGAAACAAGGTTAAGAGGAATGCCAAATTCTGCTAAGGGTTTCACGCGAAATGCCCAGGTAGGAAGCCAGGAGTGTTTTAGGTACTCTTTGAGACAGGAAAGGATATCGTTTCAGGAGTTGTTCGTAACGTTCTTTTGCATTAGAGGTCAGGAAAGACAAAATGCGTTGCTGTGATCCAATGTGGCCACCATTTGCTTTTTTAAGAAAAAAATGCTCCATCTTTTGGAGGCCTGCACATAAGTTTTGATAGTCTGCCAGCGAAAGACAGAACACATCGGTGTCTTCCAGGCATTGTAAAGACATAGTGGCTTTAGTTTGGGTATAAAAAGCCAGGAAATCACTTTCCCACCAGTCTTCCATGGCAAAGGAAACAATATGCTGCTTCCCCGAATCGTCGTTATATATCAGCATTAACAGGCCCGAGACAACAAAGTAAGTATACTTTACGCTTTCACCTTCCTGTATAAGAAACTCTCTTTTTTTATAACTTTTAATGGTGAAATGAGCCGCTACAAACGCAAATTCCTCATCTGTGAGCGGGACTATTTTTTCTATGTGTTTTCGTAGTAGTTCCTGCATGTACTTATTTCTTTTAGCGGTTCATACGTTTTTAAACGCGTCCTACACACCAATTACTTTTACGCCTTTCTTCTTACAATATTTCAACTCCGCCGGATCAGCATCCGTTACAATGGCGTACACCATTTCCAGTGGAGCAAACCTTAAATAGGAAGGCTTATCTATTTTACCGGCGTCACATAGCAGGTAGGTTTGTGTGCTTTGTGCGGCCAGCGCGAGGGCAATAGCGGCTTCCTTTTCGCTGTGTGCAAATAATCCCTGCGCGGATATGCCATCCACACCAATAAAAGCTTTACCCGCCTGGTATCTCTGGATATGTTCTATGGCCATGCTGCCATGAATAGCTTGTCGCTCTGCATCATATTCGCCGCCAATGATGTTCAGGGATACCTGGCTGTTTTGCAGTTCACTGATCACTGGCATGGAGTTGGTGATGACTTTGATCCTTTTGCCTTTAATGAACTGACATAAACGGAAAACGGTGCTGCCACAGTCCATGAAAATAATATCGCCGTCATTGATCTGTGCAGCGGCTTTGCTGCAGATTTTATCTTTCGCAGCCTGGTTGACAGCAGCCTTATTAATAAACCGGTGTGGCATTTCCGGGTGTGTTACGGGGATAGCGCCGCCATGGGTACGATAGAGCAGGCCATGATCCGATAGTTGGTTCAGGTCTCTGCGGATGGTGATCTCCGAAATGCCCAGTGATTGTGCCAGGGCTTTGGTATCTACCTCGCCCTGTGCGGATAACTGCGCCAGAATTTTTTGCTTTCTTAACTGGAAATTCATTTTAAATCTTTAACTTGATCAAAAATAAACAAAAACGATCAAAAACGATCAATTTAATATGAAAGAGATAAAGATCCTTGAAACAACAATCCTGTCTGATAACTGGTATGTACTGAAAAAGATTAGCTATGAAGCGAAGGGAAATGATGGGGTAGTAGTACGGCAGGAGCGTGAAGCATACGACAGGGGGAATGGGGCTACCATCTTACTATATAATAAAGAAAATAAAACCGTAATACTCACCCGGCAGTTCCGCATGCCTACTTATATTAATGGCAATGACACCGGCATGATGATAGAGTGTTGTGCAGGGCTGCTGGACCAGGATAATCCGGAAGCATGTATACGCCGGGAAACCATCGAGGAAACGGGTTATAATATAACTGATGTGCGTAAGGTATTTGAAGCGTATATGTCGCCGGGCTCTGTAACTGAGATATTATATTTCTTCGTGGCAGCCTATTCCCAAGAGCAGCAGGTGCATGCCGGCGGCGGACTGGAAGAAGAGCAGGAGAATATTGAAGTACTGGAATTACCCTTTACAACAGCTATGGATATGATCCGGACCGGGGAAATAAAGGATGGGAAAACCATTATGCTGTTGCAGTACGCAGCCATCAATAACCTGTGCGGATAAACGAAATTTTGATCTAACATTATCGGCTATACGGAATAGTGATATGATCACTTTCCCGGCTAAACGAAATTATCAATGACGGTGTTTTAATTAACCGCCAGATAAGCAGTACGTTCGCCTGCGATCAGGTAGGGCTTCTTTTCTTTGCCCCATTGCGACATGGCATTGATCAGCGGCAGCGTACTCATGCCTACTTCTGTGAGATAGTATTCTACTTTTAATGGTGTGCCGGGATATATCTTTTTATAGAGTACGCCCAGGTCTTCCAGTTCCCTGAGGTGCATGGTAATGACGCGTAGCTGGCACCTTCAGTTTCCATTTGCCGGTGAATTTCACTGGGCCGCCTGATGCCATCGTGGATAGATTCAATGATCCAGGCTTTCCATTTACCTCCCATTACTTTCATGCATACACTGATGCCACAGTCCAGGTTTTCTGGTATTTTTTTCTCGTACATGCGTTGATATTTGTGATGAAGATAGCTTTTTTAAAGAAGCAGATATCCTTAGGCTGACTGTCTCCCTGCAAAACCGCCACAGTAGGATAGTGAAAAATTTTTCCATGCCCGAATCTTTTTTCCCATATTGTTAGTGGTCGCTATTGTGATGAGATTTGCGTCATTGTAAACATTTAAAATGAATACTATGAACGTAGATAAAAACGTCTCTGTGATAGGTTTGGGCCCCATGGGATTTGTATTGGCGCGTACCTTACTGGATAATGGATACAAGGTAACAGTATGGAATCGTACCGCTGAAAAAGCAGCGTCCCTGTTGCAGGATGGGGCGGTATTTGCCGCGGATGCAGCAGCAGCCGTAAAGGCAAGCCCCGTTGTTATTACTTGTTTGAATAGTTATGAGATCACCCGCAGCGTGCTGGAAACAGCCGGAGCAAACCTGCGTGGCCGGCTACTGCTGGAACTCACCACCGGTACGCCGCAGGATGCCAGAAATGCGGAAACGTGGGCCGTTTCTCAGGGCGCTGATTACCTGGATGGGGCTTTGCTGGCTACACCAAGACAAATAGGTAAAGCAGATACCCCCATTTTTATAGCAGGAACTAAGGCCGCTTATGAACGCGGAGAAGCGATACTCAAAGTATTGGGCGGAAACAGTATGTATATGGGAGACGCTGTAGGAGCTGCGGCGGCATGGGACCTGTCCATACTATCCAGTTTGTTCGGACTGATTGCTGGCTTCCTGCAGGGCGCCAGGATTTTTGAATCTGAAAAACTTCCTGTGAATGAATTGGGCAATATGATCAACCTCATCGCGCCCGTGTTGGGAGAAATGGTAAGACATGAAGGAGTTGTAATCAGCAACAATGATTTTGGCCATCCTCAAAGCACCCTGAAAACCTGTATTGTATCGATGGATTTAATGATAAAACAAGCACAGGAAGCAGGCATCACAGCGGAGGTACCCAACTTCCTGCAGCAACTGATGAACAAAGGAATAAAGGCAGGATATGGAGAGGAGCAATTAGGCGCATTGATAAAAGCCATGCGATAGTTAACAAGCTTTAGTCTTACAGTTGGTACTGCATCATTTTCACACCGCAGGCGGGCAGCCAATGGAAATATTGCAGCTAACTGTAAGGCTAAATTTTGTTTATCTTCGCAGGCGAAATCTCGTGTGATATGAAAATGGAACGTCATCTTCCGATTGCTGTTCTCCGGCCTTTTGTCAAAGCTTTTCTCCTTATTGAAAGCAGCGAAGGGATGGAGAATACAACATTGCCGGATACGTCTGTTGTCATGAGTTTCCGGGTGAAAGGTGCAGTGAGCCATATCACCCAAACGTTAACCAATCAACTGCCGGAAGCAGCATTAAGCGGACTTAGAAAATCAGCACGTCTGCTGAAATATGAACCTAATACGGCTAATCTGTTGGTGGTATTCCAGGAAGGTGGCGCTACAGCTTTTTTTAAAACGCCATTGCATGAATTGTTTGAAGCACAACAACCACTGGATGATGTGATTCGTTTGCATAAAATCAGGGAAGTGGAGGAGCGATTGAGTGAAGCCGCAGATGATCAGCAACGGATAGCAATCGTAGAGGCGTTCCTGTTAGCCGGGTTAAGAACACAATCACCTGATTTGTTGGTGAGTCATGCTGTACAGCAGATTAAAGATACCAACGGAAATATAAAGATAAAGGCGCTGGCGGCGGACTTATTCATCAGCCATGATGCATTTGAAAAAAGGTTCCGGCGAAGCGTAGGTAGCACGCCCAAACAGTTTTCAGCCATTGTGAGATTAAGACATCTGCTGGACCATTATTCTGAAGCAGAGAGTTTGACGGAAGCCGCTTATAATGCCGGGTATTTCGATCAGGCACATTTTATTAAAGACTTTAAAGCATTTACCGGGCAAACACCGCAGGCTTTTTTTAAGAATGAAACGTGGTGGTAATGCCATGCTGCTATTATACGGCTGTAGCCTCCAGTTTCTTCGCCATGAGCTGTTCAAAAACATCCTGGTAATCCTCTCCCCATTTATCCATCGCATCTACTACGGGTAATAAAGATTCGCCAAACGCGGTGAGTGAATATTCTACTTTAGGCGGCAATTCATGAAATATAGTACGCTGAACAATACCATGGAATTCCAGTTCCCGTAGCTGTAAATCCAGTACCCGTCTGCTGGCGCTGGGCATGGCACGCTGTAGTTCACTGGGTCTTTTTACGCCTTTGTTAATAAGATACACCAGGTAAGATTTCCACTTGCCACCAATAATTTCCATGATGATGGCCATGCCACATGCAAAACTTTTTGGGATCTTTTTTTCATACATAGCTATCTGTTTTTTAATAAGGACAAAATTATCCTTATTCCGTGAATAGTGGGCATAGGGATAAAATTTTCCGTATAGGAAGATAATATCCGTTATTGTTCTGTTCCCCGGATCTACGTCACTTTGCGGTATTATTTATCAAAAAAACAAGTACATGACGACAACCAATTATACCGGGAAAAAGATAGTAGTGACAGGCGGTACCCATGGAATGGGATTGGCTACAGTGAAAATACTGATAGCTGGGGGAGCAGAAGTATTGCTCACAGGTAACAATCCAAAGAACGTCGAAGCTGCGCAGCAGGAGCTGGGGCCGGCAGTACACATCGTGAAATCCGATACCAGCAGTCTGCATGACATTGACGCGCTGAAACGCATCGTCGAAGAGAAGCTGGGACAAATTGATTTCCTTTTTATCAATGCTGGTTTTTCGATGCTGGAGCCTTTTGACCTGGTAACAGAAGCTAGCTATGACAAAACGTTTGCCATCAATACCAAAGGGGCCTTCTTCACCTTACAGCGACTGGCGCCTTTGATCAAAGATCATGGTGCTATTGTATTGACTACTTCTATTGCCAATCAGTCGGGCTATGCAGGGATGAGCGTATATGCCGGTGCGAAGGCAGCGCTGGCATCATTTGTAAAAGGGTTTGCGGCTGAATTGCTGCCCCGCAGTATCCGGGTGAATGCGGTGAGCCCGGGTTTCATACACACGCCTACTATGGGTGTTTCCGGCGCCTCAAAAGAAGATCTGCTGGCATTTGAAAAGCTGGGAGATGAGGTGACTCCCCTGAAACGGAATGGGAGGGCAGAGGAGGTCGCAAAAGCGGTGTTGTTCCTGGCCTTTGATGCTACGTTCACCACCGGGGAAGAAATCACTGTAGATGGCGGTCTTTCCAAAAAACTCACGCCGCCGGACCTGTCTCACTAAAAAAGTAGGGCTGACTAAGCCACTTACGCTTACTCAGCCTCACTTTTAAGCAGGTTTTCTACAGGTATACTTTTGTACTTAGCCGGTAATTTTTCAAAAAAAAGCATAAAATATTTTTAAATGAGCAAATGCTCACTTATATTTGTGCCGGATGAGATACAGAGATGAAAATAAACAGCAGGCCATTCGGGATTCCGCCATTGAGATGGTGGCGAAGGATGGACTGGAGAATTTCGGGATCAATCGCCTGGCAAAAGCGGCGGGTGTATCTCCGGCTACTATTTACATCTACTATAAAGATAAAGAAGACCTGCTCACCAGTATCAGCATTGAAGAAGGGATTAAGATGACCCGTGCCACACTGAAGGGATTTAGCCCGGAAATGTCATTTAAAGATGGTCTTTGGTGTCAGTGGAAAAACCGGGCGGAGTATGCATTAGATAACCATAAATCTGCCGCTTTTTTTGAACAGCTCCGCAACTCTGCCTATAGGGAAAAAATGTTGGAAACTATTACCGATGAGTTTCAGCGAAACATGGGCGATTACGTGGAGAATGCTGTAGCTCGCGGCGAAATAGAGCGCATGCCCCTGGAAGTATATTGGTCAGTAGCATTTGCGCCGCTCTATTCCCTGATAAAATTTCATAATGAAGGTCAAAGTCTTGGCGGCCGTAAATTTAAGTTCTCCGAAAAGATCATGAAAGAAACATTCGACTGCGTGATAAAAGGGTTATCGAAATAGCTATTTTTTTTGTCAAATTAATAAATGAGCGCTTGCTTATATAAGATGAATACAGCACAACATATTCTTGTTTTCAAAACGAACATCGCAACAGTGGAAGACCGCTCAAAAGTGGCGCAGGTACTGGATCGGCAGCCGTTTATCGAGAAATGGACCGTGGACCTGGAAGATGTGGATTGCGTACTCAGGGTCGTAGCTGCTGAACCGGCAACAGATAACATCATTGCACTGGTGCATGCCAGCGCGTATGAATGTGCAGAGCTGGAAGACTAATCACTTTCTTTATCCGTCAATATCCTTTACATGAAACAAACATCTGCTTTTTCGTCTCATCAGAAACTGGTGGTTGCCCTGTTGGCACTCACGCAGTTTACCGTCATACTGGATTTTATGGTGATGTCGCCATTAGGAGATATGCTCATGAAATCTATGAGTATAAAACCTAACCAGTTTGGTTTTATTGTATCTGCCTATGCTTTCAGCGCCGGTATCTCCGGGTTGCTGACCGCTGGTTTTGCAGATCGTTTCGACCGTAAAAAATTACTGGTATTTTTTTACGTAGGCTTTATTATCGGTACGCTTTGTTGCGGCCTGGCCAACACCTACTACACTATGGTGGCGGCGAGGATTGTAACGGGTTTATTCGGTGGTGTGATAGGCTCTATTTCCCTGGCTATTATCACCGATCTTTTTGACCTCTCCCAACGGGGCCGCGTGATGGGCTTTGTACAAATGGCCTTCGGCGCCAGCCAGGTACTGGGTATACCCATTGGTTTATATCTCGCTAATGCGTGGGGCTGGGAAGCACCTTTCTTCCTGGTGGCTGGCATGGCTTTGATAGTGTTGCTGCTGATCAGTATCAAACTGGAACCTATTATAGCACACCTGGCCGTACAACGGGACAAGAGTGCCTATAAGCATCTGTTGCACACCGTGGCGAAAAGAGATTATCGTATAGGCTTTACCGCTACTGCGCTGATGTCTATCGGTGGCTTTATGATGATGCCCTTTGGCAGCGCCTTCGCCATCAATAATCTGCATATCACCCAACAGCAATTACCTTTGTTATTTATGGTATCGGGAGTAGGCGCCCTGTTCATTATGCCGCTTCTCGGCAAGTTGAGTGATAAGACAGATAAATTTTTACTTTACACTGTCGCTGCCGTATACATGATGGTGATTGTGCTGATCTACACGCATCTTACTCCACAACCACTCTGGATCATCATGACCTTAAATGTATTGATGATGGGTGGTATCATGGGTCGTATGATTCCTTTCACCGCACTGACCACGGGCATTCCTGATCTGGCCGACAGAGGTGCATTCATGAGTGTCAACTCTTCCCTGCAGCAGGTAGCAGGCGGTATTGCAGCCGTAATCGCCGGCATGATTGTATCTCAGAAAGATAAATTCAGTCCGCTGGAACATTATGATACATTGGGTTGGGTAATTATAGGGCTAACKATTCCCTGTATTTGGCTTGTATATCGTGTAAGTAAACTGGTAAAAGCTAAGCTTGCACGTGGCGCGGCAGTAGTAAATATGCCCGTTCCAACTGAAGTTTAATCAGAAGGAAAGGCGGTATCAAAAATAATTTTGCCGAATTTTATCCGGGGCTGGATGAAGAGAAATTTCGTTTACGCAATTCTTAAGCATCCGAATTATTTTTGATACCGCCTTTTTATAATTTATTTTTTGTGTTAAGAAGATTTTCGAAGACGGGTTGCTTTATTATATATTGGTTTTTCTACTGGCATTAAATAATGTATCGGACATTGAAAATCCTGGGGCGGTAGTCCTGATGATAATTAATTTTTAACATGGTAGGTTGGGATTGTATCTTCGAAAAGTCCCCTGAGCTTAATTTTATAAAACACCCATGCCATTGGGATTTACTTTCTTTTACTTCATACATTCTGTAATCCCATCAAGATAGTTATGTAATCGATAATGCGCTAAAGCCAGCGTATTGCTATATATTATTTATATTATATGTAATTAAAGTATATATCTTTGTGGAAAATAAAACCATACTTCATGAAAGTGAAATTTACTATTTGTTTACTGCTTATTACTATGGCTATTATCTCCTGTAGTAAAAAGGACGACGCCAAACCCGATGACCAATCTCCAAATCCAACAGAAGGTACGCTCTTACTCAGATTACAGCAGGGATTTGGATCAGATGATACCGTTTACCTCTTCAGTTACGATGCCAATAAACGCGTTAGCAGTGTATTGGATAGTACGAGTAGCGATAAATTTGAAGTGGTACCTGCTTATGATAATGCAGGCAATCTTAGTTCGTTAGTTGAAAAGTATCACGGTTCTACTTATCCCGCAGGTACTTTCAAATACAATGCGGATAATCTGTTAACTGAAGTTAATTTCAGCCAATTCGGGAGTCCGGCACGCTATGTTTATGAATATACTAATAGTGTACTCTCAAAGAAGAGTTATTACACTGTCACTAATCTTAACAGCCCAACAACACTTAATTTAGCGGGATATTTCACTTATGAGGTGACGAATGGTAATATCACCAACCGTAAGGCGTATAATAGCACGGGAACACTTCTTGGTGAAACTATTATTACCTACACCAGTGATACAAATGTTTTTAAACCTTTGTCTTTGCTTAACTTCAGGAATGGTATTGGTTTAGGAGGGCTGGCTGACGACGAAAAATTTTTTAACAACAACCTGATCGCAGGTTTTTCTGAGGGTGGAAATCAGACTAAATATACTTATACTTATAATAACAATAAGCGGCTTACTAAGGTGGTTATAAACACGTCATATGGAGTATATACCAGGATGTTATCTTATTAACTATATAGTTAGTTGTTAACAGATTTTAAAAGCCGTCCTGACGGTAGAAAGATGTCTTTGGATTTAAAAGAGGGCATCTCAAAAGCAGGTAGTGCACCCCCTAAAAGTGTTTAACATTTAGGGGGTGCACTATCTGCTTTTGAGATGCCATTTCTTCTTATTTTTGTGATAAAACAGGCCACTAATGATTGCAATTTCCAGGGCTAATGTGTATCTTGTTGCACACCCAAACTACTTATGCCTTTACTCCCTGAAAAAGACCTGATATGGTCTGCTGTAGTCGCTAATTCCAGTATGAACCGCGACCGGAATGCCAGCGGTATTAACAGTTATGAAAAGGAATTTAAATTTATTCCTGCCCGTTTCCTGGAACAAAAAGTACGGGAAAACGGTGCTGCCACCTGGCTGGATTTATGCTGTGGCAGCGGCTTTGCCTTGGTTCAAACTTATATCGATTTAGCCCGAAAAGGATTACTACAACAAGTACAATTAAAGGGAATTGATTTACTGGATACCTTTCCACCGGAAGCAGAGAACCGCGGAGGACTCACATTCGAGGTGACGTCTGTAGTGGACTGGCAACCGGATAAATCTTATGACCTCATCACCTGTTCACATGGGCTGCATTACCTTGGTGATAAGTTAAAAGTAATCGCCATGGCGTGTAGTGCGTTAACTACAAACGGATATTTTGTTGCTCATCTCGATACACAAAATATAATGCTGCCAAAGAATATTTTATTGAAAAAATTACTGAAGGAGCAAGGTATCCAATACAACAGTCGCACGCGCATTATTAAACGCACTGGCCCACTGGTCTTTAACACCGGGCTTCCATATCTCGGTGCGGATGATCAGGCAGGACCAAACTACACCGGGCAGGGCGCCGTTAATTCTTATTATGATTTACCGCGGTAATTTCATGCTATATTCAATTGGCTGCTGCTGACTTTACCTTTGGCAGCAGCCAACTTATGATAGAAAATATAAGAACCGAAAATCAGGACATATCCTATCAGGATCGGCGCCCACTGTGAAGCTGGGTCGCCAACAGAGAAGCTGGAATACATCGCACCGGTGAGATCAAAGAAAAGACCTGCATACGCCCATTCTTTGAGTCTTGGGTAGCCGAGAATAAGAATGGCAATGATGCCCAGTATTTTTGCCAGTCCCAGGAATGGCAGCAGGTACATCGGATAGCCTAAGTGTTTAAACATGGCTTGTGCTTCCGGTACGCTGATCAGATCGGGCACTGCTCCCAGCAGGATTAAGGCCGATAATATGCCGGTAAAGATCCAGTAGATAATTTTTGTCTTTTTCATATTTTTATAAGGGTTTAATGTTGATATGATGGTACAATTCAAAAGTACACTACCTGTTAAATTCATTATGGGGGTATAAACGACTTAAAAAGGGTTGATTCCGACATTCTTTTATCTTAGATTTGGTATATGAAGCAGATATCTATTCTCGTTCCCAAAGGCGCCGTTGCACTTAGCTGCATTGAAGGATCTTTTGTTGCTTTTACGAAAGCGAATGACTTCCTGGAGAGCCTGGGAAGACCTGCCTTATTCAATGTAAAGCTGATAGGGCTCACCAAAGAAGCACAGGTATATGACCGGCTTTTCAGGGTAACTCCGGATGCACAGATTACAGAGGATCACAAAGCAGACCTGATCATCATTCCTGCAGTAAACGGAGAGCGGGAGGAAGTCATTGCACAGAATAAGGACTTCTATCCCTGGATTGTACAGCAACACAAGGCCGGTGCAGAAGTGGCTAGTCTTTGCGTAGGCGCCTTCTTACTGGCTTCTACCGGTTTGTTAGATGGCAGGCGTTGTTCTACACACTGGCTGGCGGCAGCAGAGTTCAGGGCCATGTTTCCACAGATAGAACTGGTTTCTGAAAAAATCATCACAGATGAATTTGGCATTTATTCCAGTGGTGGAGCTAATTCTTTCTGGAATCTCCTGATATACCTGATAGAGAAATATACAGACAGAGATATGGCCATTCTGGCTTCCAAATATTTTGAAATAGAAATAGACAGGGACAGTCAGTCCTGCTTTACCATATTCAAAGGACAGCGGGAACACCAGGATGAATCAGTGAAACAGGCGCAGGAATTTATAGAACAGAACTTCATGGAGAAGATAACAGTAGAACAGTTGTCTTCTATGTTCGCCGTTGGCCGCAGGAGCCTCGAAAGACGATTTAAAAAAGCCACCAGCAATACCGTATCGGAATACATCCAACGGGTAAAAGTGGAAGTAGCGAAAAAAGGTTTTGAAAGCAGTCGGAAAAATATCAATGAAATTATGTGGGAGGTGGGATATTCTGATACAAAGGCTTTCAGGACGATTTTCAAAAAGACAACGGGTTTATCACCACTCGAGTATAGGAATAAATACAATAAAGGAGCTGTTAAAGCATAAACTTACATATCGGAGCTGGCAGGATGAGAGAATAACTTCTGCCAGCTACCTTCAAGTACACCCTTTAGCATACTGCAAAGCTCCTGGAAAGTATTGGGCTTGGTCAGGAACAGCTTAGCTCCCAAACGCAGCGCATCTTCCATATCTTCCTTCATATCAGAAGTACTGAGTATAATAATATTGGTAATCTTGTGTTGCAGTATTTTTTTTAATTCTACCAGGCATTCTCTCCCATTCATCAGTGGCATATTAAAGTCGAGGAAAATAAAATCAGGTGTGGCGATTTTGTTTTCCTGGAACAGCGCGAGCGCCTGAATTCCACTATCACAAATATGCGTTTCTATAACAGGTGAAATATTATTGATAGCTTCCTGGAAGAAGTTCCTGTCATCTGCATCATCGTCTATGATCATTATTTGTTGCGGCTTCATCATGGTTAAAATTTAAACATTATGGATTTCCATTCTCATTGTTACTATCGCGGCGGGGAAATATGAAGATAAAGAAAAATGTGAGAGCGTTCGAATTAAATATTTTGTAATGCGTACAGCAGACTTCGTTAAGCAGATGCTCATGGCGTAAATATTGTGATGGTATAGTGATTACCTTGAAAATTTACCCCATGAAGAAAGAACTGTTATCACTGTTTTTATTATACATTACGCAGGCGCTCGCTGCGCAGGATACGGCTCATCTGCCACAGCCGTACGCGACCAAATCGCATATGAATTACAGCCATGTAAAAGGATGGGAGGAAGGAGAAGCACCTGTGGCGCCAGCAGGCTTTCGCGTTACCTTATATGCCGCTGGTTTTGACAATCCCCGGTGGATGTATGAGTTGCCAAATGGTGATATACTGGTCGCCTCCTCCAACAGTAATCATACTTTTCTGACGAAGATAGGCGCTACCATAGTGGGCGCCAACAAATCCAACAGTATGAAACATAGTGTGGACCGTATTACCCTGTTAAGGGACGCGAACAACGATGGTATCCCTGAATTTCGCAGCACCTTCCTGGAAGGTTTAGAACAACCATTCGGTATGCTCTTAATCGGGCAATATTTTTATGTGGCCAACACCAACGCCTTATTACGATACACTTATGAAAGAGGCAGTACAAAGCTCACCGGTACGCCGGAAAAAATACTGGACTTGCCGGCAGGTAAAATAAACCGGCATTGGACCCGTAACCTCATCGCTAATAAAGAACAAACTAAAATATACATTGCTGTAGGATCAGGAACTGACCATGCAGAGAAAGGTATCGACAATGAAAAATTAAGAGCCTGCAT
Source organism: Chitinophaga sp. 10T418 (assembly GCF_056394125.1). Classification (NCBI taxonomy): domain Bacteria; kingdom Pseudomonadati; phylum Bacteroidota; class Chitinophagia; order Chitinophagales; family Chitinophagaceae; genus Chitinophaga; species Chitinophaga sp. 10T418. Next base: position 238,750 of record NZ_JBFTHG010000008.1, read on the forward strand.
CCTGGAAATAAATCCCGATGGTACCGGTTTGCGCGTATACGCGTCAGGTTTGAGAAACCCTGTAGGGATGGGCTGGGCGCCGGGATCTTCCACCTTATGGGTGGCTGTGAATGAAAGAGATAAATTAGGCGACAACCTGGTGCCTGATTATCTCACCAGCGTACAGGAAGGTGGTTTTTACGGGTGGCCATGGTTGTATTACGGATCACATCCTGACCCAAGAGTAAAAGAGCCTGCACCTGTGTCCTTGAGTAATGCTATTATTCCGGATGTGCCGTTGGGCGCACATACTGCTTCTTTAGGGCTGGTGTTTTATACAGGAGATAAATTCCCGCAACGATATCACCATGGCGCATTCATCGCTCAGCATGGCTCCTGGAACAGGAAACCCATATCTGGTTATAAGGTGCTGTTTGTACCTTTTGCCAACGGCAAGCCTGCAGGTAAGCCGGAAGACTTCTTAACCGGCTTTGTGAAAGATGCCCGGAATTCAGTGGTGCGGGGACGTCCCGTAGGATTGCTCCAAACGAAAGATGGCGCACTGTTGTTAACAGATGATAAAACCAACCGGATCTGGCGTGTGGTGTATGGTCAGCCATGAAATTATTATCTTGCAACCTCTTAAACAACCGGCATGAAAATATTCCAGCAGCCTATACAACTGCATCAACGAAAGAGAGGATTTCATATTATCACCGCGGAACTCGTGCAGGGGTTTCCACAACTCGCCGAAATAAAAACAGGTATGTTGCAGGTATTCATTCAACATACGTCTGCAGGACTCACCATTAATGAAAATGCGGATCCTACAGTAAGACTGGACTTTGAAATGTACTTCAACAAAACAGTACCGGAGAATGATCCGGAATACTTACATGATGATGAAGGGTCAGATGATATGCCGGCTCACCTGAAAGCCTCATTGTTGGGGAATGCTGTGATGATCCCTATTCGCAATGGCCGTCTGGCACTGGGCACCTGGCAAGGTGTATATTTATGCGAACACCGTAATTACGGAGGGCCGCGTAATTTGATGCTAACGGCGTGGGGAGAGTGATCCTTTCCATGCTTTGTATGCCGCCCGCATGCAATGCCCGCAAGGGCGGTACCCATTTTCCTTCGCTTCGGCTTCATCTGCAAAGAAAACACGGTTAGCCGTTTTCATTCGTCTGCCAGAGGCACAGGAAAGGGTACCATATATGTGGAGTGATTGATTTCCGCCCAGCTTAATTTCACCCTGGTGAATGAGCCGCCTCAGTGATAAGGGAGTTAGTTTTTCGTGATAAAACATCGTTTTGTTTTAACTCAGTGCATCATGAAAAATAATCCCTAACGTATGCCGGTTGCCGCTATGGACCGGACTTACCCCATGTTTCATATTTACCCGGTAATAGCCTTTACTACCTTTCACAGGACGGAAGTTGGTGGTGAATATCAACATATCTCCCCGTTTGGGTCTGAGTACATTTGCTTTGGATTGCGCCCTGGGGATTTGTTCGGTGAGTACAAATTCACCACCCGTGTAATCTTCTTCCGGCTCATTTAAAAATAATACTACCTGCATCGGAAAATAAATATCGCCATACAAATCCTGGTGAAGTGTATTAAATCCATCCTTCCCGTATTTCAATATGAGGATAGTGGGTTTGGTTTGGCCATTATCATGACAGTATTGTTTTAGTTCGGTATGTGTAGCCGGGAATTTTTTATCGATATTCAGTACTTCCATCCATTTATTAGCTACCGGCGCAATGAAAGGATATACTGTTTCACGGATGCTGGTAATCATATCTGGTAGCGGATATTGAAAGTATTTGTATTCTCCTTTGCCGAAACGGTAACGTTCCATTACGATTGTTTTACGATAGGTATTATCAGCGTTGTAGGCGCTGATGAGTGCCTTACATTCCGTTTGGGTCAGCGCGTTTTCTACGAGGGCATAACCCTGTTCCAGTAATTGATCCGTTGTGTGCTGCCAGTTGTGCGACAACAGGCGGTTAGTGATATTTTCCATCTGATATAATTTGTATTGAAATGTAAAATTAGCCCGATGTACCGCCACAGAAAACCCGGATCTTGCGGTGTTGTGAGGATACTGCCAACTGGTTGCGGGGCATAATTTTTGTGGCAACCGGGCATGCGGAAACAAGATCAAACCCCTACAGCCACCGGTGATACCGGTTTTGTACATGTACGTGGTGCACGTGAACACAACCTGAAAAATGTAACACTCAGCATTCCCCGAAATGCGTTGGTGGTATTTACCGGCGTTTCAGGTTCGGGTAAATCATCGCTGGCATTTGGGACCCTGTATGCAGAGGCACAGCGCCGTTACCTGGAATCAGTATCGCCTTATGCGCGGAGGTTATTTCACCAGATGCCGGTGCCGGTAGTCGATGAAATAGATGGTCTGCCGCCTGCAGTAGCATTGCAACAGCAGCGGGGTGCACCTACTACCCGTTCATCTGTAGGCAGTGTAACCACCTTGTCTAATTTGTTGCGCATGTTGTATTCCCGGGCAGGTGTATATCCGCCTCACCAGGAACAAATGGATTCAGAATTCTTTTCTCCCAATACCCCTGCGGGCGCTTGTCCCGTATGTCATGGTCTCGGTCGTATTTACGATGCAACAGAGGCCTCCATGGTGCCGGACGATTCATTGACCATTCGGGAGCGTGCAGTGGCCGCATGGCCTACGGCCTGGTACGGACAAAATCTCCGGGATATACTCGTTACCCTTGGCTATGATGTAGATAAGCCGTGGCGCGAGCTGCCAAAGAAAGTGCGTGACTGGATCCTGTTTACAGAAGAACAACCAGTAGTACCGGTATATGCGGGCTTTACACCCGAAGAAACTAAAGATGCGCTGAAACGTAAGATGGAGCCCAGTTACATGGGTACCTTCTCCGGTGCGAAAAGATATGTAATGCACACTTTTGCCAACACGGAAAGTGCTGCTATGAAAAAGCGGGTGTCGCAATATATGATCAGCAGGGAATGCCCGGAATGCGATGGCAAGCGTTTGGGCAGAAAGGCGCTGGCAGTGAAATTTGATGGACTGGATATTGCAGAAATGTCCAGGTTGCCACTGAAAAAACTCGCGGCTTTAATGGAACGTTATGCCTGCGGATCTTCCGAAGCCTTTGTGGCAAAGGGATTGCACCCAGAGCGTATTATTGTGGCGCAGCGTATTGCGCAGGATCTGGCAGCACGATTGTCTATTTTGCTGGATCTGGGTTTAGGTTACCTGCTGCTGGAACGTAGTTCTCCCAGTCTTTCTCCGGGCGAGTTACAGCGGTTACGACTGGCTACACAGGTAAGGTCTAATCTGTTCGGCGTAGTGTATGTACTCGATGAGCCCTCTGCCGGATTGCATCCCGCTGATACGGCTGCCTTACTAACGGCCATGGATAAACTAAAAGCGGCGGGCAATTCGCTGTTTGTGGTAGAACATGACCTGGACGTGATCCGGCATGCGGAATGGATTGTGGATGTAGGTCCTGCTGCAGGCGAGCAAGGCGGACATATATTGTACAGCGGTGAACCTGCCGGTTTGGAGCACGTGGCAGCTTCCAGCACCCGTCATTATCTCTTCTCCCGGGAAAAAACAATTACCCGCAAGCCCCGTGAACCGAAAGGTTGGCTGACATTGGCAGGCGTTACCCGTAACAACCTGGTGTCGTTGGATGCTGCGTTTCCATTAGGGGTGTTTACTACGGTAACAGGCATATCCGGTTCCGGTAAATCCAGTCTGGTGAGCCAGGTGCTGGTAGAGCTGGTGGCCACCTATCTGGGTTATGAAGCGCCGGCCGCGGAAGAAGGAGAGGAGCTCGAACAATCGCGGCCCGTTACGCTGGGGGGCAGCATTACAGGTGGCATGGAAAATATTAAAAGATTGGTACAGGTAGATCAGAAACCGATAGGTCGTACTCCACGTTCTAACCTGGCTACTTATACCGGTTTATTTGACCAGGTGCGTAAATTGTTTGCCGCTACGAAAATGGCTAAAGCCCGGAAGTACGATGCCGGACGCTTTTCTTTTAATGTGGCAAAAGGACGGTGCGAAACCTGCCAGGGAGAAGGATCCGTGATGGTAGAACTGCTTTTCCTGCCCAGCGTATATGCCCCTTGTCCTACCTGTCATGGTGCCCGTTATAATGCCAAAACGCTGGAAGTCACCTGGCAGGATAAAAACATCGCAGAAGTACTCGGCATGACGGTAGACGAAGCAAAAAACTTTTTCACCACAGATGCTTCGCTGCAGCGATCATTGGAAGTATTGCATGAAGTGGGGCTGGGCTATCTGCGGTTGGGGCAACCCGCCACAGAACTTTCCGGCGGAGAAGCGCAACGTATTAAGCTGGCAACAGAACTGCAGCGCATCGGCAAAGGGAATACACTGTATATACTGGACGAGCCTACTACCGGTTTGCATCCGGCCGATGCAGAAAAACTAATTACGCAACTGAATGGACTGGTAGATGCCGGCAATACCGTAGTGGTGGTAGAACATGAAATGCGGGTAGTAGCGGGCAGCGACTGGGTAATTGATATTGGTCCGGGGGCCGGTGATGAAGGTGGAAAGATAATAGCTGCAGGACCACCGGAAAAATTGGCAACGGTGCGTAATAGTAAAACAGCCCCTTACCTGGCTGCATTTATAGGTAAGAAGTAAATGGTATTATTTAATGAAATAGTTGCGTTTTTTACTTTTTCTTTCGCAATAAAGATGTTGCGCCTGAATTAATATGTAACGTTGCACAAGATCAAAGAATCATCAGCATGTTGAAGATAGCTATCATCAGTGATATTCACGGCAATCTGCCGGCATTGCAGGCAGTACTGGAAGACATTCATGCCTTTGGAGCAGACCAGGTATATTGTTTGGGGGATTTAACAGATGCGGCGCCCTGGCATAACGAAGTGATAGCGCTGATCCGGAGCCGGCAGATACCAGTGATCATGGGCAATCATGATGAGCGCATTGCTTTTAATCATCCGGTATTACCCCTCAGCAAGCATAGTAAAGTTGAGCAGGACGCGAGGCTTACCGCTATTAATTATACGAAAGATACCATTACTCCGGATAACAAGGCTTTCCTGGCTGATCTGCCCCGTTTTATGCGACTGAGTTTTCCAACTGCTACTTTGTTGCTGGTACATGGCAGCACCAGGAGCAATGATGAATATTTATATGAACAGCATGCAGAAAAAGACTTGTTAAATATGCTGGACGAACACCAGGCAGATATACTGATTACCGGTCATACCCATTTGTCGTATATACGGGAGCTGGAACCGGCCGGTAAGATGGTGATGAATACAGGTGCAGTGGGAAGATCAAAAGAGAAAGACCGGCTGGCGGCTTACCTGCAGCTAACGATCGCTGGAGAGAAGCTGACACCGGCGATCCGGAAAGTAGCTTATCCGATTGCCGATACTATTGCCGGCATCCGTAACAGTCCGATTCCGGATTTTTATGCTGATTTTTTAGCCGGTGAAGAATAGCTGCTATCTTTACGTATAAAATAATACGTATGGAAACCTCCCGCGATTACAGCACCATCAGCCCTACTGCCAAATCATTATTACTATTGAAAGGAATTACCCAAATTCCTTTTGTAAAGGAGGCCGCGGAGCTGATGATAGCACCGCAGCCCTATCAGCCGGACCTTAGCAATAAAGATGTTTCCTTTTGGGGACGGGTATTGCATTTCGAAGACCGCTACTGGAGTATTGACCAGCTACTGGCGGATCTGCCTATTAAAAATATACTGGAGTTATCGTCGGGTTTTTCTTTCCGGGGACTGGAAGCCACGAAGCAGCCGGGTTATCATTATATCGATACTGACTTACCGGAAGTGGTGGCGATTAAAAAAGAATTTGTTGCTGCGTTGTCCGGTGCCTCCGTGGTGAGTGCATTGGAGTTGTTGCCTTTAAATGCATTAGATGAAGCGCAATTTGAAGAAAGGGTGAGTCGTTTTCCGGCGGGTGAAATAGTGATTGTGAATGAGGGGTTGTTGATGTACCTGGATGAATCAGAAAAAGAACAGTTGTGTCGTATCATTCACCGGGTGTTGACGCAGCGTGGCGGCTATTGGATTACGGCCGATATTTATGTGAAATGGGACCAAACAAAATCGGGTGTTGATCGTGGGGAAGAATGGAATGCCTTTTATGCGCAGCATAGGATTCATGAAAACATGTTTGACAGTTTTGAGGTGGCCGAAGCATTTTTTAAAAGGATGGGATTTGAGATAGACAAAGAGGCGGCGAGGGACCGTAGCCGGCTGACAGCGTTGCCACATCTGTTGGAAAAACTGACGGAAACACAGTTGCAAAAGATGCGGGGGGCTGGCAGAATCAGGTCCACCTGGCGTTTGAAAGCAGTGTGATGATGGCTATGCCATCACCACCAGCTCTTTCAGTATGTTATATAGTTGTTCAATATTTACAGGTTTACTTAAAAAGCCATCTGCGCCGGAAGCAATTACTTCTTCCCGTACTTCACTATAACAATTGCCGGATACCAGGATGAAAGGAATTTGCCGGAGTGCCCTGTCGGCTTTAAATTGTGCCAGCATTTCTATACCGCTGACGTGCGGCATAATCATATCCATTAAGATGGCATCTGGTTCATGGAGACGGGCTTTGGTGAAGCCTTGTGGACCTGAATCGGCGAGGATCACTTCTATGCCCATGCGTTTCAATGCGAGGGAGAAGGCGAGATGATTGAGATGATCGTCATCCACTACCAGTACTTTTAAACCACTCAGGAGAGAATAATCGATGATCGCATTCGCAGTGGGGGGTGGCGGAATGGCTTCTATCGGCAGGTGGAGGGTGAAGATGCTGCCGCCGCCATCGGTGTTGTCACTGACAAACAGATCACCTCCCATCATGCGTGCCATATGACGTGCGATAGGTAATCCCAGGCCACTGGACTCTGTTTGTTGTCCGAGTTCACTGACATAGGGATCAAAGATGTGTTCTTTTTTCTCTGCTGAAATGCCTGCTCCCTGGTCGGTAACAGAAAAAACGAGCTGATTATTTTTCATAGTGGCACTCACCGTAATGATGGAGCGGAAAGTAGTAAACTTGATAGCATTGCTGAGTAAGTTAACGATGATGGTTCGTAGTTTTGATTTATCTGCCAGGATATATTCGGGCAGGTGGTCGCTGAAGGCAATATTAATATGTACAGATCTTCTTTTGGCGAGGTATTCATAAGTGTCGCAGAGTTGCAGTATCCAGTCGGTGAACAGGAACGGCGATTTGCTGATTTCATCTTTCCCTGCTTCAATTTTTGACCAGCCAAGGGCATTGCTCATCACGAGCTGCATATCCTGGCAGGCAAAGTGAACCGCTTCCAGGTGGGCTATTCCCACCTGGACGGTTCGTTTCCCCCTATCCGCTGTTTCAATGTAGTTTTGCAGAATACTGTTGACTACATTCAGCGGAGATCTGATTTCGTGGGTGGTTTCCCGCACATATATTCTCATTGCCTGGTTGGCCTTATCAAGTTGATTCACCAAAAGCTGCAACTGTTTATTCTGAAACCTGCTCTCCCTGGTAAAATAATAGAGGGCAGTGCCGTTCAGGAAAGTGGCGGCTGCAATCACGAGCCAGTGAAGGCCCGCTTCGGTTTCCTTATCCAGTGGCAGCGGTGCAATAAGTCCTTGCCGGTAATTTATTTCTATTAACAGCAACATACCTGCGCTGCTGGTTAGTACAATGATTTGTGCCAGTGGGCGGTGAAATACCAGGAATACACAAAATGCAAGGAATGGGGCAAACAGGTAGATCTGTGCTGCCGGTCCCAGTATGATGCCAAAGTACCAGATAGATACACTGTGTAAAAAGAACATCAACTGCTGCCCGTATTCCGGCCGGCTGTGCCGGGTGATCAGCAATATGGAAAGAAACAAGGCGCTTTCCAGCATGGCCGGATATAATATGCTTTTATAGCCGGTCATATAATAGAGTAAACAGCCCAGCACAAATGCAAGCAGACTAGCACCAAGGGCCAGAGAATTGACAATCTTTATAATCCGTCCGGTCGTTTCATTTGCTTCGGCATCCTGACTGGTCATCCTGGGTATTACATTGGTTATCTTCATAGTTTCCAGGTTTTCAAATTCAAAAGGGGGCAGGTTTTCCTTCCTGTTTGCATTCAAGGTAGAAGAATGCAGATTATCAAGTGTAAATTCTTTGTTAACAACATAGTTGTTTTGCGAGAAGTTTAAAGTTACCGGGTGAAGATTTTAACAAGTAACGCACATTTTTAGTCGGGTTATAAACAATGTATTCATATACGGATTTAGAATTATATAGGAAAGTTCTTTTTTATCCGGATTCACTTAATTATTTAATGCAGGTACGGATGAAAAATCTGGAAGGTAAGCAGCAGACCATCCTGATAAAATATCATGTTGCGTAAGATGAAGTCGTACTAACGTGTACGCATAACCGAAATTTAACCCTGACGCAATGCGGAAAAATTCAGCAGCCTAAAAATTCCCGATGTCGAAAATGGTTTGTTAAATATTCGGGTACTTTTGCAAAAGAAATTTAATACCTATAATCAATACTGTATGTGAACACCTGGAACCATGCTGCCAGGATATACTTTTCATACACATACTGCGGAACTAAAATGAGACAGGAAACCAGTAGCGGATGTTGCGGAAACGCCCGCCTGATCAACTATTGCCAATACCTGCCGGAGACTTAAAAAAAGCTGTTTAAAAATGTATATCAGAAAAATTTTGCTGACAAGCATATTGCTATTCCTTGTCCTTTTTACTTATGCCCAGTCTGTTAGCACGGCTACCATTAGTGGCTATCTGAAAGACGCTGCCGGTACACCTGTTCCCGGTGCTTCCGTGAAACTACATAACAATAACGCCAACGCTATCTCTGATGTAGATGGATTTTTCCGCATACAAAAAGTGAATCCCGGTATACACATCCTCAGCATTTCTGCGGTAGGCTTTAAGAAAGCCGATCAGACACTGGACCTGAAGGCCGGAGAGGAAAAAATGCTGCAACTTACCATGACATTAGCTGTCAGTGAAATAAATACCGTATCGGTGATAGGTCGCTCTACCAGCCAGGAAGTAAACCGGCAGGCCTTTAATGTAACGGCCATTGATGCAAAGAAATTATATAACTCCACCCTGGATCTCTCACATGCACTGGATCGTGTATCCGGTATCCGCGTCCGCGAAGATGGTGGCTTAGGCTCCAGGATGAATTTCTCCCTGAATGGTTTTACCGGCCGGCAGGTGAAGTTTTTCCTGGATGGAGTACCTATGGATAACTTTGGCTCTTCTTTCCAGCTGAATAATATTCCTATCAACCTGGCAGAAAGAGTAGAAGTGTACAAAGGTGTAGTGCCTATCTGGCTGGGATCAGATGCTTTGGGCGGTGCTATTAATATCGTTACCAGCAATAACAAGCGTAGTTATATAGATGCTTCTTATTCCTTTGGCTCCTTTAACACACATCGCTCTACCCTGAATGCAGGTTATACCGCCAAATCTGGTTTTACGGTGCAGATAAATGCCTTCCAGAATTACTCCGATAACAATTATCGTGTACGCGTGAACGTAGCCGATCTGCTTACCGGTGAATATTATCCCCGTCAATGGGTAAGAAGATTCCATGATACTTATCATAATGAAACTATCATTGCCAATGTGGGGGTAGTGGGAAAGAAATACGCCGATAAATTATTATTCGGTATCACCATGGGACAGAACTACGCGGAAATACAATCCGGCGCAAGAATGGTCAGTGTATTTGGCGACTGGCACCGCAAAGGTGATATCCTGATGCCCAGTGTGAAATACCAGGTAAAAGACATCTTTGTAAAAGGATTGGACTTTAGCCTGACAGGTAACTATAACCTGGGACATGAACAAAATATTGATACGGTAAACCGCCGCTACAACTGGTTCCAGCAACATGTACCTAATAATGGTGCCGAAAGGGAACGGAGCATGTATAAATTCAGTAACAACAACGGACTGGGTACCGCCAATCTGAGCTATCGTTTAGATGACCACCATTCCTTTATCATCAATGATGTATACAGTACTTTCAGCCGCAAAGGAAAGGATGAATTATTTCCACAGGATGAGAAATATGATCAGCCCAAAAAAGTAAATAAAAACGTATTGGGTCTGGGATATAAATTTGATTACGATACCAGATGGAATACTTCCGTATTTGTGAAAAATTATTCACAACGCAACAGCTTCTCGCAAAGCTATAATCCAAGTGGTAACTGGGGTGATGTAGCCTATAGAAATCAGGAATCGAAATTTAGTAAACAGGGATACGGTTTGGCTACCACCTACTTTATCCTGCCCGTGTTACAACTGAAAACCTCTTATGAAAAAAGTTATCGTTTACCTGAAACAGAAGAACTGTATGGTGATATGATCAACCTGGAAGGTAATACAGACCTGAAACCTGAGAGCAGCAACAATTTCAATTTCGGGGTAAATTATCAGTTGAATATTAAAGGTGATCATCGTTTTCTCTTTGAGGCTAACTTCCTGTACCGCGATGCCAGCGACTTTATCCGTCCTATGTTGAATCCTAACCAGACCAGGCAAACAAATGGTAACCTGGCCAAAGTGACCAATATGGGAATAGACGGAGAGGTAAGATATTCTTTTAAACAACTATTTACTGCCGGAGTGAACATGACCTACCAGAACCTGCGTAACAATACGGAGTATGAGGACGGACAAAAGAATGTAAGTCCGCTGTACAGAGATCGTATTCCTAATATGCCTTTTCTTTTTGGTAATGCAGATGCGTCCCTTTTCTTTAGAAATGTACTGAAAAAAGGCAATACACTTACACTGGGTTATAACCTGTTGTATGTGCACGACTATTATCTCTCCTGGCCCAGCCAGGCAGAAGAGAAACTGGGAATTCCAAGACAGTTTTCCCAGGACGTAAACATGGTGTATAGCCTGGCCAATGGCCGGTATAATGTATCTGTGGAGTGTAAAAACCTGGTGGATAACAGACTGTATGACAATTTCACCTTACAGAAACCAGGTCGTGCATTTTATGCCAAGCTGCGGTACTTTATCAGTAAATAAATATCAATCATTTCAATTTCAATACGGATAGTGATGAAAAAAATAAGTAAGCTTTTATTCCTGTTTTGCAGTATCATCTTTGTGGGAATATCATGTGATAAAGAAGATACGATGGATGAGCCTTTTATAGAAGGAAAATTCCAGGGGCTGGCAAAATATGTAATAACAGCAACACCCATAGGTACCAGTGGTATTGCAGATGTTTTACTGACAACGGATAGCCTGGGCGGTGGCACTATTACCACTGCAGGTAATGGTATGGAGCAGGATGGCTCTTATCGCTACTACCTGACACATAAGGGAAGATTTTTTAGTCTCCTGTACGGACAGGGCAACCCGGGAGCGGTGACTACCTATCGCTTTACTACCAACGGTAAAATGGTGAAAACAACAGAGTTTCAGACAGAAACCGTACAGGTATTTGTTAAAGTAAACGATGAACTATTACTCATAAAAGTACCACGGAGTGGCAATGAAGTGGCCAGTACGTATCGTATTGATGCCATGAAATCAAGAATTGTGGGGCGTGGTAATATAAATATTGTTCAACTGGCTGCAAACGGAGAAAGGGCGCATTTCACCTGGGCTACCCAGGTAGGAGAAAAGGTATATGCTCCTTATATGAGCATCAAGGGGTGCTGCAGTGACGCATTTGGTACGGCGTATCCTGATAGTAGCTGGGTAGCTGTATTTTCTTACCCGGACCTGAAGCTGGAAAAAGTAATCAGGGATAACCGGACCAGCTATTTAGGCGCTTATTTCACCGATGGATTAGGCGTTACTGAAGAGGGGGATGTATATGGATTTTCACAGGCGGCTGCAACAAACGGTGGAAAAGTAACCACCACCAAGCCTTCGGCTATAGTGAGGATATTGAAAGGGACCACCGAATTTGACCAAAACTATTTCTTCAATGTGCAGGAAATATCCGGTGGTCATCATATTGCATCACAGGCTTACCTGGGCCACCATCAATTTTTACTGATGATGTATGAAGATGCCAGGGCCGTGAAAGGCAATCTTAAAATGGCGCTGGCAGATGTGGAAAAGAAAACGTTTACCTGGATAACAGGCGCGCCGGCGGCGATTACCAGTACTTCTGCCACCTATAATAACAATACCACTTCTGAAGATGGAAAAACCGGTTATATCGGTTTAAATACAGCGAATGGAAGTTGGGTATATAAAATAGACATAGCTACGGCAACGGCTACACGTGGTTTAACAGTGAACGGCGGGAAAATTACGGCGATTACAAAAGTGGAATATTAATAACCCGTTTAAGTAGAAAAATATGAGTAATTCAAAAAAAGTAACCGGGAAGAAATCCAATTCCAGGTCACTGTTTTATCGCATATCCGCCTGGCTGCATTTGTGGCTGGGCCTTGTGTCGGGTATTATTGTAGTCATCATTTGTATCACCGGCTGCATTTATGTATTCAATGAAGAAATTACCAGCCTGACGGAGCCGGAGGCCAATATTCCGGTACAGTCGCAGGCATTGATTGCTCCTTCGCAGATCATGGCGGTAGCGAATAAAGCGTATCCCGGTAAACAGGTGGGCTATGTATTGTACAAAGAAGGGAAGGCCGTAGAAGCTAATGTCGGCGGGCGTCGCGGTGGGTCTACCCTGAAACTGAACCCTTATACCGGAGCAGTCATCAGCAAAGTAGACCGCAAAGAAGGGGATGTCAGCTTTTTTCGCTGGATATTGAACGGGCATCGTTTTCTTTGGCTGCCTTACAAAATAGGACGTCCTATTATCAATTACAGCACCCTTATCTGCGTGATTACGCTGATAAGCGGGTTGGTGTTATGGTGGCCAAAAAAATGGAATAAAAGTACCCGTAATCAAAGTTTTAAAATAAAGTGGGGTGCAAGTACCAAAAGGATCAACTATGACCTGCATAATGTACTCGGATTTTATGCCCTGCTCCTGCTTTTTGCTATAGGCGTTACCGGTATGGTATACGGACTGGAATGGTGGAGCAAAGGGCTGTACTGGGCAACCTCGGGCGGGAAAACCATGCCTGAATTTGTAGAGCTGAAATCAGATTCTTTACAGGCAGGGAAAAAGCATTTTGATAACCTGGGGCAAAAGATGGACATCTCCTGGAAAACTGTAGTTGGCAAACATCCGGAGGCAGCAGGTTTTTACCTGGGATTCCCGGATACAACCAAAGCACAGGCGGCTATCAGCGTGATTGTATATCCTTCCCGGGGGCAGTATTATAACAATCAGCGCTACCTGTATGATCAGCATACGCTGGAGCCGCTTACAGGTAACAAATTATATGAACAGTCTTATCAGGAAGCTGATTTTGCCGGTAAGCTGAGACGCATGAACTACGATATTCATGTGGGCAGTATACTTGGTTTGCCCGGAAAGTTCATGGCATTTTTTGCCAGCTTAATCGGCGCCACTTTACCCATTACCGGGTTTATTATCTGGTGGGGCAAGGGAAGAAAGAAAAAGATAACGGTGCCTGCAAAAAAGGTGGCGCAAACAACCGGCGTATAAAAAGACAATCCGTCGTAGATTTGAAGAGAAGGGGTGCATCTGCGGATGTGCCTCTTTTTTTATGTGGAAATGAGTAACAAATGCGCCGTAACATGCCCTTATTGCGGAATTTTGTACCCTGAAACAGGTGAATCCGGTAGAAAAATAACGGTATGATTTTTTCGCGGTTATCATAAAAAAATAACTCATTATGGAAAAGATAAACCAGGTATCTGATAATGCGAAAGTGGTACTTTCACTGATACAAGCCATCAATGAAGAAGATTTCGATGCAGCAAAGCGTTTTGCCAACGAGGAAATGACTTTTGAAGGCGTGATGGGATCAAGGCAGGGCGCCACCGCCTACTTCGATGATATGAAAAAGATGAAGCTGAAATATGCCGTACAGAAGGTGTTTGTGGATCAGGAAGACGTATGTCTGTTTTATGATCTGACGATGGACGGTAAAACCATTTTTGGTTGCGCATGGTACCACCTGGATGGGGGAAGGGTGAGTTCACTGAAAGTTATTTTCGATCCGAGACCATTCCTCTGAAATGTACAGAATTTTCGTATAAATATACAGGTAATAGCCGCTTGCCAGCGTTACATTTGTTTTAAAATTGAGCACGATGAAAGCTATTATTTTGAAGGAACCTGGCAGCGTGGATCATTTACAGATCGTTGAACTACCAGTGCCTGTTATTGCCGCAGGAGAAGTGCTGGTGAAAGTAAAAGCCATCAGTATTAATCCGGTAGACGTAAAAACACGTATCGGTAAAGGGCAGTGGGCACGATTGAAAGATGAACATCCGCTGATATTKGGATGGGATATTTCCGGTGTCGTCATCGCTTCTGCTTCTCCTTTGTTTAAGGTAGATGATGAAGTATTCGGGATGGTCAATTTTCCGGGCCATGGCAGAGGGTATGCTGAGTATGTAGCGGCTCCTGCTGAACACCTGGTATTGAAGCCAGCCAACATTTCGCATGAAGCCGCGGCCGCGGCAACCCTGGCAGCACTCACTGCATGGCAGGGCATGACGTATTATACACCTATTTTACCCGGACAAAAAGTATTGGTACATGCAGCTGCCGGTGGCGTAGGACACTATGCCGTGCAACTGGCTAAACATTGGGGCGCATATGTCATCGGTACTTCTTCTGCTGCCAACAAATCGGTGGTACTGGGTTTGGGAGCAGACGAACATATTGACTATACTACCCGGCAACTGGAAGAGCACACAAAAGATATTGATTTTGTAGTAGACACGCTCGGCGGAGAAAACATTGATCGTTCGCTGCTGATCATGAAAGAAGGTGCCACCATTGTGAGTCTGCCTTCCGGTCTGAAAGAAGCGGTTACCGACAAAGCAGAAGCAGTGGGTTGCCATGGCTATCCTGTGGCAGTAAAATCCAGTGGTGCAGATATGGCGAAACTCGCGGATCTTTTACAACAGGGACAGTTGCTTTCCCATGTTTCCAGGATATTCGCCTTCGAAGAAATGGCTGCTGCACACCTGCAGATTGAATCCGGAAGAACCGTTGGTAAAGTAATTATTTTGCTATAAAACGACAACCTGCGCTGTGGTAGTTGCTCTGACAGCAGCGCAGTTGTTTTTAATTTATCTTGATATATTTTTTGATCTGCTGAATACCCTGAACCCTTTACATTTACGCTGCTTATGATTTAATCACTTATTATTATAACCATGCGTACCCTCAATTTCTTCATGCTGTCATCCCTGTTGCTATTGGCCATGGGATGCAAAAAAGATGCAAAAGACAACAAAGGCAGAAATAGTAGCCTTACTTCCAACGAGAAAATACCTGTAGAAATACAAATTAACCAGGTCGATAAAGGCGCCCGTAACAGTGGTCATTATTTAAGTGCCATCTACAACGGTGTTATTGATGCAGACGTTACTTTTAAAGTGCAGATACCCCGAACAGGAGGGCTACCGGACACCGTTATTACGGCGACTATTCCTGCCGGGTATAAAAACCTGATACGTGATAATCCTTCCGGTATGGGTAATATAAACCTGTTTGAATATTATATCGGCCCAACAGGTAATTTTGATGTGGATGAAAAGGTATTATCCATCCAAAGCCCGGATAAAAAGTATGTTTTCTCTTCGACCTATGATAAAATCAATTGTATAGAGTTGACTACCACCGTGTATTTCAAGGCCAATCATTATGTGATTAATTACAATGACTTCAGTTATGTGACGTCTGTGTTGTATCAAAAGGCAGATAAAAGTTATGCTTTCTCTTGTTATAACGCACTGAGAGTAAAATCCGGATTATCACAACCCGCTTTATTTGTGGGACAGAAAATAAAGATGCCTTACTTTAAGTTCTATTATGGTAACAAAGATTATGGTACCGAGGTGGATGCCAATGGGATTGCCCCTGGTTCCGGTTCTACCGTTGAATTTACGATTACCGCCATAGGCGATAAAACGTTTGACGCTATTTTTTCCGGTAAAGTATGGTCCAAAGCGGATGCGGATACCTCGGTGATAACAGAAGGTAGGTTGATGCACGCAAAATTACCTGAGTAATATTTTTTAAGGATGATGCGCCACCGTCGTAAAAACGGTGGCATTTTTTCATGCCGTATAGGAGTATTTAAAAAAATATTTCTACCTTGTAGCCATAATATAGCTCACATGCACCGCATATATTCCAGTACACCTCCTCCAGCTGTTGTTGTTTTGCAGGCAAAATAACCAGCATTTCTTCTTCTTAGCCGCTGTTCCTGTTGCAGGAATCAGTTGAATCATTGTATCTGTCTAAGTCTGTTGACCTGGTTATTTTTTCGTGCACCTACGTTTCTCTTTATTCTTTTTCTACACAAACGAAAATAATGATCAGGTATATATTAATGGTTTTCGCCGGGGCGTGCAGCTTTGGTATACTCTCTACTTTTGTAAAATTGGCTTACCGCGAAGGCTATACTGCCGCTGAAATCTCCGGTACACAAGCCTTCACCGGCATGGTGGTATTGTGGATCCTGTTATGGATGTATCAGAAAAATAAAGCCGCCCTGAGTGCGCGGGAATGGGGATGGTTGCTGTTGACCGGGGCGAGTATCGGATTTACCAGCTTCGTGTATTATGTGTCTGTGGCATATATTCCGGCTTCGGTGGCCATTGTGATACTGATGCAGTTTACCTGGATAGGATTGTTGCTGGAATGGAGTTTGTTTGGCAAGAAGCCTTCTTTGCTACAGCTGATTACAACGGCATTAATTCTTACGGGTACCTGGCTGGGTAGCGGATTGGCTACAGGCGGCACGCAGCTGGTATCACTGAAAGGATTGCTTTATGCCGGCGCTTCAGCCTTTTTGTACGCCATTTATGTGGTGGCCAACAGCAGGGTAGGAAAGCAGTTGCATCCACTGCAAAAAAGTGCGGTGATCATGACGGGATCCACCATGGGCATCCTGCTGGTGAATGCGGCCCCGCTGATCGCCAGCACACATTTTGATCTGGGCCTGTTGAAGTGGGCGCTGTTCCTGGGATTGTTCGGCACCATCATCCCACCGCTGTTGTTTGCAAAGGGGATTCCCAAAGTGGGCGCTGGCATCAGCGCTGTGATTATGACGGCAGAATTGCCGGTAGCCATTGTATGCTCGCATATGATACTGAAAGAACCGGTAAATGGCTGGCAATGGGTGGGAGTGGCGTTGATGTTACTGTCGATGCTATTGTTAAATGCGCCTGATTTCCGGCGATAGATAAAATATGGGGCTGGCTGAAGCAGTGGACTGTCTAGGCTGGCCCTTTCTACTGATAGAAAATTACAGAGAGCGCCACCAGGAGGCCATAGTCTTTGAATTCGTTGCGCATTACCTGTAAAGACTTCCCCATATGTTTCTCCACAGCTTTCACAGAAATGCCTAAGCGTGCTGCAATTTCTTTATTAGAGAGATGATCGCGGCGGCTGAGTAAAAACACTTCCCGGCTGCGCTCCGTTAATTTATCGAGTGCGAGGGCAAATCTTTTTTCCAGCAGTTTATAGTCGTAGGTATTATCCGTTTCTGCTATTTTTTCTATAGGCAGATGTTGATGATGTTGCTGGTGCAGCAGCGAATTCCTGAGCTCATTGAGTATCCGGTTGCGCAGGGCACCGTGAAGATAGGCACTGAAATTCTTTATGCCCGTGAGCGTAGCGCGGTTTTTATAGAGGGTAGTAAAAATGTCCTGCAACATATCTTCCAGCAGGTGAGGCACGGGGAATTTTTTGTAGGCATGATGATATAGGGCAGCAGCATGGCGCTGGTACAAGGTTTCAAAAGCCTTGTTGTCATTGTTTGCCAGTAATGCTATCAATTGTTCATCCTGTAATGCAATATACTCCGTCATTCTTACCACTTATGCCGGTGTCGTTAGGTGCCCGGCTGCCATAAAGTGCATAAGATATAAAAAAACGGGTGGTTCCCATCAACAATGGGCGAAAAATAAATTTTGCGCAGGGGGTAGGGTTGGAATAAAGTGGCGTGTCTATACCTGCAGACAACCAAAATAATGAGTGATCAACAACTGATAGGGCTATTGGAAAAATACCTGCAGGGGCATTGTACGGAAGACGAACGGACGGCCCTGGAATCATGGTACGAAAACTACCGGGCTGTTCAAACGCCGGATAGTGGCGATGCAGCGCCGGACCTGCTCCAGATGTATAACGATATCACCGATCGTTTAAAGAAGGAGGGGGAATGGCAGGAGCCGGTAGCCGCAGTAGTGCCTAAGATAAAACACCGCTGGTGGCAGCTAGCGGCGGCAGTAGTGCTGTTGGTGGCAGGCGCCGGTATATGGATGTTGCTACCCCGCGCAGACCGGCAGCTGGCGCTGGATACCAAAGAAGGTGTCCGGAAAAAGGTATTGCTGGAAGACGGCACCCGGGTATGGCTCAATGTAAGCAGTCACCTGACTTATCCTGCCAATATTGGCAGTGGTCACCGGGAAGTGTACCTGGAAGGAGAAGCTTTCTTCGAAGTCGCCAAAAAAGATCTGCATCCTTTTGTGATCCATACCACTGATGTGAATGTGCAGGTGCTGGGTACCCGGTTTAATGTAAAAGCATATGAAGGAGACGGGAGCATAGAAACCACGCTGGTAGAAGGTCATGTGTCTATCAGTCGTAATGGCAACAGCCTGGTGCTGGCGCCGGGTGAAAAAGCCATCCTCCGAAAGAAAACCCGGTTAACCAGTGAAATGGTGGTGAATGGCCGCATCGTTGACTGGGGAGATGTACTCCTCATCGTGGAAAAAGTGACACCGAATGTCAGCAGTCAGAAGGTGAGTGAACTCGTGTGGATGGATGACAGACTGGAGTTTAAGGATAAGTCATTTCCCGAGCTGGTGCGACTGATGAGCCGTTGGTACAATCGCAAAATCATTTTAACAGACACCTTCCCGGCCGATTACAGATTTAAGGGAACTTTTAAAAAGGAAACCGTCACAGAAGCATTGACAGCATTACAGGTAACAGCAGATTTCAATTATACCATAAAAGGGGATACCATTTACATACATCATTAGTCAACCAGATCAAAAAAAACAGTAACACGATGAAAAACTTTGTCCCGGTTCCACCGGAACCTGTATAACCACACGCCTTCCGCCAAAGAAAAAAGGGAAGCGTCGCCACACTTCCCTTTAAATGTCAAACATGGAACGAAACAACTAGTCCGTGCGGGATTTTCATTGTTTCAAATGTCTAACGTTCAATTCAAATGTATGAAAAAAACGCTGTGTTTAAAAACAGCCCTTTCCAACTATTTAGTGAGAAAAATATTCTTGTGTATGAAGCTTTGCCTCATCCTGATTACTGTTTTCATGCTACAGGTGCGTGCTGATGTGCATTCACAAAGCAGGTTTTCGCTTAACAGCCGGCAGATAGCTTTGCATAAGCTGCTGGAGTGGGTAGAAACAAAAAGTGAATACCGCTTCCTGTACAATTACAAAACTTTTCCGAAAGATGAAAAGGTGGATGTTAACTTCAAAGAAGCCACGCTGCCGGAGATCCTGGATAAGGTGCTGGCCAAAAGCTTCCGCTACAAAATGCTGGAAGGAGGACTGGTAGCTATTTCCGAGAGCGCGGCCGATATAACGGTAACGGGTAAGGTAATGGCAGAAAATGGCCAGGAACTGCCTGGGGTCAGCATTCAGCTGAAAGGTACCAGCAAAGGAACCGCTACAGATGTAGATGGCAACTTTAAAATAACGGTCCCTGAAAACGGCATCCTGCTCATTTCCTACCTGGGATATGAGCCGAAAGAGGTACCGGTAAAAGGCAATACACAACTACCTGTGATCAGGCTGAAACCATCAGAGGCAGGTTTGAATGAAGTAGTGGTATTGGGTTACGGACAAAAGCAAACCCGGCAAAGTATTACCGGTGCGGTATCCAGTATACAAACCAAAGAACTCAAACAAAGCCCGGTAGCCAATTTGTCTAATGCCCTGGCAGGACGACTACCCGGTTTGATCACTGCCCAGCACTCCGGCAGACCCGGCAGTGATGATGCGCAGTTGTTCATCCGTGGTATCAGCACTACCGGTGCTACCAATCCACTCGTGGTCATTGATGGTTTACCAAGGGGAGACGCCAACATTGGTCAGCTGGATCCTAATGAAATAGAATCAGTATCTATCCTGAAAGATGCTTCTTCTACTGCATTATACGGTATTCAGGGAGCCAATGGCATTGTGCTGGTCACCACCAAACGTGGTAAAGATGGTCCTCCCAATATCCAGGTAAACATGCAGTATGCGTTGCAGCAGCCTACTAATTTCCCCCGCTTTCTGAGCTCCTATGAGTCTGGTGTACTGGAAAATGAAGCCGCTAAAAATGATGGCATGCCTGCAGTGTTTACGGATCAGGAACTGGAATATTATAAAACAGGATTGAAGCCCTATGATTATCCCAACACGGATTGGTACAGTGAAATGATCCGGAAAAATTCACCTCAGAAAACCCTGAATATTAATATCGGAGGAGGATCCAAATATGTGAAATATTTTGTTTCCGGCTCTTACCTGCGGCAGGAACCTATCTACAACCGTGCTAATGAAAATATTTACGGCGTCAAATATAAATACGACCGTTTCAACTTCCGCTCCAACGTAGATATTACGCTGGATAAAAATACCGACCTGCAGGTAGATCTGGCTTCCCGGCTGGAAAACAGAACGAGTCCTTCCGGTGACAGGGGCAGCAATGAATTTTTCTTCGTGGTGCTTTCACAGATGACCAACCGGCTTACTCCCCGGCTGAATCCCAATGGCAGCATTGCATCCGGCACATTGCGGGAAGACTTCTACAATCCATATGGCCTGATTACCCGGAATGGCTACCTGGATGCCTACTGGCACAGTACCAATGGTAGTGTGGCACTTACCCGCAAACTGGATTTCATTACACCAGGTCTGAAAGTAAAAGGACTCTTTACCTTTGAAAACTACGGGGATATCAACTTCGCACTGGATCAGGAATTTGATTCCTATCGCTATAAATCAGTACCTGGTGGGGAAGGTACGTATACCCAACACCGTAAAGCCACCAGCTTACAGCGTTCCGGCGCTTCCAGTGGAGAAAGGTATTACTACTACGACCTGAAACTAATGTATGACCGGGATTTCGGGAAACATGCCTTCAGTGGATTGTTCCTCTTTAACCGTAACTACCGCTCTCAGTCAGGTAATCTGCCAAGGGTATATGAAGGCTTCGTTGGCCGCATCGCTTACAATTATGCCACGAAGTATTACCTGGAATTCAATGCAGGTTACAATGGATCTGAAAACTTTCCTCCCGGCAAGCGATATGGATTTTTTCCGGCCTTATCTGCTGCCTGGGTGCTGAGCAATGAAAATTTCATGAAAGATCAATCGTTATTCAGCTTCCTGAAAATGCGGTTCTCTCATGGTTATGTGGGTAACGACCAGGTAGGTGGAGAACGTTGGTTATATGTGTCTGATTACGCCCGTGGTAGTGGATTTACCTTTGGTAGTGTGGCTTCCGGTACCAGTGGATATTACGAAAACAGGGTGGGTAACACTGCTATCACCTGGGAGAAGGCCGCCAAAACAAACCTGGGTATAGAAACAGGCTTTATGAAAGATAAGCTGAAGTTTTCAGTAGATCTTTTTAATGAACTACGTAAAGATATCCTGGTAGCTGCCGGCACTATTCCAGGATATATGGGTATTACCGCCTCACTGAACAGGAATATGGGCCGCATTCAGAACAGGGGAATAGAAGCAGAACTGAACATGTATACCAATGCAGGACCGGTAGGTGTTTTTGCGAAAGTAAACTACCAGTATGTGAAGAATAAAATCCTGGAACAGGATGAACCTAAGCTGGCCTATCCTTACCAAAGTAAGGTAGGACATCCGATTGGTTATGACCTGGGATATATTGCAGAAGGGCTGTTCCAGAGTCAGGATGAAATCAATAAAAGTCCTAAACAAACATTTGCTCCGCTGATACCGGGTGATGTCAAATACAAGGATATCAACGGGGATAATAAAATAGATGAGGCAGACCGGGTGATGCTTCCTATGCTGAATGTGCCTACCAATTACTTTGGTGCCACCTTCGGGATAGACTATAAAGGGATAGACGTGAGTGTATTGTTCCAGGGTGCAGCTGGCGGTCGCCAGATTTTTTCTTCACAGTTGACGGCCAACTACAGGGAAAGCTATCGCCCGATACATGAGGGCCGGTGGACACCGGAGAATGCCGCCAATGCCACTTTTCCGGCCCTGCATTTATCGGAAAGCAATATGTCCAACAACTTTATCAGCTCTTCTTACTGGATCCGGAAAACAGACTACATCAAATTGAAGAATGCAGAAATAGGTTACCGCTTGCCCGCTCATTTGCTGAAAAGAGTGAAGATAAAGAATGCCCGCATTTATATAAATGGCATGAACCTGATCTCCTGGGATAATGTAAAAGACCTGGGCATAGATCCTGAATCCAATACCGGTGGCCGCTGGGGCTGGCAGCCTTATCCGATTATGCGGGTGTTTAACGCTGGTATTACCATCAATCTTTAATCACGGGGATAAATTATAATGATGAAAAATACTTTAATAAAAACAGGGATTACGGCAGTACTGATGATGTGTGTAACTGCCTGCGGGAAAAATTTTCTCGACAGAAAGCCCAGTGACCTGATCACCGAAAAGGAAGTATTTTCAAATATTGAAAATGCAGAAGGCTTTGTAAATACCATTTATCAGAGTTTACCTAATATGTTTAAACCCGGTTCGGGCTGGGGCTTGAGCAGTGCTACCGATGAAACCAACCAGGCGAGTGATAACTCTGCCTCCTATCCGGACGCGGGTAATTTCAATACAGGATCTATGAGCCCGGCTAATTTTCCAATGGCCGACCTGTGGACCAGTTTCTATGGAAAAATCCGTGCCTGTAATAAATTTCTCACCAACTATGATATGATACCGCAGGACCCTAACTATCCGCAACGCCGTAGCCGGTTGAGGGGAGAAGTGTTGTTATTGCGCGGATACTATTATTTTGAACTGATGCGTACCTGGGGTGGTGTGCCGTTGTTGCTGAGTGAAAAAAATCCATTCGACGATCCATCCGGTATTTACTTTAAGCGCAACAACATTCCGGAAGTAACTGCCAGTATCCTGAGTGATCTGAAAGAAGCCACTGCATTATTGCCGGTAACGTATAACGATCGTCCTTCTAACTGGGGGCGTGCTTCTAAAATGATTGCCATGGCACTGGAAGGACGGGTACGTTTGTTTTATGCAAGCCCGTTGTTTAATCCTGGTAATGAATCCGGCCGCTGGCAGGAAGCAGCAGTAGCCTGCAGGGCAGCATTGGATACCGCTGTTATGAACGGCTATACGTTGTATGATAACTACTCTGATATTTTTACGCAGTATTTTAATAAAGAAGTAATCTGGAGCCGTGGTGCGCCCGGTGCTTTTGGTGATGGCGGCATAGACCGGGAGATGAATCCCCGCAGTGCCAATGGCTATGGAAACATTACCCCTTTACAGGAGCTGGTAGATGATTATGAAATGAAGACCACCGGTTTACCAATTACTGATCCTGCTTCCGGCTACAGCGCGCAAAGACCTTATGAAGGCAGGGATCCGCGTTTTTATGCTACCATTTTATATCCTGGTTGCAGCTGGAAAGGGAAAGTACTGGATCCAAACGGTGCTGACGCACCACGCTCCGGGCAGATAGCTACCAACTACTGGCCACGTAAATACCTGCTCCCTTCGGTAGATTTATTTTCCGGCTCCGGTGGTACCGATCGCAAATGGGTGTTGATCAGAACGGCAGAACTGTATCTCAATTATGCGGAGGCGCAGAATGAAGCGGCAGGCCCTGGTGCAGACGTATACAATGCGCTGAATGCCATCCGTGGCAGGGTAGGCATGCCATCCATCAGTGGTGGTGACCAGGCCTCGCTGCGGGCAAAGATCCGTCACGAAAGGAGAATAGAACTGGCACTGGAAGATCATCGTTTCTGGGATGTACGCCGCTGGAAAATAGCCGCACAAGTGGATAACAAAGAGGTACACGGCGTAGCTCTTTCCGGTAGCGGTAATGTTACATATTCATATCCGGTAATTGAGAAAAGAGTGTTTGATGCTGCCAGGAATTACTGGTTGCCTATTCCGCAGAGCGAAATGGATAAAGTCAGCAGTCAGAACCCTGGCTTTACACAAAATCCGGGTTGGTAATAACGTAACTGTCTCACTAAAAAAATAACAGATGAAAACTATATTATATCGTTTGCAGATAGTGATGCTGTTATGCACGGCCGCTGCCTGTAAAAAAGACAAGGGCTTTGTACATGACAACAATGCCCCGGTGGTGATTGATAAATTTACTCCGGAAACAGGTGCCGCAGGAACGGAAGTATTAATTTACGGCAGCAATTTCAGTACGGATACCACTGGTGTAAGTGTAACTGTGAATGGCAGGAAAGCATTGATAGAAGGGGTTATCAGCGATCATATCCTGATCGTGATACCAGAAAAAGCGGGTAGTGGTAAAATCACGGTGACTATTAATGGAAAAACTGCTACCACCACCAAAGACTTCGGATATATATCTTCTTACAAAGTAAGTACGGTTGCAGGTAATGGTGTAGCTGGTTTTTCTGATGGCAAAGGTATTTTCTCCTCTTTTAATTTTGGTAAAAGATGCGGTATGGATGTAGATGCCAATGGCAATTTATATGTGGCAGATGCCGACAATCATCGTGTACGGAAAATAGCGCCTGATGGAACGGTGACTACACTGGCAGGCAACGGTGCCGGCGGCTATGTGGAAGGTAAAGGAAACACTGCGCAGTTCTCTCTTCCTCTGGATATTGTTACAGATAAAGATGGCAATGTAATCGTGGCTGATCCGGCCGACTGGACCATTCGCAAAATTACACCGGATGGTACCACATCACTGATAGCCTGGGGAGAAGCCTGGGGCATTGGTATTGATAAACGCAATGGAACAATGTACTACGCCAACGCCCGCGCTGCAGGCAGCATTTTCCAGGTAACACCGGCAGGCGATGCCAAAGAGATTATCAAGGGCCTCAGTTATCCCGCTGATGTAGCCGTAGATGATAAAGGCAATTTATTTGTGACAGAGAATGGAAGCTCCCTGATCAAAAAATTCGCAGCAGATACCTGGGCGCCGACGATTGTTGGTGGTGCCGCCAATCAAACCGGCCTGGTAAATGGCCCCGGCACAGCTTCCCGTTTCGACTATCCCTGGGGTATTGCAGTTGATGCCGCCAACAACCTGTATGTTGCTGGTAATGGCACATCAGATGGTTCGGTGGTAAACAGCAATCAATGTATCCGTATGATCAGCGCCAATACGTGGAATGTGACTACTTATATTGGTGGCAGCACTGCAGGATTTGCAGATGGCGCCGGCGCTGCCGCGATGTTTAGTGCACCTACCGGTGTTGCGATCGACAAGAACGGGGCTGTATATGTGCTGGACAGAAACAATAATCGTATCCGTAAAGTAACCGCTGAATAAAAATGAAAAGATTAAAACATATCCTGGCCGTTTTGTGGCTCTTGTGGCTGCCGGTGATGGCCCAATCGCAGCAACCGGCTCCGTTTAAATGGAATGTACTCCCGGTAAAAGGACTGCTGCTCAGTGTGCCGGCTTCGCAGGACGTGCCATTGCTGTGCCGCTTCATCAAAGAAGCATTGGTGGCAGAAGGGGTGAACACGCTGGCGTTGAGGATTGAGTATGTATACCAGTTTAAAGCTGATCCGGAAGTGGCAGAACGGAATGCTATTTCGGAATCCGATCTGAAACAGATTGTGAAAGCCTGTAAGGAAGCGGGTATCCGGTTTATTCCGACCATGAACCTGCTGGCACATCAGTCGGAGCAAACGGAAATAGGACCATTGTTGAAAAAGTATCCGCAGTTCGATGAATCACCGGATTATAATCCGCCGGTGCCATGGAAAGATGGTGGGATGTTCGACTTCTATAGCAAATGTGTTTGTCCTCTGCATCCGGATTTGTTCAAAGTCATTTTTCCTTTGATGGATGAACTGATCGATGTGTGTGGAGCAGATGCCTTTCATGTAGGTTTGGACGAAGCCTGGATCATCGGGTATAATAAATGTCCGCGCTGTGGTGGTAAAGATCCGGCGGAACTATTTGCGGGCTACGTAAATGCATTGCATCAACATCTCAAAGAAAAAAAATGCCAGATGTGGATGTGGAGTGATCGCCTGATAGATGGAAAAGAAACGAACCTGCTGGCCTGGCAGGCGAGCATGAATAATACCGCCAGGGCGATAGATATGATACCGAAAGATATTATGATCTGTGACTGGAAGTATGAAGACGCGCCGCCTACGCCTGCCTACTTTGCGATCAAAGGATTCCAGGTGCTGCCATCTGCCTGTGCTAAAACATCCGTGGCGCTGGCACAGTTGGACCAGGTTTATGCCGCCCGCAAAAATGCACTGATGGCGGAGTTTTCGCGTACCTTATCGGAACGAATGCCAGGCGTGTTTGAAACCATGTGGGTGAATACAAAGGAGTTTATTGACGGGTATTATAACCGCAAAGGCGTGCGTAAAGGCACACAGGATAATGTGGATACCTTTAAGGCGTTGTTTGCGGAAATCAGGAAGAAAGAGAAATTATAAATAACAACTATTCTAATCCTATACAGGTGCTGGGTGTATACTCAGCACCTTTTTTACCAGATTGGCGCATCGCGAATTTGGTAACATTATTTCCCCCTGCCATCGTAATTAGAAGAGGAAAATGTGTAAACAACATTCGGTTAATATAGCATAGCTCAACATAACACCATCTGCGCTGCATTTATTAAAAGCTAAAAGCTAATGGTTAAAAGCTAGCGGCACCATACAGCGTATATCTTTTTCATTGAGATAGTCTTCCACACAGTAGCCCTGGGGATCCAGACCGGGCGTTTGCAGCAACTTGTCAAATGTCTGGCTGACTTTGGGCAGGTCCTGTTCATAATTCAACAGGATTTCACCCATATAAACCCCCTTCCTGATAATAAAGCTATCGAGACCATAGGTTGCGCCCTCTCCGGGAGATTGAGCGGCTACAGCTGCCCTGTAAATGATTTCACTGCCACCTTCCGGCCGTGAAATACCGTAAAGTTTTCTGTCCTGTATATCGGGCAGTAAAGCTGCCAGCTTTTCAAAGGCGGGTTTAATGCCTTGCGGAAAAGAGGAGGCTTTCACATAAAACACCTCCACATCGCGTTCTAAAGTATATGGTTCCATGGTAGACGGTTTGATGTACTGTAAATGTACCACGGATATATTTTGAGTATACGGGGCGAAAGCGACAAATACAGTGGCATATCAGGACAATTACACTAAAAACCGTTTATTGCCGGTTAATTCACGCAATCGTTTGTGTCAGTATTTTTCGCTAAAATCAGCTAACATTATCCTCTGTTCAACAGACGTTCTATGAAAAGCATTTTCACCAGCAGAATACTGATCGTACTCTTTTTACTAACTATACAGCAATCGTTGCCCGCACAGGTATTTTATGCAGGTAAAGCCCCGGCTAAAGCAATCGTTTTACCCGATAAATACGTGTTGGAGAATAATGTGCTGGAGGTAAACTTCGGGTCGATAAGTGAGCAGTCTGGTTATGTTACTTTCCGGGATAAGCTGTTGTCTAAAGCAATAGATTTTGATAAGAATAGTTTATTTGCGTTGAAACTAAACGATGGCACCTTGTTGCTGCCGGCTGATTTTACGATCAGCACCCGCGATGCGGGCGCTATTGCAGCGATACCCAATGCGGTGAAGTTAATTGACCGCCTGCCGGGAAAGCAGCTGATTTTCGGGCTCACCAATAAAGCACACGGTATCACAATCAGCTGGCGTATTTCCCTGCACGATGATTGTAATTTTATCCAGCAACATTTTCATATCGTGGATCCGAAGCATGCAATTACGGATTTATCATTGGTCAATATTCCCGCTGTGTATCACCCCCTGCTTTCCGGTACTGTAGATGGCTCTCCGATATTGGCAGGTAACCTGTTTTTTGCCCTGGAGCACCCGATGGCGCAGAATGAGGTGAGTGCTACTGCTACCAGAAGTGGGGTGGCCGCATCTGCCACACTGCGCTCCACTGACGGCTTTGATATCAGTGTAGCCTGGGGGATTACGCCTGCGGAGCAACTTCGCCGGGGTTTTCTATCTTACCTCGAAAAAGTAAGGGCAGTACCTTATCGTGCTTTCCCGCATTATAACTCCTGGTATGATGTAGGGTATGATGGCCGGGAAATTACGGAGGCCAATGCCATGGACCGGATTAAAATGTTTGGCGACAGCCTGGTAGTAAAGCGCAAAGCAAAGATCAGCGCCTTTTTATGGGACAGTGGCTGGGATGATTATAACAGACTCTGGTATTTCAGCAGTAAGTTGCCCAATGGTTTTAAGAAGATGGATGCGCTGGCCCGTCAGTACCAATCGGCCATGGGAGTATGGGTATCACCCTGGGGTGGTTATGATAAAGAAAAGATCAGTCGCCTGGCCAGCATTAAAACGCTGCAGTTGCCATTTACGCCGAATGATAACGGCTTAAGTCTGGCTGATCCGCACTACTTCGACTATTTTAAAAAGCTCACGGAAGGATTTGTAAAAAATCAGGGTGTGATCAGTTTTAAATTTGATGGGGTAGGTGCCGGTAATGGTGCTGCCGGGGCAGGAGAGAAGTATGCCAAAGATGTGGAATCTTTTTTACGTGTGATCACAGATCTGCGTAAAATAAAATCCGATCTGTTTTTTAATCTCACGGTAGGTACCTGGCCTTCTCCTTACTGGCTCAATTATGGCGATGCCATTTGGCGTGCCGGTGAAGATATGGGTGTACAGGGTGTGGGCACTAAAAGACAACAATGGATCAATTACCGCGATGCGGAAGTATATAAAAATGTGGTGCAACGTTCCCGCTTATATCCGCTCAATGCACTGATGTATCATGGCATTGTAGTGAATAATGAGAATGGGCTGGGTGCATCTTTTGCCAACGATGATGCGGGCCTGGCGGAAGACATCTGGGAGTTTTTCGGTAACGGTACCGGTATGCAGGAATTGTATATTAATCCTCACCTGATGAGTACTGCCGCCTGGAATGTACTGGCTAAAGGCATGAAGTGGTCTGAGAGGCACCGCGATGTTTTGTCCGATATACACTGGATAGGTGGCGATCCCGGTAAGGAAGAAGTGTATGGCTTTGCGGCATGGAATCATAAAGAAGCCACGCTCACCTGGAGGAATCCATCTGCAGCACCGCGAAAAATTAGGTTCCGTTTGAAAGAGGTATTGGAGTTGCCGGCGGACTATAAGGCCAAGTTTGCCGCTTTTAATGTGATAGACAACGTAAAAGCCGGAGAGATGGATAGTGAAGCCAGCATCACGATAGAACTGGCGCCATTGCAGGTGAAAGTGCTGGAGTTGAAACCGGTGAAATAACATAACGGTAATGCCTGAGGGGGCTTACGATAAAAGGGTGTACCGGTGATCTGGTACACCCTGTTTTTTTATAAGCTCAGTGCGGCCTTTAATTTCTGATCCAGTTCGTCACCGCCGTCACCTACTAATTTGAATAATACTTTGCCGTTTTTATCCAGCAGTATTTTGGTAGGAAAGCCGGTAATACCATATGACATGGCCAGGTCAGTGGTGGCTTTGTCGTAGTTGTTAAGCACCTGTATCCAGTTGATGCCATCATCCTGGATTGCTTTTAGCCATGCAGCTTTTGCGTCATTCAGATTACTGGATTTTTCATCTGCAATGCCTACAATTTCCAGGCCTTTGTCTTTGTACCTGGCATATACTTCCTTCAGGTGAGGATGACTTGCCCTGCATGGACCGCACCAGCTACCCCAGAAGTCGAGTAACACATATTTTCCTTTGAGAGAAGATAACGTGAACGGCTCTCCGTGGTTATCTTTTTTGGTGAAATTAATCGCAGCAGCACCTTCGCTGGTGGCTTTAGCGCCGGATATCCGGGAAGCCAGGTATTTACCCAGGTAGGTTGTCTTGTAAGTGTCGCTCAACTTTTTATAAGCCTGTTCATACGCTGTAGCATCATAATCACTTTGCATTCTCGACAGCAGCATCACGCTTACAAATGAATTGGGATGAGCTGCCACGAACTGTTTGTGCATGGCCGTGAGCTGATCGGCGGTTGCCAGCATTTCGGCGATCACGGCTTTTTTGGCGGTGCTGTCTTCCGGCTTGCGGATACCCGCCGCTTTTTTGCGCAGCTCCCAGACTTTCCCCACCAGTGACATTTCATTCTGCCGGAGCGCGTTCATTTCTTCATTCGCTTTGTCGCCTTTTATCGTGGCTTTGTATAACTCTTCCGCATCACCTGTTACCTGTATATTTGTTTTATCAGAGAGTATAATTTCCAGGTTGGGCGCCGGCATGAACATCCCTCCTTTGGTCAATTCAAATCTGGATCCCGGATGACGGGAAGCAAAAGTGGCGATCACGGGTTCGTTAACATTGCCGGAAAAAGTGAATTCATCGCCGTTGCGGGAGATCACAGTATCCATTTTATGCCCTTCTGCTGTTACATAAGATAAGCTCAGGCGATAGTCGCCCTGCCCCTTGATGTTAGCCGTTATCTTATAACTTTTTTGTGCGGTTGCCGGGTGAAAAGAGGCCAGCAGCAAGCTGCAGGCCATCATCAGGATGTGTTTTTTCATGGTTGGTGTATGATCTTTAGAAACTGGTCATTGGAATGGATGCTGCCTGTTTAGCTGGTGCTGCCTTGGTGCCTTTATTCAGACTTTCCTTTATTTTAGCGGCTGCTTCATCGCTGTATCCGGTAAAACGTTCCATGATTTTACCTTCGCTATCTACGAGATACATGGTAGGGATACCAGAGAACTGGAACTGTTCCATTGTTTTGTCTTTGTTATCACTCAGCATTTGTTCCCAGGGCATGTCCTCTTCCTTCATCGCTTTTTTCCACGCATTTTTATCGGTGTCAATAGAAATACTTACTACCTCAAATCCTTTGTCTTTATAGCTTGCATACAGTTCCTTTACTTTAGGAATGGCCTGTCTGCACGGACCACACCAGCTAGCCCAGAAATCCACCAGCAGGTATTTGCCTTTGTATTTTTCCAGTCCTGCCAGTTGGCCATTGGCATCAGGATATTTCACG
This sequence comes from Chitinophaga sp. 10T418, assembly GCF_056394125.1. Classification (NCBI taxonomy): domain Bacteria; kingdom Pseudomonadati; phylum Bacteroidota; class Chitinophagia; order Chitinophagales; family Chitinophagaceae; genus Chitinophaga; species Chitinophaga sp. 10T418. The sequence goes on from NZ_JBFTHG010000008.1 coordinate 270,109, forward strand.
GATGGCATAGGCTGACCGCTTTTCAGACGCATGGCCTGTGCCTTATTGGTGATAATGGTTTCCTTTAATTGTTTGGCTTCTGTTAACCAGGGATACCGGGCGATCAGCAGGTCCAGCATCTTCATGGCCTTATCGTATTTTTCGCCTGCTTCTGTGCCTGCCATGCCACGAAGTGCATATACCATTACCGGACGATCTGCGTATGCCTTCACGAGTACTTCTTGCCGTATTTTATAATCCTCATTTAGTGGATTATACTTCTTTGTATTTTTCATATAGGCATACCAGGTAGTGTCGGTGGCCTTTTTGGAATAATATTCCATGTTGTATTCATCAATCATGCGGCGATAATTGAATTCAGAATTCAGTTCAGAAAGATTGATGAAATTGTTGTCATAGGACCCATCTACATAGTTGTAATGGGGAACCTTCACTTTGTACCTGGCAGTGTCGTAACCTCTCATGGCCACTTTTACATCTGCATCGCTCCAGAAGGTGGCGCGGTCCCAGTTCATAGCATTGATAATATAGATGCCCTGATGGTCTTGTTTGATTTTAAAAGAAAAGGTGTTGTCTTTGCTTACCACGCAGGAGTCTACTACCACTGCTTTCCCTTTCGGGTTGTCTTTCGACAGGAATACTTTATTGACTTCCTGTTTTGGGTCGGTGAATTCAACGCTACCGGTTACGGTAACGGCTTTCACTATTTTGTTTTGTTGTGCCATCAGGGCTGCGGGGGCTGCTAACAGCATCAGCGGTGCGCAAAATTTTAAGACTGTTTTCTTCATCGTTATTAGTTTAAATATAATTGATTTCCGTTTTTATTTACTGTAATCGGCGTTTTGCGACAAGTCAGGATTAATGAAAAATTCCCTTGATGGTATCGGCATCAGTGCATGTGTAATAGGCTGCCCGAATGATTGCAGCCAGTTGTTCATTTTGCCAAAGCGCTGCATATCGCTCCATCTCAACCTTTCGCCTATGAATTCTCTTCTTCTTTCCTGTTCAATGACTGCGAGAAAAGCGGCGGGTGTAGCAAAGTCTGTATTGCTTACTGTACTGGCTTTGCGGGCAGTGCGCAGCTGATTGTAAGTAGTCACGTCCACAGTTCCCTTACGGGCATTTGCTTCGGCTACAATCAGGAAAGCTTCACTATAACGGCATACCACATACGAAGGCGTAAGTTCTGATGGGAATTTACCCAGGAAGTATACTGTATCTACTATCGAACCGCCTTTGGTACGAATGAAGTAGCTGCGGCGGATATCTGTTGGTTCATATGATTTTACCAGGTTGCTGTCGGCCCAGGTATTACCACTACCAGCCTGTCCGCTGCCGCCTTGTCGGTATAAAGCCGGCATGCCATAAAATGTACTGGTGCTGGTTTCGTTGATCTTATACACGGCTTCGGGACTGTTCACTGTTGACTTGAAAATATCTCCGAAATTGGATTGCAGGCTTAATTTGCCGGAGCTGATCACGGCGTTGGCCATGGCTAGTGCTTCATCATTCCTGCCCAGGTTCAGATAAAACCTGGCGAGTAATAGTTGCGCACCCTGTTTAGATCCACTCACTGCAGTTGTATAGGCCGGCAACTGATTGATGGCATTTTTAAGGTCTGCTTCAATCAGCTGGTTTACTTCTGCTATGGGATTGCGTGGAGGACGACTTTTCGGATCTTCCTCTCCTTTTATGATGACCACATCGCCGAAGTATTCAGAGAGCAGCATGTATGAAAAAGCACGTAACAGGTAGGCTTCGCCCAGTGTGGCGCTGATGCTGCTGTCGCCGGAAAACTGCTGTGCATATTGTATCGCCATATTGGCGTTGGCGATGCATTGGTAAGGCTGTTTATAAGCGGTTACCAGTGAGTTATCATTAGAAGCAATGTTGTTTGCTTCATAGGTAGGAAAACTCAGTGATTGAAAGTCATCGCTCATAACATCCTGCAATCCGTAATACAGGTAAAACGCATTGTTATTGGTGAGGGCCAGTTTGGCGCCATTGATCACCAGTGGCAGGTTGTTTTTGTTGAGTTGAGAGAAGGCAATTTTGGTATTAGGGGCTACTTCATCCAGTTGCTTACTGCAGGCAGATAAGCCGATGGTGATGATAGCCGCGATATGTAATAAAGTATGTTGTTTCATGTGTTGGCGGATTAAAATGAAAGATCTATACCAATAACAGTCGCACGCGGATTCGGTGTGTTGGAACTTACAATGCCGGTATTGCTGGCTGCTTCCGGATCAAATCCAATGTATTTGGTAATTGTGAATACATTTTGCGCAGATGCGTATATGCGTGCCCGTTTAACTTTCACTTTATCCAGCAGGGTGGATGGCAGTTCATAGCTTACGGAAAGGTTACGTAAACGAACATAGGAGGCGTCATATACAAATTGTGTCGATGGCCTATAGTTCCAGTCGCTGGTCTGGCCGGCGCCATGCATACCTACTATGGCTCTTGGTACAGTAGTGATATCTCCTTTTTGTTTCCAGCGGTTGTTAATGATATCAAATTTGTTGGGCATTACACCGTAATAGTCGATATCATAGTTGCGTAATGTTTGTTCATAGAAGTCATATACTTTGTTGCCCACCACATAATTGAATAATGCAGATAGGGTAAAGTTTTTGTAAGACAGGGTGATATTGGTACCTCCGGTGAATTTGGGCAATGCCACAGGGACGGTGATCATATCATTGCTGTCCCATTTACCATCTTTGTTCTGGTCTTTATAGATCATGTCGCCGGTTTGCGGATCTACGCCCATTGATTCATATACCTGCACAGAGCCGAGTGATTGTCCTACTTTGGCTTTGGTCATAGGACCTCCAAAAACGAAAGCACCATAAGTAGTGAGAGAGTCTTTCAGTGACACCAATAAGTTCCTGTTGATGTTCATATTGGTTTCCACTTTCCATGAGAAGGCGGTGCCGGGGCGGCTGCTGAGGGCCAGTTCCAGGTCTGCGCCATAGTTGCGGATGCTGCCGATGTTATCCGGAATACTGGCAGCGCCATAGATATACGAGATGTTATTACTACTCATTAAACCATCAGTGGTTTTATTGTAGTAGTCTGCCGTGAAGGTAAGCCTGTTGTTGAGCAGGGCAACATCGATACCTGCATCCACTTGTTTGGTGCGTTCCCAGCGTATGTTGGGATTACCTACGGTGGTGCCGAGCATCAGCGCAGAATTGCCCATGTAAGAAGTGGCGGTGAGCAGGTTTTGTGCGTCAAAGTATCCCAATGGGCGGATGTTGCCGCTGATACCATAGCTGCTGCGGATTTTCAGCTGGTTGACGAAACGGCTGCCGGCGAGGAAGTTTTCGCGGGCGATATCCCAGCCACCGGAAATGGAAGGGAACCAGCTGTAGCGGTTGTCGGCATTTAACTTGGATGAACCATCACGGCGGATAGAGGCATTGAGCAGGTATTTACCTTCCCAGTCAAAGCCGGTACGCAGGAAATAGGCATCGGATATTTCTTTGTTGTTGACATTGTAGCTGCCAATATTGAAAGTACTGCCGTAAGCGGCACCAGCGGCGCCGCCGGTAATACCATCAATTTTAGGGAAGCCGTTGAGATCATAACCGAAGCTATTCAGTTCGTTACTATAGAAGGTATACCCAAGGGTGGCGTTGATACCCAGTCGGCTTACTCTTTTCGTATAGGTGAAGTAGTTATCGAAGTTATAGGAGAAATTATCTACCCCAAGGTTTTTGAAGGTACCCTTGTTAAAAGCACCCAGGTAGCCGGAAGCTGGGTAAAAGGTGGTAGCGAGATCATTGAATTTGGTGGCATTAAAAGAGGATCGGAAGGACAAGTCATTTAGCAGTTTCACATCTGCGGATAAGCTACCGATGTATACGTTGTTTTTATCTTTGTTATTATTATCCATCATTACCCCCAGCGGATGCTGTTGCTGGCCTACATAATAGCCCAGTGATCCGTCGGGATTGAGTACAGGGTCTTCCGGGGTGTCAGGCCTGGCGTTGAAAGCGGTGACTAACGGGCTGCTGATATTTTTTCTGACAGACTGGGTAATGTTGATGTTCCCGTTTACTTTCAGCCAGTTGTTAACTTGCTGGGTGAGGTCCAGGCGGCCAGTGTATCTTTCGAAGTTGCCGGTGCCCATGGTAGCAGCTTCGGTATAGCGGCCGAGCGACATGTAATAATTGTTTTTATCACCGCCGCCGCTCATGCTGGCTTGTATATTAGTAACGGGTGCATTTTTGTTTTTGATGCGATCCAGCCAGTCGGTGCTGCGGTCGGCCATTTTAAGGCCATTCAATTGGCTTTGCAGTGTGTTTTTTTCATTTTTCAGTTGGCTGATCGCTGCAGGGGTGAGACTGCCGGGATCGGCCAGTTTTGCATCAATATCGCCAATACGGTTATTGCGCGCGTCGTTAAATGCAGCAGTGTATTCCGTTGTATTGAGCATATGCCGGGAGGTAGGTACATTGTTGATCCCGGTATACATGTTAATATTTAAAGCTGGCCTGGAGTTCATCTTTCCTTTTTTAGTGGTAACAATGATCACGCCGGTAGATCCCCTCGCGCCATATATAGCTGCTGACGCCGCATCTTTCAATACTTCTATGGATTCAATATCCTGCGGGTTAATGTTATTAATAGAGATCGTGTTGCCTTCAACAATCAGTCCGTCGATTACAATGAGGGGATTGGTGCTGGTGGCGCTGATCGATTGTGCGCCACGGATTAGGATATTAGGTGTGCCGCCGGGGCCTCCGTCTTTGGACGCCACAAATACGCCGGCTACTCTGCCTGTCAGCGCTTTTCCGAAATCGCTGGCAATGTTTTTCTCCGGAGATAAGGCATCGGCTTTTACCGTAGAAATGGCGGTAGTGACATTGGATTTTTGTAAGGTACCATAACCCACTACTACGGCATCGGTTAAGCTGATGGCCTTGATGCGCATCATGATTGGTCCTGCTTTGATCAGACTGGCGGCTATCACCACATTTTCGAAGCCAATAGAGGTAATCTGCAGTTGTGCGTTGGCTGGCACGTTGAGTTCAAATTCTCCTTTATCATTGGTTGTAGCTCCTTTGGCAGCTCCTATTACTTTTACGGTAGCTCCCGGGACTGGCTGGTGGGATACCGCATCTTTCACGGTTCCCTTTAAAACCTGCTGTGCATAGGCGGAGATGCCGGACATGCATAGGAGGATAAATAAACATGACTTTCTCATACAATAGTTGGTTGATTTTACGATATATGAACTGTCCTGAACAAAAATGAAAATCCAAAGTACTTATCCTGTAATAACTTCCTCCGGATAATGGACGTACCCGGTTGCAGAATGTACATTCCCTCTTTTGGCATGGATGAAACAATTTTGAAGCAACGGAGGGTAAGTAACCATAAAATGGCGTCAGCAGGTACTTTCAGTGCAATAGGAAGGATGAACGGTGCTTATACAGGTACGAAAAAAATAAGTAGGTAATTATGCCGAAACAGTAGTTGCAAATACTATCTTCAATGTTGTAAGTGTATATGCGACACAATAAACCATACCGGTATTTTGCGCACCTGGCTGTCTGGATGGCCTTCATACTGCTATACATATATCCGTCAATGAAGGGGGCGTGGTCAAACTTGTTTTTGTTGAAATGGACTTCGGTAAAATATGTGCTGTATGGATTTATCAATTTTCAATTGTTTTACCTGCTCGTTTTCTTTTTCCTGCCTGCCGCAGTAAAGAAGAAGCAATACGTGCGTATGGTGATATATACTGTTGCATCGATCCTGGGATTTTCTGTACTTAAATATCTCATTGGTTATTTTCTTTTTCCTGACGAGGTATTATTCAGGGCTATTCCGTTGAGAATGATGTCAATGGCGGGCCGTATAGCACCGCCTGCGCCTATGACTTTTATGCAGTATTTGCCGCTGACGATACAGGTAGGTACGGGTGTTGCATTGCTGGCGTATGGCTACCGTCTCTTCCTGGAGTGGCGTAATGCAGCACCGGAAGACCGTTTACTGGCTACTACGGCCGCCCATGCCCGGCGGCGGAATGAACGGATGCAGGAAGGCTCCAGGCAGTTGTTGTATAATTTGCAGCAACTGGCTCCCTTATTGGAAGACCCGGAGAAACGTGAAAAGGAGGGTACACGAGCCATGCTGTTATTATCAGATTTGCTGAGATATATGCTTTATGATAAAGCCCTGGAAAATGATAAAGTGAGTTTAAAAAGAGAGCTGTTGAATCTGGAGCGTTACCTGGAACTACGTAATCTCTGTAATGTATCACAATCAATCGTGTTGCAGATTACTGGTGCTGAACCTGCCGGGCTGGTGGAAGCGTTGCGTTTACAGTACCTGGCGGATAAAAGAATGCGGGAACTACAGGGGATTTCGGGAGCATTGGTGATTAGACTTGATATTTCCCGAGACACCGTGTTTTTGTCTGTAACGCCGGAAAGTACTACTGGTCATGTTTTACCGGATAAAATAAATATATATCCTGCCAATGAGTAATGTCCGTAAAAATATCATTGAGTTTTTTGCGCTAATGGTGGTGTGGATGCTGTTGGTATACGGGCTGAATGCGATTGCCATTGTGAAACGTACCCCGCTGGTGATGCACAACTTTCATATTAATTATGGATTTTTTGGCTTGCTGAATTTCCTGGTATGCTATGTATATGTGCGTTGGGTGGTACCTCCATTTCTGCAATACAATAATTGGGGCCGGCTTTTGGCAACAGTGTTGCCATTAATGACGGGCAGTATCGTACTGAAGTATTTGATTGCAGATAATTTTTTCCGGAATATCATATTGAATACCGGTTACCACTATGTTAACGGAGAGAAAGTACAATTGTATCAATCTTTCCAGATGTACTTTGTCAGCGGCTTATGGAGTGGTTTGGTGATCCTGGTGGCCGCATTTGCCTATTGTTTTTTTATTTTATGGTTAGAGGAAGATAAACGAAGAGCTTTACTACAGCAGCAGCAGTTACAGGCGGAATCTGGTTTTCTGAAGATGCAGTTAAATTCTCATTTCCTGATAAACAGTCTTAATAGTATTTACTCACTGGCGTTGGTGGACTCACCGGAAGTGGTAATGGCGCATAAAACCCTCACCGATCTGCTGGCCTATATGGTAGAGCAACCTTCAGATATTGCTTACCGTGCGCCTATTGCGGAGGAGATCCGTTATTTGCAGGACTTTGTAACTTTACAGCGCATACGTACCGGTTGTAATAAAGGGGTGGTGTTTAAATTCCCGGAACAGTTGCCGGAAAAAAAAGTGGCGCCTTTATTACTGGTGCCGTTTGTAGAAAATGCGTTCAAACATGGGGTGAGCAATCGCCCGGAAAAGCCGGTGCGCATTACGCTGGAATGTGATGAACAACAGTTGGTTTTCCGGGTGCATAATTATATTTCCGGTCATCAGCGGGATAAAACCGGTGGTATCGGGCATGATAATGTGCGTAAGCGTTTACAATTGATTTACCCCGGAAAACATGAGTTGGAAGTAGTGGATATGAAAGACGAATATTATAGTAACTTAGTGATCAACTGGTAACCATATGGCAGTAAAGTGTATAGTGGTAGATGATGAGCCCCTGGCGGCACAGGTATTGGTATCCTTCATCAATAAAACGCCGGACCTGCAGTTAGTGAAAACATTTCTTCATCCGCAGGAAGCATTGCTTTTTCTGAAACAGGAAAAAGTAGACCTGGTATTCCTCGATATACAAATGCAGGAGCTCAGCGGCATTGAATTTATGCAATTAGCGCCGGCAGGAATACAGATCGTCATAGTATCTGCCTACGATGAATATGCGGTAGAAAGTTTTGATCGCGAAGCCATAGACTACCTGCTTAAGCCTGTATCCTTTGAACGTTTCGCCAGGGCGGTGCAACGGGTACAGGCGAAAAATACTCCCGCTATCTCACAACCTGCCGGCACAGATTATATTTTTGTTCGCACCGATAAACGGATTGTACGGGTAGATGTAAAAGATATTCTTTTTGTAGAAGCACTGCGTAATTACGTGGCCATACAAACTATCAAACAAAAGATCCTCACTTTACAGAACCTGCGCAGCTTTGAAGAAATCCTGGCGCCTTTTCGCTTTTTACGGGTGCATAAATCCTATATTATCTCCCTGGATAAAATAGATAGCATAGAAAGACAACGGATTTTTACAGGGGAGTATAATGTGCCTATCGGTGATGCCTATATGAAACAGTTTATGGAGGCGATTAATATGCCGCGGTGAGTTAGTTATTCCCATTCATCAGATTCACCAACACCTTTATCATCATATCTTTTTCCTCCGGCTTGGATTCCGCTATCATCAGCGTAAATGCTACCAGCGCATTATTGCCAATTTTCTTTGACCCGTCTTCACGATAAAGAATAGCATTCTTATCGAGGAACCACACAAATAAAAATGCGGCTATTCTTTTATTGCCATCTGAAAAAGAATGATTCTTGGTAACGAAGTATAACAGATGTGCAGCTTTTTCTTCTACACTGGGATAAACGAATTGGCCTCCGAACGTTTGATAGATAGCCGCCAGCGATCCCTTGAAAGATTCATCTTTCTCATTGCCAAAGAGGCTGCTGCCGCCAAATTTATCGCGAAGTCCCATGATCGCGTTCATGGCATTCTGATAAGTAATTTCAAAAATATTTTCAAGGGTAGTGGATTCAATTTCGAGCACCTGGTGGTCGTACTTGTCAAGTATATCTAGCGCATAAGTATAATCGTTGAGTACTTTTAATAAGCCGTCAGCTTCAGAATTGGGGTTAAGTGTTGCATAATATTTATTTTCGGAGGGGAAAGTTATGCAATCTTTTTTTAACCAGGGCGTTATGGGACAGTAAATTCAGTTCATGCGCATTCTCCTGTACCTTATTATTGTGATCCTTGCCTGCTCCTGTCGTTCTCCGAAGGAACATCATCGTGCGACAACACTGGTGTTAAAAGATAACCGCGGTATTATTAAAATGGACTTACCTCCGGGTTGGGATACTGCATTACAATGGACACATCATTCTGACTGCGGCCTGCCATGCGACCAAATTAAATACAGGTTTCAACCTAAGGTTTTCCCTATTGCTTTGGAAGACGGATGGATGTACACAAGGTCTCCTCACGATTCAATTGAACAATTAACGGTTATACAACAGGCAGAAATGCAAGTGACGAAAGATACTTTAAATGACATCAGGCAGTTTCGTGAGAATATGAGGAAAATGTTTTTAACAGATAATTACCACGCTCATTTCGTGATAGACACTATCATGCAGGTAGGTAAGCATTTGATACCGGTGGTGGGCGTTTTCAACGAAATAAATGATATACAAAGCTACAATATAAGTGCCCTTGCTATTTTGAAAAGGGATGCTGTAATGTTTGAATTCAAGGTACTGGCGAAAGGTAAGAAAAAAGAAGATGAACTGTTTGTCGAAAAAGTAATGAACATTATATGTTCCATACAACTGCAGGAATAATTCCCAAATCAAAAAAGCGCTGAAGCCCCCGGGCTCCAGCGCGCTCTTTTCTTACTTCTCCGCCTCATGAATCGCCATCACCGTTTTTATGATTGCATCTGGTGTAACTGAAATACTATCAATGCCCTGTTGTACCAGGAATTTAGTGAACTCCGGAAAGTCCGATGGGCCTTGTCCGCAGATACCTACTTTTACTTTTTGTTGTTTCGCTACTTTAATCAAATGTGCAATGAGCCGTTGTACTGCCGGATTCAGTTCATTGTAAAGATTGGCCACCAGGGAAGAATCCCTGTCGAGACCAAGTGTGAGCTGTGTCAGATCATTTGATCCTATCGAGAAACCATCAATGAAAGCGGAGAATTCTTCCGCCATCATAATATTGGAGGGTAGTTCTGCCATCAGGTATACTTCCAGGCCGTGTTCGCCGCGGCGTAATCCAAATTCTTCCATGGTAGCAAGTACCAGTTGCAGTTCTTCTACAGTTCTGCAAAAAGGAATCATCACTACTACATTCTTCAGTCCCATGGTTTGCCGTACTTTGAGGAGTGCCTTACACTCGAGTTCAAAGGCAGGTTTGTATTGTGGAGAGTAGTAGCGGGAGGCGCCTCTCCAGCCGATCATCGGGTTTTCCTCTGTAGGCTCAAAGTATTTACCACCTAACAGGTTGAAGTATTCGTTGCTTTTGAAATCGGAAAAACGTACGATTACTTTTTCGGGATAAAAAGCAGCCGCAATTTTTCCAACGCCATAGGCCAGTTTATTAACGAAGTAGTCCACTTCATTATCGTGTCCCTGAATGAGCTGGGCTATTTTAGCAGAGAGCTCTGCGTCGTGCAGTTCCTTGTGCTTTAATAACGCTAATGGATGTACTTTAATGTAGTTGTTGATAATGAATTCTTCTCTGGCAAGCCCCACACCTTTGTTGGGCAGGTGGGCAAACTGGAAAGCCATGGCAGGAGCGCCTACATTGAGCATGAGCGGGGTACGTATGGCCGGGAGTTTGGCGAGGTCCAGTTGATCTTCCCGGAAAGGCAGTATGCCTTCGTATACGATACCATCGCTGCCTTCTGCGCAGCAAACGGTGATTTCCTGATCCGCGTTTAATTTCTCGGTGGCATCGCCACAGCCAACAATAGCGGGGATACCCATTTCGCGTGCAACAATGGCCGCGTGACAGGTACGTCCTCCTTTATTGGTGACGATGGCAGATGCCATTTTCATGATGGGTTCCCAATCCGGATCTGTCATGTCGGTGACGAGTACATCACCGGGTTTGAATTCACTACCGGTAATTAAGCGGTTGTCGAGGGAAAAGAGGATATTCACTTTACCGGCGGCTATTTTATCACCTACGGCAATACCTTTTAATAATTGTTTGGCGGTGTTGGTATGATCAATGGCATAAGAGGTAATCATGCTGTGATCTTTCCGGGAGTGGATGGTTTCGGGGCGTGCCTGTACGATATACAGTTCATTGGTGAGCCCATCTACAGCCCACTCCACATCCATCGGGCACCAGCGCCCTTTCTTTTGTGAGTAATAGGTTTCAATACAACGTACCCAGGTAGCCAGTTGCATGATTTGTGCATCGCTCAGGCAAAAATGTTGCTGTTGCTTTTTTTCTACCGGTATGATCCTGGTTCTCTCATCACTGCTTTCGCCATACACCATTTTCTTATCTTTTACACCCAGTTTTTTTTCTATGATAGGGGTGTAACCGGCCTGCATGCAGGGTTTGAATACGATGAATTCATCCGGTGATACAGCGCCCTGTACTACCATTTCACCAAGACCGAAGGAACCATTGATCACTACTACTTCCTTAAATCCTGATTCTGTGTCAAGAGAGAAGGCTACGCCGGAAGCTCCCAGATCGGAGCGGACCATTTTCTGAACGCATACGGACAAGCCTATACTAAAATGGTCGTAGCCGAAATTTTGCCGGTAGCTGATGGCGCGGTCGGTAAACAGGGAGGCGAAGCAGTTTCTTACGGCATCAATTAATGCAGCGGGCCCTCTTACGTTGAGGAAGGTTTCCTGTTGTCCTGCAAAAGAGGCATCGGGTAAGTCTTCCGCGGTGGCGGATGATCGTACGGCTACATCTGTTTGTTCCTGTCCGTATTGCTGTGATAACTGCTGATAGGCGGCAATGATCTCGTTACTCAGCTCGTGCGGAAACCGGGTACTGCTGATTGCTTGTCTTATTTTCTGCCCGGCTCTGCGGAGGGTGATGATATCGTTAAAGTCAACGGTGGCTACCTGTTCTGCTATGAATTTTTCGAGCCCGCTTTGTTTCATAAAATCGTAATAGGCGATTGTGGTGATAGCAAAACCATCCGGAACGGCAACACCTACTTCTGACAGGTTAGCGATCATTTCTCCCAATGAGGCCGACTTACCACCTACCAGGGCAATAGCATCCATGCCCACCGCTTTTAGCGGCAGTACAATACTTTCTCTCATATAAAAATGAGTTTAATGAATAAAAAAAATGGAAGGATGATGTACGTCTTCCAAACGTGGTTTGTTTTCTATGAAAGCAAATTATGCTATGTGACGATGGTATGACAACAACGGATTCAAAAGCGAAAACAAAACTAAAAAAAACTGCTTCCACCGACTTTTTTTCCTAAATCAGTAGTAGTATCGCTATTTTTGATAAAAATAACATCATGAGTTTCATACCTGACCAGATTGATATGTGTATAATGGACATATTACAGGAAGACGCCAGAACAACCAATAAAGAGATTGCTTCCAGGTTAGGTAAGTCAGTTACTTCTATATTTGAAAGAGTAAAACGCCTGGAAGCAGAAGGGTATATCTTACGCTATATTGCCGTGCTCAATAAAAATAAGCTGGGCAAAAACCTCGTGGCCTATACCAGCGTTACGTTAAAGGAACATGGGCATGACCGCCTGCCGGCCTTCGAACAAAAGATCAATACTTTCCCGGAAGTCATGGAATGTTATAAAATGAACGGACAGTTTGATTACCTGTTGAAGGTGTTGGTAGCTGATATGGAAGCCTACGAACAATTTAACCTGACTAAATTATCGAAGCTGGATAATATCCAAAAGATCCGCAGCCTGTTTGTTTTAGCAGAGTCCAAGTTTGAAGTGGAGTTAAACCTGAAAACAGGACTGCAAACAAAACTGCAGCATAAAAATAAATAAATTTAAAAAGTGGGGCGTATCATTTTTTGATACACCCCATTCATTTATCAGTTACCTACAACCGGGAACTGTGAAATCCGCAACTTTGTACAGCCGTAGGGTATGAGCGTAATTTCTTCTTCGGCGCCCATTTCCATGCCATAAGTAATACTGTACGGAATGGGTCCTGTCATTTCATTATATAATAGCCAGGAGGGTATTCGTTTGGCGGTTGTTTTTATGGAGATGGGTGCATGCGCTGATGACCATGGATAAGTGGGCATCACACCGGTGGTTGTTACTTTGTAACGATCTTGCATCTTATTATCGGGAGTGGCGATAAGGCTATAGTTCCAGGGAGTGGTAGGGCGCACTTCAGTATAGGTTTTACCATTATCCACCGGATCTATTGTGTTGGTGACTTCCTGCTCTGCTTCCCCGATTTTTAGTGCATACGTGATAGGCCCACGTTCTACCGACATCGAATTTTCAAACCAGGTATTCCGGAAGATGTGCATCGGCAATTGCAGTTCTACTACATCGCCTGGTGTCCATTCCCGGGCTATCTTCACCACCTGGTTGCCGTCGGCTTCCTGCCATACTTTGCCATTTATTTTGATGGTCCCTTTTTTACACCAGGCAGGTATGCGCAGGTGAAACGGAAAGCTTACTTTCTTAGGTGTGCTAAGGGTAAACCGGATACTTTCTTCAAAAGGATAGTTCGTTTCTTCTTTAAACGTTACCGGTATTTGCCGGCCCACATATACTTTTACTTCACTGGGTGCATACAGGAGGGCTGCCACGCCGCTGTCTGTGGTGGCATACCATAAGTTTTGCGTGAATTTTGGCCATCCCTGGTGCATATTAGAGGTACAGCAGGCATAACCGGAGAGTAAGCCATAGCAAAGATCGGTACCGCTATGGTTCACATCAAAATTCCGGATATGGCGGGTGGCCATTACCTGGTTGGCCTGTTGGAAATACTGCCGGGTCATAAAGTCGGCGGAAATCTGTGCCGGCAAGGCATTGAATGCAATTTTTTCGATCTGGTCGGCATACGATACTTCTCCGCTTATTTCGAGTATGCTTTCCAGTGAGAACATCATTTCTACAACGCTACACAACTCTGCCCCTTGTGTAGGGTTATTGCCATGCAGGGCTTCATCACCGCCATACATGCCTTGTGCCATGCCGTTAAATTTGCGGAGGTCATCGAAACCTTTACGGGTAGCTTCCAGGTATTTGTTATCCGGCTGTTGCTGATAATAGATCACCGGTTCTTTCATCCCCTGTGCCAGGTTTACACCATGAATGCTTCCAGCCGTGGAGAGGAGGTTAGTATGTAAAAAGGCATCAGTATAATCAAATGTTTGTTGATGCAGCAGTTTGGCAAGATCCAGCAGGAATGCATCTCCTGTAATATTATATAACCAATACACCACCATCAGGTTATCACCTGCCCGGTAGCGTGACCAGAACGTCCAGTGGTCGAGGGGCTTTTGCGGTAGTTCTTTCAGCTGATACCGGAAGTAGTTGGTCAGGAGATGAATAATACGTGGATCGCTGGTGGCATCATAGTATTGTTTTAATACTTTCAGCATTACCATTTTGGGCCACCAGTCATGGCTGTTGTCCCGTTGTATGCCGGGTTCGGGAGTATAATCTTTGGAAGGACCGAAATAGCCGTCTGCCTGCTGGCTTTTAAGAGACCATTCCACCCAGGGCTTCACCTTGGCGATGAGGGCCGTATCTTTCAGGATATAGGCCAGCGGCAGCAGGCCGTCTATCCAGTAGGGGCCACGTTCCCACTGGTCGCCATCACCACCCAGCCAGCCATTACGCTGGTTCATCACCAGCGGATATAATTTATCCAGTTGCCCGGTGGCGCCATTCTTTTGCTGCACCAGCATGTTTCGCAACCAGCCTTTAGGCGTAATGGCGCCCAAAGGAAGCGCGATGTAAGGTTTGGGATGAAGTGGGGCGCGGTTCGGGTAATAAGTTGGCACAGCAGTGCGTTGCTGCTGTGCCAGGGTGGAAAGGGAAAGACCCAGCAATATCGTGGAAGCTATAGCAATCAGTTTCATAATCTTTGTAGTCGATATAAATTTCAATGCCAAAATATACTTTATCCGCTTTACGAGATATCGTAATTGACTCAAAGTTTCTACAAATTGTATCAAAAAAAGGCTGCTTCCGGAAGGGAAACAGCCTTACATACAGGGATAGCGGACAGTTATAAAGGCCGGCGGTCAATCAACCGGTTGTGACGGCCGGGTTGTTTCACCAGGTCGAAGGCATCGAATACCTCACCGGTAGCCAGACAGGAACGGAACGACAACGTATCGTTATCGATGGTAACAAGACTATACAGTTGTATGTCACCTGTTACTACATCCGTCCACTCTATAGACGTATCATACTCATACATTTTGGAACCACTAACGGTCACCAGGTACATGGTGCCGCCGGGAGCCACTTTTTGCATGCCTCTGCCATATGCATGGTCATGCCCCTGCAGTATAATGTCTACTTTATACTGATCGAAGAGTGGCTTTAAACAGGCCTTTACCTGCTTGTTATCACGCCCTTTTTTGGTGGAAAATACCGGGTGGTGCATGGTGATGCAGGTCCATTTGCAGGGATTGTTTTTCAGCAACTTTTCCAGCCAGGCGGTTTGCCGGTGTATCTGGGCTTCGTTGGCCGCTTCTTCCAGCATCATGGTATTCAGCGAAATGAAACGTACGTTTTGGATATCCGTATAGTATACACTCCCTTCGAGGTTGTCATCTCCCGTACCATTGGCCGGCAGGCCAAACTGTTCTTTCCAGTACACTGACAGATGCGGCTGATCATCTTCATGTGTATATTCATGATTACCGGGTGTTACAATGGCCGGAATGCTGCCATGTATATAACCACCTGCTTCAAACCACTGCCCCCATTCTTCGTCTTTGTTCGCGCGGTTTACCAGATCGCCGGCGTGGATGATGAGCTGTGCATCCGGTAACTGTGCATAAGCTTTCCGTATCACGCGGCTCCAGAAAGGACGGATGCCTACCTGTGCATCTCCCAGGTAGATGAAAGACAGCTTACTGTTATCTGCGGCGGCAGTACGAAAAGAGGTCCATTCACTCCAGCCGCTGTCGTTGCCTACGCGATAGGTATAGGTGGTAGCGGGTTGCAGTCCCTGCAGCGTCACACGGTGATGGACAGCACTCACCTGTTCAAACCGGAAGCTGCGGGCATCTGCGGATACACGTTTGGCTTTGGCAGTGAAATCAGGATGGGCATCTGCGATCGCATATTCTGCATAATGTGCACCGGCAGCATCGGCGGTACGCCAGTTCAGTGTAACAGACGTGGCCGGTTTATCCGTTACCGTTAGTATAATGCGATCCGGTGTGTTGGTGGCAGGATAAGGGAGCGGCTCAAAACTTTCCAGTGCGGGATGAGGTATTGTAGATTTATCCGCCGAAGGAGCCGCCGTGGCCGATTCCAGCAATACGGCTCCTCCTGCAAAAGGGAGCAGGCTCCCTGCCTTGAGGAAATTGCCTAAAAATTTTCTTCTCTCCATATGTTGCATAGCTTTTATCGTTTATCCGTTAACGTGATTGCAGGTACCACATTTTGGTATTGATATCATCCGGACCAAAAACGCTGATCGCTGCTTTATAGTTATCCAAAGTGTGGCAGCATCGGTGCCTGGTACGGTTACCTTACCGCTCTGTATCGCTTCGGCCAACAGGAAACATACTTCGGAATACACTATCGTACTGGCTTTGAGACTGGCAGATTTATTCTGACGGAAGAAAGATGAGAAGACTGACTGATGTGATTCACCACCGTTATAGTCAGCAGGAGTTACCGCTGCATGCGGCACACCTGCATACTTGTTTTGATCCACAGTAGCACCGGTGCTGCTGCTGACAGGTGCGATCCACAATTCCAGCCGGGGATCATTTACACTTCAATTGCAGAAAAATCTTCCATCGGGTATCTGGACTTTAATCATGACAACACAAATATAGCGGGGACATGTTACGCCATTGTTAAGCCAACAAACGGTGGATATCTTTTTTATGCTTAAGTTTGAAAGAAAAAAAATGCGTCCGTTAATCTTTCTGTTTGGCATCTTATTCATTAGTACAGCAAATGCGCAAACCACTCCTTTTTCAATCGGCGAAGTACAGCAGATCCGGTCAACGGAACTAAATGAAACACGCACACTGAATATTTATCTCCCGGAGGGATATGAAAAAAATACCCAACAAACCTACCCGGTCATATACCTGCTGGATGGTTCTGCGAATGAAGACTTTTTGCATATAGCAGGACTGGTACAGTTTTTAACCATGATCCAGCAAATGCCGCCGTCCATTATAGTGGGTATTGCGAACATAGACAGGAAAAGGGATTTCACCTTTCCTTCTACAGTGGCGGAAGATAAAAAAGACCTGCCTACCGGAGGAGGATCCGCAAAATTTATCAGTTTTATTGAGAAGGAATTACAACCTTATGTAAAGCAACATTTCAGAACCAACAATATCCGCACCATCATCGGGCAATCGCTGGGCGGCTTACTGGCTACCCAAATACTGGTGGAACATACTCATTTGTTTAATCGCTACGTGATCATCAGCCCCAGCTTATGGTGGAATAATGAATCGTTGCTGGCCAAAATAAAGAAACCCTTCCGTGATACGGGAATAGATGCACAGATTTTTATTGCGGTGGGTACCGAAGGAAAACAAATGGAAGATGACGCAAAGGCGCTGTCAGATAAGCTACGGGCTGAATCGGTAATGGGCATGTCGGTGGTGTTTGTACCCATGCCGGAGGAAACGCACCTGACTATATTGCACAATGCTGCGTATAAAGCATTGCAGGTACTGAATCCGCAAAAGAAATAAGAAGGACCTGGTTAATCTTTCCTGCTTCTTTTTGAGCGTTTTGATTCCCGCTCTGGCAGGCTGGGGGGAGCTTGTTTCAACAATATTTTCCCGAGATCAATTTCATCCTGCAAATGAACATTCGTTAACATAATTTGTGTTTTATCAAATAATGGATCGGCGATAATAAGTGTGATCGTATCTCTTCCCGGAACATAGCTAAACCGGAAGTCGCCATTTCCGTTGGTCACTACAGCAGATTGAGTCTCTTTAATTCTTATAATAACACTGGGAACGTTTTCTGTTTTTCCCGTTTGAGCATCTACCATTTGAATGGTTCCTTTGACGCGAACGGTATCTGTTGATCTGATTTTATAGACTGCATAAACATTTGCTGCGGTGGCGAATGCATGTGGGAGCGTAGCCAGTGACGTAATCAGCACCAGCGATATCGGCCATAAGGGCTTTTTCTTTGATTCGGGAAGCTGTTGTCTGAAGTTGTTAAGTGGCATAGGGACGGAGGTTTGCTTATAAATATAATGTTTTTCATTACCCAATATATCTTCTGGCATAAAATTGAGGCACCCTTGGTAAGTATATCACACATATGTCGCAGCTAAGTTTTTTTGATGATAATGAGAGCCTGCTTTTTCCGGAAAACCTGCTGGAATATTATCCGCATTTCCTTGAAGCCGGAGCGGGCATCGCACTCCTGAATGAGTTGGTCAGCACCGTGCCCTGGAAGCAATCTACTTTAACGATAAAAGACAAAGTGATCCTTACACCACGACTGCTGGCCTGGTATGGAGATGCGAAATACAGTTATCGTCTCTCTGAAAAGCAATTTGATCCATTACCCTGGACACCGGCATTGCAGGCGTTACGAAATAAGGTGGAAGATTTCACGCAGCTGCATTTTAACAGCGTGTTGCTGAATTATTACCGGGATGGTAACGACTCTGTTGCCTGGCATAGTGATCATGAGCAAGAGTTGGGGAAGCATCCTAATATCGCTTCCTTAAGCCTGGGACAGGCGAGGAACTTTGATTTCAGACATAAGAAAGATCATCAGCGTAAATATTCCCTGAAGCTTGGCAATGGCTCATTGCTGATCATGAAAGGAGATCTGCAGCAACAATGGGAGCATCGTATCGCTAAGTCCACCCGACCTTTGCAGCCAAGAATTAATTTAACCTTCAGGATTATTTACTAGCCGGGTTATAAAAAGCGTAAGAAGGCGTGGGCGATATCCAGGCTTTCCTGGTAAGAAATCGGCTTGGTGATAAAAGAATGTGCACCAAGTTCCATGCATTTCTCTTTTTCAAAAGGGTTGATAGAAGTAGAGTAAATGATTACAGGTATGTTTTTTAAACGGTCATCCTGTTTAAGGCTCCTGAGGGTTTCTGTCCCATTCATCCTGGGCATGTTCAGGTMTAATATAATGAGGAGCGGGACCGGGCTGAGTGCTTCGTTTTCCTGTAAAATAGTCAGTGCCTGTTCTCCGTCTTCCGCAAAAGAAATCGTATCAGGTGCATTTATAGACTCCATTGAAAACCGAATGATATCCCGGTCGTCAGCATCATCATCTACCATGAGAATTTTCATCCGTTAATATTTATCCACCTTCCTACAGTCAAAGTGGATGCCATTAGGATTAATTTTAATTTTAAACCCGCTAACGCTTACCCCTATTGATTAAGGGGAAATGAACGGATGCCACAAAGTGTGGAATTAGGGCGGAAGGAGGGTAATAGATTACACGGATTTTTAAACCTATTCACAAATACCTTAATTTCGCCCCATCGTATAAAAACCTGTTTTTATGAATCTATACACGGCCGTAGCATTACCGGTATTCCTCCTGACTTTACAGCCTCAGGACCTTTACAGCAAAGACAAACCTGTAACAGAATACACAGCCCCCAAGCCCCAATCGCGTATTTCTTTTGGTAATGGCATTGATCTTATCGTAAAAGGTCTGGGTTTAAATATCGACAATATCCGCTTTATTAAAGCCCCTAAGGCCACCGATTACTTTAAACTGGCCAATGATAAAGCGCCTTATGCGCAGTCGCTCATCATCGCCGGTAATAACGGTATCCAGTCTGGCCGTGACCGGAACCCGGAGTCACCTGCCACCAGGGAGCAGTTTGCACTTGCTTTATATGAAGCCATCACCGCTAAAAACCAGTACCCGGTAAATATGATGTGGTTGAATATAAAAGATGAAAAGTCTTTTACAGGCAGTGCCCTCAATGCCGTACAAACACTCATCAAATTCAATGTAGTGGCGCTGGAGAACGGTAATTTCCGTCCTAAAGCATACATCACTAAAACAGAAGCTGCTACTATGGTAAAGAAAGCTGCCGAATTTATACAGTCGCATAAAGAAAATGCCGGAGAAGGACAAAAGGCAGATGGTGCTGTTACCTTTACCACCACGCCGGTAAACGACCAGGTAAACAGTATCGTGCTTTCCGCTGGCAGCAAGCCTACCGGAGGGTATGAACTGCGTATTACCCGTATCGATTTTACGGCCGCCAACGAAGCCATTATTCACTATAAGCTTACTGCACCTGCTCCAGGTAGCATGACTATCCAGGTGATTACAGAGCCGAAGGCGGAAACGTTTATTGGCGCCGCTTATAAGGTGACGTTGAAAGGAGAGTAGACGTTGCTGTAAATAAAACAGAAAGAGGGGGTATCATATGATACCCCCTCTTTCTGTTTTATTTAATCCTGTTTATTTTTTTCCGGAGATGCTGTCTTTTCCTATCACCGTCCAGTCATCGTTACCATGACCTTTCTCGATCCAGCGGTCCATTTCTGCTGCGATAGCCGGTAACACCGCCAGATGGGTATCACCTTTCTTTGCGGCATCAATAAACAGCTGAGTGTCTTTCCGGGCCATGCTCAGTTCCCAGGAAGGATTGTTATAGGTACCGGACGTCATCCTTTGCAGTCTGGCCGGTAGCCCTGTGCCTGGGTTCCAGACACCAAACAGGGAGCTGACGTCACTGATAGGGATGTCCAGTGCTTTGGCGAGTGACAGGGTATCTGCGAGGCCAGCCGTCAGACTAACCAGGAAGCTGTTACCAATCAGTTTTATGCCAGCTGCTTTGCCAACGGTATCTCCAAAATTGATCACCTGGCCGGTCATTTTAGCGAGGGCAGGTGTGATGTTGCTGATCACTGTCTGATCGCCGGAAACCAGCATATACCCGGTACTTTCCAGTGCATTGGAAGGCCCCATAAATACGGGTGCATGCAGGTAGGTGAATCCACGTGCGGCCCATTCTTTCGTTCTTGCAACGGCGCCATCGGCAGAAGTAGTGGTGTGATCAATGATCATCGCCCCGGGCTTCAGTCCTTTGAGCGCTGCCTCCAGTACTTCATTTACGGTGTGGTCATCTTTTAGTGTCAGGTGTATGCGGTCTGCCCCTTTTACGGCTTCGGTCACTTCCGCAAATGCTTTGGCGCCATAGGTTTCCAGCGCAGTAGCTTTAGCGGTAGTGCGGTTCCATACCTGTACGGTTTCTCCTTTACTGATAAGTGCCCTCACGAAATTTGATCCCAGAAGGCCCATGCCTAAGAATGCTATCATAACCTTTTTTCTTTCGAAGGTAGATTAGAATTACGAATTACAGATCTGTAATTCCAACTCAGGTCTTTGCTTTTTCAAAGTGCCCGTTATCACCACTGCTGCTACGGTTAGTTTGTAATAAAATGACTACCGGCGCCAGATAGTTTTTAGCATCCAGGTGAAGGAAGTATTCATTTTTTCCAATTACTTCCGGTAGGAGTGTTTGTGTTGGATTGTCCAGGTAAGCCGCTTTTGTCAGCGTGGTTTGTGCCGGTAGTTTTACACGGAGACTACCAGATACCGGGACATTGCATACCACCATGAAAATGCTGTCGGTGCCGGTTTTACGGATATAGTAACCCCAATCCTGTTTTTCAAAACCGGCATAACCACCGCCACGGATGGCTGCACCGTTTGTTTTCATCCACTGACCAATTTCCTGCATGCGCTGTACTTCTTCTGTACGGAAAGTACCATCGCTTTCAGGCCCAAAGTTGATCACGAAGTTGCCGCCAAGGGAAGTGGACTTTACCAGCATTTCAATTAATTCGTTGGATGTTTTTATATGCCCCGCCCACTTCGCATTATAGCCCCATTGATTTTCCGGAATGGTCATCACACCTTCCCAGTCGTTACCATGTATGTCGGCAAATTTTTCCGGTAGCTTGCGCTCCCAGCCCTGTTCATAGTCGCCCATCAGGTGACCGTTGGAATCAAAATGCCTGGCGCCTTTTTCGTCGGCGCGTAAGCGGCTGCCAATGATCAGGCCCGGATGTATTTTTTGCAGGTACTGTTCCAGTTCATCCGAAAAGGCGCCATCATTTTTCCAGGAGTCATTCCAGGTGCCGTCAAACCAGAACCCTTTTACCGTTGGATGTTTTAACAGCAGTTCCTGTAGCTGGTTTTTTACAAACACTTTAAAGCGGTTGTTGGCAAGACTGTCAGCCGGCGTTTTCAGTGACGCGCGGTAGTCGGGATGGTTCCAGTCGATGATGGAAAAGTAGAGGTATACATCAATGCCCTTTTTATTATACGCCGTAACCATGGGACCAATGATATCTTTTTTCCAGGGAGAAGCAGCTACCGTGTAGCGGCTATACTTACTGGGCCATAAACAGAAGCCATCATGGTGTTTGGTGGTAATAATCATGTAGCCGGCGCCCATGTCTTTCGCTTGTTGGGCCCACTGGTCCGGGTTATAATTAACGGGGTTAAATTGTTTGTATAAGTTATCATAGTCTGCCTGTGGCATTTCTTTCCAGGAGCGGATCCATTCGGCTGCGCCATTGTAAGTTTTGCCTTTCCATTCGCCGCCTGGAATGGCGTACAATCCCCAGTGAATGAACTGTCCGAGGCGCAGGGATCTCCAGCGCTCCATGTCGGCATCTGTTCTGTTGCCGGTGCGGTGCGCGCCATGTTCGAGTGTGATACTATCTTTTGCTGGTATGCTTGTCTGGCCCTGGCTTTGTAGTTGTAATAACAGCAATGCGGTGGCAGCAGTCGTACAAAATTTTTTCATCGTTATCGGTTAATGCGTCCAGGTAATAGTGTCTGTTATAGTTTTTCCATTATGAGTGCCCGTTGCCTTCAGGGTATTTATACCAGCTTTGAGCAGGATGTTGTCGAAAATAAAATCCCGGTGATTGGCGCCCTGATGGCCGGTTACCGGCTTGCCATCGTTGAGGGTAAGTGTGATGTTTTCCAGGTTACTAAAGACTTCCACCTTCACCTGTGCCTGTTTCCGGATATTATTGCGGCGCTCTGCGATGTAGAGCATTGGTTCCGGATTCCAGTTAGCCTTATACCAGTAGAAAGCATCTTTTTTCTGCTTGCGGTCATAGGTGATTAAACCCTTTAGATTCCGTGCATTTACACCACCTCTGTTCCACATGGGAACGGCAAATTCAAACATATTCCACAGGTACGAAGCGGCAATGTAAGGATGCTTTTCTATGACAGACCACTGTTTTACGTGAGTAGCTGTTTGATAGGTTTCGGGGAAGAAATGTCCGCTTACCGGATCAAAATCTGTCGAAATACTATCTGTATGCTGGTTAATATTTCCATCTGCACCATATTCTGTGAGCATCAGTTTATAGTCGGGATAATTTTTTTCCAGTCCGGTTACCCATTTTTCTATGTCGTTGATCTTTCCTTCGTACCAGCCGAAGTAGCGGTTCATTCCCTGTATGTCTGCTGCCAGGTTAGCGGGACGGTTCATTTCGCCATAGCCACTTACGGCTACGGTATACCTGCCCGGATCTTCTGTTTTGGCCAGGTCATTCAGCTGTCGTGTTAACACCGCCACATGTTCATCGGGTGTTTTGGAATATACTTCATTGTGCATCCCCCATACATAAATAGATGGGTGGTTCCGGTTTTGCCTTATCAGCTCTGTGAGTTGTTGCCGGGCGTTTTCACTTTCTTTTCCGGAGAAGTTATTAACAAAGGGTATCTCTGCCCAGATCACAAAACCCATGCTATCACATTGGGAGTAGAGATAATCCGATTGCTGGTAATGTGCAAAACGGATGGTGGTGGCGCCTATTTCGCGGATCAGATCCAGGTCAGCTTTATGTTGTTCGTTGCTGAGCGCGTTGCCACAGTCCTGCCATTCCTGGTGACGGGTAACGCCGTGCATGACGTAAGGTTGTCCATTGAGGAAAACGCCTTTGCCGGGGATCACCTCAAAACTGCGTATGCCCAGTGGTTGTGTTACTGCATCCATGATACGACCCGCTGCAATGATGGAAGTGGTGAGTGAATAAAGATACGGATCTTTCATGCCGTTCCACAGATGTGGCTGCGTAACGGAAAGGTCCTGGCGGATGATGTTAATGCCTTGTGGACTAAGTACCACGTCTTTAACGACTACGGATATACGTTTTCCCTGCGGGTCTTTAATCTCAGTTTGTACCTGTACAGTGGTATGATGTGGTTGTTTGTTTTCAATTTTTGCAACTACGCTGATGTCTGCGTTTTTATCGCTGACATTTTCCTGGCTGATCGCGAGTCCGGATGACGCGTAATCAGTGGTCGTGATGTTGATATCGTTGGTGATGAGCAGGTTCACGGGTCGGTACATGCCACCGAAAATGCCAAAGAGGAAATTGTTGATCGGAAGTACATCTTCCCGGGCCTGGTTATTCGCTTTCAGCACAATGGTATTTTCTGCTCCATACTTCACTGAGTTGGTGATTTCGAAGCAGAAAGCAGCATAAGAACCTTTATGCTCGCCTATTAACCGGTTGTTGACATACAGCATAGCTACGGAGCCCACTCCGTCAAACCGGAGAAATAATCGTTTCCCTTTCAGTGCGGGGTCTACTTTGAAAATCTTTTTATAGCAAGCATCGCCGGCATAAAAATTTTTGCCTTCCTGCATGTCTTTGTTATTCCAGGTATGCGGAATGTGCACGTTTGTCCAGGTGGTATCTGTTTGGCTGGAATCAGCGGTGAGTGGTCCTTTTCGGAAAGCCCATCCATCGTTGAAAGGAATTACTTTTCTTCCTTCCTGTCCGTACCCCTGTAAAAACAGGAGTACAGTCAGGAATGTTATGAGGGTGTGTTTGTTCATCTGTTCTGGTTATTTGCTATATCCTTCGTTCTGTTGCAGTACGGCATCTTTGTTCACATCAATTTCCGACTGCGGAATAGGCAAATGTATATTGAAATCGCTGATGGTAGGAGCTACTTTCGGATTATATTTACGGACTCTTTCCACCAGTTTTTTGGTGCGGATAAGGGTGAGGCGGCGTAGTTCTTCGGCCGTGAGTTCCCTGGCTCTTTCATCAAGAATATAATCCATGGTTACTTCAGATGCCCGCACAGGCGTAGCATGTGCGCGATCGCGGATCACATTGATACTGGTGGCTGCATCACCGGGACGTCCCTGTAACAGCTGTGCTTCCGCCAGCAGCAGGTAAGTTTCCCCGAGACGCATTTGTATCCTGTCTTTATAAGACTGGGCCCCTTGTATATCCTGTGGTTGAAACTCATACCATTTAGTGGTATGTGCATAAATATTCTGGATAGTATCGAAGCCATTCACGATGACTGGTTGTCCGTATTTAGCGGAGGCCGGATCATTGTAATAATACTTACGGCGGATATTGTACGGAGAGTTGCGCATATCTTTTTGTTCGTACAGCTCATACGTCCACCAGTTGGTAGGCCTGATCCTGCCTATGCCACGGCCGCCGAGGGAATCGCATACTTTCATGCCTGCTACGTTCACATAGAAGGGGCCCCATTCGCGGCGTCGCTGATCAAAGTTCGTCACAGCGCCACCACCGGTTACATTATATTGTTGTTCTATTACCCAGATGGCTTCTGTATTGCCCTGGCTGCGGCGCATGTTACCGTAGGTAAACATATCCGCAAACGGATCACCGGGGAGGGATGCTTTAGTGCCATAGCGGTTGGTGATCAGTGTAAAGAATTTGCTATCGATCACTCTTTTGGCCGCAGCTTCTGCATCTGCCGGTTTGTTGGCACGGAGTAAGGCTTCGGCCAATAGCTCTGTGGCTGCGAATTTATTGATGCGACCCTGTTTTGCCACATTGGCAGGATCGGGAAGATGTGCTTCTGCAAAAGTAAGATCTGTGATCATCTGCTGTATTACCGCATCTTCTGTGGCCCTGGTATAATCGGTGCGTGGAACAGCTACCGGCGCCGTAATCAGTGGTACACCGCCAAATAAAATAGACAGGTGATTGTATGCATAAGCGCGGAAGAAACAGGCTTCTGCTTTATAGAAGTCACGTTGTGCATCCGTTAGTGATGCTTTGGGATTGGCGGAAGCATCGATGACCACGTTAGCTGCATTGATCACTTTATAGCCCCAGTTCCAGATGCTGCTGAGGGAACCGGTTTGAGAATTGAGATTCTGGTAATTCTCGTAAGGCGCCTGCACTGTGTTGGGCTGCCCGGTAATAGCCATATCTGTACCTACGTAAAAAGTGGCCAGTAAGCCCTGCACATCACCATAGTCGGCACGCACGATGCTTAACATGCCGGTACTCGCAGCTTCAAAACCCAATGGATCCACGAGGGTATTATCCGGTGCGTAATCAGATTTCAGTTGTTCGTTGAGAAAACTTTTGCTGCAGGAAGACAGGGAGGTGATGAACACACCTGCTGCCAGCATTCCGCATATATATAAGCTCTTTTTCATGGTCATATCTTTTTAGATTAGAAACTGATATTTACCCCCATGATGATGGTGGTGTTAAGCGGATAAAAATTTGAACTCTGCTGGCCCGCTCCCTGCCCATTGGCTAAACGTGTATCAGATGATGTGATAGAAGAGGGAGATGTTTCCGGATCATAACCTTTCCATTTGGTAAAGGTGGCGAGGTTACGACCGCTCATATACACCTGCAGATTAGAAATTTTATGACGCTGTAATACCTGTTTATCAAAATTATAACTGAGTGTAACGTCTTTCAGGCGSATAAAAGAGGCGTCCTGTGCGTATTTATATCCTTTGGGATTGGTATAAGCCAATGACGGGTTGGTATTGATCTTATTGTCAGAAGTCCAGTACGGAACGTCTGCCGGCAGATTTACAATGCCGGCCTGGTCTCTGTTATCAAGAATATTATTTGGGCGTAACGAGCCATGTACATCCTGGAAGAAAATGTTCAGTGTAAAGTTTTTGTAGCGGAAAGTATTGGTTAAGCCAGCTACATATTTTGGTAATTGTGAGCCGAGATAAGAACGGTCGGCTGCATCTATTTTACCACTGTTATCAATGTCTTTGAATTTGATATAACCTGGTTTGGTACCCGGATCGATCTTGGAATCTTCACCTACCTGCCAGATACCTGCCATGGTATAATCGTAAATACCCAGCATTGATTTACCGATAAACAGGTTGTTGCCGATATCATCTTTATTATCACCATAAAGTGCCACTACTTTATTTTTATTGAAGGAGATGTTGAAAGATGTTTGCCAGGAGAAATTATCAGATTCAATGTTCCGGCTGTTCAGTAATATTTCCAGTCCTTTGTTGGCGGTTTCTCCGATGTTGTCATATACAGAAGTATAACCGTTGATGGCTGGTATTTTTCTACTCAGCAACAGGTCGTTGGTATGCGTGCTGTAAGCTTCAATGCTACCACTGAGGCGATCGTGCAGCACGGCGAAATCAAGGCCGATATTTAATCCGGAAGTGGTTTCCCATTTCAGGTTAGGGTTCCCCAGTGTAGAGGGAACAACACCGATGGCAGTAGCGCCATCATAGATGTAATTGGCCGTGGTCATTCTTGTTAACGTGCGGTAAGCGCCTACTGCCTGGTTGCCGGACTTACCATAGGAAGCTCTTAATTTCAGCTGGGAAATAGCAGGTATAGCGGCCATGAATTTTTCCTGCTGGATATTCCATCCGGCAGCGATAGAGGGGAACACGCCATACTTGTTATTGGCGCCGAATCCGGAGTAGCCATCGCGGCGGATAGTAGCAGTGAGCAGATACCGGCTGTCGTAGTTGTAGTTCACTCTGAACATCTGTGATAACAGGGCACTGCCGGTATAGGAAGTAGTTGTTTTTTGTACCTGCGCAGCTTTCATATTACTGAAGTCCAGGTTATCATTTATAAAAGAGTTGGCATCCAGCTGCGAGGTGAACTGTTCATCCTGTTGGGCACTATATAAGGCCGTGAAATCCAGGTTATGTTTTTTCACGTGCAGGTTATACGTCAGGAGATTTTCAACGATCCACTGTTTGTTTTCTTCGTTGTATACTTTAGCAGTACCTAACATGTCGCCCATTTTGCGACCGGAATAGTCGCTGGTGCGGTTGGGCCGGAAAGAGTAGGAGGCGTTCATGCGGTATTTCAGTCCTTTCAGGAAGGTGGGTGCTATTTCTGCATAGCCGCTGGCGGTGATGTTTTTGCCACGGTCCAGTCCTGGATTGTACAGGTTGATGAGCGGGCTCATATACAGTGTTTGCGGTGCAATGGGATATACTTCATAGTCACCGGCGGCATTGTACAGGGTACCATAAGGACTGAGTGCATTGGCATCAAAGAGGGTGGCTTTACCACCGTCCTGGTTATTGTTTACGAAGAACATATTCACTCCTGCTTTCATCCAGGGAGTTACGTTCGCGTCTACATTGGCGCGGATGCTGGCGCGGTTATACTGGAACCCTTTGACGGTACCATCTTCTTTCAGGTAAGTACCGGAGATATAATATTTCACGTTATCGGTACCGCCGGAAATGCTCAGTTCATGACTGTGGATATATCCCTGTTGCCGGATTTCTTTGAGCCAGTCTACTTCTGGTTTGCCATTGGCAAAATTCTGTTGTTCAGATAGGTAAGGCAGGTCGGGTGCGTCGGGGCGGCCGGCCTGGATATTATACCAGTGATTTTTGGTACGGTATTGTTCACCATTCATTTGTTGTACGGTGTTGGATTGGTATTCCGGTCCGGCGTAGCCGCTGTAGGAAATAACAGGTTTACCGGTTTTTCCTTTTTTGGTGGTGATCATGATCACGCCATTGGCTCCTCTGGCGCCATAGATGGCAGATGCGGATACATCTTTCAACATATCAATAGCGGCAATATCATTCGGGTTGATATCATTATAAGATCCACTGAAGGGGATACCATCCAATACGATCAATGGTGAGTTGCTGGCACTGATGGATTTGAGTCCACGTAAATAGAAGGCAGGGGAGCTGCCTGGCTTGCTGCTGTTGCTGACAATGTTTACGCCGGGAGTTGTTCCTTGAATCGATTGCAAAACGTTGGTAACGGGTAAATTGTGGAGCCTTTCTTTAGGAACAGATGCTACTGCGCCTGTTACATCACTTCTTTTCTGGGTACCATAACCTACCACTACCACTTCCGTTTGTTGTTCTACAGATGCTTTCAATACAATATTGAAAGTGCCGCTGCCGGTAACGGTTACTTCCTGCGGTATCATGCCCAGGTAGGAAAATACCAATACCTGCGGGCCTTCTGCAGTAATGTGCAGGGCATAGCTACCGTCGTTGCCGGTGCTCACACCCTGGGAACTACCTTTTACTCTAACAGACACACCGGGTAAAGGTGCGCCTGCTTCATCGGTTACTTTTCCTTTTACATCTGCCGGTGGTGCGGCCAGCGTTACGTCTTCTTCCTTAGCAGTAGCCACTTTGGGAGAAATGAAAACGKATTTGTTCACGATTTCATATTTCAATGGCTGTCCTTTCAGCATCAGGTCCAGGAATGCCTGGATGGATGCATTTTCCACTTTCATGGTCACAGGATTCGCTTTTTTCAATACTTCCCTGCTGGCTACCACGGTGTAGCCGGATTGTACCCTGATGACAGCGAAGATTTGTTCTACCGGTACATTCCTGCCTGACCAGGTAATCAGTTGCCCGAATCCCGTAGCATGCACATTTAACAGAACGACCGTAAGCAATAAAAACGTCAGTTTCATAACTAACAGCATTTTGGTTGGAAACCAGCTCCTGGTCAGTACTTTACTTGATGTAGGTACATGACGGGTCTGGTTACAAAGAGCAATTTTTTGCATAGCTTTGCATTGATTTGGCTTGTAAATAGATAGTTGTCTGGAATACTCAACTGTTTTGCATAGCTGTAATCTTTTAGCCGGAGGTGGTCGAAACACCTTCGGTTTTTTATTACAGGTATCCTTGCATAGATGTTTGAATTTTAGTTCACCGTTTTTCTATAACATTCTTTTTTCTGGTTGTCTGATAACATGATATTTTAAGATCCTACTATTAACTTTCTGCCTTCCAAACGGAAGTGGATACCTGATTCCCGGAGGAATGTCAGTACGCTGGCCAGTGTTACATCACTGCCTATTTCTCCTACAAATGTGATATCAGGAGGTGTTGTTTCATATACTACGTCAATGTCGTACCACCGGGCAATCATGCTGATGACGGCGGTAAGTTTTTTATCCTGGAAGTTCAGTGTGCCGTTTTTCCAGGCAATCACTGCGAGTGTATCTACCTGTTTGTTGAGCGTGGTTACACCGGATGTTTTGTTGATGTCGAGTTGTTGTCCTGGCTGCAGGCGTCTGGCTTGTTCTTTTACTTTTACCTGTACAGCACCTTCCAGCAGGGTAGTGCTGATGTTGTTTTCATCGTGGTAAGAGCTGATATTAAAATGTGTGCCGAGGACTTCCACGGCTGTTTCGTTGTTGATGTGTACGATAAATGGTAACGTAGCATTGGAGGCTACTTCAAAGTAAGCTTCTCCCGAAAGAGTTACACTCCTGTTGTTGCCGGTAAAGGCAGTAGGGTAGGTGATGGCACTGGCGGCATTCATCCATACGTGGGTGCCATCGGGCAGTTGCAGCTGGAATTTCCGGCCCCTGGGTGTAGTCATGGTATTATAGCTTACCGTGCCGGCTGCAGAAGCATCATAACTCAGTTGCCCGTTGTGGAGCAGCAGCTTTGTTCCCTGTTGCGTGCTGATAATGCCGTTATGCAGGCTGTCCAGCACTACCTGGCTGCCATCGCTGAGGGTGAGTATTGCGCCATTCTTACCGGGCTTTACATCGGTGGTAATGGCGGCTAATACAGGTGCTTGTGTGTCCGTCCGATGCTGCCGCATCAGGTAACCGCCGGTGCCTATCAGCAACAGCACAGCAGCTGCGGCGGCGTAGTACCAGCGATAAGAGCTTATTTTCCGGGTAACCGCCACTGGTTGCAGGATCTGATCAATGGTGGCTTCGTAGAGAGCCGGGTTGTATGCTGGGTCGGGGGTAGCGGAAGCATGCAGCTCACTGATCATGGCTGTCCATGCTTCCTCCTCACCGTCTGCACGCAGCGCAGCGAATAACTCTTCTTCTTCCGCTGCGGTAGCGGTACCGTTATAATAACGATGCAATAAAAACCGGTAGTACTCTTTTGCTTCCACGATACAATCCCTTCTTTTGCTCATAGACGCTGCGAAACAGGTACTGTACTATGCGTCTTTAAAAAAAATTAAAAAAATCTGGACAGGAGTATAATCAGTAGGATAGGAAGTCGTGTTCCTGTTTGTTTTTCCAGGTATTCACGAATAAATTTACGAGCGGTAACCAGTTGGTTTTTGACCGTGTGTTCAGATATGTTCAGCGTTTCTGCAATTTCCCTGCGGGATTTGCCATCCTGGGTATTCATCATAAAAACCTCCCTGCGGGAGGCTGGTAACTTTTCCACTGCATGTTTAATGAGTTCCTGCAATTCCCGGGCATAGATGCCGGCTGATACATCTTCATTGTCAGGCATATCTTCTGCGATATCATCCTGCCTGTTTCTTTCCCGTGCATGTTTCCTCAGTACAGAAAGCGAATAGTTAGATGCGAGTGTATACATCCACCCACCGGGATTTTCAATAGCTCCCAGGGTATGACGTATGAGCCATACTTTCAGAAAAACCTCCTGTAGTACTTCTTCAGCAGCTGCATCTGACTTCAGTAGTTTTTTTACAGACCCTAACAGTACTGCATTGTAGCGATGATACAATAAACGGAAGGCTGTTTCATCTCCATCTGCAATTTTTGAAAAAAGAAGCCTGTCCTCAGTTAAACTCAAAGCGTGTTCTGGATTTTATGGCAAAAACTATTGATCAATATTATATCATTTCCGCTTTTCCAGCAAGCGCTTTCTTTTTGCAGCGACTTTTTTTCCTGGAAATCAATTTCAGAAACCAGTAATTTAGCGCATGGAAAATCATCCGCAATTTACAGAAATGGCATCTGCCGCCATCCATGCCGCCCAGTCTGATATGGGAGAAAATGCCCACCTGGTACCGGTTTACGCTACCGCTACCTTTACCTTCGATAACGCACAACAGGGAATGGACCGCTTCTCCGGCACCGCTCCCGGCTATATTTATTCCAGGTTTGGTAATCCTACCGTATCGGTAGCGGAAAAACTGATTGCCACACTGGAAGCATTTGGTATTGTACAGGAAGATGGCAGCCCTTTGGCCCTGAAAGCCTTGCTGCATTCCAGCGGACAGGCAGCTATGGCCAGCATGTTCCTGGCGAACGTAGCAACCGGAGATACGGTGCTCACTCATTACTCCCTCTATGGCGGTACCCATGAGTTCCTGTTCGACTTCCTCCCGAAATTCGGCGTGAAAGCGCTGATTGCTGATCTGCATGACCTGGATAGTGTAGAGAAACTGCTGCAGAAAGATCATACCATCAGGATGATCCATATTGAATCGCCCGCCAATCCCTCTATGCGCTGTGTGGACATTGCCGCTGTTTGTAAAATAGCCAGTGCCTACTCCGTGAAAGTAAGTGTTGATAATACCTTTGCTACTCCTTACCTGCAACAGCCTTTCCGGTACGGCGCCGATTTCGTATTTCATTCCACCACCAAATTCCTGAATGGTCATGGCACTGCCATTGGCGGCGTACTCCTTGGGAAAGACCTCCCACTGATGCAGAAGGTAAATAAGACTGCCAAATTACTGGGCGGCTGCGCCAACCCTTTCGATACCTTCCTGCTGGTTCAGGGCATTAAAACCCTGGAGCTGCGCATGAAACAACATTGCAGCAATGCCCTGCGCGTAGCGGAATTTCTATATGCACATGCTGCTGTAGCAAAAGTAAATTTCAACGGACTGCCTTCTCATCCGGATTATGAATTGTCGGCCCGCCAGATGCGTTACCCTGGTGCGGTGATGAGCTTCGAATTGAAAAACGGTTTTGATGCCGCCGTGCGTTTTATTGACCGGCTGCAGATGTGTGTACGCGCCGTATCGCTGGGAACATTGGATACGCTGGTATCACATCCGGCTTCTATGACGCATTCCGGAATGAAGAAAGAAGACAGGGAGAAAGCCGGAATCTCTGATGGGTTGATCCGTATCAGTGTTGGGTTGGAGAGCGTGGAGGATATTTTGCGGGATCTGGAGCAGGCGCTGAGTTGAATCATTTTTGTGTGAGAATGCAGACACACCAGCTATCAAAATTATCTTTCCAGCTTCTGTTTTGAGAAGCCGGAAAGATAAATAGTAGAAAATATAATATGAAATCTATTAGTAAGGTCATCTTTCACTATTAAACAACCGGGAGGAAAAGTATATTTCATCCGGAAGGATTACTGGTAAAGCAGTAAAAAGTAAGAAAACTATTTAACACCGCCGGTGATCCTGGCTGTCCATTGGAAATACAGTTTATCATGGACAATATGCGTGGCTATTTTCTTTCTTAACAGCTCTTTTACCTGTTCCCGCTCCTGTAGTGATAGCCCGATTAAAGCATTTACAACCGCGGCACTTACACTTGTTACATAGTTCCAGTGTTCTTCTGCAGAATTGAATTCAATGATACCGGTTATTTCTTCTTCATGGATTTGATGCATACCGATTTCTTCAAACCAGTCTGTCATAAATCCAGGTTGCATACAATAGAACATGCCAGGGATATGCCTGTTGTACATCCTCCGGCCGGTGACTTCTTTCATGGCATCCAATACCATGGAGATCCACAGGTTCTTATCCAGTAAGCCCCATGTGGAAACCGTCATTTTAGCTTCGGATTTCAGTACACGGTACATTTCTCTCAGACCAGTGTCAATGTTATTAAAGAACATGACGCCATTGCGACATAACACTGCATCAAAGGCCTGGTCGCCGAAAGGTAATTCCATGGCATTGCAACAACGGGTTGTGTAATTAGGGATGTTACGTTGTCGGGCATTTTCCTCCGCATACTCCAACATTTTGTCAGAGAGATCGATGCCGGTGACAGTAATGCCGGGAAACTTTTCGGCGATGGTCAAACCAGGTTCTCCTGTGCCGGTAGCAACATCCAGTAAGGCAGATGTGTTTGCTTTAAGAGATAATGATTCAATAATCTTGTTGCTGATGGGACTTAATAAAGCATTGACAATTTTGTTCCAGTCGTTTCTGCTTTGTGATAAATCATTCCAGCATTCGTGGATAGATGACTGTGGGGTCATAGCCTTTAATGATTTGAGGGTTTGCTAATAACTGAAATAGGATCGGATAGTCTGTTGTATACCCTTTGGGTAAACAAAATTACAGGTCGTAAATGTGCTTCGCGTAGCGACCTAAATGTAGGAATTTAGTATGGAAAAAGAACAACGGTGAATTATTTTTCTATGCAACCGGTTTCACAGTCCGTAGTTAGTTTGAACTGCTAACTATGTTATAATGCGGGTAATAGCAGCAGGGATAACAAGTAAACACATGTTACCGATATAATACCCATAACAATACTCCCGGTGCTGTATACCCTCAGCATTTCTTTAATTTCCAGGCCTGAGAATTTTGAAATCACCCAGAAGTAGGCATCGTTGGTATGTGATATCATCATGGAACCTGCTCCCATTGACAGCACGCAGATGATACGTCCATTTGCGGAGTCGAGGCCCATCACAGGTAACAGTGGTTGCATGATGGCAGCCGCCGCAATGACTGCTACGGTAGAAGAGCCCTGGGCTGTTTTTAACAGGGCGGTGACCAGGAAAGGCAGTAGCAGCCCCATGGCAGCAACGGATTGATTCTGCGCAATATGACTGCCTATATCTGCTTTGGCGAGAATGGCACCAAATGCGCCGCCGCCACCAATGATGATGAGTATACCGGCTGCTTTTTCAGCACCTTCCTGCAGGATAATGCTCATATTACTTTTCAGTTGTGTTAGCGCCAGCAGGATACCTGTGCTGAGTGCTACTTCTGGTATACCCAATATGGCGATGAGCTGCAGAAACGGGGAGGGGTGTGTTACTTCCAGGCTGCTGAGAGAACGGATGGCAATGAGCAGAATAGGAATAGCCACCGGTAAGATGGACATCAGGACAGAAGGCCCTTTCATAGTTGTTTCAGTAACACCCTGATCGTTGCTAACGGTAACGGCTATCCGGCGTCCGGCAAATACCGACCAAAAATAACCACTGGCTGCAGCAGGAATGGCAATCAGTAGTCCGTATAACATCACTTTTCCTGTTTCGGCATGTATAGTGCCGGTAGCCGCGGTGATGCCCGGATGTGGCGGCATCAGGCAATGCACTGCATACAGACCGGTTGCCAGCGAAGAAGCCATGACGATCATCGGAATGCCGGAACGCCTGGCCAATGCTTTGTTCAATCCACTGAGTACAATAAATCCTGAATCGCAGAAAATGGGCATGCCTACCAGGTAGCCGATGATGTTCATCGCCATGGCAGAGCGTCCCGTGCCGGTACGGCGTAATACGTAATTGGCGAGCACGGTAGTGCTGCCGCTATGTTCCAGTATTAATCCAAGTGTAGTGCCGAGAATAATCAGCAATCCTAATGAACCGATGATATTACCAATACCCGTTTTAATGCTGCCGATTATTTCAGTGACGGGCAGTCCTAAGATACCACCGGTAAGTATACTGGCCAATAATAGCGCAAAGAAGGCATGCACCCTGAAACGGGCAGTGAGCAACACAATCAGGGCAATGCCTGCCAGCAATCCGAGTATGCTTTGTATCAGTGGAATGGTATTCATAGCAGTACAAGATAGTAATTAATTGTTTTCTTGTTTGCTGCAATGAGAATGGCGTTACATCGATAAAGCAGCCATCGCTTTCTGTTCATGTGCGTGTAATACTTCCAGCTCTTCCGCTGTCATGGAAGAAGGTGCTCCCCAGAATATGGTGTTGGGATAGTTGACTTTTTGTGCCTGGACTATCTTTGCCCGAGGTACGTGAAAGTCGGAAGTAACCACCCACAATATATCCGGCGCCATGGTGTATATTAACGCCCTTGCCTGCACGAAATCATCTATGGTGCTGGCGGAATTTACCGGGTTCGTCAGTGCGGACGCAGGAATTCCATGGGCTTGCAGGTAGCACTGCGAATAATGATAATGTGGATGTTCCGTTTCATTGAAATGGGGTCCTTTGCCACCGGTGCAGGCAATGAGGAATTGAGGGTTGTAGCGGAAAATCTGCAGTACGGCATTTAACCTGTCCAGGGCTATGGGACTGAGGTTGCCGGCGGTGTCATTGGGTGCACCTAATGACAGAATTAGTCCTTTCATCTTTTTTGGTGTTTACAGGGATAAATATAGGATTTTACAAATGATAAAGGGAAAGAAGTTGGTAACAACTTCTTTCCCTTTATCATTTATTTACCGGATAAAAAATTATAACACGTTCACTTCCTGTGTGGTAGCAGTGCTTAACCAGTTTGTTTTAATATGCAGGGTGCCTTTTTTCTCCGTTGCGCTGAAATAGCAGCCGGTGGCCGCTTTGTCGAACGATGACAGATCTGTATATATTTTCAAAGACTGGCCATTGACAGTTACCTTTTTAGGTTTAGCCGGCTGGTGCACGTCCAGTAAATAGATCCTTTGTTGATGACGGCCTTGAAATTCGCCTCTTGCTGCGTTGATCTTCACCTGCACTCCTTTGGCAGCGTCCACTTCAATCAATGTTTTAGCAAAAGCGCCGGTTTTGTAGTCGCGCGTCAGCCCATCATCTTCATACAGATCAAAAGATGACTTGTGGAAAGGATAGATATCGAGTGTCAGCGTGTCTGTTTTCTTTTCGCCATCAAAATTCATGAGTGGGTACATCGGAATAATGGCGCCTTGTTTTACGAATAACGGCAATTTATCCAGTCCCGCAGTGTAATTATTGATAACAGTAGCGCCGGTATAGGCAGTGCCATCCCAGTAGTCAAACCAGGTGCCCCGTGGTAAATAGATACTATCTCTTTTTCCTTCACTTTTATACACGGGTGCTACCAGCAGGGAAGGCCCGTTCATGAACTGATATTCCGTTTGGGTACCCTTGCATATCTCATCTTCCGGAAATTCCAATACCATGGCCCTGGAAGCGGGCACGCCTGTTTCATGTGCTTCTGCACAGAGGGTATACATATACGGTGTCATTCTCATCTTCAGCTGCAGGTATTTTCTGTTGATGGCCGTATTGGCTTCTCCCTGGAGATAAGGTTGTTTGTTTTTCTTTGCCCAGCCACTCATCACCATAAATACCGGCGTAAAGCATTTCCATTGCAGGTCGCGTACATAGGTAGAGTCGCTGCCGCGGAAGATACCATCTACGTCGCCGGTAGCGGCATTTTGTGCTGAAAGACCTGCCCCGATAATGGTGGGGATGTGGAAGCGGATATATTCCCAGTTGCCGGACTGATCGCCGGACCAGACAGTGGAATACCTTTGCGTACCAGCCCAGCCCATTACGCTCCAGATATACCCCCTGGCATTGCTGTTGTTTTCAATACCTTCATAGGCCGCTTTACAGCCATCCAATGCAAATTTATAACCCGGGCCTACCCAGGCAACGTCCAGCTTTGCGAGGCGGGAACCATAGGTGCCTACTTCGCGGGCGATTTTGTCAACACCGTTTTCTGTCCATAAGCCGGTATAGAAGCCGCGTTTATGCAATTCTGTAATGGTAGAATCTAATTTCGTATAACCACATCCGTAACCATCATTAGGTAATATCCAGCCACGCGGCATATCGTTTTCAACATATTTATCGGCCACCAGTTTAATTACGTCCGGGGTGGTGCCGGTAGTACCGGTACCTTTATATGCTTTTGAATCCGTACCGCTGCCACCACGATTGTAACAGTTGGCATCGCCTAAACTCAGCGCCCAGCGTGGCATTAAGAAAGGACGGCCTGTTATCTGCGTATAGCCGTTGAGGATTTGTTTTAAAGCAGGACCATAAAAATAGAAGCAGTCAAAACGATTTTCATTATGTGCAAACTGTAATTCTTCTTTAAAAGAATAACGACCCACGTCAAAAGTATTCCTGAAGGCGCCATATCCGGCAGTAGACATATAGAAGGGAGCGGGGTTTGGTCTGCCGCCATTATCCCATCCATTACCTTTTTCAATCAACACCTCCTGTCCGCGGTGGGAGAAGTAGCCATTCTGCATACCGCCGCCATAGAAGTATTCATCGGGCTGCCGGCGCATGGTTTGCGTGGTGCTGGACCCGAAGGACATCGGCGCAGACTCCTCCCAGATCACCCGGGTGTCTGTGATGTCATACATCGCAAACCGCAATGGCTGCTTATATACACGAACGATACAGTCTTTACTTTTCACCTGGTAATAACTTCCTTTATCCGTAGCCGTTACGGTTGAAGGCTTCGGTGTGTAATCCACCACAATATCATTGCCGGCGGGATTGCTGAACTCACCATCCGGCGCCATCCAGATACGGAAGATATCATCGGTATAAAAAATCAGTTTAAAAGCCGATAAGCCGGATTTGATATTAAACTCATTACCCGCTCCTTTGAAATCGGTTAAATTGCCAACGTGTGATTCTTTGGCATTCACCCGGGCGCGCAGCGTATCATTGAACGCATGCTCATCTCCGTCATAGTGGAGCGTGAATGCAAGTGCATGCAAGGTGCGGTCGGTTAGATCTGTTGGCGGAAATTTCACTGTTATTTCCTGTCCCGGTGCCAGTCCCTTTTTATTGGCGGGTACTACTGCCGCTATCTCTTTCTGCTGATCGATTTTGCAGCTTATTTTAAAAGCGGATTTCAATGTTTCAATGCCGGTGTTTTTTACCGTAACAGCCAGTTCATCTGCGGTGGTAAAGGTGTTTTTCTCTTCATTGTGTGAAACCAGGCGGGTAATCGCGAGGTCTTTCTTATAAGCTTCTGCCAGTTCAATGTCATCTATCATCCAGTACCAGCTATAAAATCCTTTCCAGTAGAAACGGATATATACTTTCGGTTGATTAGCAGCGATCGCTGTGATGTTGAGTTCCTGGTTGATAGGTATAAACATATCATTGGCCGGCGGCACATTATTCATCACATTGTAGTCGGTCCATTTAATGCCGTCTGTGCTCACACCCACGAGTAACGCGGCTCCCGGTGCAGCAAATTCGCCGTTGTACCGGAACGTGTGCTGGAAGCGAAGGATAACAGATGATTTGTTGGCACAGTTAATACTGCTGGTTTGTATCCAGGTATCCGGATATACTTTTTTCTTCACCCAGGAAGGTTGATCTTCATCCACAAAATAGCCTGCCTGAAACTGTAAATGATGACCGCGGCTTTTAGATGCAATGGGTGGTGCCTGTTGTTGGTATTGATAGGAGCCGGGGTAAGGCTGATCTGTAACGATCCAGTTTAAATCCCGTTTGCTGGAATCCACATTTTTCCATCCGGCCGGGAGCTCCGCGGTTTTGAAATTTTCCTGCCAGAAAACTTTGGATTTTTGCGATGCCTCCTGCGCAAAAGATGCGGCGCCCGAAAAGGCTAAAAGAACTAGTAAAAGTAATTTTTTCATGAATTGTTCACCATTAAAATCTGCCAATATATATACAGCTCCTGCGCCTGTTAACGAAGGAATACCTGTTTTTTGCTCCTGCTGTTTAAGATCGGAAGGTCTCAAAGAAATGATATTTCCCTATCTTTTCTAAAAAATAAATACACCTTAGCCTTGAATGGCAAAGAAATAAAAGTAATTGATGTCAACAGAAATGATTTACGAACAGGCATTAAATGGCGCTCCGGTGACATTAGCCGATCTTCCTAAACTGGCCACATTGAATGCCGGTCATTTTACTGCCATGCAGGTCCGCAACGGAAAAGTAAAAGGGTTGCATCCGCATGTAGCGCGCCTGGAAGCATCGTCTGTCGCTCTTTTTGGCGTGAGTGTACCGTCGGAAAAACTGCTTTCATTTATCAGGACGAGCGTTGCAGGAGGCTCCTGTTCCCTGCGGGTTCATATTTTTTCATCGGCCGCCAATCCGGGCGCCATCTCCCGGGATGATCTGCAGGTGCTGATCATCAGGTCGGCCCCCCTGGAAATGAATGTTACTCCCCTGGTGGT
Source organism: Chitinophaga sp. 10T418 (assembly GCF_056394125.1). Taxonomy (NCBI): domain Bacteria; kingdom Pseudomonadati; phylum Bacteroidota; class Chitinophagia; order Chitinophagales; family Chitinophagaceae; genus Chitinophaga; species Chitinophaga sp. 10T418. The sequence continues at coordinate 310,042 of NZ_JBFTHG010000008.1, forward strand.
GGGAACCGCGGCGTATGAGCGTTTCCTGCCACAGATCAAGCATGCGGGCATCTCCATAGGGCTTCTTCATTACAAAAGACAGGCACTGTTAAAGGGCTATGATGATGTGTTGTATACCACGGCATCAGGTGAAATATCAGAAGGATCTGTCTGGAACATCGGCTTCTATGACGGTGCCGGATTTGTTTTTCCCGCAGCGCCGGCGTTGCCAGGCATTATGTTGCAGCTGATCATGATGGGATTGAAGCGCTTAAAAGTACCCATAACGGTGAGGCCCATATTTGTCCATGAACTCGATAGTTTTGCTGCCGCTTTTGCCATGAATTCCATTACAGCCGCCCAGCCTATACGCCAAATAGAGAATTGGATGTTCCCAGTGGAGGCAGCTGTTTTCGATATCCTGCAGGAAGCATACACGCAGATACCCTGGGAGGAGTTATAACATTAACGCATATATGATTTTGTAAATATTATAGATTATCGGTGCAACAGCTTGATAATGGCTATTTTACATACCTTTGTGGCCTAACACACCCGATAATGAAAAGAATGTTCTTGACCTCACGTTATTACCTGCTGGCTATCGTAGCCGTTGCTTTTATGGCTTCCTGCGCTGCTTCAAAGAAAAGCAGCAGTCAGCATGTATATATGAACAAGCAATATGAAGAGTTGAAAAATGTATTGAACGAGGCTGAAGTGAGCATCATCAAAGACAGCCTGAAAGTGATCTTCCCCAATAATGTTCTTTTTGCCACGGCATCCGACCAGGTGAATGAAAGTGTAAAGCCGACATTCGGACATTTTGCGGAAGTGCTGAACAAGTACAACAAAACAAAAATCCTGATCACTGGTCATACTGATAATACAGGGGCTGCTACCTACAACCGCGATTTATCTGAAAGACGTGCTGCCGGAGCCAAAAAACTACTCAACAGTTATAATGTCAGCAATGACCGCATGTTTACCTGGGGCCTGTCTGACCGCGACCCGGTGGCCACCAATGACACCGAAGCAGGCAAGGCAAAGAACAGAAGAGTAGAGTTTGTTATTTTGTATGATGTAAAGGATTAAGTTGTTGATATACCCGGAAGGCAGGTGCCGCCCATAGCGGCCCTGCCACCACTCCAGGAGATCCCCCCCGTTTGTTGCCACCATTATTCCCCGCCTCATTTTCGTATACCCGTTTCGTTATATTTTAGCCGCCTCCGCGCATAAAAATGCTGGATATTTTTTGTATCATTAATCCATACATGAAACCCAAAATATTCCCGTTATGAATTCACGTCGTGACTTTCTCCAAAAAATTGCTGCTACTGCTATGGTAATGCCATTAATGCCGCTGACCGGATGGGCTGCGCGCATGAATAACTATGATGGTCCTGTTTTAAGGGTAGCCATCATGGGATTAGGTGGCTATGGCAATCGTGTGGCAGAAGCGATGCGCGCTTGCGTAAAAGCTAAACTGGTAGGAGTGATCAGTGGCACCCCTGCTAAAATTAAAGACTGGCAGAGCCGCTTCGCTATTCCGGAAAAGAACTGTTACAACTACGACAACTTTGACCAGATAAAAGATAACAAGGACATTGATGTGGTGTATATCACCACACCTAACGGGCTGCATCATGACCAGGTAATACGTGTAGCCGCTGCCGGTAAACATGTGATCTGTGAAAAGCCTATGGCGGTAAATGCGCGGGAAGGGCAGGAAATGGTGGATGCCTGCAAAAAGGCAAATGTGCAGCTATTGGTAGGATATCGCATGCATTTTGAACCTAAAACACTGGAGATCATCCGTATGAGAAATGCAGGTGAATTGGGTAAGATCCTGTTTTTCCAGGGACAATGTGGTTTTAAAATCGGTGATCCCACACAGTGGCGTCTAAATAAACAACTGGCCGGTGGTGGATCTATGATGGACATCGGGATCTATGCCATCAACGGTTCCCGGTATATGGTAGGAGAAGATCCGGTATGGGTAACTGCGCAGGAAACAAAAACAGATCCGGTGAAATTTAAAGCAGGTGTGGATGAAACCATACAGTTCCAGCTTGGCTTCCCGGGTGGGGCAGTAGCCTCCTGTTTATCCACGTATAACATGAATAACCTGGACCGCTTTTTCTTAAACGGCGAAAAAGGATTTGCCGAATTATGGCCATCCACCGGCTACGGTCCCATTAAAGGACGCACCAGCAAGGGCGAGTTAACACAGCCACATGTGACCCATCAAACCGTGCAGATGGAAGAAATGGCAGGCATCCTCCTGGAAGGAAAACAGCCGGTTGTGCCCGTGAACGGAGAGGAGGCCGTGAAGGACTTAAAGATCATTGATGCCATTTATAAAGCGGCCCAAACAGGGCAAAAAGTAAATCTGAGCCTCTGACCATACCTGATTGGCCGAGGAAATTCCGCACGTGATAGTGAAAAACAGGAGGATCATCTATTAGTGGCAATGCCGCTGCAATACGCATCTGATCAATTCGTTTCTTTATGGTTAAATTGATCAACTATGAAAAAACGAATATTGGCAGTGGCTATCCTATGCGCTGTTGTTTCCGTAGTGAACGCACAACAATTGCATTACGGATTAAAGGCCGATCTGAATATGTTCAAGCTGAACGGAGAAGGGATAAAATCGAATTATACCTTAGGCGGAAGAATCGGTGTTTTTGCCAGTTATGATTTTACAAAGAAGTGGGGCATTCAGCCGGAGTTATTGTTTTCACAGGCTTCTCCAAAACGTGGCGATGATTTCAGTTCCCGTTATATTCACTCCAGTAATGATGGTGCCAACAAAAGCATTAAGTTAAGTTACCTTACCCTACCGGTATTGTTACGTTACAATATCAACAAAATGATCACCGTAAATGCAGGTCCGGAGTACAGTTATTTATTTTATGCCAATGAAAATCTGCTCACTTATAACCGGGCCGCTTTTAAGCGCAGTGACCTGGGACTGGCTGCCGGCGCCACTTTAACGTTTGATATATTGCATGTATATGCACGCTATGTATTGGGATTATCAGATGTAAATAATATTGATGACCGCTATCAGTGGAAAACACAGCAGGCACAGATTGGTCTTGGCATCAGTTTTAAATAGGAAAGCATTAATTTTATCGCTCCTCTTTTAGCGGGGAGTTGTAAAATGGATAAAGTATATAGACAAGGCGCCATTGGCGCCATACTGGATGAATATGAAAGAGCGGTAGCTGAACTGGTGGTATGCATTACAGGTATTCCTGATACTGCGTTGGTAGCTATTGCTGATCCACTTACTCTCAATCATGACTGCCGGTCCATTCAAACCGTGTTAGCGCACGTGGCGGGTTCCATGTATTCCTATGCAGGTTATATCCACCGGTTCAAGGGGCATGCGTATGAAAAGCCGGATAAGAAGTTGCGCCCTGCCGCCGGCGATTATATAAATGATCTGAGAGATGCCTTCCGGTTTACCACCGAAGTATTCAAAGACATTAAAGACGATGAGCTGGAACAACCCCATAATGCAAAGAAAATATTTACTAACTGGGGGCAGTTATACGACATCGAACAACTGATGGAACATGCCATAGTACACATTTTGCGTCACCGGCGACAAATAGAACGAATGAAGATCGGGCTACGCGTGTAATTGTGCGCTTATCAAATGTGCCTGTATGTTTTGCAGCTGATGTATATGTCGTTGTGTATGAATGTTGATAAACTGTATCCATTCCAACCTGGTAAAAGGTCCGAAGCCAGGCACCTCAAAGCTGGTACATTCTTCCTGTAAATGGAGTGTATGCGCTGCAGTGGTCAGCTTTTCCCATATCTGGTGAATGTTACCGAGTACCACTTCTTTGGTGAGATAATCATTGCCCGGACGAATCATGTCAGGCGATGTCATTTTAATGCTGAAGTTTAAAAACATGGCTTTGATGGCATCTACCTTTTCATCGGGTGCACGATCTGTTGGTGTGGCAGGATCATAGAGCAGGCTGCAGTCTCCCGCCTTCCATATATGCTCTGCTACCTGTCCGGCGGTCCAGCTGTCTTCAAAAGGAATCTTATTTAATTGTTCTTCTGTAAAAGAAGAAAGTAACCGTAAAAGGGTGCTTCCGGTGAGATCTATCTCACTGATTAATTGTGCTTTCATAGCGGATCGTTTTGTCTACTGCAAACTTAACGGGATATATTGGTTTGTATCGGGTGCTAACACGCCAATATTGCGGGTCGAAAGCGACAATCATCAGGCTGTCAAAAAGTGGCTGTCCTATAAGATGACAGCCACGCTCACCTCAGTTAAACCGGAATACACTTAAAATGATGATGATGACAAACAGTGTTAATTGCATGATATGAAAGCGGCGCAGGTTCACCTTCACCTGTTGCAGTTCACTACTCATATGACCATCAGCAACGGTTAGCAGCCGGTGTAATTTTACGCCGTGTTTTCTGCCCACCAATAATCCGTTTAATATCAGTATCATGACCACGGCCAGTTTTACCTGGAACCAGCGCATCTCTGCAAACACACCCTGAGTAAGCGCCATCATGGCTACACCGGACAAAATGAGCAATCCCACACCGAGTCCCATGATCATCGGGAATTTAGACATGGTTTGCTGTAAGCCCTGCGTACTGACCGGGTTACCTGGATAATGTTTCCAAAACTGTTTGAAGGCAATGAAGTCGGATAAAGTAGTACCAGCCATCATGACCAGTCCCGCGATGTGGCATACTAAAGCCGCTGGAAGAAGATAGGGAGAAAGCATAGTTATCGGTATTTTATTACGTAAACATTATTTATTATAGCAAATGTAATACGAAAACGTAATAATTGATACGTATCGCTCTTCTTTTTTTTACTTTTACTACGAAAACGAAATAACTGATGCAGAAAACAATTGAACTGATTAACCGGTGGGGCGAATTTGCGGAGAGGCATCCGGGTGCCAGCATTGAAGATTTTTGCCGGTATCAGCTGATTCATACCAGAGAAAGCAACAGCACAGGCGCACTGGCAGGTGGCGTGGTGCCTCATACAGACGGGCTGCTGCTGCGGATAATCGGCAGAATCAATAAGCTGAACATGACCTATGCGCATGCGGCTTTCGAAAATACGGGCGTTACCCAGATGGAAGAATTCGGATTGCTGCTAACAATCCAGCAACACAAGCATCCGAAAAAATCGGAAGTGATCTATGCATGTCTGCTGGAGGTGTCCAGTGGAACAGATATGTTGAATCGCCTGAAAGCAAAAGGTTTTCTGAAAGAAATCAACGATAAAACGGACAAACGTTCGAAACGGCTGGAGTTGACAGCCCAGGGCGAAAAGGTAATTGCTGTTTGCCAGGAACGCATCGGGAAACTGGCAAAGATGATGCTGGCTGAAATGGGGCAGGATGATAAGCGCTTATGTATACAGTTATTAAAAGAAACGGAAATGAAGTTCTCCGCTTTATTTCAGGGGCATAAAGGAAAATCTTTCGATGAAATTTATAAAGAGGTAATGGGTAAAAAGTAAAAGGTGCCACTATACAGTAACACCTTCTACTTTACTAATCATATTTTATTATGCGGTTATTTTCTTTTCGGCAGATGCCACTGTCTGCGCTATTAAGGTTGCAATGGTCATCGGGCCAACGCCACCAGGTACCGGGGTATAAGCAGCGGCACGATCTTTTACTTTATTGATTTCCACATCACCCAGTCCGCCTTTATGATAACCGGCATCTACTACAATAGCGCCATCTTTTATCCATTCTGCTTTGATAAATTCGGGTCTGCCTACGGCGCCAACTACTATGTCGGCCTGTTTGATCAGCTCCGCTAAGTTGTTTGTTTTGGAGTGGCAGATGGTTACGGTGGCATTTTCATTCAGCAGCATCATGGCTACCGGTTTACCAAGAATAGGACTACGACCTACTACTACCGCATGTTTGCCGGCAATAGGCAGTTTGTAATGCTTCAGCAGCTCCATAATACCGGCAGGTGTGGCGCTGCCATAAGCGGGTTCGCCCATGGACATGCGGCCAAATCCCAGACAGGTAACTCCGTCCACATCTTTATGGATGGCAATTTTGTCGAAGCAGGCCCTTTCATCGATCTGGTGAGGAACAGGATGCTGCAGCAGTATACCGCAGATCTGATCGTCACTATTTAATTTTTCAATTTCCGCTAATAATTCCGCTGTCGTTGTTTCTTCCGGTAAATGTACCCGCAGTGACTTCATGCCCACCCGCTCACAGGCGTTACCTTTCATTTTTACATATACTTCTGAAGAAGGATCATTGCCTACCAGGATAGTGGCCAATACCGGCACTACCCCTGTTTGTGCGATGATTTTCTCTACCCTTACCTTTAAATCAGCCTCCATTTCTTTGGATAAAGCTTTCCCGTCTAGCAGTATAGATGTTGCTGTCATATTAAAATCTTTTATTCGTTAATTGTTGCGGTATCTGCGTTGTTGAAGGGCACAAAGATACTTAACCGGTTATAAAGTTCCATACGCCGGCCACCTGGAATTATCCGGCGCAAAATTTATTTTTTGCACAACGAATTCCTGTTACCTGTTTTTCCGTCTTTATAACATAAGACCTCCTAAACGGTCATTATTTATATTCTGCGTATGAAGACGAACATCATTTCCGCCCTCCTCGGGCGATATAAGCACGTTCTCCTGGGGGCCTGTTGCCTCTTTCCTGCGGGTAATCTATGCTATGCTGCCGTGCCTGTGGAAGTAGATATCTGCGTATACGGCGGCACCTCTGCCGGAGTAATCGCTGCCTATACCGCAAAGCAATTACACAAAACCGTGATACTGGTATCTCCAGATAAACACCTGGGTGGGCTCACCTCCGGCGGATTGGGCTATACAGATATTGGTAATAAATATGCGATTACCGGATTATCCCGCGACTTCTATCGCCGGATGGGACAGCACTATGGTAAACTGGAACAATGGATTTTTGAGCCCGGCGTGGCCGAAAATGTGTTTCAGCAATATATTAAAACAGCCAATGTACCGGTACTCTATGAATATGCTATCAGCAGCGCTAAAAAGGAAAATGGCTATATCACGGAAATTGTGGTGAATGGTGCAGACACCCGCGTGGTGAAAGCCAAAATGTTCATCGACTGTTCCTATGAAGGGGATCTGATGGCCAAAGCAGGTATCGCTTATACAGTAGGCCGCGAAGCCAACAGCCAGTACAATGAAACCTATAACGGTGTACAGCTGAGGGAAATACACCAGTTCCCGGACGGTATAGACCCGTACAAAGTACCTGGCAAACCGGAAAGCGGCCTGCTCTGGGGAATTGCCAACGGCACCCTGGCAGATCATGGCGCCGGAGATAAATTTGTACAGGCTTATAATTTCAGGATCTGTTTGACTAATCAGCCGGCTAACCGGATTCCGATTACAGCCCCCGAAGGATATGATCCAACTAAATACGAATTATTGCTCCGCCTGCTGGAAAACACAAAGCCGAAAAATCTGTCGCCCATGCTCAAGCTGGACCTGATGCCCAACGGCAAAACAGATATCAATAACAAAGGCGCTTTTTCCACGGATATGATCGGGATGAACTATGACTATCCGGACGCGGATTATGCTACGCGGAAAAAAATCATCCATGACCATGAAATCTATACCAAAGGCTTATTGTACTTTATAGGACATGATGAGCGGGTACCTGCTCATCTGCGGACTGAAATGCTGACCTGGGGCTATCCCAAAGATGAATACAAAGATAATGGCCACTGGTCCCCTCAAATGTATGTGAGAGAAGTAAGGCGGATGATAGGCGACTACGTGATGACGCAGGCCAATTGTGAAAGACGGGAAGTCGTTACCGATGGAGTAGGTATGGCGGCTTATAACATGGATTCTCACAACTGCCAGCGTATAGTCGTAAACGGTATGGTGAAGAATGAAGGAGATGTGGAAATTGGCGGTTTGAGTCCTTACCCGGTTTCCTACCGCTCTATTATTCCAAAAGCCGGGGATGCCCGTAATGTACTGGTACCTGTTTGTTTGTCGGCTACGCACATTGCCTATGGATCCATTCGCATGGAGCCGGTGTTTATGGTGTTGGGTCAATCGGCCGCAACAGCCGCAGCAGTAGCCATCGATAATAAAACTTCTGTACAGGAAACGGATGTAAAGAAAGTACAGCAGCTGTTGCTCACCAATCCTTTGGTGGATAATAGTCCGGTGGAGATTTTGGTAGATGATAATGACGCCGCCCATGTAACCATTACGGGCGAATGGAAAACGGCTATCCACGGCGGGTATGGCCCTTCTTTGCTGACAGATGACAGCAAAGGCGCCACCGCTAAATCAGTACGCTTTACGCCGGAGGTTAAAAAAGCAGGCAAATACGAGGTATATACCTATGTACCGCGGTTGCCGGGGATGGATGGTAATGTGCATGTGAAAATCAATGATGGGAAGCGTACTACCGAGAAGCTGATTGCTGCGCAAACGGTAAAGGTTTTGGGACAAACTTCCGGAGAATGGGTAAGTTTGGGTAGTTATGAATTAAAAACCGGCACCGGCGCCTATGTGGAAATTGATAACCACAAAACAGATGGTATTGTGGTGGCGGATGCGGTTCTATTTATACCGAGATAAAATCTTTTAAAAAAAATAATATCGCGGAAGGATTCGGGCGATTCTTTTTACCGTCTTTAGCAGTAACGTAGTATATACCGTGTAATTCCACAAAATTGTTATTTTGTATTAAATTCCATGACCTTCCTTGCTGAAAGATAGCTTACATAATGAAAAAGAGCTGTTGCAGCGCGTGGCTGCGGGAGACCAACAGGCCTTCCAGCTGTTATTTGACCGTTATTGGGAGAAGATGTATGCCAATACCCTGCAATTTGTGAAGTCGGCGGCAAAGGCAGAAGATCTTACACAGGAAATATTTATCAAAGTCTGGATGAACCGGGAACGGTTAACGGCTGTCAACCGCTTTGACGCTTTTTTGTATACCATGTCTAAAAACATGATCCTGGATGAATTCAGGAAACGTGTGTTGCCTACGGTGCAGGAAAACGGCTACGATGTATACATGGAATCTGATCTCCCTTCCGCGCAGGATAAACTGGAATTCAAAGATGTAGAAATACAGCTGAATGCAGCGATCAACCGGTTGCCAACGCAAATGCAACAGGCCTTCCGGTTGAGCCGCTTCCAGGGCATGTCACACGATGAAATTGCCCGGCAGATGAATATTTCCCGCGTTACTTCCAAAAACTATATTGCCCGTTCTATTGTAGCGATCAGGAAACACCTGGCTGCTAAAGCAGGTCATTTAACAGGTATATGGCTGCTGTTATTATTGTGGCAGTAAAAAGTTTATCTGTCAGGGATTCCGGTCATTATTTTTTTCGTCTTTATAATAGCAGCCCTTCATGAGAGTGTGCTGATACTTCATCCGGTTTTATGTCAAATGAGGAATTAAAAGTATTATTGGAAAAGTACCTGAGCGATCGTATCACTCCGGAGGAGTTGCAACGCCTGCAGGTACAGGTGCAGGGGAATGACAACGAACAGGTACTGGGCGAAATGATTGCCGCCATCCTGGCGGAAGATCGTTATACGGAAAAACATGACGTGGATTTGCAACAGGCTTTCCATGATGTGATGAAGAAAGCAGGACAGCGGGAAGCCATGATAAATGAATATGCTGCTGCCGATGCGTCTTCTGTTGTTTCCACATCTTCCAACATCCATATCCTGTATAAACTGGCCGCAGCAGCGGTGTTGCTGATCCTTCTGGGAACCGGATTTTCCTGGTGGTATCGGTCTGCAAACCGCGTGGCAGTAGTGGCTGATAATACAACGCGCGCTATTATTCCGGGCGGTAACAAAGCCGTGCTCACCCTGGCAGATGGCAGCACCATTGTTTTAGACAGCGCCCGCGACGGAGCGCTGGGCAGTCAGGGCAACACACGCATCATTAAACTGGACAGCGGTCGTTTGGCTTACACCGCCAGCCAGGGAGATGCGAATGCTGCCCCGCAGTATAATACTATCAGCACCCCAAGAGGGGGACAGTACCAGGTAGTATTGCCGGATGGCAGCCAGGTATGGCTGAATGCCGCTTCCTCCCTGAGATTCCCGGTAGCCTTTACCGGCAACGACAGAGCCGTGACCTTAACCGGTGAAGCTTATTTTGAAGTGGCCAAAAATGCCGGCAAGCCTTTTATTGTACGCACCCGTGGTATGCAGGTAAATGTATTGGGCACCCATTTCAACGTAATGGCTTATCCCGATGAAGGCCGCGTAAAAACCACCCTGGTGGAAGGCGCGGTGAGTGTATCGCAGGGCAATGTTACCTCACTGATGCAACCCGGGCAACAAGCCAGCATCAACGATGCCGGCACCACATTTATGATCAGCAAGCCCGATATAGAAGACGTAATGGCCTGGAAAGAAGGAGAATTCAGATTCCGTAAAACAGATATCAGTATGATTATGCGGCAAATTGCCCGATGGTACGATGTGGATATTGAATACAAAGGAGATTTATCCGGCATTAAACTTTATGGTAGTATGACCCGTAAAGAAAATGCTGCCCAGCTGTTGGAATTGCTGGAACAAACCGGTATGGTGCATTTCAGTACCAACGGTAATAAAATTACCGTGATGCCGGCAACGATGAAATAATGTTTTTCCACGTTTAGCACCCGCATTTATATTTAACGATCCTTTACTTTAAACTCAACCAAAAGATAGTATGGAACTGCTTACCATTTCCCACTCCCACGGGAGGAGGAGCCGCGTGCCGGCTAAACTCAAAACATGGCTGGTCAGGAAGCTGAGCATCTGGCTACTGATGGCAGGCGCCTTATCGGCCAGCGCACAAACGCAGACGGTAAAATTGTCGGCCAACAAAATGCCGCTGGATAAAGTTTTTGATATACTCAGTAAACAAACCGGTTACCAGTTCATCTGTGATGAAAAGTTGCTGGAAAATACACCACCGCTCAGTGTGGAAATCAAAAATAAAACCCTGGACGAAGCATTGAAAATATGCCTGAAAGATTTGCCACTAACCTACCTGATTAAATATGGAACGGTAGTGATAAAAAGAAGTACACCCGGCGTAAAGTCAACTTCGCCAGGAAACGGCAAAGAGGCATCCAACAAAACCATTACCGGCACCATCACCGACAGTACCGGTATGGGGTTGCCAGGTGTGTCGGTAGGTGTGAAGTCGACTTCAAAAGGCGTACAAACCGATGTAAACGGACATTTCACCATCAACAACATCAGTGATCAGGATGTACTCACGATTTCCAGTATCGGTTATCAAACCATACAGGAGCCGGTAAAAGATCAAACCAATTTACGTATCCGGTTATCGCCCACACCAAAATCACTCGTGGAAGTAGTGGTGGTAGGTTATAGCACGCAGAAAAAAGTAGATCTCACCGGAGCGGTAGCCACCGTGTCCGGTGAAACACTCGCCGCCAGACCCGTAGGACAAACATCCGCCGGCTTACAAGGCACTATGCCCGGCGTCACCATCACACAAGGCAATGGTAAACCAGGTGGAGATGGTGGTACCATCCGCATCCGCGGATGGGGTACACTGAAAAATCCTGATCCGCTTGTACTGGTAGATGGGGTAGAAGGATCTATCAATAACATTGATCCTAACGTGATTGCCTCCGTAACTGTACTGAAAGATGCGGCATCTGCTTCTATCTATGGTTCCAGGGCTGCCAACGGCGTTATCCTGGTAACAACAAAACGTGGCAAAAGCAGTAAGCTTTCTATCAACTATAACAATTATGTGGGCTGGCAACAGGCCACCAACCTCCCCGCACTCACCAACGCACTGGATTATATGTTGCTGACCAACGAAGCCTATAAAAATTCTGGTCGCACCCCTTTGTATTCAGACGCATTACTGCAAAAGTACCGGCAGCAGGGCAACGGCAGTTCCGACTCACTCCCCAACACCGACTGGCAGAAAGCAGTATTAACCGGTTCCGGTTTTCAACAAAGTCATTTTTTAACTGTGAACGGCGGAACGGACAAAGTAAAAATGCTGTTGTCTGTAGGCTACTTTGATCAGAAAGGATTGATCGAGCAATCGGAATTTAAACGCCTCACGGTCCGTGCCAATACAGATATCATTTTCTCTAAAAAGCTGAACATGCAGTTCGATCTGCAGTACATCAGTCCTGTGACTACAGAGCCATCGGCAGGTGCAGATGTGCTGTTCGCTTACATGAATAATATTTCTCCCAACCAGCTGGCCGTGAACTCCAATGGCACGCGCGGAGAAGGATGGGTAGGTAACAATCCCGCTGCTTCTGCCAAAGAAGGAGGGTTGAAAAAGTTAAGTGCTCCCTGGGGTAGCATGAACACGACCATTAACTATCAGCCAGTAGAATGGTTAACAGCATCTTTCAATATTGCCCCTAAATACGTGCAAACCTATACGAACAAATTTACGAAAGCATTACAGACCTATCATCCGGATGGGAGCCTGGCAAATAAAAATCCAACGGTAAGTTTACTGGAAGTATCCAATCAAAGAGAATTTTATAATAACATGCGGGGCACGCTCACCTTTCACAAAACCTGGGGTAAGCACGATGTAAAAATATTGGGTGGCGCTGAGCAAAACAGCTACCGGCAGGATATACTGAATGCTTCCCGTGATAACTATATCCTGCCTGATTACCCGGTGCTGGATGCGGGCGGTGCCGGTAATATGAAGAATAGTGGTTCCGGTGCAGAATGGTCTTTACGCTCTTTTTTTGGCAGGGTCAACTACAACTATAAAGAAAGATACCTGCTGGAATTAAACATCCGTAACGATGGATCTTCCCGTTTCGCGGAAGGTCGCAAATGGGGCGTTTTTCCTTCCGCTTCCGCAGGCTGGCGTATTTCAGAAGAAGCTTTTATGGCGGCACTGAAACCTGCGATTAACGAACTAAAACTCCGTGGCTCCTGGGGTAAGCTGGGTAATCAGAACATAGGTAATTATCCATCTGCTACAGTAGTGAATCTTAGCTCTTATACCATCGGCGGACAAATTGTAAATGCAGCTGCTATGGACGCATTGGCAAACAGAAATATCACCTGGGAAAGTACTGAGATGAGTGACGTAGGTCTGGATGTCACCTTGTTTTCACATCTCTCTATAACAGCCGATTATTATAGCAGCAAAACAAAAGATATACTATTGCTCCTGAATATACCCCTCATCACCGGTCTCAAAGCTCCCTATCAGAATGCCGGTAAAGTAAGTAACAAAGGCTGGGAGTTGGGTATCAACTACGATGGTAACATCAAAGATTTTAAATACAACATCGGGGTGAATGTTTCTGATGTGAAAAACAAAGTGGTGGACATGCACGGCATCAATCAGTCGGCTGTAACCGTTAGCAGAGAAGGATATCCGGTGAATGCTATTTTTGGATTGGAAGCAGAAGGCTTTTTTCAGAATGCAGATGAAGTAGCCAAACACGCTACACAATTCGGCACCATCGCGCCAGGAGATATTAAATACAAAGACCAGAACGGTGATGGCATCATCAATGAAAATGATAAGGTGGTGATGGGAAATACTATTCCACGCTATACTTATGGTGTTAGCCTGAATGCTTCCTGGAAAGGAATTGACTTCGGTGCTTTTCTGCAAGGCGTAGGTAAGGTAGATGGATTAATTTACGGCGCGGGCATCATGCCTTTTTATGTGAGCTCTGTAGGTGGTACAGCACAGGAGAGATTCAAGGACTACTGGACGCCCGAACATACAAATGCAGCTTTCCCACGACTGGTATTCGGTGGTACCAACAACCAGCAGATTTCCAGTTTCTGGATGAAAAGCGCGGCTTACCTGCGTTTGAAGAATCTGCAGATAGGATATACGTTGCCATCTCATCTGACAAAATCGGCGAAGCTGAATAGTGTACGTGTTTTTGTAAACGGATCTAACCTGTTTACGGTTGCTAAATTCTGGCCGGGCTATGACGTAGAAACGGCTGTTGGCGTGGCGGATAATTATCCTGTCATGAAGGTGTACAGTTTTGGTGTTAATGTAAATTTTTAAAACCGTCATCATGAAGAAGCATTTTACTTGTTATATCATCATCACTATTTCTTTATTGGGCATACAAGCCTGCAATAAAGACTACCTGGATAAAAGTCCGCTCGGAGGTCCTTCTGATGCATCTTTCTTTAAAAGTCAGGATGAATTGTTATTGGCGGTAAACGGCTTATACAGGGCCATGAACAAGCCGATGGATGATTATGATCCCGGACAGCTGGAAGGCCCCACCGTTAGCCTGATGCTGGATGCTGCCACCGATATTGGCTATGAACGTAATGCCAGCGACCTGCAGAAAATAGGTACCGGCAATCATGACGCCAACAACACTTATACACAAGGGCTATGGACCGACTTTTATAAAGTAATTGGTCGCTGTAATTATATACTGGACAACGCAGAGAAAGTAAGACCGCTCACAGATGCCGCGTTGTACAAGCGTAGTATGGGTGAAACCCGGTTCATCAGGGCCTACATGTATCAACAATTGATTTCTTTATTTGGTGGCGTACCACTGGTAACGCATCCCCTTACTTTAGAAACAGCGCAGTTGCCCCGCAGTGAAAAACAAGTAGTACTGGATTTTATTTTTGAAGAGCTGGATAGCGCTGCCGCCTGGTTGCCGAAAACCTATCCTGCTGCAGAGTCGGGACGTGCGACCAAAGGCGCCGCGCTGGCTATCAAAGCAAGAGTGGCGTTGTATAATGAAAAATGGAAAGTGGCAGCAGATGCCGCCAAAGCTGTAATAGACTTGAATGTATATAAGCTGGAAGATAATTTTCCCCGCTTGTTTTCCTATGACAATAAAAATTCCGGAGAAGTTATCCTGGCTTTGCAATACCAATTACCCGTACTTAACTGGGGCGGGCCTTATCCGCTTTTATGCAGGAATGCCGGCGGCGCTTCCAACAAAGTACCTTCTCAATCGTTGGTAGACAGCTATGAATGTACCGATGGGCTTACGATTGATAAATCGCCTTTGTATGATCCTAAGAAGCCTTTTGAAAACCGTGATCCAAGATTAGGGTATACGATTGCTTTGCCGGGATCTGTCTTTTTTAATTACCAGTTTGAAACGCACAAGGATAGCTTGATGAGTTGGAACTATAATACTACCCCGGCTACCCGCATTGTGAACCAGGACGCTGTCAATGCATATGCTTCCTTCAGCGGTTATTGCTGGCGTAAATACATTGATCTGAAAGATAAAGACAATATGCGCATGTCTACCATGAGCATTACCTTGATAAGATACGCAGAAGTATTGCTCACCTATACCGAAGCAAAAATGGAAGCCAATGAACTGGATGCATCGGCATTTAAAGCGATCAACGATGTGCGGCAAAGAGGCGGTGTAAACATGCCGGAGATTGCGGTAGGATCCACTCAGGCAGCATTGCGTTCCGCGGTGCGTAAAGAACGGATGTATGAACTGGCGAATGAAGGTTTCCGGTTGTTTGATATACGTCGCTGGAAAATTGCAGAGAAAGTAATGAAAGGACCTTTGTATGGCCGAGTACCAAGAGGTCTTTTAGCCAGCGCACCAGCTATTGATGCCAATGGTATTGCGGATTATAGCCAGGTACCTAACAGGGCAGATATGCGCGTGATAGAAGTGCGGACGTTTAATGCAGGAAGGGATTATCTGTGGCCGATTCCATATATAGAAACGCAAACAGATCCGAAGATGGTGCAGAATCCGTTGTATTAGCATAATTAATGAAAATTATTTCCTGATGGATCATGTCTTTTGAGAAGATATGATCCATTTTTGTTGAAAATTGTTGAAAGGAATCGTTGTGTAATATTATCAAGAGAATAAAAAGTTTTTTCGTTAAACAGGCAAACATATCCTTCCTGGTCAGTTGTGATTATTTTCCAGCCGAATTTCCGTGTAGGATTGGAGAAGAAGATGGCGGGCTTGTCGATATTTATTTCACCTTTGTCTGTTAGCAGGATAGCATTGCCGGTAGTGACGCATATTTTGAAGTAATCCTGCCGTTGGTAGGGGAGGTGCACCAGGCTCTTCCGGCGTTTTAGAATATTGAAATGCTGGGTGCCTTCATCCTTTGCAGACAGCAGCTCGAACGGCACCTGGCGGTTAGTCGCCTGGTAATATTCCAGGATGGTTTCTACTTTCTCCATTTCCTGAAATTAAATAAATCAAAGGTAGGAAAAATCCGACCTAATAGATTATTTCCGGATATCCTTCGGCATCATGCCGAATTTTTTCCTGAATGCTGCAGTAAAATGATGCGGATGTTTATACCCGATTTTGTCCGCTACTTCACCTACATACAATTTCTCGTCCTGTAGTAATCGTTTCGCTTCCTGCATACGGATATCACTGAGGTAGCCAAACACGGTGGTATTGAATAATTCCTTAAAGCCATTTTTGAGCTTCATCTGGTTAATTCCTGCTTTGCGGGCCAGTGCTGTAATGGACAGTGGCTGTTCGTAATGTTGCTCCATATACTGTTTTATGGCGTGCAAACTTTCAATATCTTTCGCAGGCAACTTTGTTTTTTGGGGGAGATGTTGATGATCCAGCTGTTTCACCTGCATCAGGAAAAGCTCGATGGCTTTGGCTTCCAGGTATACCGCCTGTAAATGGCCGTTGTATGGTGTTTGCCGCATGTCGTTGATGATGGCCTGCATGGCGGGCATCATTTGCGCGGTGAAAGCAGGAGAGGGCGTATTGATGGCTTCATCGCGCTGGAAGCTATTCATGAACGGACTTTCTTCCGTAAAAAAATGCTGATAGAAATGCTCCGACATCAGGAGCTCAAAGAATGCGCGGTTTTTATGCAGCGTAGGCGATACGATCATTTCATAAGGCTCAGGGGATTCCCGGTATACCACAAATTGTTTTTCGGGTATGGCAGTACTGTTGTTGATGGCATCGTCCTGTATCCGGAAATGCGATACAATAGCTTTTTTAGCCGGGAGAAAAGACAATACTTTTTGGGTGGGGTTGCTGTAATTTCCCCAACGGAGGTCTACCTCTTTCATGGAGAGCTCTTCCAGCTGTATATGAAAACCGGAGGCATCGTTGATCCGGACTTTTTTTTCCTGAACCGGGGTGTTGTCTGCACTACCTGCCTGGCAACTGCTGATCATAAAACTTCTTTTTGCGTTGATGAGACTTCCTTTCCCGTTAACCGGCGGCCGCTGTGGCCAGTACCTTTGGGTCTACTAAATTAAATCATTAAAATGGAAAAGAACCAGTATATCACTGTATTTGGTGCCACCGGGAAGATAGGGAGTGAACTGCTCCGGTTTTTATCAGCCAATGCTATCCCTACCATAGCGGTTACGCGTAATAAAAGCAAGGCCGTAGCGCTGCCTTTTGTGGAATGGGTGGAAGCAGATATGGCAGATAAGGCGAGTTTGCACAAAACGATGACGAATAGCCGCTCCGTATTCCTGTCATCCGGTATGGGGCCAAATTTTGTAGACGAGCAGCACCAGGTAATACAGGTGGCAGCCGAAACAGGAGTAGGACATATCGTGAAGTTATCATCCGCTGCTGCAGCGAAAAGCTCGCCCACGCATATGGCCAGCTCACAGATCGGGCAGGCACACGGCGCCGTAGAAGAATTGTTGAGGACGGCCGGCATTCCCTGGACAGTGCTGCAACCTACCGGTTTTATGCAAAACTGGTTAGGCGAATTTTCAGAGCGGGTGAAACACGAACGCAATATCCAGGAGGCCACTGGTGATGGGAAAAGAGCGTATATCGATGTGAGGGATATCGCAGAAGTAGCTTTTAGCATTCTGATAGCGCCGGATAAACATGTGGCGGCCACCTATGTATTGACCGGTGGGGAAGCTATCAATTATGGGCAACTCGCTGCCATCCTCAGCCAGATGGTAGGAGAGCCGGTTACCTATATTCCGTTGACCCTGGAGGAAGGCAAGCAATGGATGGAGAAGAAAGGGTTGCCTCCCTGGGCCGTGCAGACTTTGATGGCGTATACGGAAGTACAACGCCGCGGCGATGCAGCATATGTGAGCAACGCGGTGGCGGAAATACTCCGGAAGCCGGCACGCACCGCCGATGCATTTGTAAACGATTATTCAGGCTGGTTTAAATAAGAAGAAATAAGGCTTACTAAAACAGCAATAAGAAATGACATACCGGGGAAATAGAACGGGTCTGTTTCCCCGGTAAATGCAGCAAATGACCCCGCTGGTGCTATAAAGCTGGCGATACCTTTATAGAAAAGGTGGAGACAATTCCCAATCAGGAATCCGTATATTTAGTACCAACCCAGGCATATGAAAAACGTTATTGCTTTTATTACTGATCCGCATATGGATGAAGCATTTACTACTGGTAAACAGGTGGATGCAAGAGAAGACCTGAAAAATATTTTGCAGGAGGTACAGGCGGCCGGGATCACGGAAGTGATTTTTGGCGGCGATATCGGAGATCAATCTTCACATCCTTTCTTCTTTGATCTTTTAAATAAATTTCCGGGTGACTATCGCATCGTGCTGGGTAATCATGATCATTTTAAAGAAGTCATTTCATTTTATGATCCTTTACCAGATGGAAGAACGGAGCTTTACTATACGGATGAAAAGGGAGGGTATAAATACATCTTCCTGGACTCTTCGACCGAAGAAATAAGCCCGGTACAATTGGAATGGTTTAAAAAAGAGATGCAGACCAATCAGAAAGTGATTCTGTTTATACATCATCCCATACTGCCGGTGAATGCAGAGGTAGACCGGGCATATCCTTTAAAAGGCCGGGAAAAAATAGCAGAGGTTTTGCGGCAGCATGCGCAGGAAGTATATATTTTTTGCGGACATCTTCACCTCGATGATGTGCAATCGCAGGGAAATATACAACAGTATGTAACGCCGGCTGTTTCCTTGCAATTCGTGAGAAATTCGGCTGTAATAGCATTTGATAAGCATTTTTTTGGCTACAGGATTATTACCATCAGTGATGAAGGTATTGAAACAACAGTAGTAGAAAAGCAACGATTAGTGAGTACTTCTTAATCCGAGAATGGTCACTATTTTATCTATGCTTCTAAAAATAAATTTGGAAGCGCAGATAAAATATTATAGTTTCAATTCTATAAAGTATTTTTTTTATTGCCCATTTGCTTAAACGATTAAGCGTATAAGCGCCACGGAAAAACAAAACGCATCAGACACCGCATGGTGTGGTATGGAAAACTATTGTAAAAAAGAGAAGAAGTAATGCTACGCCGGCTCTGCAGGTGAACCTATGTGTATATTCAATTGCCCGGCCAGCACATCTGCCAGCTGATTTTTAAAAATAACTGATACATGAAAAAAAGTAACAACCGACGTTTTTTTCTGAGAAATATTGCGGTCGCATACCTGGGTGTTTCTGCATTGCCGGTAGTTGCACTGGCAAAAAATACATCCGGTAAAAAAGAAGAGGAGCAGCCTTCACCGGCGATAGAAAAAGACCGTCATTTTAATGACGCCTATCAGGGAAAATATAATAACCGCATCGCGTTTCCTATTGGTGGTATTGGCGCCGGCATGTTTTGCCTGGAAGGCACGGGTGCTATCTCACATATGTCTATTCACCACAATCCCGAAATGTTTTATGAGCCGGCCATGTTTGCGGCCATCAGCATGAAAGGAGGCGGAGCCAGGGTACTGGAAGGTCCTGTGCCCGACTGGAAAAAATTTGGTCAGCGGGATGCCGGACTGGGTGGCACCGGCGGCGCTACCTGGGGACTCCCACGGTTTAAAAATGCGGTCATGAAAGCCCGCTTTCCGTTTGCAGATATCGCACTCCAGGATCCTGCTATGCCAGTGCAGGTAGCCATAAAAGGTTGGAGTCCTTTCATTCCAGGTGATGAAGACCATGCCAGTATGCCCGTTGGCGCAATAGAATATCATTTTACGAATACCGGTAATAAAGCGGAAGAATTTATCTTCTCCTATAATGCGCGCAATTTTATGCGGCAGGCCGATACCTTGCACACCATAAAAGCAATGCCCAACGGATTTGTACTCACACAGGCCGCACCGGAAAATGCAGCAGAAAAGCAAGGCCATTTCGCCATTTTTACAACAGAGCCCAATACCATTGTAGATCATTGCTGGTTCCGTGGTGGCTGGTTTGATCCATTGACCATGGTATGGAATACTTTGAAAGATGGGAACACGCGCAATACCCCTCCGGTAGAAAAAGATGCACCCGGTGGCTCTCTGTTTGTGCCATTCCATTTAAAGTCGGGTGAGAAAAAAGTAATCCGTCTTATGATGGCCTGGTATGTACCTGATTCAAAACTACGTATAGGCGATGACGTAAGTGGACACGCCAATGCATTCGGAAAATATTATAAACCCTGGTACAGTAGCAGGTTTAAAGATATCGCCGCCGTTAGTGATTATTGGAAAGATAACTATGCCGACTTGTATAAAAAGACCGCACTGTTCACCGATGCTTTTTATAAAAGTACGTTGCCCCCCGAAGTACTGGAAGCAGTAGCCACCAATCTCACCATTCTGAAATCAGCTACAGTGATGCGGCAGTATGATGGTCGTTTCTGGTGCTGGGAAGGCTCCGGCGATACCTGGGGGAGCTGTCACGGTACGTGCACGCATGTATGGAATTATGCACAGGCAGTGCCGCATTTATTTCCGGCGCTGGAAAGAAGTTTACGTCATACGGAGTTCAACGAAAATCAGAATGCAGAAGGGCATCAGGGTTTCAGGGCTAACATCCCCATCTCTCCGTTGGTACATAATTTTCATTCGGCAGCAGACGGACAACTGGGTGGCATCATGAAAGTATACCGCGAATGGCGCATCAGTGGTGATAATGAATGGCTGAAGCAAATGTATCCACTCGTAAAAGTGAGCATGGATTATTGCATCCGTACCTGGGATCCACGCCGCAAAGGACTGGTGGAAGAACCACATCATAATACTTACGATATTGAATTCTGGGGAGCGACTGGTATGTGTACCAGCTTTTACCTGGGCTCCTTACAGGCGTTTTCATTAATGGGTACTTTCCTGGGTAACGATGTAACGGAATATACCGCGCTCTATCACAAAGGAAAACAACTCCTGGAAACAGAACTTTATAACGGCGAATACTTCATACAAAAAATACAATGGACAGGATTAAATGCCCCCGATCCGGTGAAGGCACAATCATTCAGTACGCAGTATGCCGACGAGGCAGTGGTGCTGTTGAAAAAAGAAGGCCCTAAATATCAGTATGGCACGGGATGCTTGTCGGACGGTATTCTGGGCTCCTGGATAGCCCGGGTATGCGGCATGGAAGAACCCGTAGATAAGGCTAAAACAAAAAGTCATTTGCTGGCAGTACACCAATACAATCTGAAAAAAGATTTAAGTAATCACGTGAATCCGCAACGCTCTACCTATGCATTGGGCAATGAAGGCGGCTTGTTATTATGCTCCTGGCCTAAGGGCGGTATGCTGTCGCTCCCCTTTGTATACAGCAATGAAGTATGGACCGGCATCGAATACCAGGTAGCTTCTCACCTGATGTTCCAGGGCGAAGTAGCGAAAGGGCTGGAGATTGTACGCGCCTGTCGCCAGAGATATGATGGCACCGTACGTAATCCTTTTAATGAGTACGAATGTGGTCACTGGTATGCAAGGGCCATGTCCAGCTACGGACTATTGCAGGGACTCACCGGTGTGCGATACGATGCAGTAGACAAAGCCATCTACATAGATTCCAGGGTAGGAGACTTCAGCAGCTTTATTGCTACTGAAAAAGGATTCGGTACCGTTAGCTGGAAAAAAGGGATCCCGTCACTGCAGGTGGCGTATGGCACCATACCCGCCACACATGCGATTGTGGGCGGTAAAAAAATAACATTGTCTGCATGATAAAGAGTGCCCGGTGAGAGCAGGCCGGGCGCAATATCCATCGCATCATTGCAGCAGCATCTCCGATAATAATTTACGCTTATACACAGACAGGCATTCATCATCAAATCGTCTTTAATTCCAGTTGCTTAAACGATTAAGGGTAACACCAGATTAAACCAATCACCAAAATCCACACGTTTATGAAAGCTTCCCTTCAAGGAAGGCCTCCCATGCCAGGATCTTTAAAAAAAAGATGTACAGGCTTCCTTTTCTTTTTTTTCATTTCGATCTATACCTTATCTGCACAAAAAGTGATTACCGGAAAAGTGACGGCGGCCGCAAAYGGTAAGCCGCTCGMAGAAGTGAATGTGATTGTAAAAGGTACACCGGTAGGMACGACTACCTATCCTGACGGCACCTATGCTATTAAAGTAGAAAAGAACG
This sequence comes from Chitinophaga sp. 10T418, assembly GCF_056394125.1. Classification (NCBI taxonomy): domain Bacteria; kingdom Pseudomonadati; phylum Bacteroidota; class Chitinophagia; order Chitinophagales; family Chitinophagaceae; genus Chitinophaga; species Chitinophaga sp. 10T418. Next base: position 332,409 of record NZ_JBFTHG010000008.1, read on the forward strand.
TAACGCTGGTATTTACTTATGTTGGCTATGAAACGCAGCAGATACCCGTGGAGGCACTGACGGAGCTGAATATAGCCATGAAACAACAATCCAGTACATTAGGAGATGTAGTGGTAGTAGGGTTTGGCAAGCAAAAGAAAATATCCGTGACCGGCGCTATCTCCAGCGTTCCGGTGAATAACCTGCAGCGGATTGCCACCCCTTCTTTATCTAACGCACTGGCAGGGAGTATGCCGGGAATTATTACCAGGCAAAGTTCCGGCGAACCCGGCTATGATGGCGCCGCCATTTTTATCCGCGGCTTCGGCACCTGGGCCAACAGCAGTCCACTCATCCTGGTAGACGGTGTAGAACGGGATATCAACAATCTGAATACCCAGGAAATTGAAAGTTTCTCTATCCTCAAAGATGCTTCTGCCACGGCGGTATACGGCGTGCGCGGCGCCAACGGCGTCATCCTCATTACCACCAAAAGAGGGAAGATCGGAAAACCACAGGTAGTATTCCGTACGGAAAATGCCAGCCTCGATGCCCTGCGCCTGCCCAATTATATTAACGGCGCCGAATATGCCGGCTTAATCAATGAAGCCCTCAACAATGATCATCTTCCCGTAAAATATACACCGGAAGAACTGCAGAAATTTAAAGACCATTCGGATCCTTATCTGTACCCCGATGTAGACTGGTCGGATGCGGTACTGAAGAAAAATACTTTTCAGAGCATCAACAACCTTAGCGTAACAGGTGGCAGCGAAATTATAAAGTATTATACCAACGTAGGCTATACGATTCTGAATGGTATTTATAAACAGGATCCTGCCAACGCTTATAAGACCAATGCACAAATGAAGCGTTATAACTTCCGGTCGAATGTAGACATCAATGTATCCAAAACAATCAGCCTGGAACTGGGCGTTGGCGGGGTTATTCAGCAGGGAAACTATCCGGGCACCCGCGCGCCTGATATTTTTGACGCACTGAAAATTACTTCTCCCATTAACTATCCAAAAGTAAATCCGGATGGATCTATTGCCGGCGCCTCCACCTCCTACCTGCAGAATAACCCCTGGGGACTCGTTACCCGTGCTGGTTACACGCGGCAGAACATGAATACTCTGCAAGGTACTTTCAGTGGTAAATGGGACCTGTCTTCACTCGTCACAGAAGGACTTTCTGTGCGGGGCATGTTCTCCTATGATCATTATTACTTTGCTTCCACAGAACGTAAAAAGCCTTATGCGATTCAGCAATACAGAGGAAAAGATAATAATGGCAATGATCTTTACGCAACAATAAGAGAAGAGCAACCCATGGGATACACGGTCATCAACAGGGCTAACCGTGCCATCTATACGGAGCTGGCAATTAACTATAACCGCAGCTTCGGCAGTCATAACGTAACCGGTATGATCCTCGGCAACCGCCGCGAATTTATAGACCTGACTGCCGGCACTACCATTAACAATCTTCCATATCGCCGGCAGGGGCTGGCCGGACGACTTACTTACAACTTTAAAAACCGCTATCTCGCGGAAGTGAATGCAGGTTACAACGGATCGGAAAATTTTCCGGAAGGGAAACAATATGGTTTCTTCCCATCTGTATCCGCCGGCTGGGTCATCAGCAATGAAAATTTCTGGCATATCAAAGCGATTTCCAACCTCAAAATCAGGGGATCTTACGGACAGGTGGGCAATGACCAGATCAGCATAGATCCAGCTGCCCGCCGCTTTTTATTTCTCACCACCATTAACCGCAACGGGCAATCTTACCTCTTCGGGGACAACCAACGCTTTTACCAGGGATTTGATGAAGCACAATTAGGTAATGATGATGTGACCTGGGAAGTGGCTACCAAGTCTAACCTGGGGATTGATCTTGAATTATTCGATGGTACAGTGACCCTGCAGGTAGATGGGTTTAAAGAAAACAGGAAAGGCATTTTAATTCAACGGGGTGTGATACCCAGGGCAACCGGTTACTATCCGTGGATCCTGCCATATGCCAACCTGGGAATGGCTAAAAACAGCGGTCTGGATGCGATGCTGGAAGTGAAACGAACTACGCACAGAGGGTTCTTTTATAGCCTCAGAGGTACGTTTACCTATGCCCGCAGCATCTGTACACAAAACGATGATCCTATCCCGAAATATGCATATCAGTCATTCGTAGGACAACCGATAGGTCAACCATTGGGACTGGTGGCATTAGGGTTTTTTAAAGACCAGACAGATATCGATAAAAGCCCCAGACAGAATTTTATGGAACAGGTAAAACCAGGCGATATTAAATACCAGGATACGAACGGCGATAACGTGATCGATGATTATGACCGCGTACCTATCGGCTATGCAAGAACGCCACAAATTGTATATGGCGCCGGCGCCAGCTTTGCATATAAAGGATTTGAACTGAGTGTGTTTTTCACGGGCGCAGCTAAAGCCAGTCTCTTTGTAGACGGACCTTCTATGTATGCTTTCCAGATGGGCCTGGGCACATTTAATATTTTACATGAATACTATGATAACCGCTGGACACCGGAAAATCCAAATGCCAAATATCCCCGGGTGTCGCCTTTGCAAAATCCGAATAACAACCGGACCTCTACCATGTTCCTGCAAAATGCGAGTTACGTGCGGTTGAAAAGTGCGGAAGTAGCCTACAACATTCACCTGAAACATGGCAGCAGACCCGGACTGGAAGGCATACGACTATTTATAAACGGTTATAACCTGATCACCTGGGATAAGGTAAAAGCGATAGACCCTGAATCAGAATATGGTACAGGCGGATATCCTTTACAACGCAGCGTAAACTTCGGTACCCAACTCACGTTTTAATCAATGCTCAATTTTCAAACCTGACAGATGAAAAAAATATTTCCAGCAATAAAGAAGCAGATCGGCATCCTTTTATTGGGATTGCTGGTGCTGTTAGTGCCATCCTGCACAAAAGATTATCTGAAAAAAGCACCGGACGAAGACCTGGATATCAAAAAAGTTTTTTCCGAAAGAAAGTTTGCAGAATCCTTTTTGACATCTGCCTATAATAATATTCCGGTGATGCTGGGAGCAGCAGACTGGGACCAGCGTAATCCCTTTACCGGCGCCAGTGATGAAATGGAAATCACCTTTTTGGGAGCGTACTCCCATATGTTAAACTCCGGCGCCTGGAGTGCCAATGACTACTATCCGGATATCTGGGGATTTATGTATGAAGGCATCCGCAAAACAAATATCTTCCTGGAGAATGTAGCGCTGGTGCCTATGCCGGAGGAAGACCGGAAGAAGTGGATCGGAGAAGCTACTTTTTTAAGAGCCTTCTTTCACTTTATGCTGGCCCGCATTTATGGGCCGATGCCGATCGGTGATCATGCATATACGCTCACAGAAGACTATAGGAAAATACGCCGGCAGCCTATAGATAAAGTCATCGGTTTTATTGTGGCAGAATGCGATAAGGCGGCGGGGCTGCTGGACTGGACAGTGACTCCCGACAAATACGGCCGGGTAACCAAAGCCGCTGCGCTGGCGTTGAAAGCACAGGCCCTGCTGTATATGGCGAGCCCTTTATGGAATGGTAACCCCGATTACATGGGGTTGAAAGACAAGGAAGGCATCGCTCTTTTTCCGGCTTTTGATAAAGAGAGATGGAGACAGGCAGCTACAGCCGCCAAAGCATGTATCGATGGCGCAGAAGCCAACGGCTATAAATTGTATCGCTCGGCTTCCAACGATCCGGTAAGAAATTACCAGGAAGTATTTATTGAACGCAACAATGCAGAAGTATTATTTGCCCGCAATGCCGGTGAACACTCCCACTTTGAGCGCTGCAGCAATCCAATCGGTTTTGGTGGCTACTCCATTTTTTGCCCCACACAGGAGCTGATAGATGACTATGAAATGGACAATGGACAACGGCCCATTACCGGGTATAACGCCGATGGCTCGCCGGTGATCAATACTGCCTCGGGCTATTTGGAAACGGGCTATGCGGCGGCTAATCATCCTAATAATTATTACCCGGCAGGTGTGCGTAATATGTACGTGAAACGGGAACCGCGTTTTTATGCCAGCATCAATTTTAACGGCGCCATCTGGAAAAATCGCGGCATACAATTCTGGAATGAAGGGCTGGATGGCAGAAAGAGAGCAGGTTCTGATTATTGTATCTCCGGTTACCTGATGAAGAAAATGGTCAACCCTACTTCCGACATCTTCCAAAACAGGTTTTCTTTAAATACCTGGATCTATTACCGCGTAGGCGAGGAATATCTCAATTATGCAGAAGCACTGAATGAAGCAGATGGGCCAGTGGCAGATGTATACAAATATATCAACGCCATCCGTGACCGCTCAGGGTTGCCGGCATTGCCTTCCGGCTTATCCCAGATAGATATGCGGGAACGCATTCATCATGAACGCCGCATAGAACTGGCTTTTGAAGCACATCGTTACTTTGATACCCATCGATGGAAAATCGCCGGGAATATTGATAATAAAGAAATTCACGGTATGAATATAGGCGCCGGCGCCTCGCTCAATGATGACAACTTTTATAAAAGAACAGTGATAGAAAGGCGCGTGTTTGTAGCTCCTAAGCATTACCTGTGGCCAATACAACAAGCAGAAATAAATAAAAATCCAAACCTGGTACAAAATCCCGGTTGGTGATTTTTTCTATTAAGGTTATATTAACGGTAACAAACCAGTGGCCGATAAAGTAAAGCAGGATGAACAGATTTTGTAAGAAGATAACCGCCATGAAATGGTATCATATCAACGGGCAACGCAAATGTGTTTTTACCATAGGCGTTGCCGTTAGTATACTATTATGGCCGGCATGGACGGTAGGACAAAAGCCATCCGTAACAACTACATCTACTGAATGGATCCGGCCTGATAATGCTGGCAGTCCTCCGGTATGGGGTATCCGGAACGGCATTGTGGTGGGGCTATGGCCTGCGGCCATAGAAAACCCCAGACCAGGCAATGATGGTGGTCCACGTGGATTATTGCGGATAGGCTATGAATGGCAACACATCGTTTATCACATTAACTATATCGCCATAGAACCGGTGGTAAATGGACAGATGGAGTTCAGTGAAGTGTCTCCCTCACAGGTAGATGGTAAATGGGGCAAGCTGATGTGGACTGGTGAAACGTCGGATCCGGGAAGGTTTTTAGCGAGTGCCGGCACCCGCGGAATAATTGTGTCAGATACCATGAGCGTAGTAGCACCCGATCCGCAGCATCCGGAAAAAACTATTTTATATCTGTATGTTTTTATGGAGAAATTCCTGAACGGGGCGCATCCTTATCTCCGCCTTAGTATCCGTAGTGCTCAACCGGAGGAATTATGCATAGAAGTATTTCAGCAGCCGGGAAGCGCTCCCATGCAGCGTTGTGGGGTGACGGCTACTATGGGGAATTATTCCAGGTTGAGGAATTTATACCTGAAAGATAAGGTAGTCAATGCAAGAACATTATATGCCGGTTACAAGGATATTGATTTTGTTGAAAAAGTAGCTTACCCCGTGCAGCAGATGTTACATAACAAAAGTGGTGATTTTATAGTAATGGCGCAACCGGACGAAACATTGAATGAACTCTCTGCGTGGCCAGAAACAGCTGCTTATACTGCCAGGTGGGGCTGGCGTTATCGTCCTTTCTATAAGCTCACACAATACTGGCGGGTAGCCGCTCATGAGGCGGATACTTCGTTGCAGGTGCGGGTGAACGGCAGGGCAAAATATTGGGGTGGAGGTAGCCGGAATCCGGCTGACTATATCGATATTCCAGGCGGGCCATCTTTCGAAAATTTTGAACTGAGGGAACAATATCGTCCGGGGCAGCAAATCTATTTTGGACTTACACGTAAAACAATACAGCAATTGCTATCGGAATAGCGGCTTGAAATTTCTGCTATAGAAATGGTTGCGGGAACTCACCCGCAGCCATTTCTATTACTATCTGATCACTTTTAATACCGGCAGTGCATGTCGCCATGCATAATAACCCACTACAGCAAAACAAATCAATGGAACGGTATAGCCCAGCTGCACATTGCTGTAGTACGTAATGGCGCCCAGTCCCAGCGGTATCAGCGCTCCGCCAACAATAGACATCACCAGGAAAGCAGATCCGGATTTCGTTTCATTGCCAAGGTCGCGGATGGCCAGCGAGAAAATAGTCGGGAACATAATCGACATAAAGAATTCAACGCCGAGTAAGCAATAGACACCTGGTCTTCCGCCAATGCCTACGCAATAGCATAACAATAATACACAGGCCACACTGTAAAACAACAGTAGCTGACGGGGGGCTATTTTCCGCATGAGCAGCGTTCCTGCATACCGTCCTACCATAAAACAGAGTAACAGCAATCCCAGGAAAGTAGTGGCTTCTTTTTCCGGCATATGCCCGCTATGTCCTGCATAACGGATAAAGAAGCTGGAGATACACACCTGTGCACCTACATAGGCAAATTGTGCGATCACGCCCCAGCGAAAATGTATATGCCGGAATACACGAAAGTTGATGCTAAGTCCATCGCTGTGTTCTTCCTGTATTTTAGGGAAATGTACGATCATAAACAGGATAGCAGTAAGCACCAGTACTCCAGCTATAGCGAGATAAGGTACCTGCACGGAGCGGGCTTCCGATAACAGGTAATTATTGAGTACATCCGGCGACATACTGCTGAGTTGTTCATGCGTAAACTCCTTTCCGGAAAGAATCACTTTACTGAGAAAAAATGCGGCGACGAATGCACCGAGTCCATTGAATGCCTGTGCAAAGTTGAGTCGCTGCACCGATGTTTCCGGTGTACCCATAATGGTGATATATGGATTGGCGGCGGTTTCCAGGAAGGTCATGCCGGCAGCTACCAGGAACAAGGCAAAAAGAAACAATCCAAAAGAGCGCAATTCTGCGGCGGGAAAGAATAATATTGCGCCGGCCGCAGCGATCAGCAAACCGGTAATGATACCTGTTTTATAGCTCCACTTACGCATTACCCAGGCGGCGGGCAATGCAAAAAAGAAATAGCTGATCCAGTAAGCTGCGTCAATGAAGGCCGACTGGAAATCGTTTAGCTGGCAGGCTTTTCTCAGATGGGGGATGAGTACAGGAATGAGGTTGCCGGTGAGCGCCCATAAAAAGAAAAGGCTGATAATGAGTATGGAGGCGACTTTCAGTTGACTGCTGCTGGAAGGGGGCGAGGACGCCCCTTTCTTTATGTCGATAGTGGAATTCATAAAAGGTGGTTTTATGGTGGGCTATAAACGACAGGTCTGTACCTCGTTGATCAACTGGCCAATATGATCTATGCTGATTTCTACACGGTCGTTGTCCTGCAGGGTGAAGCCATTATCCGGAACGAGGCAGGTGCCTGTCATCAGGTAACAACCATCCGGGAAAGCACAACCTTTGTAAAGAAAGTTCACCAGTTCCTGGTGACTGCGTTTCATCTGGCTGATAGGTACGCTGTCGGAGTATTGCTCCTGATCATTGCGGTAAATCGACATGCTGATCACGGTATCTTGTGGAATGGGTGCATCCGGTACCATGAGACAGGGGCCCAGTCCGGCGCATTTCTCATATACTTTTGCCTGCGGCAGATACAGTGGATTTTCTCCTTCTATGCTACGGGAGCTCATATCGTTGCCAATGGTATAACCTTCAATCGTTCCCTGGCTGCTGATAAATAAAGTCAGCTCCGGTTCCGGTACATCCCAGGTGGAGTCTTCGCGGATGAACAGGATTTGTCCATGTCCGGATACGCGGTGTGGTGTAGCTTTAAAGAAGAGTTCCGGTCTTTCTGCCACATACACTTTATCATAGAAGGTAGCACCGCCGGATACTTCAGATTCTTCCATCCTGGCAGTACGACTGCGGTAATAAGTAACCCCGGCTGCCCATACTTCCTGTGCGCCGATAGGCGCCAGCAGATCGCCTGCCAGCAGTTGCTCCGCTATGGTATTCGGAACTGGTGTTTTCCCTTTTATATCGGCCTTTACATAATCAAATAGCCCGGACCTGTTTACATAACTGTTCCAGTTGGCGGCCACTGTGTAATAATGATCCTGGTAGGCAACCAGTAAAGCGGCAGCGGTTTTATAAATGCGGATGATCTCCATATTGATTTATTTGGTAATGAAGAAATGTGGTATTGTTGTCGGGTTTATTTATTGTTGGCACCATGTGTTAGTTCTCACGTTTATTTTTTAGCAAGAAATTGTGCTACATCTTTCAGCGGCAGTTGCCACAACTGTGCAGCCATGGCCTGCAGTGCCTGGGCATCGCCTTCAAAGTGCATGGTCACCTGCCGGTAGCGGAGCGTTTCACCTGGTTTCAGAGCACGTGCATCTGAGGAAGATTCTACTTCATAGAACGGCCCCATTTGTGTACCATCGGCGAGTGGTCCGTCGTTATAGCAATTCACCGCATCGCCTTTGAAGGGTTCTTTTTGCAGCTCCCATTTTGAATTGACATAACGGCCCTGCGGAACAACTTCGTAGAGGAGCACGGTGAGGGTATTATTTTGCAGGTCTATACTACCGGCGCCTCTTTTTGCCACCAATGGAGACAGTCCCAGTTTTCCGCGTGATTTACCATCTGCACGGAATAGTAACAGGCTATCTTTTATCAATAAATTTTGCGCGGGAATTTTACCAAAATAATCATCGGTAATATGATTCTTTGCATCGGGAATATGCTGGAAAGGCGCAATAATAGCGGTTTGGTCGGATGGTTTGAACATGCCCAGCAGCCAGATGCTCAGCAGTCCGTTTTGTTCCTGCCAGGCGCTGTCGCCGCTGTTGGTGACCGCATTATCTGTTTCATACGCCACGCTTTTAACACCTGCTGGTAATGTAAATCCAAGGCGGGTAGTAATATCGCTGTTGCCCAGCAGGCGGATGGTTCTGCTGATCTGTAATTTAAAGGTGCTGCCTTTATAATTTTGCAGGCTACCTTCCTGCTGATAGGTGATGGCGGTATCAGATTGTGCAGTCACCGCATAATGTGCAGTGTCTATCAGTCCGGGTGTTTGCCAGTTGGCGAAATCAAATGTTTTTCCCGGCGGGAAAAACAGTGCATATTGACCGCCTTCAGGGCCCATCCAGAAGCGTTCTTCTCCACCAAATGCATTGATATGTGGTGCGAATTTTTGTGATGCTACGAGGTCGTAATTAATCCAGCCAAAACTTTTACCGGCACTGCCACCGGTGGTGCTGGTCATTACCCGTGCCTGATAATCGCCCGTTACCACCAGGCCGCTGCTATCGCCGGCATGTTTTAATACGACTACATTTTTTAAATGCTGCTGTAGAAAAGCAACGTCTTCACCAAAGTTGACAGGCTTCATATGGTTTTGTTCATGCGTGGTTCCGCCGCCGTTACATGCGGCAAGCCCCGCAGCCAGACAACCGGAAAGGAGAATAGATTTCATATCGATGGAATTGAAATGATAAATAATAGTTGATAAAAAGTAAAAATCCCTCCGCACCAATCCCTCCGCTTTAATCTAAAAGCTAACCGCTAAAAGCTAACAGCTAAAGCGATATTCCCCGCTTCCAGGGGATAAAATCATCTTGTCCGAGCTGTTGTGCCTTTGTGCTGTAATGCCCGCTGGCGGTGGCGATCACGAGTTCAAAAATATTGGCTGCCGCTTCATCAATAGATACATCGCCGCTGATAATAGCACCGGTATCGAGATCTATAATATCGGGCATTTTCGCAGCGAGTTTACTGTTGGTAGATAATTTAATCACGGGTGTTACCGGGTTACCGGTTGGCGTACCGAGGCCGGTAGTAAACAACACTACGTTGGCGCCGGCGCCCACTTCTGCGGTGGTAGATTCTACATCGCTGCCAGGTGTGCATAATAATGCGAGACCAGGACGTTGTACCCAGCCGGGATAATCAATCACATCTGTTACCGGTGAGGAGCCGCCTTTTTTGGCGGCGCCGGCAGATTTAATCGCGTCGGTAATTAATCCATCGCGGATATTGCCGGCAGAAGGGTTGGAGTCGAATCCGGAACCTACCGCTTCGGCGCTGCTGGCGTAGTCGCGCATCAGTTGTACATAGCGCGCGGCTAGTTCTTCATCTACGCAGCGATCGCTCAGTTCCTGTTCTACGCCGCATAGTTCCGGAAATTCAGAGAGGATCACGGAGCCACCGAGGGCCACCAGGATATCGGCTACACGGCCTACCGCGGGATTGGCAGAAATACCGGAGAATCCATCGGAGCCGCCGCATTCCATGCCAATGCATAATTTGCTGAGTGGGGCAGACTGCCTTTGCAGCGTGTTGGCTTTCGCTAATCCTTCAAATGTTTTTTGGATCGCTTCCGTCATCAGTATTTTTTCGGAACCGGTTTGTTGTTGTTCCAGGTAGATCACTGTTCTGTCGAATCCGGGTACACGTTTTTCTATTTCTTCTTTCAGCATATCTATCTGCGCATTCTGGCAGCCCAGGCTCAGCACCGTGGCTCCTGCCACATTGGGATGCGTAATATAGCCGGCCAGCAGTCCGCAAAGCGTACGTGCGTCCTGTTTAGTACCGCCGCAGCCCATGGTATGCGTGAGTAGTTTGATACCATCGATGTTGGGAAAAGTGCGCCCCTGCACCGTGATGCCTTCGCCATTTTCCGCTGTGGCGATATGGCTGCTGGTATGGCCTTGCCGGAAGTCCTGCAACAGTTGCTGCAACATGGCTTCGTAGGTGTGCTGCCTGCGGTAGCCCAGTTCTTTTACCAGCACTTCATGTAATAGCTGCACATTCCTGTTTTCACAAAATACCAGTGGGATGATCACCCAGTAGTTGCCGGTGCCTACGCGACCATCTGTGCGGTGATAACCTTCAAAGGTGCGGTTTTTCCAGGGAGATGTATCTGGCGCCGTCCATGCGTTGTGCCGTTCTCCGCTCACGGCAAACTGGCCGGAGGCATGGCGGATATTTTTGGTGGTGATGAGTTCTCCGGCAGGAATATCATCGTTGGCGATGCCTACCAATACGCCGTACATCATCACCGGACTATCTTTTGGAAGCTGATGGGCAGCTATTTTATGTTTGGCTTCAATATTACGTACAGCCGTTACCGTTTCACCACCGCATTCTACGCGGGTGCCGGCAGGAATATCCTGCAGTGCTACCCATACATTATCACCGGGGTGGATCTTTAAAGTTGTCTGTTTCATGGTCGTTAGCATAAAGTAAGAAGAGCGAAAGGTTATAGCAGCGATCGGTCCAGGTGTACATAGCCGCCGTCTACATGGATGAGTTGCCCGGTAGTATGACTGGATTTTTCTGACAACAGGAATACGGCCATCTGTGCAATTTCTTCCGGGGTGGTCATGCGTTTTTCCAGTGGGATACGTTCCACGATGCTGGCCAGTTTTGCGTCTTTATCTTCGAAGGTGTTGATCCAGCTTTCGTATAAAGGTGTCCAGGATTCCGCTACTACAATGGCATTTACCCGGATGCTGAAGGGGAGGAGTTCTACCGCCCATTCGCGGGTGAGTGCGTTGCGGCCTCCGTTGGCAGCAGCATAGGCAGAGGTGTTGCCTTGTCCGGTTTCTGCGGTTTTGGAAGTGATGTTTACAATAGCGCCTTTGCTGGATTTCAGGAAGGGCAGTGCATGATGTGTTACCAGGTAATAGTGTACCAGGTTGCGATGCAATGATTGCATAAATCCTTCGTAGGAACCGGTTTCCAGTCCTACACCGTCATTGATGCCGGCATTGTTTATGAGTCCGTCTATCCGGCCGAATTGCGCGGTAACTTCCTCCACTGCCTGTTTGCAGGCAGCGGGGTCGGTGAGTTCGGCGATGACATGTGCGCCTTTTCCGCCGGCACTGTGGATGTGGGCCAGTTGCAGGAGGTTGTCTTCCCCGCTTCTGCCAATGATGACTGGTATAGCGCCTTCGGCGGCGAGCACGGAAGTAATGGCGGCACCGATACCTTTGGCACCACCGGTTACTATAATGATTTTATCTTTTAAGCCCAGGTCCATAATTTACTTTTGTGTGTTTGAAAATTCACCATTTACCAGTCGCCAGATGTGCATAGGATTATGATCCTGTAGTTCCGGTGGCAACAGGTAGGCCGGGAAATCCTGGAAACATACCGGCCGGCAGAAGCGGTACATGGCGGCAGTACCTACGGAGGAGCCGGCAGCAGGGGTGGCAGCAGGCCAGGGACCGCCATGCACCATGGCATGGTTAACGGCCACGCCTGTAGGAAAACCGTTGATGATGATCCTGCCTGCTTTTTCTCTCAGGATATCAATGAGACCGGCATGCTCCTGCAGGTCTTCTTCCGTACCGTGAATGGTAGCGGTGAGCTGACCTTCGAGTCTGCGTGCCAGGGCATATACTTCTTCTATACTACCTGCCTGAATATGCAGGGATGCCGGACCAAATACTTCCTGGCAGATAGCAGGCGTTTCCAGCGCTTTGGCAGCCGTTACCTGCAGCAGGTAAGGGGTGGCCTGTTCGGGCGCAGGATGGGCCGCGCCCAGTACGGCAACGCCTTCCCGCTGTAGCCAATCGATGCCTTGCTGGTAGGCATGTAAAATACCGGGGGTAAGCATATGTCCGCCGCTCATACCGTCAATACCTTGTTGCAGGGTGCTGATAAACGCAGCAGCCGTTTCTACGGATGGCGTGATAAACATGCCGGGATTGGTACAAAACTGTCCAACGCCAAGGGTTATGGATTGCAGCAGCTGCATGGCCAGCGCGGATCCTTTCTCCCGTAATATGCCCGGTAGAAAAAACACCGGGTTAACGCTGCCCATTTCTGCATATACCGGTATAGGCACCGCTCTGCGTGTAGCCGTGTCGTATAGTGCCTTACCGCCTTTGAAAGAACCGGTAAATGCAATGGCCGATACAAGTGGATGCGCTGCCAGGTATTGGCCGGTTTCATGCGAGGTGCCGTGTACCATGGAGAATACGCCTTCCGGCATTTGTGTGCGCATCACCGCTTTACGGATGGCGGTAGCAACCAGGTACGAGGTATGCGGGTGTGCGGGATGTGCTTTGAATACAACCGGACAACCAGCGGCCAGTGCAGCAGCCGTGTCGCCACCAGCGACGGAAAATGCCAGCGGAAAATTGCTGGCGCCGAAGATGCCGATGACGCCCAGGGGAATCTGCATTTGCCGTACATCGGGTGTGCCCGTGTTGATACGTGCATTTACCCAGGAGCCTTCTTTGATGGTGTTGGCAAACAACCGCAACTGCCCGGTGGTGCGATCTCTTTCTCCCTGTAGCCTCGGCAGCGACAGACCGCTTTCCGCCGAGGCCACGTTGATTAATTCATCTCCCAGGGAAACAATATCATCTGCAATAGCATGCAGAAAAGCAGCCCGTTGTGCAGGCGTAGTTTTTTTATAGGTAATAAATGCTTTGGCCGCCATGGTTAAAGCGGTATCTATTTCCCCGGTGGTCGCCTCCCTGAATTCCTGGGGCAACCACTGTTGCTGCACCGGATCAAATGCCCGGAATAAGTGATCGCCTTCTCCGGAAAAATTATTTCCTATCAACTGTAATCCTGTTAACAATGCTCGACTCATCTTGTTGGTAATTTTAGTGGTCAGTTTACTTCCAGCTCATTCATAGATGGTAACTTGGGGAAAGGGGCATGTGGTTCGCGCTGATACCAGAACACAACGCTGCTGATATCCGATTGCTGTGGCAGATAACGGCCACCACTGCGCCAGCCCAGATCCTGTATCGTCACTTTCAGTTCTTTTTCAAAACGGATGGGATCCATAATATGCCAGCGGTACAAGCCAAAGCGTTGCTGCGATTTATATAATCCATCGGGGCGGATCACCTGGTGCAGACCGGTATAAGGGGTAGAGAATTCTGCATAACGGCCTTTGTGATCGAAGTTATAGGAGCCGCAGAAATAATCTTCCGTACCGGTACCGCAAATAGTAGGAAACTTACCGTCACCATCCATAAAGAATTTTATTTCTCCTTCGCCCCACCAGCCGTTGTTATTAACGCCCCAGGCCAGGTAGGTACCCACGTATTGTCCCTGTCCTTTAACGCCGTCCAACATCGTGAAAGACGCATCTTTCACAGGGTTGTTGCGGCGGAACTGAGCATGAAAATAACCGGCATCCTCTGGTACAGTGGTCAGCGTATAGTCGACCTGGTAGTACAGGGTCATTTTTTCTGTATTAATATTTTCCATGGTGATTCTGCACTTCTTCCGGAAAGGCATAGCCCAGTAGCAGTTGAAGGCGCTGCCGGGATTTACGCATACCGCGAGAGAACTGAGGGGAGCATATTCGCCCCAGCCCATGCCGAAGAAATCACCTACCGGTACTTCTACAGAAGGAGTGGTTTCATCATCCCAGTAGAAGCGGAGGATGGAGTAGCGCCAGTTGCCGGTGGGCGTCATCCATATATGCTGTATGGCGCCGGGGCCGGTTATTTCAGCCAGCGTTACTGTTTTACCGGGTTCAATAAAAATATAAGGGTTTACTTTCCAGCCCTGACCCAGGTCCCTGGCGGCGCCGCGGGCGTTGCCCTGATCGAGTGTGGCCATGCCTCCTTTGCCGGGTTCGCCGGTAAGGTTCTCCGGACTGATAGAGCGTGTTTTCGCATTAGAGAGACGAAAAAGATTTCCCATGTTCATGTCTAATCCATTAAAGGATTGTTGTGCGTAGGTGGCCCAGCTGAGACAGGCAGATAAAGATAGCAGCAGCAGTTTTTTCATCATGTGTGGATTGATTTAGCTGTTAGCAGTTAGCGTTTAGCTTTTAGTTAATCAATGCTTTAACGTTTAAGCATTTGTGTAAAAATAACAGGCATCTTATGCAATGGTGTGTAGAGGATAACCGCTGTTAGCGGCTACCACAGGACTTTCTGACCACCAGCGCCGTATCGATGCAAATATGTTCGATCTCTTTTTTATTGTCTTTGATTTCTTCCAGCAGCACACGTACCGCTGCTTTTCCCATTTCCAGGATGGGCTGCCGTACAAACGTAACGGGTGAGTAAAACAGGTCAAGTGCTTCTCCTTCATCGAAGGTGATCACAGCCAGTTGATCGGGAATGTGTATGCCCAATGAGTTAATATATTTCAATCCCTCCATGGCGAGGCTGTTGGTCGCAAAAAAAACAGCATCGGCCGGGTGACGGCCACTGAGCAGTTGATCGATCGATACTTTAATATCTTCTTTCAGATGTGAATACCTTGCTGATTTCAGCAACGTATTCCCTGTCATATGATACGCCTGCAATGCTTCTTTATAACCACGTTTTCTTTCACTGATATGATGCAGGGTTGTTTTATAGGCCACCATGCCAATGCGTTTCCTGCCCATCTTCAACAGGTGCGATACCGCATTGTACGCCGCTTCATAATTATTCACGGCAATATGACTGGCTTCAATCTCCGGAAAGAAACGGTCAATCAGCACAAAGGGCACTTTCTGCGCTTTCAGTTGGTTGATCTGTTCTTCCGACCCCTCCGTAGGCGTAATGATTAATCCATCCACCTGCCGGTTTAATAATACATTAATAAGGTCCCTGGATTTATCCACGTTTTCATCCGAGCTGCCAAAGATCACCGTATAATTATTACGCTTGGCTTCATCTTCTATAGTACGGGCAATGTTGGCAAAGAAAGGGTTCGAAATATCGGCTACAATCAATCCTATGGTGAAAGACCGGCCACTTTTTAAACTACGGGCAATATGATTGGGCTGATAGTTCAGCTTGCGCGCTATCTCCCGGATCTTTTTGGCGATTTCTTCCCCAACCCTGGCTTCTTTCTCTTTATTCGTCAGCACATAGGATACCAGTGCCGTGGACACACCTGCTTCTGTAGCGATATCTTTCAGCGAGACCTTCTTCATTTCTTAAAAATATGCTTAAACGTTTAAGTAAACAAGTTTTTTGTCAAATTTTTTTTGAGTACAGGGAGATGTATACCTGGAGGATCGTTCTGCCGCCGGGGAAATTTACCGGAGACTGCAGGAAAAATGGTATTATGCTAAGATATGGCTATCCTCAACATCATCTCCTGAAAAATATTTCAACTTTCTTTTTTTCAACTGACACACTGTTGTCACATTGTGTGACTAGCTTTGTTTCAGAATAGGAGCTACCTACTCTGCGACATTAAAAAATCACTTAAAGAAAATACGATCATGAAACAACTACAGCCCTTTAAAATCGAAGTATCTGAAGACCTGCTCACTGACCTGCAAGCAAGACTGAAACAAACCCGTTGGACAGATGAACCGGAAAATGCCGGCTGGAACTATGGCACCAATCCGCAGTATCTGCGGGAATTGACAGACTATTGGCAGAATAGCTTCGACTGGCGTAAACAGGAAGCCCTGTTAAACAGCTTCCCTCAGTTTAAGACAACAATTGATGGCGTAGAGATCCATTTTATTTATGTGAAAGGAAAAGGAAATGATGCAAAGCCACTATTGCTCACACATGAATGGCCTGACTCTTTTTTCCGTTTTTATAAAGTAATTCCTATGCTCACGGAACCTGCAAACGGAGCACCTTCTTTTGACCTGATCATTCCTTCTATACCAGGTCACGGCTTTTCCGGTAAGGTAGCTATGACCTCTGAAAAAACAGCACATCTGTGGGCGAAATTAATGACGGAAGTACTTGGCTACTCCAGCTTCCTTGCAGCAGGTGATTTCGCAGTCACCACTTCATTGGCACAAAACTATCCAGCACAGGTAAAAGGTATTCACCTTACCGATACCGGTTATCCTAATGGTACGGAAGACTGGTCCACCATGTCGCCGGCAGAGCAACAGTTCGGACAGTTTATCCAGGGCTGGTGGTTCATGGAAGGTGCTTTTAACATGATTCAATCTACCAAGCCGCAAACATTGGGCTATGGCTTGAACGACTCACCGGTAGGACTGGCCTCCTGGATATTGGAGAAATTTTATGCCTGGAGCGATACCAAAGGAAATATAGAAAACAGTTTTACAAAAGATGAATTGCTCACCAATATTATGATCTATTGGGTATCTTCCAGCATCAATACTTCCATCAGAAGATACCTGGAAGATGCACGTTCCATGTTTGGAGAACACGGACCGAAACCAGTGCCAAGAACAGAAGTACCTACAGCGGTATCTATCTTCCCGGCCGACAGTAATACACCGAAAGAATGGGCAGAACGCCGCGTGAATCTGAAGAGCTTTAACAAGCTGCCGCAAGGTGGAAGGTTTGCAGCACTGGAAACACCAGCGTTATATGTGCAGGAGTTGCAGCATTTTGCACAGCTGCTGGGATAAGCGTTAAAATAAATAAAGGCAGTTTTTGCAAAGCCCCCAAAAGTTTAAACTTTTGGGGGCTTTGCATTCGTTGAAGTCGTTTTCTGACAGGAAAGCCGTATCTTAAGTGGCTATTGAAGCGCGGGTGCCCGCCGCCCCGTTCAACAGATCAACCAGGTCATTATAAATATTACTCCCGTTATGCAAGTAATCAAATTTACGGCAGCTATCCGCATTCAGGCAAATGCTGCAAACGTTTTTGACTATACGCAGGATTATGGTAAGCGGCTTCAGTGGGATACCTTCCTGAAAAAGGCAGACCTCATGGATGGCGCCAACACTGCCGCTAAAGGTGTAAAGGCCCACTGTGTGGCACAAAACGGGCTGGGCATGGTAACGGAGTATGTTACCTTCAATCCTCCTAAAGTAACGGCCGTCAGAATGACTAAAGGGCCTTATATGTTTAAATCATTCCTGGGATCATGGACATTTAAAGCCATCGACCATCATACCACGGAGGTCATCTTCCTATATTCTTTTGCCGTCAGATTTCCCTTTACATTGCTGGCAAAATCTATCAGGCGTCATCTGGAAAATAATGTAAAACAACGGCTGGCAGACCTGAAACATCATATAGAGTACCAGCCTGCGCTGTAAAGAATGGATTTATTTTCCGACTCCTGTGTCCTATTACCGACATTCCATTTGTTATCAGGGTATAGTATCATTATTCCCGAACACTAAAATCTTAAAAACATGGATGAGTTTATGTTAATTTTCAGACATGAAGACGGCAAAAAGGTCGCTTCTCCGGAGCAGATACAGATCTGGATGAAACAAACGATGGACTGGATAGGAGGGATTGCTGCCCAGAACAAATTCAGCGGTGGGAATGGACTTCCTTTCGATGACAGCAGGGTAGTGCATTCCAACCAGATGGTAACAAATGGCCCTTTTGGTGAAATAAAAGAAACGATTGGCGGATATATCATCGTGAAGGCCAACTCGGTAGATGAGGCTGTGGAGTTTGCAAAGGGTTGTCCTGTTTTACAGGGAGAAGGTAATACGGTGGAAGTCCGTAAAATTGCCAAAGCAGATGGTGTTCATTAAAAAGTAAATGTCCCCATAAACAGCAAGGTATTGCGGGGTCTTTGTTCGTATGATGCAATCCGAATTGATACCACATTTATTCCGGTCAGAATTCCGGAAAATTACAGCTGTGCTCTGTAAAGTATTTGGTATGGAACATATGGAGATTGCGGAAGACCTGGCCAGTGAAACATTTTTATCAGCACTGGAAACCTGGCCTTATAAAGGAATTCCGGAAAACCCCACCGCATGGCTTTATCTCGTGGCAAAAAATAAAGCAAAGAATTATCTGCAACGCAACCAGCTCTTTGCTGAGAAGATTGCCGCACAAGTAAAAGCAGATACTCCCGAAGCCGTTGAAATGGAGATTAATTTATCGGCCGAAAATATAGCGGACAGCCAGTTACAAATGTTATTTGCAATTTGTCACCCGGCTATCCCTATGGAAGCGCAAATAGGCCTGGCGCTCCGCATTCTGTGCGGCTTTGGTATTGAGGAAATTGCCAATGCCTTTCTCACCAGCAAAGACGTGATCAACAAACGACTTTTCAGGGCCAAAGAAAAGCTACGCCTCGAAAAAGTAACCATCCTGTTTCCTGATAAACGGGAAATTAATAACCGGCTGGATACCGTGTTGACTACCCTGTATTTATTATTCAATGAAGGGTATTATTCCGAAAGTCAGGATGTGGTGTTGCGGGAAGACCTTTGCCTGGAAGCCATGCGGCTGACCTATCTGCTCATTGAAAATGAACAGGTCAATCAGCCCCGCGTAAATGCCCTGTTTTCCCTGATGTGTTTCCATGCTTCCCGCTTTGAAGCCCGGAAAAATGAAAACGGAGAAATTGTTTTATACCAGGACCAGGATGAAACACGCTGGAATGAGGAGTTGATCGGCAGAGGTGTGTACTTCCTTCATGCAGCATCACAAGGAAAGCAGATGTCGAGGTACCATATAGAAGCCACGATTGCTTACTGGAATACGCAGAAAGCAGATACCCCCGAAAAATGGGATCATATTCTGCAACTATACAATCGCTTATTACAACTGGTATATTCACCCATGGCAGCACTGAACAGAACCTATGCACTCTCAAAAGTAAAGGGAAAGGAAGTGGCGATTGCCGAAGCAGAAAAATTACAGCTGTCCGGCAACCACTATTACTTTGTGTTGTTGGGCGAACTGTACACGGGTATTGACAACAGGAAAGCCCTACAGCATCTACAGCACGCATTAAAGCTGGCAAAAACGGGAACGGATAAACGAACGATTCAGCAAAAAATAGCACAGCTGGAGTAACCCGGCTGTGCTGGTGATCATGCTTTAAATATCTTGTATTGGCTTTTATTTTTGCTGCATAAAAATGCCTATCTCCGAAATGATCGGTTCCATACGGGAAGATGTAATACGCAACCTGATGAATTGTGCGCTCACATCCGGGAAAGTGAGCATCCGCTTATAACCAATGGTGGTACCGTTTGTAGCCTCTTTCCAGTCGTTGCCTGCTTTATACTCCAATACATAGTTTTCTACCCGTTGTCCTTTTTTGATGTATTCCTGTAAGCGGCATACATTGAACGTTTTTACAGCACCCAGATCGAATTCAATGGTGGCGGTGGTGTCTTTATCTTTAGTTGTCCAGTAAGTATTTTTATTCGCATCGGCGAGGCCCTTTGTATTTTTGCCACTGCTGGCAGTAATTTTAGCCTTGCTGATAAAGTTTTCAGAGAAGATGTGATCAATCGAATTTTTCCATGCCGTAAGATTTTTTACGTCACTTTCGGCTATCAATCCCCGTTTATCTGGTGGAATGTTGAGGAGCAGTACACCATTTTTACCAACGGAATTGAAATAGATGTCCAGCAATTTTTCCGGCGATTTTACTTTGTCATCTTCCTGCTTGTGATAAAACCATCCTGGCCGGATAGATACATCTGTTTCAGCAGGAAACCATACTAAGCTGTTGGCTTTGTATAAGGCATCGCGACTGCCCATATCTTCGCCATTGCCATATCCGGAGGGCTTTATCAGCAGCTCTTTTTGAGATAAAGCCGCCACTGTATTCTGATCTAAATTGCTGGCAGGTACCACACTCCATTCTGTGCTTCTGCCATAGCCGGATTCTGTACCTACCCAGCGTACATCCGGTCCCATTATCGCAATCACCGCGCCGGGTTGTAGTTTGCGGATGAGGCTATACCAACGCTGAAAATCGTACACCTGTTTTTTACCATTCGGGCCCTCTCCATTGGCGCCGTCAAACCATACTTCGTCTATGCGGCCATAGTTGGTTAAAAGCTCCGTTAACTGGTTTACGAAATAATCATTGTAAGCATCTGTACCATACATGGGAGCATTTCTATCCCATGGTGACAGGTATACGCCGAAGCCCATGCCCGCCTGGTGACAAGCGTCCGCTACTTCTTTTACCACATCGCCTTTCCCGTTTTTCCAGGGACTATTTTTTACGGAATGGCCGGTATACTTACTCGGCCATAAACAAAAGCCATCATGATGTTTGGCCGTTAGGATCACTTGTTTTATGCCACCGGCTTTAGCTGCCCGTACCCATTGGGCGGCATCCAGTTCGGTGGGGTTGAAGAGGGACGGTGATTCTTTGCCATCTCCCCATTCTCTTTCTGTAAAAGTATTCATACCAAAATGAAAGAAGCCGGTTACTTCCAGCTCCTGCCAGCGCAACTGCCGTTCCGTAGGGCGTACATTCGCTGCCTTCCGGATAATGGCGGCTTCATCATCTCCCAGTAAAATACTTACATAAGATGATTGTTGTCCGTGAGCCGTAAAAGCAGAGCCTACGCTGCAGGCAAGCGTTAAAAAAAGTAATTTCTTCTTCATGTTCATCTGTATAAAAAGCCAGTATACAGCAATTTTTTTATTTAAAAAAAMAAGTGCATACCATATTACGCGATGAACGCTTATCTTAACACCATAATGCCCATACTATTTAATCAAATGCTAATGAAAAAATATCATCCGGTAGCCCAAAAAGCCCTTCTGTTTTTTTGTTGTCTTTTTTCTTTTACGATAAAAATAAATGCACAAAGTAGTCCTGCCAACAGTGTGCTGGGTGTATGGTTCAACGAAGATAAAACCGGTAAAATTGAAATCTATCAATCAGGAAGTATCTACGAGGGGAAACTATTATGGGGCAAATACATGCTCGATGAAAAAGGAGTTCTTCGTAAAGATACAAAGAACCCCGATGTAAGATTAAGAAGCAGGGAATGGCTGAATATGGTGATGCTGACCGGTTTTCAGTATAAGAACGGGCAATGGGAAGGTGGCGAAATTTATGATGCTACCACCGGCAAGTCTTACCGTGCTAATATGAAAGTCAGGAATGGCCGGCTGGAAATCAGGGGCTATGTGGGCATTTCACTGCTGGGAAAAACCATTTACTGGGACCGGATAAAATAATCGTCAGATCCCTTCGGGTTGCAACTCCACCACATTGTTTTCCATTGTTTGGGGTAACATCCATAACATGATACCTACTATTCCCAGGCAAATAATACTAAAGGCAATGCCGGTATCAAAAGCTTTGAGATAATTTGGAGATGAGGCCTGCTGGCTGACAACATAGTAAAAAACACCGCCCAGTATACTGATCCCTAATGCAGATGCTGTTTGCTGAAAAGTAGAGAATACACCAGCAGCCACTCCGGCGAATTTTACCGGTACACTTTTTAATGCAATGTTCAACAAAAAAGGTAGCACCAGGCCGTTACCCAATCCATAAATGCCAATCAGTAGTGTTACACAAAACGGACTGACGGCCGGTTTAAAGAGTAATATTTGCAGCAGGAAAGAAACCAGGATAATCAAAAGACCGGCCTGTAGCACCCACTTCCCGAACCGTACAATCAAGCGTGATGCGATAATAGAAGAGATCATGAACAGCACCGCATGCAGGATGAATGCGAGGCCACAGTCCAGGGCAGTGAACCCAAGCCCGTTCTGTAAGTAGATAGCACTCATGAGCAAATAAGCAGTATGCATCATAAAATGAAACAGTACCGCCAGCAGACCAATATTGAATTCGCGGATCTTAAAAAGCGCGGTATCAATTAGGCTGCCCTTGCGTAGGGCGACCTTCATTTGCTGATTACGGATAAAGAAAGCAAAAATGAACAGCGATAGCAGCATCACGCCAATACTCCATAGTGGCCATCCCATTTCCCGTCCTTTAGTTAATGGATAAATAAGGCAGACAAGCCCGGTAGCCAGGATCAACGCGCCTGAATAATCAAATCGCTGCCCGGTATCCCGGGGTGTTTCTTTCAGATACCGGTGAATGGCCCACAGTGCGATGATACCTACCGGGAGGTTAATAAAGAAAATCAGGCGCCAGCCTTCTATCAGGAAATGTGTATCTACCAGGTAACCGCCCAGTATCTGACCAATGATCGCCGCAATGCTCAGGGTGATACCGTACCAGCCAATGGCCTTGGCCCTTTCGCGTGGATCGGTAAAGAGTACCTGTATAAATGCGATCGACTGCGGCACCATAAAAGAAGAACTGAGACCCTGGAAAAAACGGGTGATATTCAGTTCCAGGGCGGTTTGTGATAAGCCACATAAACAAGATGTCAATGTGAAGAAGAACATGCCCCAGAAAAATACTTTCTTTCTGCCGAGGTAGTCGCCGGCGCGGCCGCCGGTAATGAGAAAAGAGGCGCTGCCCAGCAGGTAGCCTGCTATTACCAGTTGTACTTCTCCATCTGTGGCATGTACCCCTTTTTTGATGCCCGGGATCGCCATATTGATGATGAAAATGTCAATAACATACAATAGGGGGGCAGTGAGGATGACGAGGAGTGCCATCCACTTAGAACTTTTCTTTTCCATAACAATCGTGATATCCGGGTTAAATTGAATTTGTTTTTTCGTGGTCAAGTAACCATTTCTTTCTCCATATTCCGCCGCCATAGCCTGTGAGCTGGCCATCTTCGGCAATTACGCGGTGACAGGGCACCAGGATAGAAATCCTGTTCATACCATTGGCATTGGCTACGGCACGAATGGCTTCTGGCCGGTTAACCGCCAGGGCTTGTTGTTTATAAGAACTGGTAGCACCATAGGGAATGGTTTGCAGTATGTCCCAGATCGTTTCCTGGAACGGTGTTCCCGGCGAATACAACGGAACGGTGAACACTTTTCTGTTTCCTTCAAAGTATTCTTCCAATTGTTGTTTCAACATCTCAAAATGTGGATTGGCGCCCTGGATGATATTTGCATTCAGTTGCTTCGCCAGCGACTTCAGTTCTGTTTCCAGCATTTTACGATCGGTAAATTCCAGCAGGCAGATACCCTGTGTTACTGCACAGGCGAACATCGTCCCCAGCGGTGTTTCCAGCCGGGTAATATTGATGATCTGTTTATCCCTGCTATTGGAGGGAGATACCCCGAATATTGATTTAAAAGAGTCAGAGAAGCCACTTAATGATTCGTACCCTGCATCAAAAGCCACGGAGGTAACAGGTTCCCCGTTTTGTATTTTTTTGAAGGCAGAATTGATCCGAAACATTCTCTGGTAAGCCTGAAAGGTCACCCCATGGTTTTTTAGAAACCATCGCCTGATGGTAATGGGCTCAATGCCTTTTTGAAGCAGGTCTGCGTCTTTGAATTTTTTGGATGGATCGGCATTGAGTTCGTCCAGGATCTCTTTTATATGCAGCGGTGTTTCGTTCATTTTTTCCAGTGGATTACACACCTTACAGGGTCTGTAGCCCTTTAGTATCGCCTCTTTAGTCGATTGAAAGAATTCCACGTTTTCCTGTTTCGGCTTACGGGCTGTACAGGTAGGCCGGCAGAATATGCCGGTCGTTTTCACTGCTGCTATAAAAGTCCCTTCGTAAGAAACGTCCTTATCAACAAGCGCCTGGTACATGATTTCATGAGTCAGCATGTATTTCTTTTATCCAAAAGTAAGCCAGTTGCAGTTGGGTGGCAACCGGAAACTGAACAAGTATTTTTTTCTGTTCAAAGGAGGTTTACTGCTGAGCTGCTGAAATGTGAGTACAGGAGCCACAATAAACCCGAATCCTGCGATGATGAATTTTGTGCAACATCGCAAGATTCGGGTTTGCCTCCGGGTGGAGAATCACCAATTTTGGGCATTCGTTAAAACATGATATATGCATAAAATCAGTGAACCCGCCATTCTGTACTTTGGTACGCCAGTAGTGCTTATCAGCACCGTGAATGGAAACGGCAGCTATAACCTGGCGCCCATGTCTTCCGTTTTCTGGCTGGGATGGCGTTGTATAATAGGATTGGGGATGTCGTCTAAAACAACAGAGAATCTATTGCGTACCAGGCAATGTGTGTTAAATCTGCCCTCCGTACATGAAGCAGCGGCAGTTGACCAGCTGGCCTTAACTACCGGAACAGATCCGGTGCCCGAAAGGAAACGACAACGGGGATATCGTTTTGAACCAAATAAATTTGAAGCCGCAGGACTTACACCCGTAGCGGCTGACAAGGTAAGCGCTCCACGTGTTGCAGAGTGCCCGGTACAAATGGAAGCAACTGTTACCGCGGTGCATCCTATTGGAGAAGATGACCCACAGCAACGCTGGCGCATCGTTACGTTTGAGTTGAAAATAGAAAGAGTACACGTGGAAGAAACAATATTGATGGCCGGAGAACCTAACAGGATCGATCCTGACAAGTGGCGTCCACTGATCATGAGCTTTCAGCAATTCTATGGACTGGGAGAACAGGTACATTCATCTGCACTCGCCGGAATACCGGAACGGTTATATAAAACAACATCGCCTTTATCTTCTCCCGAAAAACATTAATGCAGGTGATCCACCATCCTTTTCTTTTAGTCCGGCATTTTACTTAAGTTTAATTTCTTTGGAGAAAATTTTCGTGATATGCAGGAAGATAAAGCAACCGGCTGGGACTTTACTTATTTAACCAATACAGGCAGGATGATGGAAAGCCCTTTGCCCTGGAATTACTTTGTGACCATATGTCAGCATCTTAAACCCGGGAGTGTATTGCTGGACCTGGGCACCGGGGGAGGCGAGTTTCTGAGCCTGTTGCCGGATAAGGCATCGCTTCAGATATATGCCACAGAAGGGTATGCGCCAAATGTGGAGCTGGCCACCAAACGATTACAAACATTTGGTGGTACATTGATTGCTGACTATACAGACGACCACCTTCCTTTTGAAGATAATTTTTTTGATCTGGTGATAGATCGTCATGAAAGTTATGATGTACACGAAGTATACCGCATCTTAAAGCCCGGTGGATATTTTATTACACAACAGGTAGATGGGAGAAGTGATTTGTCTGTAGCCACGGTACTTCAGGTAAAGCCTAATGAAGAATTTTTGTATTGGAACCTGGATTATGCGTTGCAGGAATTTGTGCCCACTGCTTTCAAAATATCCTTTAAAGCGCAGGATGTAGGCTTTATGAGATTTTATGATCCGGAAGCGTTGTTGTTTTATGTTCGGTCTATGCCTTACTTATTCGAAGACTATGATGATTTTGATTTCACAAAAATATCGGCTTTGCTGAAAGACTACTTTGCTGTTCATCCTTACCTGGATGTGCAGAAAGATCGTTTCGTGATAGTGGCAGAGAAGTGAGCTGTGTAGCCCTTTCGGGTGAAAATGTTTGGTTAACCTGGTAATACAGGACGGGGAATTTCAGCAGTAGTATACAGTGAATGCAATCGCCAACCCAGTGTTTCATACAGTGCTCTGCCTTCCCTGGTGGCCACCAGCAGCCCTTTGTTAATACCACGGGCGGCACCAACGGCTTCCAGCGTTTTCATGATCACACTTCCCAGTTTGCGGCGGCGGTGACTTTCATGTGTTTCAATGCGGTCATAGATACCATAATCGCCTACAAAGGCAATACGGCCAATAGCAGCTACTTCGCCCTGCGTTGTTAATATCCTGACAATGGGAACTGGAATGTCTTCGCTGATATCCAGTACGTATCCTTCCTGCAGTACGGTGTTAACCGGCGCCATGGCTCCGAAGCAGGTCATCATATAAGCCTGCGGTTGTATGATCCAGCCGGGAGGCAGGAGTGTGCTCACCACATCAGGTGGTGCGCATACCTTCAGGAAAATATAAGGGTCGGTAATGGTATCTGCGAGTTGCCGTACTGCTGCGGTGGCAGCGGAAAAAATGTAGCGTCTCACGTGATCGGGGAGTCCTACTTCTATCCGGAATGCGCCGCTGTCGGGCACCGGAGGGGATACTTCCCGGGCGATAGCCCATCCTTTTGCCCATGTTGCTACAATATGCGGGTCGGCCTGGTAAAGTTGGTCATCCATAGTGCTGCTGAATATAAAGTAAAGATATAGTATGATGGGGGAAATTCCTTTGTGAGACAAAACAAAAAGGGCGTTTCAGAATATACTATCCACTGGAAATCAATTTCTTTTTTAGCTAAAATTATTTTACATTTATAGTGTACGACTATAAAAACCGCTATCAGGAATTTCAAAGACTCAATTTAAGATAACGACTCAATTATCTATTAATAGAATTACAAAGCTGGTTTTCTCTCTACTTACGGCATACCCTGAAATTCTCATGATACCCTCAAATTTACCACCACAGCATGTTTGATTACATCAGGAAAGAAATGTATGTACCTTTTTACAAGGACAGTTCCCTTCTCCTCAGACTACCTTTGGTAGCTGCGTATTTATGCAGTACTTATTTACAGAAACATCCGCACACTAAAAATAAAATGACAGATGCTTAGCGATAGTTGAGCTGAGTTTATTATTGTTTGAATAATAAATTCATCCATTTTAATACTTCGGAAATTTATCAGTGGTAAGCAACTACCGTAAGGAGGTGTAATGCCGTTGATGCCGGAGTAGTCCACTGCTTTTATCCACTCCCAAAATAGCTATATCATGCAAACATTTCAAAACGTTCCCCCTTTAAGGAATTTTGTCCGCCTGGCCGGTACCAATACCCAGATTGAAGAAGAGTTAGGGCCGCTGGCGGCGTTGCTCGGAACCTGGAAGGGTTCTAGTGGCTGGAACCTGGTAGCAGTCCCCAACGGTGCTGAAGGCTTCCTGTTATTGATACAGAATTATACAGAAACGATCAACTTCACTGCCGTGAGTGCGCCGGTGCCTAATCGTGGTGGTACTATCGAACAAATGGTAGGTGCGGTTTTATATGACCTGGTGGTAACGGATAATCTCACGGGTGGCGTGCTGCATGTGGAAAATGGTATGTGGCTTAATCTGTCTCATATAGAACCACAAAAAGTGGAGCTTACCGCTGTTGCTCCCATAGCACCACCGTCCCAGACAATTGCACGGCAGGCCAGTATTCCGCATGGTGATGCCGTGTTGGTGCTGGGCAACTCCTTTATTTCGCAGGGGACGCCTGCTATAGCAGATAATAGTTCTACCCCGGAGGCAGGTCCCAACGTGCCTTTAGGCTACCTGGATCAATACCTGCAGGCACAAACAAAGTTTCCCGATTTTGATGTGAAGAATCCTAATGCTACACTACGGAAAGCATTAACCAATCAACAGATCGGTAAGGTGACGACGTTTGTACTGGATACTTCCAGCCTGCTGAATATTCCTTTTACTACCCAGCATGTAAACCCTAATAATTTTAACACCACTTTCTGGGTAGAAGAGGTGACGGCGGGTAATACCAGCTTCCTGCAGTTGCAATATACGCAGCAGACAAATTTTAATTTTCTGCCCCGCTTTGGTGAAGCCGGATTAATTATGTGGCCTCATATTAATATCAATACACTGGTAAAACAGTAAGCACTTTATAATTATCAAGCATTAACTCCAAACAAAAACCCGCTGCGAGGCGGGTTTTTGTTTGGAGTTAAAATAAAAGGCAGTAGCTATAGAATAGCTGTTGCTCTTTCGTATTTTAGCGTCATAAAATGCTAAAAGAATATATCATGAAACGTTGCTTGTTAATCGGATTCGTATTAATCGTTAGCCTGGGGCGTGTATCTGCGCAGGCGGGTGCGGCTTTGTTGTCAAAAGGAGCAGATGGCAATCCTGTTTTTGAAAAGAGTTATGTAGATGTGCAGGGATCCCCTTATCTGCAGGAGGAATGGGCAGTAGGTAACGTGGAACTTAAGAACGGTACATCTTATAAGGGGGTAGCCCTGAAATATGACCAGGTAAAAGATGTGTTGCTGTTTAGAAATGAAAAGAACGAGATGAACACATTTGCGCAGCCGGTAAAATCTTTTACTATCACCAACCGGAAAGACAATCAGCCGCTGTTATTTCGCAATGGTTTTACCCCGGTAAAGAATGGTACGGAGAACTCTTTTTACCAGGTATTGGCCGATGGTAAAATACAGTTGCTGGTCAGGAAGGTGAAAAAAGTACATGAGGATAAAGCATATGGCTCTGCCACTACTACTCGTACCATAGAAGAATACACTACTTATTTTATTGCAAAAGAAGGATTGCCGGTAACGATTAAGAAAAATGAAAAAGCGGTACTGGAAGCCCTTGGTGGCAACAGCACCGCATTGGAAGCGTATATCCGTAGTAATAAGTTGAATGTAAAGAATGACGAAGACCTGATAAAGCTGATCGCCTATGTTAACAGTTTAACAGCGGATAGCAAGTGATCTGCCGGGTGTTAAGCATTGCGGAATTCCTGTACCTGGTGCAGTAATTCCATCGCTTTTATCACCGGGTTCCATTCTTTGCCATTGAAAATAAAGTGGAACCATTTTTTGTGGCTATTTTCATACCGGATGTTGATAAATAGCCAGATGGCCAGGTAGGTAAATGATACTGTTACGATGATTTGGAGTGCGTATAACCAGTCATTGCCATTGTCCAGCATACTTTGGTTCCAGTAGAAAGTAGTCCATACAGGTAGCTGCAGGAAAAGCAACCGGGCACACCAAAGCGTAGAGGATTTCAACTTCGATAGTTTTTCCTGGGTGTCCAGTATGGGAGCGTTAATGTTTACCTGCTGAATGAGGAGGAGCTGGTAGAGATATATCCCAATGGCCAGTTTTGTCAGCAATACCTGTATTCCTGCCGAAACCAGGAAAAACGGGTTGGCGATGCGGAAGGTGCTGATCAGTATACTGTCTACCCAAATCACCCAGATAATACCAATAAGGATGGTAAATATTTTAAGTGGTTTCATGGAAGCCAGGGCTGACTGGACTTTCATATGGGTGATGTCTGCTGCATTTTGCCTGTTGAACACCAGGGTCTCTTCCAGCTTTTTATCATAAGATTTCCAGAGATGGATCATTTCTGTGTCTTCCATTGTGCTAGGTTTTGAGATGCGTAAATTTTTGTTTTAGAACGGCTTTGATTCTGTTGACTTTCGTTGCCACATTACTAACGGAGATACCCATGATTTCAGCGATTTCCTTATGACTTTTTTCTTCGAGGTAGAGCAGCATCAGGGCCTTGTCTAACTCTTTCAGTTCAGCGATGAACTGTTGTAAAAAGCCAATATTGGTGGCTGTTTCGTCCGGTGTAGCTGTATCTGTCATATTCAATACACCTTCCGATAGTGGATTGTCTACCTGTTTTCTGCGACTTTCTTTGCGATAAAATGAAATGGCCACATTTAAGGCGATACGATAAATCCAGGTGGAATATTTATACTGGTCGGAGTAGTTGTCAAATGATTTCCACAACTGTACAATAATTTCCTGCACGAGGTCTTTTCTATCTTCCGCATCGTGGCAGTAAGCATTCGCTATTTTATATAGAATGCCTTTGTGCGTTTGAATAACGGTAAGAAAGTGTTCCGATTTGTCAATTGACTTCATGCGTTTTAATTGTCAGCGTACCAGATTGAAAAAAATGTTGCTTTCTTCATTATTCGCACCAACGTCTGGAAAATCACACTTTGCCCGGAGAATTTTTAATGAGTCCTTTGCCTTTGCTCACCCATTTATTACCTTTTACGCTAAAGCGATAGGGGAGATAGGCGTCTTCTCCGGCGTAAGCCACGCCTACGCGGGTAGATATCACCATCTGATCATCGGGGAGGTTGGGGGCGTCTTCTATCCATACTTTGTTGCCGGTAAGGCTTTCCCCCGTAAGCGAGATATCAATGCCCAGTGCTTTGCTCAGGTTCCCCGGTCCGGCGGTAATATTTGGAGTCAGAAGAGGAAGAAAACGGGCTTTCATCATATCAATGCCATCCACCGGTTCCAGCGCCCGGATCAATACGGCATGAGGTGTATCCTTTACATTCGTGATCACATTAAAGAGGTAATGGATGCCATAGATCAGGTACACATAGGCCAGTCCGCCGGGCATATACATCACGGCGGTACGGTTGGTCCGCCGCTCGTTCCAGGCATGGGAAGCTTTGTCGGTAACACCCGCATACGCTTCTGTTTCCACAATCCTGCCGGCAGTACGTACGCCATCTATCTCCGTGACCAGCATTTTGCCCAGTAATTCCCTGGCGATCTTTACCACATCTTTTTGCTGATAAAATGCAGCCGTCAGTTTTTTTATTTTCATATGGGAGAAAATATCTGTTTGGGATAGTGGAAGTTACAAATCATTTGCAGGATGACAGTAATTTACCATGATCGGGTTTTACAGGAAAGATAGGAGGTTTTGTATTAATTTAATGGGGTGGGAGCGCTAATTAGGCCCGCTGCTTTGATAAGAATAGTATTATGAAGACGAGACGTCAATTATTTGCAGCTTTAAAGAAAGCAGGGGAAGATCCGGATATATTATGCGAGATCGCAGCCAGTTATTTTAGAGAAGAAAATTATAAGAAAGCATATGTTTATGACAGGCGTGCGTGGATGTGTAACAGAAAGAATGCTATTCATATGGCAAATCTGTCCGCGGATTTGGGAATGCTGGGATGGCATGAAAAGGAGATCATTCTTTCAAAGGGGATTATTAATTGGAGGATTGAGAAGATTTGTAAATATACAAACGTTGATGTTAAAAGAGCAAAATCAATTAAGAACGACTGCCGGTTTAGACTCAGTATAACGTATTACAAATTGAGAGAAGATAATATGGCCAGACGATATTTGAATTTGTATTTTAAAATCAAGAAGAGAGATAAACTAACGACGTTTATCCCCAATGATGACCAGAAAGGACATTGGCGGGATCTGCATCTGGAAGGCAAAATAAGAAAAATATGGAAAGAAGATTAGGGTACAATAAATGACACGTTATGACCAGACAAACCAAGCCATCCACATATCATGTGGATGGCTTGGTTTGTCTGGTCATACAATTTCACTAAAGCGACAAAATAGACACATGGATATACGCGCTGGCAATATCAGCCGCCGTCACCGTGTAAGTAATAGAAGGTATTAATCCCAATGTATTCAGATAAAGTACATCTCCCTCCTGTACTTCCACATCATACAAATTACTGTTGTAAATAGTGCCGTTGGCACTTGTATTCAGGTTTACCACGGTATACAGCGCAGTGGGTATGTTTACATCAATACCCAGCACGCGCTGCGATAACTGCAGGTGCGCATGAATACGGGCACGACTGACGGTCGTTTTCATAGTGCTTTTGGTGGGAGTAGTTGCAACAGAGACGCTGGAACAGATGAATGTCAGCAATAAGAACATAGATAGCGTACGTTTCATGGTTTGATTGTTTTGAGATGAGCAATAGGGTGTCAATGGTGGGGTTGAGAAGGCTAAATTAAAACGAAATAACGCAACGCAAATGCAGGTGAAAAAACACAGGAACCTTTTTCAATATTCTTTTAATTTCCGGACATTTTTATTGCCCATGTCGGTTTTGTTCTATTTTCCGGATGTCAGCCGTCTTAGTTTTGGGAAAAGAAAATAATCATGAAAGCGAAAAAGAACAACCCATTGAATGTACTTGTATTAGGTGGCACCGGTAAAACCGGTAGCAGAGTGGCAGAGCAGCTGACGGCGAAAGGCTGGCCGGTACGTATTGGTTCGAGATCAGGCAATCCTTCTTTTGACTGGGAAAATAAAACAACGTGGGAGCCTGCATTGCAGGGTATGGATGCGGTATACCTCAGCTATCACCCCGATCTGGCAGTGCCAGGTGCTGTGGATACTGTTCGTGCATTTACCGAAACTGCTGTGAAAAATGGTATCCGGCATATTGTGTTGTTATCCGGTCGTGGTGAAAAAGAAGCGCAGGCCTGTGAAGAAATAGTAATGAATGCCGGCATTGACTGGACTATTCTCCGGGCAGCCTGGTTTAACCAGAACTTTAGTGAAGGCTATTTGTTAGATCCCTTGCTGGCTGGTCATGTGGCGCTGCCTGCCGGCAGTGTGGTAGAACCATTTGTAGATGCGGATGATATTGCAGATGCAGCCGTTGCTGCCTTTACAGAAGAAGGCCATGCCGGGCAATTATATGAGCTCACCGGCCCCCGTTTAATGACTTTTGCAGAAGCAGTTGGAGAAATTGCCCATGCTACCGGAAAGCCTATTCAGTATCAGCAGGTATCTATGGAAGAATATAAAGCCATGATGGAGGAATACGCTATCCCGGAAGACTTCATCTGGCTGGTGACCTATTTATTTGCAGAAGTACTGGATGGCCGCAATACCTATCTGACTGATGGCGTACAGCGGGCGTTGGGAAGAGCTCCCAGAGATTTTGCAGCCTATGCCAAAAATACCGCCGAAGCCGGTGTTTGGAATACTCCCAACAACTAGTAGCAGTAAAGGGATCGTCTTATTAACCAACAAGACGATCCCCTTTATTTATTTAGCCAGAAAGGCATCTACCTGTTCAAAAAACCATTTCGGTTGATCCAGCATGATAAAATGTTTGGATTCATCATTTATCGCAACAACTGTTTGCGGAGCTTTCTGGTATTGCTGATGATAGTTCTCCAACACATTTTCGTGGGTAGCGCCATAGCTTTTATAGGCTGCCCAGTCTGCCAGTGCAAGAATAGGGCAGGTGATCATGTTCATCTGATCCCGCAGGTCAGTAGTATATAATTCATACATCACTTCTCCCTGTGTAGGTGAATCGGAGGTAACGGCCATCTCTGTTATCTTTTTTATGTTGACACTATCCGTAATCATGCCGCCCAGCATATATTTCTGCGCTGCACGGATCTGTTCAGCGGTAAGGGACGACATCCTTTCTTTCATCTGAAGGGCCATGGCACGGCTGCTATCCGGAGTAGCGCCAGCCCCCATCATAAATGCCGGCAGAAAAGGCCCCGTACTCACACATACGAGTTTACCCGGCAGATCAGGATACCATATGCCCAATTGTATGGCCAGCCAGCCCCCCAGACTATGTCCTATGATCACGGGCTTGTTTAGCTTGTTTTCACGGATAAAGTCGGCCAGCTCACGGGTAACGGTTTGGAGAATGCTATCTGACCGGATAGGAGCCTGTCCGGCAAAACCCGGTAATGTAATCTCATAGCAGGTATAATTCTTCTTGTAATGTGCGACTGCTTCATCCCAAACGGCGCCGGAACAATAGAGTCCATGTATGAAGATAACCGGTTGGCCCTGTCCCTCTTTTTTAACGGCAAACGACCAGGTATGAGCGGCGTATCCGTTAATGGGTATGGTACCCAGAAAGAGGAAAGCTATTATCAGGATACGGGCAGGTAAATGTGAAAAGACCTGTTTCATAAAAAAAGTTTTATTGTTTCCGTAAAGAGAAGCATTACGTGCTGGCTGCGGAAATCATATTGACCAAACAGGTGTTTTAAAGGATAAGGTCTTATTTAAGGGGATATTCACTACTTTATGGTTCATTCCTCCGGCTACTTTACATTTGATCAACCGGCAGCGTGCTTTCGTCAATTAATATTGGTATTTTGTAGTACCCAAAATACCTTGTTACCCATTATGCGTTTATTCTTTACTAAATATAAAGGGTTTCATATCCTGTTCTGGTTGGCCGATCTGATTTTCTGGTCCGTCTTTTCCTATAGATCTTACGATGCATCTCTGCTATTCGCTTTTATCTCTACTGGTATATGGTTGTTTTTCCAGGCGGCTTTGGTGTATTCGATTATTTACTGGCTGCTTCCGCGGTATTTTTATCAGAAAAAGTACGGGAAATTTATGGCGGTTGCTATCCTGTTATTAGTGGCTTCTGCCTTCCTGATTGCAGGTATAGAAATATACTTTATAGGCAGTGAGAAGCTCAAAACGTCTGCAAATTTGCTGTACTTTTCCCTCTTCATAGGCATGACTAATTTTTATACTTCCTTTGTGTTTATTGCAGCAAAGTTGATTAAAAACAAAATAGTCAGCGATCGCCATCATCATGCAGTGGAAAAAGAACGCACGGAAAATGAGCTGCGCTTTCTCAAATCACAGATGAACCCCCATTTTCTTTTTAATGCTATTAACAGCATTTATGTGCTTATCAGGAAAGACCAGGAAATGGCCGCCAGTACGCTGGCCACTTTTGCGGATATGCTGCGTTATCAGTTATATGAATGCAACACCCCTAATATACCGATAGAGCGGGAAATATATTACCTGAATAATTACGTGCAACTGGAACAACTTCGTAAGGGGAAGTCGCTGCAACTGGATTACCAGGTAGGCGCAGAAGTGCGGAATTTTTCGATTGCGCCGCTGCTGTTGCTCCCTTTCGTAGAAAACGCATACAAATACGTATCCACCTATACCAACAAAGAAAACAGCATACGGCTACATCTGCACTATCAAAATAATATATTTACACTGGAAATAGATAATACCACGGAAGCGGCTATCCACCTGGAAGATGATAAACGGGGTGGTATAGGGCTGGAAAATGTAAAGCGGAGACTGGAACTTATTTATAAAGGGAATTACGACTTACGCATTACTCCGGGTGCAACACATTACGGAGTGTTACTTTCGATCAATATCTTATGAACATATCATGTATTATTGTAGACGATGAACCGCTGGCGCGGGAAGGACTCGAACTACTGGTGCGGGATACCGGTTTTCTTCAACTGGCTGCTATCTGCAGGAATGTGATGGAAGCCAGCCAGGTACTATCACAGGAGAAAATAGACCTGATGTTCCTGGATATTGAGATGCCGAAAATACGGGGTACCGATTTCCTGAGAGGTCTTACTACCAAGCCACTCGTGATCATCACTACGGCTTATCCCAATTTCGCCCTGGAAGGGTTTGAACTCAATGTGCTCGACTATCTTGTAAAACCGATTACCCCGGAACGTTTTCTGCGTAGTGTAAACCGCGCGCAGGAGTTTTTACAATCCCAGCAGCCGGCGTCTCCCTCATCAGACACATTCTTCTTTATTAAATCTGGTAATAGCTACGAGAAAATAGCTTACCAGGATATTTTATATATAGAAGGCAGCCAGAACTATGTGACCATCTATACGGTTCAAAATAAATTTCTGACACTGAGTACGCTGAAGGCCATCGAAGAACAGCTGCCGGCCGCCAAATTTTTGCGGATACAAAAATCATTTATTGTGGCAATAGATAAAATTCAATCTATTGCCAACAATGAAATCATGATTGGTACACACAAAATTCCTGTGAGTAAAAATTATAAAGAAGAGCTGATGAAACTGATCAATGATCATCTGATTAAAAAATAGCTATTTACCTTTCAGTTTAGTGATAAGATCTGAAGTTTCTTTCACACCTGGTATTAACTGCTGTGCCCTTATTGCCCATTTGAGTGCATCTTCCAAAGCCTTGTCTTTGCTGTCAAGTACGGTGCTGAAGGACGAGGCAGCAGTAAAGAGCCGGAAATACACTTCTCTCGAAAAAACATTGACAATATATTTTTTTTCTTCCTGGAAGCCTGGTATTTTGGTGCTATCCTGTTCGCCTTTTAGGAAAGGTGCCATTAGTTGCTCATATCGCCGGGCATCTTGTGCGTGAATGGAATCTATGGAGATGTTCATTAAGTTACCCACCATGTTATAGCCGCACTTCTTTGCCAGGGACTCGTTTTTCACCATACCTGCATATATCAGATTGATCCGGTTCATGTGTACCAATTGTTGTTCGTTGAGTGCACCCAATTGCTGCACGTAATTGGTCAGCTGTTTTATTTCCAGTGTTCTTTTCTCCCCGATGGCCTTTGGAATGGCCGTTTCAGCCAGTTGGTTATACAGCGGCCGTTTGATGGCCGCCTTCGATGGTTCACTCAATGAATCATAGTGTTCCATTAAAAACACCAGGGCATTGGTTTGTGTGCCGATCATATGTTGTCCAATAAATACCAGGTTGTCTTCTTTTTTCAAATCATCGGTAGGTACTACTTTAAGCCATTCATCAAATGCCTGGCTGTTGTCGAGTCCTAACGCCAGTTTCCTTGAAATATAGGTGCGCAGAAATTCGGGTTGGCGGTTGCCGGATGTAAACGCTGCCTCCAGGTTGCTTAACTGATTTTTATCTCCCGCCAGGGTTACTGCTTTGTCTACGTGAGCGTTAAATGCTGCCGCAGGGCTGTCGCCCACTGCTTTATGAATCAGATCACCGCTGCTGTTAAGGTAAAGAAAAGAAGGGTAGGCTTCGATGTTGAATTTTTTTGCGAGTGCAATGCCTTCTCCTTTTTCTGCATTCAGTTTATAACTCAGGAATAACGGATTATATTTATCACCTACTTCTTTTAAAGGGAAAATGTTTTTATCCATTGCTTTGCACGGCCCACACCAGTCAGTATATACATCTATAAAAATCATTTTATGCTGTTGCTGTGCTTCCTTTAATAATTCAGCATAGGAACCCTGAAAGAAGTGAATCCCCGACTGCTGTGGCACTTGAGCCAGCACAAGAAATTTGGTTAAGCATAAAATGATGATGGCCAGGCTTGTTTTCATACGCTTTTGCTTAAATTGAGTGACAAATAGTGGGTGCTTACAAAGATAATAAGTTGAGTGAAGAACGGATAAGGAGTTCGGACAAGATAACATGGAAAGGCAAATTCATTAAAAAAAATAAGATGAACATTCACCGTCCCGATATAAACGATGCACCTCACTGGTATCCATATTTCTTTGATCTGGCTACGGGAGATGATTTAATAACAGCTTTAGAAAATAATAAGCTGCAGGTACAACAATTGATTCACTCCATTCCTGTTGCTGCAGCAGACTTTAGCTATGCTCCGGGTAAATGGACTGTCAAACAGATGCTTATTCATGTGGCAGATGATGAACGATATTATGCGTATAAAATTTTTTGTTACGCGAGGGGAATAGATGTTCACCTCGAAGTACCGGCAGGGGAGCGATATAGGAAAGACTTCAATGCCGCGAATCGTACATTAGCAGATATTGCAGCAGAGCTTTTGACGATAAGAGAAGCGACTATCAGTCTTTTTAGTGGGATGACAGATGAAATGCTTGACTTCAAAGGATTTGGCGGCAAAGATATTTACACCGCCAGAAGCTTAGGCTGGATGGTGGTAGGGCATAGCATCCATCATTGTAACCTGCTCCGCGAAAAATACCTCATCTGAAAACGGATCTCATACGGGATCAATTCCCCATTGCTGCATGGCCTCATTACTGAAAATCCGTATCATATCCGGATCCACTATCCTGGCGCGTGCCGCCAGAAACTGATCCAGTTTATCGCCGTACATATGTTGTAATCGTTCCGGCGTTAACGTATTCATCTTGCCCCAGTGGAAGGTGAAAGGGATGTTTAACTGGTCCAGCATATTCCATACGGCTTCATAAAAGTGTATCGTTTCGGGCGACAGTACGCCATCCAGTTCCAGTACACAGGTGATGGGGGCAAAATGTGTAAATGCCATAGTGGCTTTAGAGGCTTTTACAAAACGAAATGCAAATAATCCGGCAAAGGGTCCAGACTCTTTATTTACCCGCAGCAGTCCGTTGATGACCTGGTCTACTACGGCAACGGGAAGTCCTACTGCCGCACTGGATACTTTACCACGGAGTGTTGTATTGTTGAATATTTCTCCCAGTCGTCCAAATTGCTGTTCACATAACGTAAGACTTTTCGCCAGTACTTTATTGACCAATAGTGGTACGGCGGCGGGCAATACACCTGCCAGTTTACCAATAAAGCATGGTGCATCATCACCGGGGCCTATCCCGGCGCCATTGGGTTTGGGTCTTGTATAATCATCACGATAAGGACGTTTATACATGGTGGTCATATAGGCGCCTTTGTTCAGGTCGTAGGGATTGATGAGTGACTGGAAATGAAAGGGGATGATATCCGGATAAGGCAAATGAGGGTATGCAAAGTCAAGTGTGGTGAGCTGATGCATCAGTGCATCATCGAAAGGTACCCGGCGGAGATAATATTCCAGCAGATAATCATCTTCCGCTTCAATCATAACACCGTGTATAAAACCGAATGCACCAAAGCTAACTACGGCGGCATTAAAGGCTTCATCATCCCGCACAATGGTGGCGCCTAGTTTATTCGCAAAGGCGTCGGCTACCACCGGGTAGGAAGCTCTTTCCAGCCAGATATGTTTATCCGGCCCCGTAATGATATGCAGGCCTACCACTCCTTCCTGTACGGCGCCAAAGCCAATGGCGGCGCCGTGTGTGCCGGTAGCAATGGCACCTGCAATCGTCTGGCCATTACTCGCGCCACATGCCGATAAAGACAGCCCCCGCTGATGCAGGGAGTCGTTTAATTCCCAGATGCCGTTGCCACATTGCGCAAGACAAAGTTTTTTGGGATCGCCGGCATACGCTGCTGCGGTGCTGCTGCTGTTGATGGTGAAACGGATATTCAGTGGCTTCGTATTAAGCAAAATACCTTTGGTGGCTGCAATAGGAGAAAATGACCAGCTCCCGCCCAGCGTACGCAGGGAGGTGCCGCTTTGTATGGCATCTTTTATGATTTGCTGAATGCCGCTGGTTGTACTATTATACTTCTGCAGTACCGTGCCGGTTACGTCATTGGCGAGGTCATAGAGATCCGTAACCTGTTGTGTGAAGGTATTGTGCAGGTTACTCCAGGGGAAGCCGCCGTGCTTAACAATTTTCATGGCAGACGAATAATGGGGTGAAGAAATGAGTTATAGCGGGACCTCCTGCGAACAGGGCTTGGCACATTTCCATTCTATTTTAACGGGGCAATAAATACCAAGGGTACAAATGGTGAGTACTGCATTGCCAAAATTAGTTTTGACAGTTACTTCTGATACACCATTTACCCCCAGGGAATCGCATACGGGCGTACTGATTACCTGTGGCTTGTTAAGAAGTCCCCAGAACAGACTGTATGTCCGTCTGCTGTTTACGGGAGAGGTATCTGTTGAAGGTAGTGCGTGGGTCGCCACGCGATAAGTGTAACAACTGCTGATACACAGCATGCCGGTTACCAGCAGCAAGTGCATACGATATCTATGGAATTTGGGGCTACACATAGATTTATATTTTCCTAAATATACTATTTGTAAAGGAAATAACCGCTGCAGTCTGCTATCTGTATGTAATTAGTGGTGCAGTTTTTGAGTCGACGTTCAACAGCACAGATTTGTATAACCTTCTAAAACCTTCCCCATGAACAGGAACAGGCTTTCGCCAAATATGGAAACCGGGCTGAACAAACAAATGACCCAGGAAGCGCTGGCATCCCAGATATATTTATCTTATGCAGCATGGGCTTCCGGTGAAGGATATAGCGGCATCGCCAATTTTCTCTTCCGGCATGCAAACGAGGAACGCAATCACATGACGAAGTTCCTGGAGTACATTCTTGAAAGAGGTGGAAAGGTAGCTATAGAGGCCATTCCACAGCCTCCGGGCGATCCGGTAAGTGTGCAGAATTGCTTTGAGAAAGTATTTCAGCAGGAAATAGAGAACACCGCATCAATTTATAGACTGGTGAAGCTAAGCTTTGATGAAGGAGATTGGGCCAGTTGGAATTTCCTGCAATGGTTTGTAAGAGAACAAACAGAAGAAGAAACCCTTGCATTAAATCTGTTGGATAAAATTAAAGTGGCCGGTGGTGAAAAAGCATCTGATGATGCTTTATACAATCTGGACAAAGATCTTCAACAGGAGCCGGATGAAGCGGAGCTGGCTGAAACCAAATCTGCCGCTAATCCGTGAGGATAAAGGATACTATGTGGCTTTCCCTCCACAGGAAAAGCCACATAATATATCATTGCAGATGATCTATACGCTTATGCGTCATCACCTCTCCGTTTTTATCCAGCGGAATAAAGGGATTATAAGCCACTTCCCAGACATTGCCTTCTATATCTTCCAACAGGAAAAAGTGTCCTCCAAAAGAAGGCGTAAATGGTTCTTTAATGATCTTTACGCCCTTCTCTTTAAGGGAAGCATATAGCGCCAGCACTTCTTCCCTGGAATTGACCATATAGGCCAGGGTAATGGATCCGGGGACCTTCTCCTTTACGGGCTTTCCGGCATGCGCGAATAAATCTTTGCTGCCATATAGGCTAAATAAAAAACCATTCAGCTGGAAGAAGATAATATCTTTGTTTTCCGCAACAGGTGTCCAGCCAAATTTGTCTACATAAAAGGCGCGCATAGCAGCGAGATCGTCTGCACCAATGGTGATTACACTTAGTCGTTGATTCATGGCATGTGTTTTTGTTTGTGAGGAAGCCTTGAAGGCAGCTAACATCGCTACCATACAAAATACCCGGAACATGGTGATTGTTTTCATATAGCCGTAAAGGTAAATAGCAACTGCTGTTGGGTATTTGTAGAAAAACGACAACTTCTTTAGCTTCCGGAAAGCAGGTGAGCCCTTATGATAATGTTTGAATTTTGCAATGATCCGTTTGATTTCTGTAAACAACCTTCCCCTGCCGGGGTGTAGTTTTGTGGTATAAAAAAACAACCATGGAACAACAACACAAATACGTAGGTATGTGGGTAACCAGTAACGGTTATATCCGCCAGGAGCTGCTGCCTGATGGCCGCTATGATGAGGCAAGAGGTAATAAACAAAGTGCTTACACAGGCAGGTATGAGATCAGCGGAGATCATATTAAATACTGGGACGATACCGGCTTTACAGCCACCGGGGATTTTAACGATCCTGATACGCTGTATCACGGCGGGTATATTTTTTACCGGGAGAAATGACACAAATGGAGGGAACGCTCAACAATGTAATACTTCCTTATGTTGAATAATATATTTGAAACGCCGATATGATGAGAAGAGTCTATAAAAAAGCGGACCTTCCGGTAGAGAAGATCCGCAAATTCCTGGAACCCGGCCCTATTGTGCTGGTGAGCTCCCGCTGGAAAAACAGGACGAATATCATGACGATGGGCTGGCATACGGTCATGAAATTTTCCCCTTCCCTGATAGGCTGTATGATTACCAGTGCCAATCACAGCTATGAGATGATCCGAAAGAGCAAAGAGTGTGTGATCAATATTCCAACTGTAGACCTGATCAACGAAGTGGTTGGAATTGGCAACAGTACGGGGACACATTTGGACAAATTCAGGAAATTTGGTCTTACTGCGGAAGAAGCAGCAATCGTAAAAGCGCCGTTGATAAAAGAATGTTATGCCAATTACGAATGCAAAGTAATGGACACCCAGTTGTTATCCGGTTATAATTTTTTTTATCTTGGAAGTGGTAAGGGCACAGGCAGCTGTTTATCCCAAATACCCCAGAACTGTTCACTACAGGGGAGAAGGAGTATTTATGGTATCGGGAAAACATATGGCCTTACCGGGAAAGTTTAAGCCACAAAATCTATAGCGCTCATATATGCTTACTAACGTCATCGAGTATATTATCCTGATTTTTATTATCCTTTTTTTGGTGATGCTGGCGCAGAAGCTGAAAATAGCCTATCCTATTATACTGGTAATAGGAGGGTTGATACTTAGCATGTTTCATTTTCTGCCCTCTATACAGATTAATCCTGAACTGATTTTACTGATATTTTTGCCTCCGCTGCTGTATGAAGCGGCCTGGTATACTTCCTGGAAGGAGTTCTGGCGATGGCGGCGGGTCATAGCCAGCTTCGCCTTTCTGATAGTGATCGTTACCTCACTGGTGGTAGCCGTGGTATCTCATGCGCTTATTCCCGGTTTTACACTGGCGCTGGGATTCTTATTGGGCGGCATTGTGTCGCCGCCGGATGCTGTTTCGGCTACCACTATCCTCAAGTACGTGAAAGTACCGAAACGTATGTCCGCCATCCTGGAAGGGGAAAGCCTGATGAATGATGCGTCCAGTTTAATTGTGTTCGGCTTCGCCAAAGTGGCGGTCATGACCGGGGTATTTGTATTGCGGGATGCAGCGGTGAGCTTTGTAGTAGTGATCGTGATGGGAATTGCGATTGGCTTACTGGTTGGGTTATTATATTATGTGATGCACCGTTTTTTGCCTACCAGTACAGAAATGGACGTACTATTAACCCTCACAGCGCCTTATGTGATGTACATTGCGGCGGAATCCTTTCATGGCTCCGGCGTGCTGGCAGTGGTGAGTGGCGGGCTTTTTCTCTCTGCCCGGAGTCAGCGTATCCTCAATTACAGAAGCCGTTTACAAGGAGCCAATGTTTGGTCAACGCTGGGTTTTTTACTCAACGGACTGGTGTTTATGCTCATCGGGCTGGAATTGCCGGTGATCATAAGGGAGCTGGGTACGGTGAGTTTGGGAGAGGCTATTAAATACGGGCTTATCATTACAGGCGTTTTAATTGTAACAAGATTACTTTCTACGCTGGGAGCATCTGTATTTACGGTGTTCATCAGCCGGTATATTACGACTGCCGACAATCGTCCCGGATGGAAGGGGCCATTGCTTATCGGCTGGGCAGGCATGAGGGGAGTGGTATCGCTGGCAGCCGCATTATCCATTCCTGTTTACATGGACAATGGTGCACTATTCCCACAACGCAACCTGATCCTGTTTATCACCTTCACCGTGATATTGCTCACCCTCGTGGTGCAGGGGCTTACCCTGCCCCTGGTGATTAAGTGGGTAAATATGGAAGACCCGGATAGTCATCTGTCGCCGGCAGAACAGGAAAAGAATATCCGCGAAGCATTATTACAACATAGTGTTCAATACCTGGATACACATTTTCCGGAGGAGCTGAAATCAAACCCTGCATTGCAGCAACTGCGGGAAGACCTGATACACCGTAAGTCTGTATCCATGCACAATAAATTGGAAGGGGTGGATCATAAAGTGTATAAAAAGGTATACCTGAAAATGTTGGAGCATCAGCGCAGTGTGCTGCATGACCTGAATAAAGATCCCCGTACAGAGCATGAAATTATCAGGAAATATCATGAACTGGTTGATATTGAAGAAGAAATTTTAAGAATGAAGTATGAAAATATATAGGGTGCGGCAAAATTTCCAAACTCCCTCATAAATTGTATCTTGCCCCTATGAAAATGAGTCATTACCTCCGGCAGGGGAAGTCCGAAAATTACCAGGACGCAGAAGATAAAGGTTTACTGAAAGCCGGTGAGGTAGCGACTTTGCTGTCAAAGAAATTCAATACTAAAATAGCAGCAAAGGAGCTGGAGCCGTTTGCTACAGAATGGCATCATGCCGGCGTATTTAAGAGTAGTGCCGGCCAGTCGTTACGGGGACGCAAAGTTTATTTCTTCTCCACAGCCGATGCGGACAACATCTCCCTGGACAAAATATTCGCTAACAGGAATAAAGCGGCGAATAAACCACTGCCGGATACCAGCATCGTGCAAGGATGGTATACGCAGTATTTTCGTATGACCGATCCCGTTACCCGCAGAACATTTTCAAAACCATTTATAGGTATTTATAAAGGACCGGCCAATAAAGCGCCCAAGGGCTTCAAAGCATTGACAGACGAAGCTTTCGTGATAGCAGAAAAAAAACGTGGCAGAGAATTGAAGCCCGGAGAAATACCAGATTTTAAATAATGCCAACTATGTTTTTCCGTACAAATATCCTTATCGCCTTTGCCTTACTGCTGTGTATGAACAGCTATAGTCAGCATTTTGCAAAAAAAGATTTTGACATTATTAACGCAGTGGTGGATAGTGCCAAAACAACGAAAGCTTTAATGACGCGATTGAATATTTTGCTGAAAAACTATATGGAATCCCGTAGTGGCGTGGGTTTACAATTGAACCGGCCACTTGATGGTGATTTTAATCATCAGCGCATCGCCATCAGGTTTTATCCTAACAATTTTTTTGTCAACTTACTGACAAGAAATGACAGCATTTTTTTTAGTACGGTCTATTTCACTACCAGTTCGTTTTCGGAAGGACCAGGATTTAAAGAGGCGGATAACACTGTCAGGGCGAT
This sequence comes from Chitinophaga sp. 10T418, assembly GCF_056394125.1. NCBI lineage: Bacteria > Pseudomonadati > Bacteroidota > Chitinophagia > Chitinophagales > Chitinophagaceae > Chitinophaga > Chitinophaga sp. 10T418. Next base: position 377,035 of record NZ_JBFTHG010000008.1, read on the forward strand.
ACATTATAATGCACCTGTAACCAACCTTTTTCTGAAAGAACGAAATAACTTTTACGGCTCGGAAAAAACGGTGAACGATGTATCAGTAGAGCTTTCGGGCAACGAGATGTACGCCATGAATTGTGGTATTGCAGCTTCATTGACAAAAGAGGGCAAGCGTATAAATGATCTTGTATTGAAAGACGACCCGCTCCCGGAAATCACAGTGATGTTGCAACATCTGTCTTGCGAGATACAGGCTTTCGGTGTAACAGCCATTGATTTGCTGATCAAAAAAGGAGTGACCATAGATAAGCTCAATAGTAAATTATACGGTCGTATTAAGCAAAGAAATGCCCCCGTTATTACCTGTTCCGGTTGTATAGTGGGTGAAATACGGTCGCTTTATGACCGTAAATAATCACCATTTCTTCGCCAGCTTTTCCCGGAGTTGCTGATATTTCGCCGTAAATAATTCCGGAGGCAACTTCATTTCCAGCAATAACAGGATCTCTTTGTACTGCCGCCTGAGAAACATGCTGTGCGCTATTTTCAGCTTCCTGTCCAGGTAATAGATCGTGGTTTGTGGATCGTCGTATTTCCCCACTTCTGCCATATCTACCTTCGTAATCGTTTGCCAGTCTATATCGTGCGGTTTCCATACCTGTTTGAAAATAATCGAGGTATCTGACAGGATCAGCTCCTGTCGCGCATAAGTAAACATCGACCACGCCAGGAATAAAAAAATAATAGCTATAAAAATAAGCACCGGCGATACATGGATCACCGAAATGGTGTAACCAGCCATGATAAGCATAACGACACTCAGCACAAAACACATCATCCTGAAAAAATCCGGTATCCGAAACCGCTCTGTGGTATAAATGGGTGGCATATCTACGTTTTTTAAAATTCACCTGTAATATCTTATATATTTGCAGCCTCAAAAAACTGATATGACATACCAGGAGAAATTGCAGGCAGTAAAAGTACATTACCCTTTTGAAAAATGGAGTGAAGCATTTTACCCGGACGAAAATGATGTAGGTGGTATGGAACAATACAGCGCTGAAAACTGTGACACCGCTACCGGGATTATGGATAACCTGATCGCAGACCTGCAGGCTGCCGGTGAAAATGCAGCCGAACAAACTAAACTGGCCCTTTTTGAAAAAGCGATAAAAGCATATAACGACCTGAATGATGAAATTTCCGGTTTCATAGAAACTGGTGAACGCGAAGACCTCTGTGAAGTATTGGATATGATCACCATCGCGGCGGGATTGCAACCTTCGGATTATGCCGATGGAGAAGGGATTTCCGATTTATGGCGCGAATGGTAAACCGGCTATCGGGATTCCGGCTTTTTTACTTATCTTAAATGAAGAAAATCATCCACGATATGAAAAGCTTGCACACTTTGCCACTTATTTCAAAATATGCCGCAGAGCAACCCCGCTTTACTTTACTGGACCCGGTCGCCAACAGGATTTCACTGATAGCTTTTTGCAGCGTGTTCAGCTTCCTGTTCATGTATATCTTCCTGCCCTTTAATATCAATATGTGGTATGAAGGGCAAGACCTTTCCCTGTTGCCACTCTTCCTGATTTTTACTTTATGCGGAGTGGTGGTGATGTGTATCACTCAATTCGGGCTGGCAAAACTCAAGTGGCGCCGCAAGCTGACCAATGCTACTTACGGCTGCTGGTTCCTGGGTGAAATCATATTGGTGTCGCTCATGGTTACCATCGTAAACGTCACCATTACTGATACTTTCTTCTTTACCTGGACAGAGTTTATTAATACCCTTCATTATACTGCGCTGATCCTGCCTTTGCCTTATTGCATCTGCCTTTTATGGTTTTTTACCCGGGAAAAGATCGCCCAGCTGAAAAGTCTGAAGACAGCACAGGAGCAGGTAGCCAAAACCGATGACAGTTGTATCCTCCTCCGTGATGAACATGATAAGCCGGTATTAACCCTGCATCCGGGTAAATTGCTGCTCATGAAGGCAGAAGATAATTATGTACAGGTGTTTTACCTGTCAGGGAATACCATCTGCAAAGAACTGATCAGAACGTCCATGAAAAAACTGGAAACAAGTTTACCTGCCGGTACTTTTGTGCGGGCGCATCGCTCGTATCTTGTTAACCTGACCAAAGTGGTGCTTTTTAAGAAAAATGCAAAAGGACATTACCTGCAACTGGAAGGTTTAAATGACATCAGCATCCCGGTATCAGCTACCTGTTTGCCCACCTTCCAGGAACGATTCGCCCCGGCCGCCTGATTTTACCCCCAATAGCCACAATTTCGCCCCAAAGTCACCACCACTGCCATTTCCACTCAGGGTATTTTGGTAATATCGCTGTGTCACATTACCAGTATTACACACGTAAAATCTTACAACCAAACCATCTAAATTCCCCTGCCGATGCTAAGATCCATAATTATAGGGTTGGTTTGCCTGCTTCTGTTACCGTATGGCGCCCTGGCACAAACCGTACTTTCAGGAAACGTCCGCAACAGCGTTACTAAAGAAGTGGTTCCTGTAGTATCCGTTACCATAAAGGAAGCACCTAACGGCGACTATACCAATGACCAGGGGAACTTTAAATTCTCCACCAGGAAAAGTTATCCTGTTACACTTATACTATCATCGGTAGGCTTTGAAACAAAAGAAATCATCATTTCCGGCCCTGGATTCCAGCGAATAGAGCTGTCGCCGGCCTCCGTACTGGGTAAGGAAGTGGTGGTTTCTGCCAGCCGGTTTGTTCAGAAAAAGATAGAATCTCCTGTTACCATTGAAAGAATCAGCACCAAAGACATCATTAATTCGCCCCAGCCCAGCTACTATAATATGTTGCAAGGCCTCAAAGGAGTAGACGTTACCACCTCCAGCCTGCTGTTCACTACCGTTACCACCCGCGGTTTTAATACCAGCGGTAATACCAACTTCACCCAGATCGTAGATGGAATGGATAACCAGGCGCCCGGTCTGAACTTCCCCATAGGCGCTATTATCGGGTTAACAGAGCTGGACGTAGATAACCTGGAAGTGCTTTCCGGCGCCTCCTCTGCTTTATACGGCTCCCGCGGCCTGAATGGTACCATGGTTATGACCGGTAAAGACCCGTTTAAATACCAGGGACTCAGCGCCCAGATCACCCAGGGTATCAACCACGTTAGTAAAGGAAAGGCGAATGATCCGCTGGGTCCTTCACCATACTACGACTGGACCGTTCGTTGGGCGAAAAAAGTGAATGACAGGTTTGCCTTCAAAATAAATGTGCAATACACCCAGGCGAAAGACTGGATGGCCAATGACACCACCAACACCAACGGCCCCGGTGGCCCCCTGCAGGATCCCAACTATAACGGAGTGAATATCTACGGTAGCAAAACCTCCGTAGACATTAACCCCTTCCTGGAAGGAGCCCTGCAACAGGTGCCAGAGCTGGCGCCTATCATCAACCCTTTGCTGGCAGAAGGTAACCATAACGTAGCCCGTACCGGCTACCCCGAGTACGGCTACCTGAGCAGCGATGCGAAGATGTTCAAAGCCAATGTGGAACTGCGTTATAAGATACAGCCCAAACTGGAAGCGATCCTCTCCGGTACCTACGGACAAGGAGATGCGGTATATAGCAATGATACCCGTTACGCGCTGAACGGTTTTCACCTGGGACAGTACCGTGCGGAAGTGAAAGCCGAACATTGGTTTGTACGTGCTTACACCAGCCGGGAAAATTCAGGGCATACCATCATTGCGATGCCTACTGCACAGCTGATCAACGAAGCCTGGAAGCCCAGCTATGATGGCAACACCGGTGACGGCTGGTATCCACAATATACCAGCGCCTTACTGGAAGCTATGTCTCAGGGGAAAAGTTACCTGGACGCCAGCAACCTGGCCAGAACATTCGCCGATCAGGGCAGACCCGATGCCGGCAGTGCGCAGTTCCTGCGACTGAAAGACAGCATCTCCAACATCCCTACCTCGAAAGGAGGTACCCTGTTCACCGACAGGAGCCGGCTCTTTAATGCCGAAGCCCAATATAATTTTACACACCTGATAAAATTTGCGGAACTCATTGCCGGCTTAAACTATCGCCTCTACCGCCTGGATTCGAAAGGGACACTCTTCCCCGACAATGACTCCCCGATCGATGTGGCAGAGTACAGTGCTTATGCGCATCTCACCAAAAAAGTAATACACGAGAAACTGAGCCTGGCGGCCGCTTTCCGCTACGATAAAAATACCCTGTTCGCCAAGCCCCGTATCACCAGCAGGGTATCGGCCGTACTGGAAGTAAACAAGGAAAGCTTTATCCGCTTCTCCTACCAGAATGCTTACAGCTTCCCGTCTAATATACAATCGCTGCAAAGCACGCCGGTAGACTATAACAGCTTTGCTTCCGGAGGCTCCGACCGCCTGCTCAATGGTGTGTATCATTTTGATCAGTATCCTGCCTACACACTGGCCAGCGTGGATAGTTTTAAGCGCACCAAAAACCCGGCAGATCTCAAGCAGTTTGCATTGAGTGATATCAAGCCGCAGTCCGTAGATGCGTTTGAGTTAGGTTATTCTTCTCTCATCGCCGGCCGCGTACTCATTGATGTACTGGGCTACTATTCTACCTGGAAAAACTTTATCGGATACGTCAACGTGGCCAATACGCCTGGTAGCAAGGATCCGAACGATTTCCTGGATCACAGCAAATACATACAGTATAATATTGCGTACAACGGTGCGGAAAAAGTGAATACCTATGGCTATGCCGCCAGTGTAAGCGTAGACTTGTCGCATCACTTCCTGGCGAAAGTGAATTTCTCCTCCGACTTCCTGAAAAACAGGAACAACAGCCAGGTGAATAATTTCAATACGCCCAACTATAAATTCAATATAGACTTTGGTAATACCGGTTTTGGAAAGAAAGAGCATTTCTCCTTCAATACCACTTTCCGTTACCGCCCGGCCTATTTCTACCAGATAGGTTTTGGCAGCGGTACCGTACCAGCTTCCGCCGTGATAGATGCGCAGGTGAGCTATCGCCTGCTGCAGGCCCATTCCACCATCAAACTGGGTGGCGTTAACCTGACCAACACGTATTACAGGAATGGCTTTGGTAGCCCCGCTATTGGTGGCATGTACTATGTTACTTTTGCTTACAATGTTTTCTGATTTTTTAAAAACCCATATATGAAACGATATCATGTCTGCTTATTATTGATTGCCCTACTGGCCGCCTGTCATAATAACCCGGAAGTAAAAGAAACCGGCGGCTATAAAACACGGCTGAACTTCGGCCCCGGTGAAGAAACAAAGATTGCAGAAGCTTTCCTGTCGCTGACCGACAGTAGTAGTATTACATTGAAAGAAGGCCTCTACAAATTCGATAACCTGAGCATTGCCCAGGTAAAGCATATCCTGATTCAGGGTGCAGGTCCGGACAAAACGATTCTCGACTTTTCGGCCCAAAGCCAGGGTGGGGAAGGAATCCGGGTAACCGATGTAAAAGGCTTTACGATCGATGGCCTTACCCTGCGCGATTCCAAAGGCGATCTGATAAAGATCAACAAAAGCGAAAATGTGGTGGTAACCAATCTCCATGCTGTTTGGACAGTGTCCGATTCTACCAGCGGTGGCTATGCCATCTACCCGGTAATGTGTAAGAATGTATTGGTAGAAAACTGTTATGCACAGGGCGCTTCCGATGCGGGCATTTACGTAGGACAAACAGATAGCGCCATCGTGCGTAAATGTAAAGCCTTTAAAAACGTAGCCGGCTGTGAAATAGAAAATACCTCCCATGCACAGGTTTATGACAACGAGTTTTGGGGAAATACCGCAGGTTTCCTCATTTTCGACCTGCCTGACCTGTCAAAACGTGGTGGTTTTGTAAAAGCACATGACAATTATTTCCATGATAATAATGAAAGGAATTTTGCCAAATCCGGTAGCTTCGGTTCTACCTGGGGCGTTGGTAATGCAGCTCCCGGCAGTGGTGTGGTGATTCTGGCCGCTTCAGATATAGAACTGTATAATAACCGTATCATCAACAATAATTCCAGTGCCATTTCTGTGGTATCCGGATTTTTTATAGATGAAAATGCAGGTGCAAAAATTAACGACCACTATTTCCCTATCCCCAAAAATGTATATATCCATGATAATACCATGGAAGTGGGTAGCGCATTTCCACCTGCTGTATACGAACACCATACCGGTAAAATACTGGTAGGCATAGAGCAGCAGCTAAATGCGATGGATCCGGCACGTAAAAACGCCCGTTTACCTTTCATCACCTACGATGGCATCACCACTAATATACTGACCAAKGGGACTGCTGTAAATCCGGATTCACTCTGTATTAAACAAACAGGCCCTAATTTATTCGTGAATGTAGATGCCTTGAATATGACATCAAAGAACTGGCATCCCAGCACGGATGTCACGCCTTATGTTTGTAAATAGTTTTTATTAAATTTTTTTTAGGGAGATGAGGAAGCCTTGCTTAATTATTGTGTGTTTTATATGCTGGATCGCCGTTACGCAGAGCTGTCAGCAGAAACCGGCGCCTGCTGCGGCAGCAGGGCCGTTTCAGTTCAAAGAAAAATTATCGGATTATGGCTTCTTTACCGGCGCGCTCAAGGATTTGTTGCCACGTAAAGGAGTGCAGAACTATGAGCTATCCACCCCGCTGTTTACGGATTATTCGGTAAAAGACCGTTTCATTGTGTTGCCTGAAGGGAAGACAATGCAGTATACTTCCCATGGCGCGTTGGATTTTCCCGATTCGACATTCATCGTTAAAAACTTTGCCTATACAAATCCTGCCCATCAAAAGATCATGATCGAAACACGACTGCTCTTCAAAGATCCGGCAGATAAGCAATGGAAGGTGATGAACTACCTGTGGAATGCGGCCCAGCAGGACGCGGAGAAGTGGATCCTGGGCAAGAAGATCCCGATCACCTTCCTGGATGACAGCGGACAACAGCAGTCTACCGTGTACCAGATGCCCAATACGAACGACTGTAAGCGCTGTCACATTAATAACAGCGTATTGACGCCAATTGGCCCCAAGGCACGTAACCTGAATTTCACCCGCAGCGGCCAAACGCAGAACCAGTTGCAGCAATGGGCTGCCAACGGATTGCTCGCTGGCCTCCCTGCCCTGGACAAGGTAGCACAGCTGCCCAACTGGAAAGACAGTGTTCATTATACCGTTAATGAAAGGGCCCGGGCCTACCTGGACGTAAACTGCGCCCATTGCCATACCCAGGGCGGAGATGCCTATAATACCGGTCTTTTCCTGGAGTACGAACAAACGGGTGCCGACCACCTGGGTATCCTGAAATCGCCTGTTTCTGCCGGTGGCGGCGCAGGTGGACTTGATTTTGACGTGATTCCCGGTGATGCCCTCCATTCCATCCTGGCCTACCGCATGAACAGCGTGGAACCCGGCACTGCCATGCCGGAACTGGCGCGTACCGTGATTCATAAGGAAGGGGTGGTGCTGATTAAGCAATGGATTAACGAAATGAAGAAATAGCAAGGATAGGAAAGGTTTTGGGGAGATGTATATGGATATATTCATATATATCTCCCCAAATTTTTTCCGGGATCTTTCCGGATCTAAAGGTTGCCGTTTACGCAATCGGGAAAAATGTTTCCCGATTGCGTAAATCATTTTCCCGATCTGATCATCCTTACAGCACGCTTTAACGTTCCTTTGCGCAAAATTACGGTATTGAAGCACTTTTATTTTATCATCGGCCTCATTTTAATTAACCTTACAGTACTCGCTCAAAACGGTATCATAAAAGGAAAAATCAGCTCGGCAGACGGACATGCTGCCCCATTTGTGACTATTGGATTAAAGGATACCAAGAAAGGTACGCTTACCAATGAAGAAGGCGAGTTTGCGTTGAAAAACGTGAAACCGGGCAATTACACCCTGGTCATCTCCTGCACAGGTACCAAAACCCTGCAGAGCCAGGTAACGGTGGCAGCGGATCAGGTAACTGCTGTGACATTTGCACTGGAAGCCACTTCCAGCCAGCTGAGTGAGGTGGTGGTAGATGGTACTCACACCAGGACCATTAATAAAAGACCTGTCAGCATTGGTAAATTACCGGTGCCTGTAATGGATTTGCCACAGGCAGTAGCGCTGATAGGCCATGAAGTAATTGAAAATCAACAATCACAACGCATGAGCGATGTGGTGAAAAATATAAATGGTGTGTACATGGCTTCTACCAGAGCCGGTACCCAGGAAACCTTTAACGCCCGTGGTTATGGCTTTTCCAGCACCAACACATTTAAAAATGGCGCCCGTGTCAACTCCGGTGCGATGCCGGAAATGAGCTCCCTGGAAAGAGTAGAAGTATTGAAAGGCAGTGCGGCTATCTTATATGGTAACGTAGCGCCAGGTGCAATTTTGAACATGGTCACCAAACAGCCTAAGTTTAATTTCGGTGGGGAAGTAAATCTGCGCGTTGGTAGCTATGGTTTATTAAAGCCAGCATTTGATATATATGGCCCATTGTCTTCCAAAGTAGCATACCGCGTAAATGGTACCTTCGAAACAGCAGACAGCTACCGTGACCAGGTACACTCCAAACGTTATTATATAAATCCTTCCCTGTTGTTCAAACTGAGCGACCGTACGGAATTACTGGTACAGGCAGATTACCTGAAACATGATTTTACACCTGATTTTGGTATTGGATCCATTGGTGATACGGCTATTAATAAAGTATCCCGCAATACTTTCTATGGTGAAGGATGGAACTATGCACATACACAACAAACCAGCACTTCCGCCAATATCAGACATAAGCTGAATGAAAAATGGACGCTGAATGGTATTGTTTCTTACTCCAAATATCAACGTGATTATTACTCACTGGAAAGAATACAGGCTAAAGGAAACGGTAACTTCTTACGTCCTTTGGGTGCTAATGCTACCAATGAAGATTATTATTCCGGTCAGGTGGATTTAACTGGCACATTTAAAACCGGTTCACTGGAACATACTGTCCTGGCTGGTGTAGATGCAGACAGATATCTGACGGGTACTTATGCTTATGGAGTACCTTCTATTCTCAGTAAGACTACTGGTATCTATGATAGCATCAATGTACTGAATCCTTCCATGTACCCACGCCGTACCGATATGCCGGGAGATACCCTGAAATCAGTATCTAACGCACCTACGAACAGAGTAGGTATCTATGTACAGGACCTGATCAGCATTTCAGAAAAACTGAAATTCATGGCAGGCATACGTTACTCTTACCTGCAAACAGAATCACCGGTAGTTTATGACTTCAAAGGTGGTAAAACAGTGGGAAAATCAAGATATGATCAGGCATTTTCTCCACGTCTGGGATTAGTGTACAAGCCTATTGCCACGACTGCCTTATTTGCCAGTTACTCTACATCTTTTACCCCCAACAGCGGACAGGATATATATGGTCAGAATCTGAAACCATCTCTCATCACACAATATGAAGCAGGTGTTAAAAACGATTTCCTGAAAGGGCTGTTGTCTGTAAACGTAACTGCTTACCGCATCAGGAACAGTAACTATACGCAAACAGCACCATTTGACAAAAACGGTGCTCCAAACAATAATACCAACTTTAAAGCATTGATTGGCGAAACACTCAGCCAGGGTGTTGAAGTAGATATCGCAGGTCATCCTTTACCAGGACTGGATGTAATCGCGGGTTATAGCTATAATAGCATGACTATCGAAAATACGCCAGGTGTAAAAGGCAGCTCCATAGAAGGAGAGCGCCTGGTGGGAAATCCTAATCACACCGCTAACGCAAGCGTATTCTATACCCTGCAGCAAACAAAGCTCAAAGGTCTGAAAGTGGGTGCGGGTTATTATTACCTGGGTCAACGTTTTTCAGGATGGAACAACACCATCGGTCAAACACAGACCTATAACCGCCTCATCTCCGCACCAGGTTTCTCTACTCTTGATCTGAGTGCCGGCTACAACTTCAAACGCTTTGGTGTAATGGCGAAAGTATCCAACGTTACCAACACCTACAACTATTACGTACACGAAAACTATAGCGTTAACCCAATACCGCCTACCCAGTTTACCGGAACGGTATCCTATAAGTTTTAAGTTGTCATGTTATTCATACAGGCAGCAGCCGGCTCTAAAAAGAGGCCGGCTGTTCTTTTTATATCACTCAAATCCCGATTTGAGTGATAGGTTTTTATGCGGGTTGCTGCATTCACCGCAGTTTTGCAGGTATAAAAATTTCGCATGAGAAAACGGATGCTATCATTGTTATTATGCCTGTTTGCATGGATGTACGTACACGCACAAACGAACCTCTCCCAGCAACTTGACCCGGTTTTATCTGCCGCTATCCCACCGCCCGATCCTGGTGTAGTGGTATTGGTGGCCAAAAAAGGGAAGGTCATTTATGAAGCGGCTTTCGGCAGCGCCAACCTGGAACTGCAGGTACCACTGAAACCCGATATGGTGTTCCAGATAGGTTCCGTTACCAAACAGTTTACCGCTGTTGGCATCCTCCAACTTGTGGAGCAGCGGAAAATATCCCTGCAGGATAGTGTACAGCAATATGTAAAAGACTTCCCGGCTAAAGGCGCTACTATTACCATAGAAAACTTATTAACCTATACTTCCGGCCTCACCGAGTATACCTCTATTGAGAGCGATGAGCCTTTTATTGAAAGAAGGGATTTTACCCCCGAGTTTATCATCAACTATTTTAAGCAGGCACCACTGGAGTTTATTCCGGGCAGCCGTTACGGATATTCCAATTCTAACTATGTCCTGCTGGCGTATATCATCGAAAAAGTAACCGGGATATCCTATCACCAGTACATTACGGAAAAGGTGATCAAAGCTGTCGGTCTGGAAAATACCCGTTTTGCTGAGGAAAAAACCATCGTGCCGCTGCGGGTGACCGGTTATACCAGGGATAATGGTTTTTATGAACACTGCGCCTATCAAACCCTTTCTATGGGCTATGGCTGCGGGGACCTGCTTTCTACCGCGCAGGACCTCAACGAATGGAACGAGGCGCTGCTGGCAGGGAGGTTAATTAGCGCCGCTACCCTGGAAAAAGCATATACGCCATACCAACTCACCAATGGTACCTTTTCTTCCTATGGTTATGGATGGTTTATTGACCAGGAAGCGGGTAAAAAATGTATCCACCATGAAGGACAAACCAGCGGGTTTATTGCCATGGAAAAATATTTTCCTTCAGAAGAAATGTACCTCGTTATTTTAACCAATGTGAAATCGGGAGAAGATAAAACTGATTTCAGTGACCGTCGCTTCAAACTGTTTGCACAAATCACTGCATTGGCACTCGGCGAAGAAAAAACGGTCCCCATAAAAGTAAGCACCCAACAGCTGGACAGCTACACTGGTACTTACCAGGCAGGAAAGCAAACAATAGATATCCGTAATAAGAAAGGGATACTTTTCTGTAATGCCTCGATGGAAGGTAGTTTTAAACTGCTGCCTGTGGGGCCGGATAAATTTATTATCCCGGGCGCAAACCCGGTTTCCGGCATTGAGTTTATAAAAGATAGGGAAGGCAATGTAGAGGAACTGATTTCTTTACAGCAAGCTACGTTTGACTGGTTAAAGGTAACAGGCGATGTTGCCGTGGCTAATGAATCATTGCAGGCTTATGCCGGCAAATACCAATTGCCAACGATGAAGAACACCTTTACTACCATTACCGTTCATGATAATAAACTGATGGCATCTTCCACCACGCCTTTGCCGGATGCGGAATTATTACCGGTGGCTCCGGATAAGTTTAAATATAATGCTCCCGGAATTGATTTTCAATTGGAGTTTGTAAGACAGCCTGACGGGAAGGTACAAATGCTACGGATTACGCAGGGCCCCGTTCATTGTAAGAAGATCCGGTAAGAATTTATCAGGCTCCGGATCATCCAGAGCCTGATGAAAATATTATTTACACGCGCCTTCTTCCAGCGGGATACTATCAAATTTCAATTGGCTGTCGTCAATAGGGAATACCGGAAAGCCTTGCTGATCGATACTTTCTGGTACTGCTTCAAATGCCTGCTCTTTGGTGACTTTAAATATAACCCGTCTGCTGCTTTCCACGCCTTCGCTGAAGAAAGTGTATTTGCCGCGGATAATACCATGATGAACAATCCCCCTGAATTCGCCGGTATTTTTATCTTTCTCAAAGAAATTATACACCAGTTTACCGGAAGCCACACTGTCCTGGTAGGAGAGGGTGAGCTGTATGGTATCTCTGCCCTGGACTTTTTCATAGCAGTTTACCTTTTTTTCGGTTTCTGCCGGTAATGAATCTGTTACTACACTATTTTGTTGTTGTTGTCCCTGCTGATGGCAGGATACGAGGATGCCAGTCCCCAGCGCCAGTACTATATAAGGTATTTTCATGCACTGAAATTAAACAAAAAGCAGCATACTGCTTTTGCCGGAGGTCCCTTTTTATTTCGAAAAAAAGATTGTAATTATGTGTGATCGCAGTGAAGAGCGAGTTAACAATCAATTAATTTCCGAATAAAAGCTATTGTAGGTTACTTTGTGAACAATGTAATTATTGCTAATTGTTGTTTTGAACAAATCAGACCACATACAACCAGGATCCACGGCCGCGTTTGAAAAGATGTATTACCAGTTTCATGAAAAACTGTATTACTATTTTCTTAAACGCACCGGTTCCGCAGACTTTACGCAGGAGCTGGTACAGCTTACCTTTATTAAGGTATGGCGGTACTTTGGTCATCTCGATGAAAATATTCCCCTCTCCCGACAGCTTTTCCGGATTGCCCGGACTACATTAATAGATGTACTCAGACAAAAGGCTCAGCAGAAAATGGTACCGGTAGATCCGGAAATGCCATCGGCGGAGCCGGACATGTCTACCGCACTCATTCACCGCGATAACATGCAATTGATCCATCGTGCCATGGAATCGTTGCCGGCAGAAAGGAAAAAAATATTCCAGTACCGGATTAATGGTCTCACCAATAAAGAAATTGCCGAACAGCTATCCCTTTCCGTTAAAACGGTGGAAAACCAGGTCAACCGCGCTATTAAGCAAATCAAAGAAGTACTGGTGCTACTGCTTATTATCTCCCAATTATAACCCCCGCAAAATTATTTTAGGGTGACGCGTGGGTACAACGCTTTTTTCAAACGTAATATATACTGAACTGCCTGATATTTTTGAATATGGAAATAACTCCCGCCCTGATCCGGCGTTTCTTAGCCAATGAATGTACTGCTGCAGAGGCGGCCGCAGTAGCCGGTTACCTGGAACAGCATCCGGAAGTGCTGGAACAATGGATGCCGGAAGAGGAATGGGAGGAGTTTGAAACAACGGAACATCTTTCACCTGTCCTCAGCGAGGCCATGTTGCAGGAAGTGAAACGGGAAATGCCCGTAGCGCCGGTAAGAAGGATGTATACAAAAATAGGATGGGCTGCTGCCGCCGTGGTAGCCGGTTTGCTGACGTTTGTTTTCTGGCCTTCCGGTAAAGAAAAGCGCACGTCCCGTGAATCCGCTGCTGATATAGCGTCTACAGCACTCCCGCCGGAAAAGGTAATCGTAAATAAAGATCAGGAAAATGTTCATGTATCGTTGGAAGACGGTTCTATCGTGGAACTGGGGCGCAACAGTGAACTGAAATGGCGACCCGGCCAACGGAAGGTACGCCTGGAAGGGATGGCGCGTTTTACCGTTACCGCCAGCGCCGCGCATCCTTTTGTCGTGTATACCAAACAAGTCACCACTACGGTACTGGGTACAGTGTTTGAAATCAATGCCCGCACAACTACCCATATCAAACTGGTATCAGGAAAAGTCATGATCCAGCCGGCAGCAGATACGTCAATGGCAAATATTGTTTACCTGGAACCCGGTCAGGCAGCAGATTTCAGGGCAGCAGCAAAAACCTTTGATGTACAACGCCATAAAACGGAACCAACGCCTGCGACTGCACTCATCATGGGCACCGTGGAAGAAACAAGTGATGCATTTGTATATACTAAAGTACCACTGCCACAACTGCTGGCAGGACTAGAGAAACAATATAATATCCATATTAACTATTCATCCGTCCGGTTGAAGAAATATTATTTCTCCGGACAATTATTGAAAACAGAATCACCGGCCAATATTTTAAATACTATCGGATTATTGAATAAACTCAGTGTAACGCAAGACAGTACTGGATTCCATATTTATAAGTAAACTTTTCTTCTACATTTTCAACAAACATGCTTCATCAGCCAATGATGAAATTAAAAACGTATTGCCTAAAACCTGGTATATGATCACCGCTAAAAAGCAAACTATTTTTCTTTATCTGGCCCTGGTATGGATGCTCCTGACTATTCCTTACTTATCCCTGCAGGCACAGTCGCACGTGAGCGTAACCGGTATTGTGAAAGATGAAAAAGGCGAAGCACTCCCCGGTGTAACCGTGGCCGTTAAGTTAAACGGTAACGCCACTACGAAAGGAATGCAGACAGACGAAAAAGGGCTCTTCCATTTTAATAACCTGGAAGCCGGCGGCCCTTACAGCTTTATATTTACCTATGTAGGCTATGAGCCTCAAACACTGGCAGGATACCAGCTCAAGCAAGGTGAGCAGCTATCGCTCGTAGTGAAAATGAAAGAAATTCCTACTGCCTTAAACCAGGTAGTTGTAGTGGGATATGGTACTCAGAAACAGGTAAATCTTACCGGCGCGATCTCTACGCTGGATATGCGCACCAAAGAAAATACACCTGTTACCTCCGCCAGCCAGGCACTGCACGGCGTATCCGGACTATGGGTAAATCAGGCCGGTGGTAAACCCGGACAAGATGGCGCCACCATCCGCGTAAGAGGGGTAGGTACGCTCAACAACAATAACCCACTTGTGCTGGTAGATGGTGTGGAATATGACATCAATGAAATTAATCCCGACTTCATTGATAACATCACGGTACTCAAGGATGCCTCTGCTGCTATTTACGGCTCCAGAGCCGCCAACGGCGTGGTGTTGATCACCACCAAAAGTGGTAAGAAAGGAAAGATGGAAGTCAACTACAGCTACTCTTATGGCATTCAGAACCCTACGGCCCTACCGGATGTGGTATGGGATCCCATACAGTATATGCAGATGAAAGACCAGGCCCTCCTCAATGAGGGGAAGTCGCCTGCCGCAGTAGATTACACCCCCGCGCAGATAGAAGAATATAAGAACGGCATGGCCACTAACCCATACGCCTATCCGAATATTAACTGGTTTGACCTGGTGTTGAAAAATGGTAACCTGCAGCAACATAATCTGCGCTTCTCCGGCGGCTCGGATAATGTGCTGTATAGTATTGCGCTGGGCTATATGGACCAGGACGGCGTACTCATCGCCGCGAATCACGCTAATCGCTATACGCTGGATGTAAATGTGTCTGCCAACGTATCCAAAAGATTACATGTGGGTACCAGCATCATCGGTAATTACCGCACGTATACAGAGCCACCTTTCGGCGGCGGTGATGCCACCGGTTATTATTTTACCCGGCTGACACGCGTACTGCCTATTTTTTCTCCCTATACAAAAGATGGAAAATATGGAAGCAGTGTTTTTACTACCCCCGGCAGAAATACTATTGAAAACCCACTGATGCTCCTGAAAGAAGGAAGTAATTATCATGCGCCACAACGTATGCTGGCAAAGGTGTATGCAGACTACCAGCTCCCTTTTAATATCACCTATAACATTAATTTCGGGGTAGATAAGCTGGATGGCTACGCACGTAGTTTTGTGCCTTACCTGGTGACCTATAATCCTAAAACAGGAGCGCCTAATAATTATAATATCAATCCTTCTTCCAATAGCTATGACGACAATAATCTCAATATTTCCTTTTACCAGACACTGAACTGGCAACATGATTTCCGAAGCAAGCATCACCTGAACCTGATGGTGGGTACCAGTTATAACCGTTTCGACAATGCCGGTACCACTGCGCACATCGAAGGCTATTTCGATAATACGCTCACCGACCTCGATGCCGGCTCGCTGAATCCCACTGCCAACGGCAGGGTGACCCGCGATGTGCTGGCGTCTTATTTCGGCAGGGTGAATTATAATTTCGCAGATAAATATTTACTGGAAGCCACCGTACGTTATGATGGATCTTCCCGCTTTGCACCCGGTAACCGCTGGGGGCTGTATCCCGCTGTATCTGCCGGCTGGCGCATTGATAAAGAAGCTTTCTTTGGACAGTCCCGTATCATCGATCTGCTGAAGCTCCGTGCTTCCTATGGTAAACTGGGTAACCAGGGCAACCAGGGAAATGACGCAGCAGATCTATACGGCTACATGAGTACAGTAAACCTGGGCCAGGATTATTCTTTTAATAATACCGTCAACCCCGGTGCAGCGGTGACCAAATTCAGCGACCCCAATATTTCCTGGGAAACCACCACCGCCTACAATGTGGGTGCAGACGCCAGCGCCTGGAATGGTAAACTGGCAGTCAGCGTAGATGTTTTTAAAAGACGTACAGAAGACATCCTGCGCCCGGTGCAGATCGCGCAACAGGGTGGTGGACTGGCAGGACCTGTTACCAATGTGGGCACCGTGAATAATACGGGTTATGAAGTGACCATTACACACCGCAATGATATCGGCACATTCAATTATAGTATATCCGCTAACGTTAGTTATGTGCAGAATAAAGTGATTAGCCTGAATGGAGAATCTATTATCGGCACCCGCAGAATTACCAAGGCAGGAGCGCCTATTGATGCATATTACCTGTACCAGGCCATCGGTATTTATCAGTCACAGGAGGAAGTGGATAACAGCGCCAAAATCAGTAATGCGGTAAAGCCCGGCTATGTGAAGTATGCGGATCTGAGCGGACCAGATGGCAAACCCGATGGTAAAATAGATGCTTATGACCGTATCATTGCCGGTAGTTCTATTCCTAAATACAACTATAGCTTTAACATCAACCTCGGATATAAAGGGATTACGCTGAACGCATTTTTCCAGGGCGTGCAGGGCATCAACCTGTATCCTACCGTGAACCTGGCCATGCCCTTCAACAACGGCGCCGGCGTTACCAAAGAATGGGTAGACAACTCCTGGACACCGCAAAATCCAAATGCATCGCTGCCTATCCTTACTACCGCCACCGGTGCAACGGAAAATTTTCAACCCTCTACTTTCTGGTTGAAGAACGGATCTTATCTGCGCATGAAAAACCTGCAGTTGAAATATGAACTCCCACAAGGTTGGCTCAGCAGGCTGAAAATAAAGCGTGCGGCAGTATTTGCCAATGGTGAAAACCTGCTCACGTTTACGCCATTCAAAAATTTTGACCCGGAGAAAAATATCAAAGGAGATACTTTTTATGAGTACCCTTCTTTGAAGACGTACAGCTTCGGCGTAAACCTAACTTTTTAATCCAACCTGTAAATTATAGCCGATGAAACAACTGATTTTGATAGCAACAGGTATAATGCTGCTGGCAGCATGCTCGGACAAGGCATTGGACACCATGCCTAAGGATCGTTATACGGATGATAGCTACTGGACTTCTGAAAAAAATGTGACTGCTGCATTAACGGGTTGTTATGCTGCATTAAGACTGGAAGGTGTATTGGGAGGAGATGCTACCGTGTTGTGGGAAGAAACCGCCACGCCTAACGCTTATAACTATGATGATTCCAGGGGATTTAACTCCATTGCGCTCGGTACGCAAACACCTACTAATGCTACTATCATCAATGCCCGTTGGCGTGATTGCAATGTGGGTATAGGGAGATGTAATAATTTCCTGGCCAGATCTCCGGCGGTACCAATGGATAGCGCCTTAAAAGCGCGTATGACGGGAGAAGCGAAATTTTTAAGAGCACTTTATTACGGCATGTTGTCCACCTATTATGGTGGAGTACCGCTCATACTGGAGGCCCCCGATCCTGCTAAACAGGGTAAGCTGCCCCGTGATACCCGCGCCGCCGTAGTACAACAAGTGCTGAAAGATCTGGACGAAGCGGCTGCGGCCCTGCCGGTGAAATACAGTGGCGGGGATATTGGCCGTGCTACCAAAGGTGCTGCCATGGCGCTGAAAGCAAAGGTATTGCTGTTTGATGCCAGTCCGCTGAATAACCCTTCAGGTAACATCGCCAGCTGGAAGCTGGCCGCCGATGCTGCCAAAGCAGTGATGGACCTGGCTGGGACCGGCTATGGGCTATTTGCCGATTACAGAAGCCTGTTTTTGCCTGCCAACGAAAATAGCCAGGAATGTATTTTCGATATAGGTGCAAAAATTCCGGAACTGGGTAACTCTTTCGATCTGATCGATCGCCAATACAATACCAACGCACCTTTGCGCGATATTGTAGATGCCTATGACATGAAAGATGGTGCATCCAAAGAAGTGTCTCCGTTGTACAACCCGGCAAAGCCTTATGAAAACCGTGACCCGCGCTTCTATAAGAGCATGGTATTTCCGGGAGATACCTATATTGGATCGGTAACTACTCCCACGGCGCCTTTTAAGATCACCGGCTATGGTGTGAAGAAATACAGCATTTATGATAAAGAAGCCACTACTAACCTGATTAACCAGGCGCTAAGATCAGAAACAAACTATATGTATATTCGTTTTGCGGATGTATTGTTGATGTACGCAGAAGCACAGAATGAAGTGTCTGGTCCGGATGCCAATGTGTATGAAGCCATAAACCGGGTGCGTCAGCGCGCGGGACTGGTGCCTTACGAAATACCCGCTACGCAAACACAAGCCAGCATGCGGCAACTGATCCGGCATGAAAGACGTATTGAATTTGCTTTTGAAGGCAGCTATTATACAGATATCCGCCGCTGGAAACTGGCGGAAACAGTAATGAATGCGGCCATTTTTAATTCTGAAAATCAACAGATCGTAAAAAGAACCTTTAACAAGCAAAGAGATTATTGGTGGCCCGTTCCGCAAACACAGCGTGACCTGAACCCCAATCTTGCGCAAAACGATAATTACTGATGATGAAAAAACTATGGTATATATTCTCGGGTGTGAGCCTCCTGGCCATCGCCTGTTCCGGCAAAAGCAATGTAGCGCCGGTGCCACCAGTGGTGAAAATAGATACGCCCGCTACGGTGGCCGCCTGCAGCAAATGTATGGTCGTGGCAGAGCAATCGCAGAACCGGATTGTGATAGCAGATATCAACTCCGGGGCGGTGATCTGGGAATGGAAACCTGAAAACTCCAATGTAAAACCGGAACATGTAAAGTGGTTTAGCAACCCCAGCGACGCAAAAGCCGTATACAATAATCAATACATCCTGACTAACGCCTCCGGTGGAGGCGTGGCCCTGATCAGGATAGCAGATAAAAAAACGGTGTTCTATGCCTATGCCGGTGGAAACACCCACTCCGCTGAACTATTGCCCGATGGCAATATTATCAGCGCTTCCAGTACAGGAAATTACCTGATGCTGTTTAAAACAGATACGCTTCACTTCCCTGATGGCGTATATACGAAAAAAGTGCCCATTGACTTCGGGCATAACGTAGTTTGGGATGCCGGGCAGCAACGACTTTGGTCTGCTGCCATGGCTACCATCCGGTCGTTCAGGTATAATTTCAATTGTACTGCCCCCGATCTGATACCAGATACCATCATTAACATCCCCGGTACGGAAGCACATGACCTGTTCCCGGTATATGGTGAAAATAACTTATGGCTGACCAATACCACCAACGTATATACGTTTAATGTGATCAGTAAACAACTGACGCAGGCTAATGTGCTGCAAGCCAATATTAAGAGTGTTTCTTCCGCCGGGAGCGGTTTTCCGGCACTCCTGGTAAGACCCAAAGAATCGTGGTGGACGGACGAAGTATTGGATGCGAAAGGGAACAGTATCTTCTCCCGAAAAGGGTGGAAAATTTATAAAGCAAGATGGGTAATACCCAATACCTTCAGCTATCCGGCCAATGATCAGATGCACCTGTGCCGGTAAAGCAGGCGGAGATTTGTCTTACCCGAACCCCCATCGGGTAAGACAAAATCCGTAAAAGGCAGGCCGCCTGCCGCCGGCCAAATTTAATTTTCGTACTTTTGCCCCCAAATGCAAAAAGAAAAATACTCATTAGGTAATATCCTTACCAATCTCAAGATCGATTCACTCAATGAAATGCAGCAGGCATCGGTGGACGCGAACAAGCAACACGCTGATGTAATTCTGTTGTCAGCTACCGGTTCCGGTAAAACGCTGGCATTTCTGCTGCCTATACTGGAACAACTGGACCCTGCCAATAAAAATACGCAGGCGCTTATAGTAGTACCTTCCCGCGAACTGGCCCTTCAGATAGAGAAGGTGTTCAAACTCATGGGAACCGGTTATAAAATCACTGCCTGTTATGGCGGGCACCTGAGGGAAACAGAAGAAAATAACCTCATACAGCCGCCAGCGGTGATTGTTGGAACACCAGGCCGCCTGGGTGATCATATCCGCAGGGAAAATATCACCGTAGCCGCTGTTGAAACGCTGATACTGGACGAATTCGATAAAACACTGGAACTCGGTTTCCAGGAGGAAGTGTCATTCATTATTGAATCCCTTCCCAATGTTAAAAAACGTATCCTGACCTCCGCTACCGAATCAGTGGAAATACCGGAATTCCTGGCCCTCAACGAGCCACAGAAGCTGGATTATCTCCCCGAAGAAGGCACGCCGGCAGCCAGACTGACCATTAAAGAAGTACTGTCGCCGGAAAATGATAAGGTAGAAACCCTGTTTCGCCTCATCTGCTCCCTGGGCAACCGCTCTACCATTGTATTCTGCAATCACCGCGAAGCAGTAGAACGTACCAGCAAAATGCTGTCTGAAAAAAGTATTATCAACACCTTCTACCATGGCGCCATGGAACAGCAGGAACGCGATGCGGCCCTCTGCAAATTCCGCAATGGCTCTGTAAACGTACTGGTAACGACTGATCTTGCTGCACGCGGTCTTGATATTCCGAATATCCGTTATATCGTACACTTCCACCTGCCACATACAGAAGATAGCTGGACACACCGTAATGGCCGTACCGCCAGAATGGAAGCCAGTGGTACTGCCATCGTGATTCTTTCTCCGGATGAGAAACTGATGCCTTACCTCGCAGACGAAATCGTGGAAAAGATTGAATTGCCAGCCACTTCCACTTTACCGGATAAACCAAAATGGACTACCATTTTCATCGGCGCCGGTAAAAAAGATAAAGTGAATAAAGTAGATATAGTAGGATTCCTCTCCAAGAGAGCGCACCTGAAACAGGAAGATATCGGCTTAATTGAAGTGAAAGATTTCTTCTCCTTTGTAGCAGTGGTGAAATCCAAAGTAGGACATGCACTGGAGCAAATCAAGAATGAAAGGATTAAGAATAAGAAAGTGAAGATTGATATCGCTAGATAACTATCTGTTTATATAATTGGAAAGCAGCGATCGATTGGTCGCTGCTTTTTTAATTTCCGGCAAAAAGAATTGGATAATTTGTTTTCTTTTTTACGACATTGGATATCGTAAGAATGCCCTTTTTTGTTAACTATTGATTTGTTATATTATTTATTCCGTTAGCCTTTATGAAAACAATGATCCTTATCCCGGTGCTGCAGATGTCTTGTTGTTTGAGGTTCATAGTGGATGATAGTCCTGATCGACATTGGCTATAATTTTCTAGTGACTGTTGTTTTAAATGCTTAAAGCAACGTGTCCCTGTACCAGCAATTGTGATAGGCCACCCCAAGGGCCTGTTAATTCCTTAAGACATTAAGACCAGATACAGTATGATAAAAAGTTTACTCCGTGCAGTAGTAGGTATAATGGCAATGGCTTTATATGTTGAAAGTGGACTTGCGCAATCTACGCCCCCCGAAATTTCGGCCATTCTGCCTCCGGTGACCCCTCCGTCGCCAAATGCAGCCTCTCTTGGTACATTTGGACAAGTACCTGTTTCTCTTTTCAATGGATTGCCTCAAATCTCCATTCCACTTGGCAATGTTACACTTGACGAGGTAAATGTGGATATCAGCCTAAGTTATCATGGTGGGGGCATTAATCCGGAGCAACATCCTGGCTGGGTGGGCCTGGGATGGAATCTAAATGCTGGTGGCGCCATTACCCGTAGAGTAAATGGAAGGGTGGATGAAAGCCTGGATCCCAATCCTCCGGAAACAAAATTCAATTATTACAATAACTTCAATCAACTAGATATCAGTAATTGGTATACATCCAATAATCTGAACCTATACGGGCCTTATAACCCCACAATTTTAGGCGATCCGGCTCCGGATGAGTTTATGTTCAATTTTGGGAACTACTCTGGTTCTTTTTACTATGATCATAAAGGAAAATGGCAGGTAAAATCGGAGAGCCCGGTGTACATGAAAGTAGAAGAAGTACTGGGCACTGACTTTATTTTAAAGGCATTAGAAACAACCATTTCCAGTGACCTTTCCATAAAACGTATTTTCTATAAATTTACCCTTACCACACCTGATGGTACTCAGTATATTTTTGGAGGAGATAAGGATGCCATCGAGTTTACCAGGAACGTGAACCCCTCTGGCGACGGGCTTTATCACAATAATGTTGTTGCCACCACCTGGTACCTGACACAGATCATTACTAAAGTCGGGCGGAAAATAAATTTCAAATATAAGCGGGAAGATATTATTGCTTCACAATCTTCTTCTTCGGTCATCTTTTCGTATAACGAAAACGGCGCCAATGTGAAAAGCTCTACTAATCCATCCGCCAAAAGCATTAGTGTCATCAACCCTTGTTATCTCAATGAAATAACGGCGCCTTCACAGAGAGTTGCTTTTGAAATGGACCACAGTATAGAATTACCATACAATTTTGAACAGGCAACACTGGATCTTTTAAAAGGATATGAKGATTTTAAAAATACCCGTGTCAATGTAAATACCCTATTTAAATGGAAGCAATTGGAGATCATAGAATTTTATTCTACTGGTAATACGTTGCTGAAATCAGCGATCCTCCGGTTTTCCAACGATGCAAATTCCCGCCTGATGTTAAAAGGCGTTGATAAGACCAATACCCATTACGATGCAGTGGAATCCTATCAGTTTGATTATGACACCACATCGCTGCCACCCTATAATGCGCAAAAAAATGATCACTGGGGATATTATAACGGCGTGAATTTCTTCAATAGTAAGCCCAATACGTATACCTATACGAAAGCAGATATACCAGATTATATTGCCAGCAGAGCACCGAATGCTACACTGATGAAGGCAGGTGTATTAACAGGTATCAGATATCCCACAGGAGGCTATACGAAGTTTGAGTACGAACCTCATGCCTATCATCTCGTTGCAAAGCGTTACCCCTTTACTGTTGATAGTGTGAACGGCAACCTGCCATGCGGGGGATTGAGAATTCGAAAAATAACAGATACCGCATTTCCTGGTAGTGTACCGGTTGTAAAAGAATACTTCTACGTAAAGGATTATAACCTGGGAGGAAACGTATCCAGTGGTATTTTGGCAGGCAACCCGGTGTACCTGGATGAAGGAAGTAAAATAGTCAATGGTAAAACCATCAGCTATTGGTACTGGTATGATTATGCCATACAGCCATTAAGTAACACCAATGGTAACCACATTACTTATAGTGAAGTAGTGGAGAAATCGGCAGATGGGAGTTATGTTATCAATAACTACGCTAATCATGATCAGGCCCAATATCTGGATCAAGCTATGTTAGGTGGCATTTATCCAATATCGGATGTATGGAACCTGGATCCCAATACCAGCATGTCACTAGATAGAGGGAAGGTGCTAAGAAAGCGGTATTTTAAAGCGAACAAAACATTGATAAAAGATACTAAGTATGAATATGATGAGTCAGCCGCCCGGTATAATAATAATGTACGTATTATAAATCTGTCTCTCCGGAATTACGGATTTGCACGCGATTTCAGAGCCACCGCTTACCTGATTTACACGTTCCCAAGATACCTGACAAAGGAAACTGATATTACCTACGACCAGAATGGCGCCAACCAGGTAAGTACAGTCAACAGCTATACATACGATAACCTGTACCGGTTGCTGAAATCGTCTACGCTGGTTGATAGTAAAGGTCATAGCCGGACAAATGTCTATAATTATCCACCTGATTATGCCCCTCTTCAATCAGATAATCCCACCGTTTATACAGAGATGTTGAATCGGAATATGATATCAACTCCTATAGAAACGAGTAGTGCTGTTAATTATAGCGGAAGCAATAAAGTAACGGCGGCCCGGTTACAGTTGTTTGCAAAAGATGCCGTATCAGGGGATATTCTTCCGGCAAAAATATTGTCGTTGAATATCAGCAATCCGATTACGGATTATACGCCAACAAGCATCAATACCTATACAGAAGTAATAAACGGAGTGACCAAAAAAACAGAGAAACTGGTATACGATAACCGGTTTGACACGATCATATACTTTGATAAATATGATACCAGCGGCAATCTGCTACAGATGCACAAATCAGGAGACCAGAACATTTCTTTTTTATGGGGATACAATGGACTATATCCTGTTGCAAAAGTAAGCGGAAGCGATTATACCACTATAAGCGGGATGGTGAATAGTGATACGCTGCAAAACCCTCCGGGAGATCTGGTACTGAGAGATAAACTGAATAATATACGTAAGAATATACCTGCGCCGGCCATGGTATTCACTTACACGTACGCTCCGATCACCGGCGTAACCAGTGAAACAGATCCTGCTGGTAAAACCACCTATTATGAGTATGATAACTATCAACGATTAAAGCGGATAAAGGATCACGATGGGAAAATCCTGAAAGAATATGATTATCAATACCAGGCCACATTGACTCCCAACTGGAAAACTACCGGCAGAAAAAACTGTATAACAGGAACGGGCGGATATTTAACCGGTGAACAGCAGCAGGAAGAGCAGGATATTAATCCATATAGCTATACTTATGACTCTCTTCGATGGACAAAGAAAGCCAGTCCTGATTGCCCGGTGGTGGCTGATTGGCGTGCTACAGGCGTTAAACGCTGCGCGACGGATGGATTTGATCATTATACAGGAGAGGAACTGGCAGAACAAAAAGACCTGAATCCTTACAGTCCCACCTATAATACCACTAAATGGCTCAGTAATGGTCAAACTGCTGCCTGTAACATTACGCCCAACTGGCAGCCCACAGGTAACTACAGTTGTTTACTGGACGCCTGGGGAAGCAATACGGGCAATCAATCCGTACAGCAAAAAGACATGAATCCTTTAAGTGTTACCTACAACACTACCCAGTGGGTGACCAAACCCGGGGGTAGTACCTGTCCTGTAATACAGGGATGTGTGGGATTAGGCTACAGAGCAATAAAGAATGTCTGCGAACATGGTACCGTCACCGTCAGTGGTACTATTATCCAGGATGTTCCAAGAAAATGGAAATGCACATTTACTATAAAGTATAGCTATGGCCCTAATGAAACGGTAGAAACCTTCAGTTCCGATGAATGCAGGGTAATAGAAGACTAAATGCATGATATTATCATTCATCGTATTTAAGGCTAATTCGTTATAGAAAACATTATAAAGTATTTGGTATGTCAGGAAATAAGATATCCGCTTTATTTATAATTATCTTGCTGCTGCCTGCCAGGTTGTTGGCGCAGCAACCCAGTACTACTCCCCGTGTCACAGGTGTGCCGGTAACTGCACCGGCAGCCTATACTAATATGGTTCTTAACTATGTGCGTGTTTGGGAACCCAGTATGCCAACCGCCGACCCGGATGCAGTAGAACAGGCAAATGATATTAAGAAGGTGAAGCAAACGACTCAGTTTTTTGACGGTCTGGGACGCCTGATACAAACTGTTAGTAAAGGAGTTAGTATCAGTGGTAAAGATCTGGTGAGTCCTGTCGTATACGATTCGTTGGGCAGAGAACAGTTTAAGTACCTGCCTTACATACCACAAAGCGACAGTAGCAGCGATGGAAGGTTTAAAAACAATCCCTTTGTTCGTCAACAGCAGTTTTATCAAAATAAGACTTTGATGCCCGGTGTCGACGGTGAATCTGTTTATTATAGTCGTATTGATTATGAAGCATCCCCCTTAAATCGTGTGATGAAAACATATGCGCCTGGTAACAGTTGGGCAAAAAATGATTTGTCTACCGTAGAAAGAGGAGGGAATCATCCGGTTGAAAACCAGTATATGGTTAATACCGCAGCAGATTCCGTAAGACTGTGGGATCTGTCAGCCACTGGCCTTATTCCCACCAGCGACAGCATATACCGGCCAGGAACATTGTATAAAAATATCCTGATTGACGAAGCGGGAAATCAGATAGTTGAGTTTAAAGACAGGGAGGGTAAGATACTATTAAAGAAAGTACAGTTGGTGACTACGCCTGGCGCTGCCCATGCAGGATGGTTGTGCACCTATTATACATATGATGATATGGGGAATCTCCGTTTTGTCATTCCCCCCAGGGCGGTAGAAGCCATATGGAGCAATTGGATAATCAGCAACGCTATTGCTGCAGAACTTTGCTTTATTTACCGTTATGATGGTCGTGGACGAATGACGATAAAAAAAGTGCCGGGAGCAGATTCTACAGAAATGGTATATGATCGGAGAGACCGGCTGGTATTCTCCAGAGATGGTAACATGAGATGGCAGAATAATTGGATGACCACCTTCTATGACGATGCCAACCGGCCTGTGATGACAGCATTATATAAGGCGCCAGGCAGTACCCGTAGCAGCTTACAAACAACCATGAACACAGCCGCTGCCGCAACACAATCTATCCCCTATACTTTGCCAGGCGTAGCAGATCTGGCATTGAACGCCTATGATGGAAAGCCTCTTTACGAGGCTACCAACAGCATTGTTTTACAGGATGGATTTGATACAGGCACAGGGGCCGAAACAGTMCTGCAGATTAACACCAGTCTGAAAGGAGGAGTCATTACCGTGGCTGCTACCAATCCCTTACCTAATATTCCCCCTGCCGCTTTAACGCCACTTAGCTATACCTTTTATGATAATTATAGCTATTTGGGCAAATTAAACTATGATAATAGTGATATTGCTAAAGTGCAGGCCGGTAGTAATCCTTATCCTGAACCACTACCTGCCGTGGAAAGCAACATGACCAAAGGCAGGGTTACCGGAGGAAAGGTGTATGTGATGGGAGTCAATCAATGGTTAACCACCTCTACTTACTATAATGACAAAGGCAGGGTTATACAAACGTTATCTGATAATCTTGGTGGAGGAAAAGATGTTTCGAATACGCTCTATGATTTCAATGGAAAAGTGTTAAGTACCTATCTACGGCATAAAAACCCGCGTAGTGCCGGTACGCCACAAATTACCCTGTTGACCATGCTGCATTATGATGCAGCCGGCAGAATGGATTCCGTTAAAAAAAGAATCAACGACCAGGATAGCTTACTGAGAACCATCGCATTGAATAGCTATGATGAGCTGGGGCGGCTTAACAGTAAGCGTTTGGGAGTTAACGCGGGTGCTGAGATGGAAACCCTGAGTTATGAATACAATATACGCGGTTGGCTGAAAGGAATCAATAAAGGGTATGTGAATACGTCAAACAGCAGCAGCAATTGGTTCGGGGAAGATTTGAATTACGATTATGGATTTACCGCGAACCAATTTAACGGCAATATAGCTGGTGCAAAATGGAAAACTCCTTCCAGCGGTATTGCACGTGCCTACGGTTATAGTTATGATAAAGCCAACAGGTTGACAGTGGCAGATTTCTACCAGAATACCAGTGGAACTGTTTGGGACAGAAATGTGATAGATTTTTCTGTGAGTAATCTTACTTATGATGCCAATGGAAATATTCGTAGCATGACCCAGAAAGGAATGATTGGCACCAGCTCCAGTGTCATTGATCAACTTAGCTATACTTATGCGGCTAATAGTAACAAATTAACAACTGTATCTGATCCCACCAATACCACCTCAGAAAAACTGGGTGATTTTATTGATGGCAATAAAACAGGTGCCGATTATCGTTATGATACCGTCGGAAATCTTATTCAGGACCTGAATAAAAGTATTAATAGTATCACCTATAATCATTTAAGTCTGCCGGATAGCATTCTTATTACCGGTAAAGGAAAGGTGAGTTATTTGTACGATGCAACAGGTCGAAAGCTGAGAAAGACGGTTACAGACAATACCGGCTCCCAGCCCAAAGTAACCACCACCGATTATATAAATGAAATGGTATACAGCAATGATACCCTGCAATTTATAAATCATGAAGAAGGACGTATCAGGACAGTGATGAGTACAGGGAAACCAGTTGGTTATGCCTATGATTACTTTATAAAAGATCACCTGGGGAATGTTCGAATGGTGCTGACAGAGCAAAAGAATCTCAGCATTTATACTGCCTCCATGGAGCCTGCCAAAGCTCCTGTGGAAACAGCGTTGTTTAGTAATGTGACAGAAACACGGGTAAACAAACCGGTAGGATATCCCTCAGATAATACTACCGGACAGAATGAATTCGTAGCCAAACTGAATGCCAGGTCAGACGGTAAAAAAATCGGCCCTTCCCTGGTATTGCGCGTAATGGCAGGAGATACTGTCCAAATAGGAGCCAAGGCCTTTTATAAATCCGCCGGTCCACAAAATGAGAATGCTTCTTTAGTGCCGGCAGAGGCTATGCTGGCAGACCTGCTACAGACATTTTCCAGTGGTATTCAGTCTGGATCAGATCATGGCGCTACCTCCGCGGATGCCCAAACACCCTTCAACAGTAATTTCTACAATAATGACTACCAACGCCTTAAGGACAAAGATCCAGACAAGCAAAGAACCGATAAACCTAAAGCATACCTTAATTTTGTTTTGTTCGATGATGAGTTTAAATTAGTAGAACAGAACAGCGGTGTTAAACAGGTAAAAGGAGAACCGGATCAGTTACAAACACTGGCTCAAGATAAAATGGCGATTACCAAAACGGGCTTTCTGTATGTATATACCAGTAATGAAAGCACACAGGATGTATTCTTTGACGATGTAACGGTAATGGATATCCCAAGCCCGCTTCTGGAGGAGACGCATTATTATCCGTTTGGGTTGACGATGGCGGGGATAAGTTCGAATG
The DNA here is from genome assembly GCF_056394125.1 of Chitinophaga sp. 10T418. Taxonomy (NCBI): domain Bacteria; kingdom Pseudomonadati; phylum Bacteroidota; class Chitinophagia; order Chitinophagales; family Chitinophagaceae; genus Chitinophaga; species Chitinophaga sp. 10T418. The sequence continues at coordinate 406,260 of NZ_JBFTHG010000008.1, forward strand.
CGTTGAAGGGTGCGAATTATGCGGAGAATAAATATAAGTTTAACAAAGGATCAGAATTGCAGAGTAAGGAATTCTCGGATGGTGCTGGTCTGGAACTGTATGCAACGCCGTTGAGAAGTCTTGATCCTCAGTTGGGTCGGTGGTGGCAAATTGATTCCAAGCCTGATTATGCACAAAGTGTTTACTCGGCTATGAGTAATAATCCAATTTTGTTGAACGATCCATTGGGTGATTCGTCAGTCATTCCCTGGTCAGCGAAAGCCAGCCAATCGCCTGTTAATTTATTGAAACCTTTAGGGACAGGGAATAGCATAGTTAAGAATGGAGCAAACGAGGAGAATAAAGCAACTATCCGCACTAATAATAGTGGAACGATTGGTAAAGATGTTTCAACAACCGTGAAGCAAACCGGGGATGATGGCAGACCTTTAATAGGCAATACAACCACACATAAGGTGGTAACCAAGGAGGCAACTTTGTCATCTGGCATACTTGGGGATAAATTTACATATGCCCATTCAGGGGGGATGGTTTCTGGTAAGGATGGACGTATTTTTTCGACGGACTTGTCTACCAATAAGGGGGCACCGGATGGGGCCTCTATGACCTTATTCAGTACAGTTACGCTGGGCGCGAGTACTGATCTTTCACTTTCAGCAGGGGTCAGTGTTCTAGGATATGAGGCACATTTGAGCATTGGTGTGGGCGTTGGCTTAGGGCAAATAGGAGGCGGGGCAAGCCATACAGACGAGAATAATTTTGTTTCTGGTGGAGATTTAACGTTGCGTCCAGGTTTGGGGACTTTAGGCGCAATATTTCTTGTGCCAAAATTTGTTTTTTAAATGAAAACTGATTGATATTTTATGTTGAAAAATAAAAGAGACGTTGTCCGTGCGATAGCAATTGTGCTCGGAATTTGCTTTTTAGGCTTTGCTATATTTAATCTTATAATGAAAGTCGAACACTCATCTGCAGATAATCCTGTGCATACATATTCAATTAAACCCAAAGATTATGATTTAGTCAACAATAAGTACGTGAGCGGGTTGCAAGGAGGTATAGCTTATCAAAGTAGCAATAGAAATCCAGTTACTCTCATCCCTTTTGGTAAATCTTATTCTTTAATTAGCTATAAGATTGATTTGATTAAAGGTACATCATGGAGCAATGTATTGGATGTTACTTTAAAAAGTGTAGAGCGTACTAATATGGAAGTATATACAGTAATTAGCGAAAATATTTTTTACCGCTTTGAGTATCATGATGCACCGACAAAATCGGTTTCCAAAGTTTATTTAACTCTTTCAGGAGATTCATTGCGGACTGTGGTGACAAATGACAGTATAGTAAGTTATCATTTGTTATGCAATAATTTCTCGATAAAATATAGTGAAAATGAAGCTGTTGATATTTTTGTAGTTGGGAATGAGAAAGCGTTTGGTGCTACAACTGTTATTCCTATGGATCTATTATTCCTGAAACGGGATAATGCAGTATATTTAATGATTATGACTCCGAATGACCCTAAGTCAGTCATATCACCTGAGCTATTGTATAATCTTGTTACAGGAAAAGGATAATCTTTATTCGAGGAGCCGCTATTATTATCCGTTTGGACTGACGATGGCGGGGATTAGTTCATTACAAATTTTAAAGTGATGAAAGTTTTTAAATGGCTTATTCTAGCTCTAATTCTATTTATTATAGGCGTAAATTTTTATTTAACGATTATTGGGAATAGACCCTTTGATAAAATCGGATTCCTAGTATTGTTATTGATTATGATTGTGATTGTGTTGCAGAGAAGAGGAGGGGTTTATTGGTGGTTAGGTTTTTTAATATGTTTTTACGGGCTATATAATTTAATGTTTATAAGCGTTAAGGCAGCAGAAGCAACTTCTATGGAGTTTACAGCATCATTGAATTATTTAATCTTCAAAAATAAGATGGGTTTTTTAGTGCGCCATGTAATTAGGCTAATACCCTTGTTTTTTTATTGTTCATTTTTACTTTTTTTATTGTGTAAGCCTGGGAGGAGGTATTATTTTGATAAATCTATTACATCCTAATGATTTACGCGCGGAACGAGAGCGAAATAAATGTGGTTTGCAACAAAAAAAAGGAGAACTGATAATCCAATAAGATTTATGGCTCCTTGGTTTCAAGAAAGTAGCTTACTGCATCATATTTTCTCTTTGTAATAAGACTGTGTTAGAGACTATTACATAAAGTGTGTCAGTAAAAAGTTTTTTAACTTTAAACTGATAAAACAATATGGAAAAGCAAAACTTTGATTTCGAAGCCTTCAAGAAGCAAGCGGCCAGCCGTTTGAAGAACGGAGATACGCTTTTAGGTAAGGA
>NZ_JBFTHG010000009.1:0-355788 GCF_056394125.1 Chitinophaga sp. 10T418
GTGATAGACAGTATCCGGGCATCAGGCAGTACCTGCACCGTAGTAAATCACTATGGTCCAACAGAAACAACAGTAGGTAAGTTATTGCACGTGGTATCACGTGAACGTATATACGATAATGTGGTACCCGTAGGAAAGCCGTTTTCCAATACCCGTATTTATGTATTGAATGATGCCGGGCAACGTTGCCCGGTGGGTGTTCCCGGCGAACTATATATAGGCGGTGAAGGGGTAGCAGCAGGTTATCTGAACAATGCAGACCTGACTGCAGGCCGCTTTATCAACGATCCTTATTTCCCGTCAGACGGCGTAACACTGTACCGCACCGGGGATCTCGTAAAATATCTGCCTGATGGCAACATCGTATTTATGGGTCGTGTGGACGACCAGGTGAAGATCCGTGGCTATCGCGTAGAGCCGGGAGAGATCAGCCGTGTGCTGTCGTCCTGCGAGGGTGTGAGCCAGGGTGTTGTGATTGCCCGTGAAGATAAAACAGGCAGCAAACGGCTGATCGGTTACGTAGTGGCCGCAGACTTTGACCGGGACAGCATCCTGGAATACCTGCGCAGCCGCCTGCCGGAATACATGGTACCAGCGGCATTGATACCGCTGGAGCATTTCCCTTTATTACCCAATGGAAAGATCGACCGGAAAGGATTACCTGATCCGGAAATAGTAGTTGCCACAGAAAAGGCCTTGCCTGTTACTGCGTTGGAAAAAACACTGGCCGCTATCTGGTCCAACCTGCTGGAGATAGAAGACATCGGGGTGCACGATGACTTCTTTGCACTGGGAGGACATTCCTTACTGGCTATCAGGGTGATCTCTGCGGTGAGGAAACAGATGGGACTGGAAGTAACTATCGGTGATGTTTTTGATTATCCTACCATCGCTGCACTGTCCCGGCAACTGGAACAGCACACGGCGCCAGTCGGCACACCACCGCTGGTAAAGGGAGTTAGACCATCACGCATTCCGTTGTCGTATAGCCAGGAACGTTTGTGGTTCATTGATCAGCTGGAAGGCAGTCTGCACTACCACATTCCTACCGTATTACGATTGAAGGGCCGCCTGAATACAGCCGCACTGTCGTACGCATTGCAGACGATCGTGAACAGGCACGAATCACTACGTACTGTGATTGTGGAGGAAGAAGGTGTATCCTACCAGCGTATCCTTGAGCAGGACAGCTGGCAAATGGACATCAGCGAACATCCCGGATACCTGCATGATGATATCGCTTTGCAACATCATATAGGAGCGCTGACCTCCGCACCATTTGATCTGACACAGAATCATATGCTGCGCGTACACTTACTCCGGCTGGCGGAAGACGATGCGGTACTGGTGGCAACACTTCACCACATTGCATCAGACGGCTGGTCAAGCGGTATACTGGTTCGTGAGCTGGCAGCACTGTACAAGGCCTTTGAAACAGGCAGCGAGGCTGCGTTACCGGCCATGGGAATCCAGTATGCGGACTATGCGGTCTGGCAGCGGAGTTACCTGTCCGGAAAGGTGCTGGAAGACAAACTGGCTTACTGGAAAGAGAAACTGACCGGTGTGCCGGTACTGAACTTACCGGTGGATTTCCCGCGTCCGGCTATACAAAGTACCCGCGGTGCCGTCAGCGTATTCCGGCTCAACCCTGCTTTGTCTGCACATCTGCAGGCTTTATCACAGCAGCAGGGCAGTACCCTCTTCATGACATTACTGGCAGTCTTCAAGGTACTACTGTACCGCTATACCGGCCAGGAAGATATTTGCGTGGGTAGTTCTATTGCCGGCAGAACACAACAGGAAACAGAAGGGCTAATCGGCTTCTTTGTAAATACACTGGCGCTGCGCAGTGATCTCAGCCAGTTGACTTCCTTCATACAGGTATTGCAACAGGTGAGGAAAGATACCTTAAAAGCATACGAACACCAGGATGTGCCATTTGAAAAAGTAGTGGAAGCCGTGGTAAAGGAAAGAGATATCAGCAGAACACCACTTTTCCAGGTGATGTTTGAACTGCAGAACACTCCCGATGTTCCTGATTTCCGCCTGGGTGAAATTTTGCTGGATACCGCCGATACCGGGCATACCGCCGCCAAGTTTGACCTCAACATCTCTCTGCAGGAAAGTGCTTCGGGATTGTCAGGATATGTGGAATATTGTGCAGATCTTTTCCATCCCGAAACCATTACAAGACTGGTAGAAAACTATGAGCAGCTGTTATGGTCGGTGATAAAAGATCCTGCCGAATCCATCCGTACCCTGCCTCTATTGACAACATCCGCACAACAGCAGCTGTTACAGTCATTCAATGAAACAACCGTTGCCTATCCGGCAGATAAAACACTGGTGGCGTTATTTGACGAGCAGGCGATCCGTACTCCGCATCATACGGCACTGAAGTTTGGTGAAAGGACAATGACCTATGCAGCGTTGGGAGCCGCCACTACAGCGCTGGCGCACTACCTGCGCAGCAAAGGGGTAGGGGAAGATATGCTGGTGCCTGTGTGTATAGAACGTTCGCCGGAAATGGTGATCGCCATACTTGGTATCCTGAAGGCCGGTGCGGCCTATGTGCCTATTGATCCGGAATATCCGGCAGAACGCATACAGTATATGCTGGAAGATTGCAGTGCTACCCTGGTGGTTGGCAGCAGTTATACTCGGACACGCATACCCGATGGTATCCCGCTGATAGCACTGGATACAGCATGGCAACCGGAGGGTATCCCGGTAGTGGCTTTGCCCTTACCTGCACCACATCACCTGTCGTACGTGATCTACACTTCCGGTTCTACCGGTAAACCCAAAGGGGTGATGGTAGAACACCGTGGTATGCTCAACCACCTGTACGCCAAGATCAATGATCTGAAAATGAATGAGCACACTATACTGGCCTTCACTGCTGCCTATACCTTCGATATCTCGGTATGGCAGATGTTTGCGGCCCTCTTGTGCGGTGGCAGCACCATCATTTATCCTGATGAAATATTACTGGAGCCTGGAGCCCTGATCTCCGCTGTGGAACAGGACCAGGTGACTATACTTGAACTGGTGCCTTCCTATCTGTCTTCCTTATTACAGGAGCACACGGAAGTAACATTGGCCGCCCTGCAGTTCCTGCTGGTAACGGGAGAAGCGGTTACAAGGCAGGTACTGAAATTATGGTTTGAACATCCCCGTTTTGGTGGCATCCCTGTGGTGAATGCCTATGGTCCTACAGAAGCGTCGGATGATATCTGCCATTACTTTATGTATAACGTTCCCGGCACTACGAATATCCCCCTGGGTAAACCAATACAAAACCTGCGTATTTATATACTGGATACTGGAGGACAGCTTTGTCCCATCGGTGTTTCCGGTGAAATATGTGTAGCCGGTATCGGGGTGGCACGTGGTTATCTCAACCGCCCGGATCTCACCGCCGCCCGGTTTGTTGTTGATCCGTTCAGCGCCGCCGACAGGATGTACCGCACAGGTGACCTGGGTAGATGGTTACCGGACGGGAATGTGCTGTATGAAGGCAGGATAGATGAACAGGTAAAAATCCGCGGTTACCGTATAGAACCAGGTGAAATAGAAAGTGTACTGGAACAGCATGACAGCGTAAGTCAGGCAGTTGTATTGGCTAAGGCCATAAAGGACGACACAGCCGGTATCCGGAGGCTGATAGCATACATAGTGCCGCAGGAAGCTTTTGATAAAGAAGAGGTCATCATCTGGCTGAAAAGCAGGCTGCCGGAGTATATGGTGCCAGCCATATTTGTGATACTGGAACAACTGCCGCTGACTGGCAATGGTAAGATCGACCGCAAGGCGCTGCCAGATCCTGATGCAGCATTGCTGGTGAGTGAATATGTGGCGCCGCGCAATACTACGGAAGCAACGCTGGTGTATATCTGGCAGGAACTACTGGGTATACAACGGATAGGGATATACGATAATTTCTTTGAGCTGGGTGGTCACTCTTTATTGGTGATGCGCCTGGTGGCAGCCGTCCGCAAAAAGCTGGAAGTGGCACTGCCGGTAAAAGCCATCTTTGCACACCCGGTAGTTGCTTCTCTGGCCGCTCATATCCGGGAGGAGAAACAAACAGATACGTTGTTGCCGGGTATAGAAAAACAGGAACGTCCGGCGCGCATTCCGCTTTCATTTAACCAGGAACGCCTGTGGTTTGTAGATCAGCTGGAAGGCAGTTTGCATTATCACATCCCGGTGGTGTTAAGACTGGAAGGTTCCCTGGATGCCGCTGTGATGGAGACTTCGTTGCGCAATATTGTAAACCGGCATGAAGTGTTACGTACCGTAATAGAACAGGAAGAGGGAAAACCTTATCAGCGCATCCTGCCGGAAAATAGTTTTGTATTAACACAGATCGATGAACCGGTATACCGTGAAGATGAAGCGGCCCTGCACAAACTGATTGCCGCGTTGGTGGCTGTACCATTTAATCTCGCAGCAGACCACAAGTTACGCGGGCATCTTATCATACTGTCACCGGCCACACATGTGCTGGTGCTGACTACGCATCATATTGCCTCCGACGGATTATCTACCGGCATTATGGCGCGGGAGTTTGTAGAAGGATATAATGCAGGCATTGCCGGCAGTCACTATCAACCTGCCCCATTGTTATTGCAATATGCTGATTTTGCCATCTGGCAACGTGCCTGGTTATCGGGTGATACGCTCGACAACAAGCTGGCATACTGGAAACAGCAGCTAGCCGATGTGCAGCCGTTAAACCTGCCGACAGACTTTAAACAACCGGCTGTGTCAAGTATGCGCGGCGGCCGTGTGAACACCGATTTGGATGCAGGCGTGCTGCATGCATTGCAGCAATTGAGCCGGCAACAGGAGGTTACCTTGTATATGACACTGCTGGCTGCCTACAAGGTGTTATTGTACCGCTACAGCGGACAAACAGATATCGTAGTCGGCTCATCTTCCGCAGGCCGTCAGCAACCTGAGATAGAAGGACTGATCGGGTTCTTTGTAAATATGCTCACCCTGCGCACAGATATGGGTAATAACCCTTCCTTTATCAGTTTGTTGCAGCAAGTGAAACAAACCACCCTGGATGCTTTTGAACACCAGGATGTACCGTTTGAAAAAATCGTGGAGGCCGTGATGAAAGATCGTGACAACAGCAGGCGCCCTCTGTTCCAGGTAATGTTTGTGATGCCGGAAAAAACGGGTAACAGCTCCTTCGACCTGGAGGGTATTACCATCTCCACCGAGCCGGTTCATCATACTACAGCCAGGTTCAACCTGATGTTCTCTGTGCAGGAAACATCCAATGGCCTGAATATAGAAGCAGAATACAGCAAGGACCTTTTCCGGGAAGATACGGTAATACGTATGATGGCGCACTTTAAACAGTTGCTGGTGGCTATTGCTGCAGCACCTGATACCCGGATAGATATATTGCCGTTGTATGATGAACGCGAATACCACCAGTTGCAGGTATATGGAAAAGCATCGGTGCCTTACAACCGTGACATAACTTTTATAGACCAGTTTATTGCGCAAGCTGCCCGTAATCCGGAAGCTGTTGCACTGGTATTTGAAGGGCGACAGCTGACTTACCGGGAACTGGATGAACAGTCGGCCTGTCTGGCTAATTATCTGCGCCGCAAAGGCGTTATTACGGGTTCATTGGTGCCGTTGTGTATTCCCCGTTCACCGGAGATGATCATTGGTATGCTGGGTATTTTAAAAGCCGGCGGCGCCTATGTTCCGCTGGAACCTGATTTCCCTGCAGAGCGGATCAGATACATGCTGGAAGATACGGCTGCTACGCTGATCGTAAGCAACAGCGCCGGCAGCAGTACGTTGGAGGATGTTACCACTGCCACTATCATCTCACTGGATGATGATGCTACCGCTATTGCTGCTGCGGGTAGTACTCTGCGGGGCATATTCCATGCACCATCGTCGCTGGCATATGTGATCTATACATCGGGTAGTACCGGCACGCCGAAGGGAGTGATGATCACCCACCAAAACCTGGCAGATTATATTGCCGGTTTGCAGGCACACCTGCCGCTTGACCGTTGCCGTTCTTTCGGTCTGCTGTCCAGCATTGCTACTGACCTGGGTAACACGGTGCTGTTCCCTGCATTGGCCGGTGGTGGTGAGTTACACCTGTTCTCTAAAACAGCCATCAATGATGCGGCCGCCATGCTTGATTATTTCGGCTGGCATCGTATTGATTGTATCAAAATAGTCGCCTCACACTGGAAAGCATTGTCAGACCAGGATCAACTGTTGTTGCCGGAGAAACTGCTCATCTTTGGAGGAGAGGCGCTGGAAGCGGCTGTCATAGAAAATATCCGGGCTGCAAATGCACGCTGTATGGTGGTGAACCACTACGGCCCAACGGAAACGACTATTGGAAAATTACTACATGTAGTCAATACACAGCATATTTACCAGGACGTAATTCCTATCGGTAAAGTCTTCTCCAATACACAGGTATACGTGGTCAGCCAGGCCGGGCAGCTTTGTCCTGTGGGCATTCCGGGGGAACTGTACATTGGTGGTGAAGGCGTGGCTGCCGGTTATCTCCACAACCCGGAGCTTACGAAGGAACGTTTCATAGATAATTTCTTCGCGCCGCAGGCGCCGGGAAAACTATACCGTACCGGCGACCTGGTTAAATATCTGCCTGATGGTAACATTGTATTCCTCGGCCGTGTGGATGACCAGGTAAAGATCCGCGGATATCGTATAGAGCCGGGAGAGGTCAGCCGTGTGCTGGAGCAGGCACCGGGAGTAGGCCAGGGCGTTGTAATAGCACGGGAAGACCATAGCGGCGGCAAACGCCTGATCGGTTATGTGATACCACATGATACATTCGATAAAACGGCGATACTGACATACCTCAAAGAACAATTGCCGGAATACATGGTGCCTGTTGCCATCCTGGAAATGGAACAGTTCCCGATGCTGCCCAATGGTAAGATCAACCGCAAAGCATTGCCGGACCCGGATCATGCCGATACGGTTACTACCGGTTATACTGCGCCGGTAAACCCCACACAGGAAAAGTTGTGTGCCATCTGGGCGGTCCTGCTGGAAGTAGACCAGGTAGGCATACACGACGATTTCTTTGCACTCGGAGGTCATTCGCTGCTGGCAATACGTGTGATCTCTGCCATCAGGAAACAACTGGGTGCAGAAGTAGCCATTGGGGATATCTTTGATTATCCAACGGTGGCTGCCTTGTCAACATTACTGGAGAACCGCTTTGTACCTGCTGTTGCGCCTGCACTGATCCGCCGCGAAAGACCCGCACACATCCCTCTTTCGTATAGCCAGGAACGTTTGTGGTTTATTGATCAGCTGGAAGGTAGCGTACATTATCACCTGCCCACGGTGTTGAGATTGAAGGGGCAGCTGGATCGTGCCGCGCTGTCGCATGCCTGGACAACCATCGTAAACCGCCACGAAATACTCCGCACCGTTATTGCCGAGGAAGAAGGAGTGGCCAGCCAGGTGGTGAAGGCACCGGATCAGTGGCAGTTTCATGTGGTGACAAACCACACGCTGCAGCATGATTCCGCTGTACTGCAACAATATATTCAATCGTTGATAGATAAACCATTTAACCTCCGGCAGGATGATGTGCTGCGTGTATACCTGATAGAGATAGGCGCGGATAATCATATACTGGTGGTCGTACTGCACCATATTGCCTCTGATGGCTGGTCTACCGGTATTATAGTAAAGGAACTTGTTGAGCTGTACAGCGCCTATACCACCGGCCGTAGTGCCCAACTGCCCGTAATGGATATACAATATGCTGATTACGCTGTATGGCAGCGTCAGCACCTGTCCGGTGAAGTATTGGAAGAAAAACTCGCTTACTGGAAAAAGAAACTGGAAGATACAGCGCCACTGGAACTGCCTACAGACTATACACGGCCAGCCATACAAAGTACCCGCGGCGCTATCAGCAGGTTCCACCTGGGACCTCAGCTGCATGCCGATATACAACAGTTGTGCAAACAGGAGGGTACCACTTTGTTCATGACGTTGCTGGCAGCATTTAATGTGTTGCTGCACCGTTACAGTGGCCAGGATGATATCTGTGTAGGTACGCCTGTTGCCGGCAGAACACAGCAGGAAATGGAAAACCTGATCGGCTTCTTTATCAATACTCTGGCGCTCCGCAATGACCTCAGCAACAACCCGTCGTTCACAGCCTTGTTGCAGCAGGTAAAACAAACTACGCTGGAAGCCTATGAACATCAGGATCTGCCATTTGAAAAGATCGTGGAAACCGTGGTGAAACAGCGTGATATGAGCCGTAGTCCACTGTTCCAGGTTTCGTTTGTATTGCAGAACACACCAGATGTTCCTGATCTCGGATTGGGTGACCTGGAACTGCTGGAAGAGAAAACAGCACATACCACCGCCAAATGGGATCTTATCTTTACCCTTGAAGAAACCACACGTGGCCTGCGTGGCAGCGTGGAATACGCGGTCGACCTTTTCAGGGAAGAAACGGTGTTACAGCTGATCCGCCATTTTGAACAACTGCTGCAGGCGATCGTAAAAGCCCCTTCCTCCGGAATAGATCATCTCTCTTTCCTGCAACCGGAAGAATTACAACAGCTGTTATATACTTTCAACGATAACGCTACCGATTACCCGCGCCATAAAACAGTGGCAGCCCTCTTTGAAGAGCAGGCAGCACTTACGCCGTCAGCAATTGCACTTACCTGCAACGGTCGGTCATATACCTATGCTGCTATTGATGAACGTGCTGACAAGCTGGCACACTTTCTCCGCAGCAAGGGAGTAGATACGGGCGTATTGGTGCCGCTCTGTGCTGAACGTTCAACAGAACTGATTGTGGGCATCCTTGGTATTCTGAAGGCGGGTGGGGCATATGTGCCTATTGATGCTGCCTACCCGGCCGAGAGGATCAGGTATATGCTGGCAGACATCAGTGCCACCCTGCTGGTAACCACTTCCACTTCCATGCAACAGTTGGCAGCGGAATGGTACGACAGGGATCTTATACTACTCGACGCTCTCGGTGAACTGTTTGCCGCTCCTCACCACGGTCGTGTACCAACAACTGCAACTGCCACCGACCTGGTCTATGTAATGTATACTTCCGGTTCTACCGGCACTCCCAAAGGAGTAATGGTCACACATGAAAATGTGGTGAGCCTGGTAAAAGAAGTAACCTATGTATCCTTCAGTGCAAGTGATGTAATCCTGTCCACCGGTTCTCCTTCTTTTGATGCCACCACCTTTGAATACTGGGGTGTATTGCTTAATGGTGGCAGGCTGGTACTCTGTGATGAACAAACACTGCTGGACAGCACCTTGCTGAAAGAAACCATCCGCGCGCAGGGCGTTACAAAAATGTGGTTCACTGCCGGCTGGTTGAATCAGCTGGTAGATACCGACATCAGTGTGTTTGAAGGACTAACCACTATCCTGGCCGGCGGCGAGAAACTGTCTGAAGAACACATCACAAAGATCAGACTTGCGTGGCCGTTAATAGAAGTGATTAACGGTTACGGACCTACGGAGAATACCACTTTCTCTCTAACCTATACCATCCCGGCAACAAATAATCATACTTCTACACCAATAGGGCAACCGCTTAACAACCGGCAGGCCTATGTGTTGGATACACACCTGCAACCTGTGCCGATTGGGGTGAGGGGAGAGCTATTCCTCAGCGGCAGCGGCCTCTCCAACGGATACCTCCATCAGCCTGCGCTTACTGCAGAGAAGTTCATACCACATCCATTTGCAACTGTTCCGGATGCCCGCTTATACCGCACCGGTGATATCGGACGCTGGCTGCCAGACGGTACTATCGAATACCTCGGCCGTATTGATGACCAGGTAAAGATCCGCGGCTTCCGCATAGAACCTGGTGAAATTGAACATATCCTGCAACAATGCCCATTGGTAACACAAGCCGTAGTACTGGTGAGAACAGAAGCTACCGGTAAAAGACTGGCCGCCTATATTGTGCCGGCCGGCCGCTTTGACTGGGAAGGCATACTGGCATACCTGAAAAATAAATTACCTGATTACATGATACCGGGCATCCTGGTAGAGGTAAACAAACTACCGGTAAATGCCAATGGTAAAACAGACCGGAAAGCCTTGTTGAAAATGGACACCGGCGGTCAACCTGCTGCCACATATGTAGCTCCACGCACAAAAATCGAAACCGCGTTAACAGCCATCTGGGAAATGCTGCTGGAAATACCACGGGTAGGGATATACGATAACTTCTTTGAGCTGGGAGGACACTCCCTGCTGACTATCCGTCTCACAGCATCCATCAGGAAAGAGTTTGGATTGGAAATACTGATCCGGGAACTGTACAGTTATCCGACTATTGCGGCCCTTGCCTTGAAACTGGAGCAGCAGCAGGAAGAAGCAGGACTGGGGAAATTCGGGGAAGGACGTTTGTTGCTGCAGGAGGCGTTGCCGGACAATGGTCACATTGTACGGTTGAACAAGATAGCAGCGGCGCCGCCACTGTTTTTCCTGCCGGGAGCTGGAGGGCTTTGTGACGCCTACATGGAACTGGGCAGGGCCTTTAACGGGGCATATTCATTTTACAGCTTCCAGATGCAAGGTGTATTTGAGGGAGAACATGCACTGGATAACATGGAGGCAATGGCAGCCTTGTGCATCACCTGGATGAAACAGATCCAGCCTGCAGGGCCTTATCGCCTTGGTGGACACTCCTTTGGAGCACGCCTTGCCTTCGAGATGACCAAACAACTGGAAGCCGCCGGCGAAACGGTAGAAGCGGTGTTCATCCTTGACATGCAGGCCGTGTCACAGCCACATCCGATGGACCTTGAGTATATCAACAACAGCATGTTCACCTTCTTTGAACAGTATCACCTGATTTCACCGCCTTATCCCGCATGGACAGAAACCCTGAAAGCCAATATCGCCAAACTACCTTTTGATGGTATTGTGCCATATATCACAGCCTTTGTGGAGGAACAAATTGGTGGGAAGAAAAAGCAGACAGCTTTTGTACTGAGGATGCTTGCCCTCTCCTGGTACGATCTGGTGGCACATAACAGGTACAAGGTGGCTGGTATCGTACAGGCGCCGCTGATAGTACTGAAGGCAGAGGACAACCCTTCCGGAAAGCCCGACATATACATGGGATGGCGTGACCATGGTGTTACGGTGCAAACCGTTATGGTGCCAGGAGACCACCTTTCCATGGTAGACGGTGATAACGCCACGGTAATGGCTGACAAGGTTATAAAAATATTACAGCAGAAATGATACCCTAACGATAGAACAGGCTCCGTTGCATATTTCCCCGAAACCGGCAACGGAGCCACGATTTCACACGACTAACCCGGACCACTCAAACACACTTACAATCTTCATTTTTAAAAACATTCATTATGTTAAAAGAGCTTGAAAAGTTATCCGCTTTTATTGGCAACACCCCGCTGATGCAGTTGAAAAACCATGATACCCATTTATTTGCCAAACTGGAGTACAACAATTTTTCCGGCAGCTCAAAAGACCGTGCCGGTTTCAGTATCATTTATAACGGCGTGAAATCCGGCCGTATCAATGAGAACACCACCATTATTGCATCCAGCTCGGGTAATCTGGCCATTGCAGTAGCTTCTATCTGTAAAAGACTCGGCCTGAAGTTTATCCCCGTGATAGACCCCAATATCAACGGTGCCTACGAGCAACTGCTAAACCTGTTGTCTTACCGGGTGGTAAAGGTGACCGATCGTGATAAAACCGGAGGCTACCTATTGACCCGTATTGAAACGGTTAACAACATGCATGCGACCATAGAAAATTCATTTATCGCAGACCAGTATGGTGACCCCAACAATTATAAGGGCTACTATGGATTAACAGAAGAGATCATGCAGTCTTTTGAACGGCTCGATTATATTTTTGTGGCTGTCAGCTCAAGTGGGGCCATCACCGGCATCTCCAAAAGTATTAAGGAAAAACGTCCGGATGTAAAGATTATTGGAGTAGATGTAGAAGGTTCTGTGATCTTTAATGCGCCACCTGTAAAACGGTATATTTCCGGTATTGGCGCCAGCCAGGTACCGCCTATTATAAAAAATGCCCTGATAGATGATGTGGTGATTGTGTCACAAACAGATATCATCAAAGGCTGCTTTGATCTGCTCAATGAGCAGGTGATCTTTGCCGGTGCTTCTTCCGGAGCAGTTTATCTTGCTGCCAAAAATTATTTCAAAGAGAACCCGCACAAGGATACTCCGGTTTCGCTGATGATCTTTCCGGACAAGGGCTTCACCTACCTGGACAACATCTACAACAAGGAATGGGGCGAACAACTGGCGGCTAAACTTCAATCTGTACCCGTAGCAAATTAAAATTACCACCCTTAAATAGTAACGTATGTTATATCTCAATGCAGAGAATATCCAGGACATCGGAATTGACTGGAAAGAATTGACCGGTGTCATCAGAGCGGCAACAGATGCACTCCATGAAAATGATTATTCTCAACCCATCAAGCCTTACTTAAGGTACGGAGATCCCAAAAACAGGATCATTGCCATGCCAGCCTATGTAGGCGGAGGCTCCCCGCTTGCCGGAATAAAATGGATTGCCAGCTTTCCTGATAATATCCATAAGAACAAGCTGCGCGCAAATTCCGTCACCATTCTGAATGAACATGATTCAGGTGTGCCTATTTGTGTAATCAATACATCCATGATCAGTGCTGTTCGTACAGCTGCAGTATCCGGTGTGCTGGTGGAAAAATACCTGGCGCTGAAGAAAGCGGATGAGCGCTTTACGGTGGGCATTATCGGTTTTGGTCCTATCGGCAGAATGCATCTCAGTATGATCAGCGCCCTCCTCGGTAACCGCCTGGAAAAAGTGCTGCTCTACGATGTGAAAGGAGTAGACCTCAGCGCGGTGGATGCCTCCCTGCGGGAAAAAGTGGAAGTAGGTGATTCCTGGGAAGCCTGTTACACAGATGCGGATATTTTCATCACCTGCACAGTATCTACCAGTCCGTATGTGGATAAGGCGCCGTTAAAGGGCTCCCTGCAATTGAATGTGTCGCTGCGTGACTATAAGGTAGAGATGGTATCTCATATGGATGTGGTAATTGTAGATGACTGGGAAGAAGTATGCCGTCAGAATACAGACATTGAAAATATGCATAAGGTAATGGGTCTTGAAAAACAAGACACCCTTTCTATTGCTGATATAGTTTGTAAGGATGCGCTCAGCGGTAAGGATGATGCCGTGATTATGTTCAATCCTATGGGGATGGCCATCTTTGATATTGCTGTAGGCGGATATTACTACCATCAGGCCATCCGTAAAAATATAGGGGCAGTAATGCCTGATTAATTAGCTGACCGGCACAGGAAACTGGTGCCGGTTTTTCCTTTCTCCCTGTACTCCACCTTAAAGCTGTCTGACGGGATTCCACCCCACACTTTGTTACCATATTCATTTCAATTTCCAATAACCTCTAAACTTTACACATGAAAAATTTGAATTTATTTATTGCGTTTATCCTGTTAGCCACTATTGTATCCTGCCAGAAGGGAGAAACCAGGCTGAACGCCTCCGGTCCAATTGTTCAAAATCCTGAAAGTGTTGTTCCGAAAGCCAAAATCAATGCCTTTATTTACGATCAGTTGGCGAAAACGCAACATTTTGAATGGAAAGCTGCCAACGATAGTCTCTTATGGAGTGCACTGGTACAGGGAGACAGCGTATTGGCTGTTGGTTACCAGCCCGCAGGATTTACCAACCTTGCCGACAAGATGCATACCGTGAATGTAGCGGACGAAAGCTGGAAATCTGCCAGGAACCAGTTGATGGACCTGGTCCTGAGAAATGAAAAGAAAACTGGCAAAACAGATAAAGACTTGCTGGTATTTAAGGAAAACCGTTTGCCTTACTTTACTGTTAAGGTGAGTAACATTGCTACCATCAAGGCATTGAGAGCTTCCAACCTGGTACGTTATACAGAACCTATCGGTTACGGTAAATTTATGAATCAAGGTGCGACCAAATCAGGCCTTAGTACAGAATCCAGCGTACTCACCTTTGGTTGCGGTACCAACGTAGCCACTCCGGGGCTCGTAGCTGGTGTGGATTATACCAATATCACTCCGGGCGCAAAACAATCGTGGAACTACACTTATCATAAGATACCACAGGCATGGGCCAGGTCTACAGGTCAGGGTGTAAAAGTAATGATCATCGATACCGGTGTGAGCGCTGACCAGGATAACCTGGGTGCTAACTTCAATCAGGGCGCCTCTTCCGGAAGGTCCATTGAAAAGCTGGTTACCTTCCCTGGTGGCACACCTGCCGATCTTTGCGGTCATGGTACCGCGATGTCCGGTGCACTGGCCGGTCCAAGAGGCACCGATGGTGCTTCTGCCGGAATTGCCTACAACAGTAACCTGATTGTAGTACACGCTGCAGAAAACGTGGTGATCCTCTCTTCCGAGTCTGTACAGGGCGTGGCCGATGCATACGTACTGGGCGGCGATCGTGCAGATGTTAAGATCATCAGCATGAGCATGGGCAGTATCATCGCTTTCAATCCAATCAATGATGCCATCATCTACGCTTATAACAAGGGTAAACTGATGTTCTGTGCCGCAGGTACTTCCAACAGCAGCATTCCTAACTGGATTGGTGTAATTTATCCTGCAGACAGGCCGCAGGTAGTGGCTGTAACCGGTATTAAGGATAACCTCACAGAACGTTGTGTGGATTGTCATGTAGGCCGTGAAGTAGCTTTCACTATCGTAATGGAAAAGACTTCTACCGCTACTACTGCTCTTTCTCTTGCTATGACAGGTGATGCACCTTCTACAGTAGGTGGTTCTTCTGTAGCTACTGCCAGTTGTTCTGCCATTGCTGCCCTGGTATGGAGCAAATATCCCACCTATCCCAAAGATAGTATCATCGCCAGGATGAAAAGAGCTTCCAGTTTAGCCAACAACAAAAGCACCACATTTGGCTGGGGTATTCCCGATGCTGATGTGGCTGTAGGACAATAAAAATATTTTGAATAATTGAAATGAATGGAAAAAGATGACGGCGAAGATGATATGCTTTACAGCATTATCGTCTTCGCCGTCATCTTTTATACGGCTGTGAGGGCAGCCGTTCCGGTGTGACCGGCAATTAAGTCTCTGCGTTTTCCATTTATAAAAACAAATCCAACTCTATTTCCGCGAAGTTTACGGGTTTATCTTTCAGGGAGAGGATAGAGCCTGCACGTACTTTCAGCGGCAGGAGATACATAGCGGGTATGCGCAGCCAGCCGGGCATGCTGTAGTAGTTGATGTTGAAAAGGGAGCCGAGATGGATACCTACGGAAGGTATAAATACCAGGTCTGGTTTACGGTGCTGGAAGCGGACGCCTGTTTCCAGGTAGGTGTACATGCCAAGGAATCTTTTTTCACTCAGCCAGTAATCGAAGTTGCTTCTGATGCCGGCAGCGACCTGGTAACTTTTTTCTTTTTCGGGGTCGTTGTTGTACTTCATATAATCATATGAGGCCGTATAGCCGTGCCAGTAATCAAGCATTCCTTTTTTACCACCCTTGGAGTTGTACTTATATCGTTTGCTGAAGTTGAAGGCATTGACTCTTATTTCAAAACCACGGAAGGATTCAGTGTTGGTAACTTCATTTTGTGTACCGATCACGATAGAATTGCCGACCCTGCTCCGGATGAAATTGCGGTAGTAAAGCAGCTGATTAGCCTTCCTGATGGGTACTGTAATAGTAACACCTTTTGCCATGAGTCCGTCCAGCTTTGAGTTATAGGGTATGGGCACGTAAGAAAGGGCGGGGATGTTGCGGATAAGGTACATGGCCTGATCCGGTTTATTCTGTGGTATACGGTCCAGGAAGCCCACGTAGCGGTTGTTGCCGGCGGCTTCGTTAAATGCCGTAAAAAGATCTTGTATGGAAAGGGTGACTGCAGCGATGGCCCTTTCACCTGCGGTTGTATTTTCCTCAAACTTTCCATCGCCATAAGTATACCATATTTCTCCTTTCCTGTTTACCACACTGGTTCCATTTTCACAATAAAAATCATGCAATGCTTTGTTGTTGGTAAATGATTCCGCAATGGTACGGTTCACAATAAGGTGACCCGCGGAGAAGGCATCTTCCAGGAAGTGATCAGCAAAAGCATTGATGAAGATGGCGCTCTGCAGCAGGGCATGTGCATCGGCATCATCCTGGCGGGCTTTTCTGCCGCTCATCTCAGCAAGTGTAAGGGCTACGAGGTGAAGGCTTACATACATCCGGATGGCATTGGTATGCCCCAGGCTTTTCGTTAGGGCGGCGAGGTTAGACCAGGTGGTGGCTTCCCGTATCTTATCGGCGTCAAAGTTTTTCAGGTGGTCAGGAAACGTTTTACCATAGGCATAAAAATGCGACAGGTTGCCGGTGGCTGCCAGGGCATAGTTAAGATCCAACGATACCAGCTCTCCATCGGGGGCGGCTTTCATGCCCTTGTCCAGGTATTTTTGATGCAGGGCGATGATCTTCTGAATGATGGAGCCGGAATCCCTCAGTTGCGCTTCCAGTAAAACGGGGTCGCTCTGGTGGTCACCGGCAAGACCGTTGATGGTGCCATAAGTTACCGCAGAGGCGCCAGATGCAGAAAGACCAGTCAGGTTGTAATAGTTGCCCTGCAGGCTGGTCAGGTTTTCCAGGTATTGCAACAGCTTTGCACTGCCGGGTTCGTTTTTTATGGATTGCATTATCCTGTAAAAGGCTTTGTCTCCAATGAGTTTATGCTCTCCATATACATACCCCGATGCGGTATTAGACAGCAGGCATAGGCAGACGGTTAAGGCCGTCATGCCAAGTGCCGCAATAACAGGTCTGACACTGCATAATATACGCTTCCCCAAACTGGTGATGGTAATAGCTGATGAGGGTAAATTTTTTTTTGCTTGCTTCGGATAGTTTTGCATAAGAACAAATGGGGCTTATACTCAAAAATAGGCGATACTGACTGTCGGGTAACGGCATTGGATAATATCCGTATCTGCCTTCAGCTCAGCGCTATTCCTGCTGTATGCAGCGTTCTGTATTTTTTTAATAGATCTGACCAAAAAATGTTGACTGCCATGTAACAGTGATACTATTGCTTCCTATAACTTACTGGTTATAACAGTGTTTTAAATTGGTGGTGTCTTGTTATTTTATAATAGACGTTTGTGCAATAGGGATACCCCTAACGTGTATTTTTATTTTTTTTTCGGAAAGACGAATTTGCCATGCTTTTTGCCGGTGTCTGCCAGGGAGAATATGAAAACAGGAGGAAACACTGATAATAAGGTTCGGGTACAATGACATTTCTCCAAAGCCAATATTGTATCAGAATTAACAAGAGGTAGTGGTCATCCCGGTGGGCCTGGTTCCAGTGTGAAATGCCGGGGTATTCATCAAAAGTAAACAGGTGAAAGTTCCTGGCCGCACGTTCGCGTAGATGATATACAGGTATTGACGGCTTGTGTTTCATTGTATAATAATAACAGGCAAGGTACTTTTATTATTAATTACCAGAATAGACAAATTGCGGATAAGCCTGCACTATTTCGCGGTAAAAGAAAAAAAGACAATCCTTTCTGAAAAGGGTTGTCTTTTTTCCTTTTTAGTTCAATGCCGCTCATAATGCAGATACCATTAATAGCAGCGCGACACTTGAAAATAAATAAGTATTACAGGTGCCTGTTATTTTTGCAGGTGCTGATTATTAGTAAATCCTATACTTAGCTCTACCGCCCCGTTATTTATATCTTCCTGGGTAATGATGTAATAACCGCTTCTGGCGGGATCACCGTGGCCACCGGAAAGTGGTTTGTATCTCAGCTCTATCTTATCTCCCACTGAAACAACCACATTAGTACTGGATGACGGACAACTTATATAATTGTATGTGTTCGTGTTCTGATTAATAACATACGCCTTAGCTGTAGAGAGAATGCTACATAGCGGGCTTATTGTTTCATAATCGCCATCACGGTAGATATAGATGCCGCTAACAACAATAGAAGCAGAACGACGGCCATGTACATCAGTGGAAACAGCAGTCTTCTTTACAACGGGATTTTTCTTTGTGTGTGGGTTGGTAGCTGCAGACATGAGTTGTACCGTAAGCAGCATGGCAATAAACAATGTTAACTTTTTCATGTTTAGATTTTTATGAAGGTGAATAGAATACAGGAGTGATATGGGCTACTGGTAAAGAATATGGCTTCATCAGGTTGTTTTAGGTCTGTGATACGGTCAACCGGTGGTGTCGAAGTAATTAAAAATCGGTTCCTGAAAATTAGCAGATATTACTGCGGTATTATCTCATAGGAGGCTACTTCCCAATCATGACAAATTTGCTTTTGAAGCAAACAGATAAGTACGCCACTAAAGTTGAACATCGAATCCTGATAATTTAGAAGTTTTGATATCTTTATATATATTTCGATATTTAGCCAACAGCATTCTTGAAAACACTATCTTATCGGAAGAGAGTTTAAGAAAATTGGATTCCTAACGGGCATAATTTAAAAAGTATGTATTTTAAAACGCTTCCGGATCATACAGCGCCTGGTTTCGATGAACAATTGCATTTTAGTAAATTCAGTAAGCATAATATTATCTTTAACGCAACTGTTAGTAAAAGCTATTGTGAAGATCATGTAGGTTGCCTTTCTCTTAAAGCAGTTTTAAGCGGGGAGGAGTGGTATCGTGTGAATAATGTCGACATTGCAGTGAGGCCCGCGCAATTTTTGATGCTGAACGAAGATCAATCTTATTCCAGCAGCATAAATAGTTATGAGAAAGTTAAAAGTCTTGCTGTTTTTTTT
Organism: Chitinophaga sp. 10T418; assembly: GCF_056394125.1. Lineage (NCBI taxonomy): Bacteria > Pseudomonadati > Bacteroidota > Chitinophagia > Chitinophagales > Chitinophagaceae > Chitinophaga > Chitinophaga sp. 10T418. The sequence goes on from NZ_JBFTHG010000009.1 coordinate 18,889, forward strand.
AAGAGAGAATTTGCCTCGGAGGTGTTTTACGATAGTATGAACACGGAAGAAAAGTTACTGGATGGTCCAGCTGCCACAAGTATACTCCCGGAATTTCATCAAACCCTTTACACCGCAGACCTGTTATTTCAGCAAAGAATAAGTCGGCTAATAAATCATCTGGATGAGTGCGGATATAATAAAAGCAGCGCAGATGAACTGCTCACCTACTTACTGCGTCATCTGATTGCCCAACAAACAAACGAAAAAGTACGGACAAAAAGGGTCGATGCAGTCAAGTCAGGAACAAGAACTGAAATTTATAAGCGTCTTTGTGTAGCGAAGGATGTACTGCATTCAACGTTTAATGAAGATATAGATCTGGACGTATTGAGTAGTCTGTCCTGTTTGTCTGCCCCGCAACTGATACGCCAGTTCAGGAACGTATTTCAGACTACACCGCATCAGTATTTAACCCGGATCCGGCTGGAACATGCGGTTGCATTATTGAAGGATAGCACTCTTTCCATTCAGCAAATAACATGGATGTGCGGTTTTGAAAATGTCAGTGCTTTTTGCCGTGTATTCAAAAAGTGGTATGGTGTTTCTCCTGATACCTCCAGGAACAAGAAATGATAATTTCTGCACATGGCAGCCGGCTCTTATATTTTAGCTTTGCCGGTAAGAAATTATTTATGAAATACTACCTTCTTATTTTAGTGCTTTTTCCTATTGTTTCAATAGCACAGCAACCCACTGAATTTATACGTTGGGCAATGAGGTCCAATGGGCAATGGGACGCAGTCAAAGCTTTTAAGTACGCCACAAACCGGGATATCTATAATCCCTTCCAAAGCTATGACTACAATCATCCAAAGGAGGAAAAAGATACATATGAAATCAGTGTGGACGTGGTGAACAATCGCTATATGCATCATTCGGTCAGTCATTACCCTGGAGGTTATACTTTTAATACTATCCGTATTGGCCGGGATTCGATATTCTATGTATATGATGTAGTCGGATCACGAACAGGTAAATCGCTTTTTAAACTGAATAGTTCCTTCTACAACAGTAATTACCAGAATGCACTTGCCAACATCCCTTATTATATTTTAGAAGAAGCTTTAAATAGTCAGGATGCACTGCAATTGGAACATGTTGCACAGGAGGTGGTTATTCGCCGGACTTTAAAATCGGGATCACAGGAATTATGGCTGGATGCGCAAACAGGGCAATTACATAAAAACAGCAGCATAGCGGGTAATAATGTCAGCACGCAGTACTTTGATGAATACACCCGTGTTAATGGTTATTGGGTTCCCCAAATGGTAAGGCAACTATTAAATKACAAGCCTGTTTTTACAGATCATTTAACAACTTTCRGTATCAATGATGCGGTTACGCCCGGGACATTTGATTTACCGGTAGGTTATCATGTGGAAGAAGAAATAAATAAGCCGCTCATAGCAAAAGAAATTGCACCGGACATTTTTTTAGTAGAAAAAGTAGATGATGACAGGAACGTAATTTTCATCAACATGGAAGATTATGTAGTGGTCACAGAAGCGCCGGTTTCAGCAGAGGTTACCGGATCGGTGATTGCATTGATTCATCAGACGCTGCCTGGTAAGCCCATCAAATATGTGCATCTTTCACATTTTCATAAGGACCATATTGCCGGTATTCGTAAATTGATAGCCGAAGGCGCCGGCATTATTTGCACGCCATCAATGGAAAAGCCTATACGGGACCTGTTGGCCGGAACAACTCCCACGTTTGTTTTTTTTAAAGATCACAAAATTATCAGTGACAGTAAACACCGCATCGATTTATTTGAAGTGCCTAATAGCCACGCACAGGGCTTGTCTTTTATGTACCTGCCAAAGGAGTCCATCATTTTTGAAGGAGATCTGTTATCTCTTCCAGAGGACGCTACACTGATTCCTGCCATACCCGTTTCAAGGGAATTTTATCAGTATCTGAAAAGAAATAAATTGTCGTATAAGCGTATTATTGGCCACCATGGATTGTCAGATATTACCTCCCGGATGTTTGATGAGATCATTGCTAAATGATAGGTAAGCCATCGGGTTAATTGATGCTATGACCTGTCCTGCTGAATTACAGGAAGTTACCTGCTACTGATGAATTAAATGATTTCTGATTAACGTTTAGTTACAGGGAAACGATTTTCCGCGTGTTTAAGCGTATCCATGTATTGTTGATGTATTTTTTATACCTTTATGCCAGAGGTTTTATAAACTCAACCCCCTGTATTAAGTTGTTTTCTTACTTCGTGACCCCAAAATCAGAAATATGAAACAAGTCCTATTGTTGGCATTCAGTACTTTTGTCGTGTTTACTGTTTCCGCCCAGACTGTCAAATTTCCTCCTACACCCAATGAAGATGCTGTGAATGGTAGAAATGATAATTGCTATCTCAGCGCCATTGATCATCCTGCGGCAATCGAAAAGGCGCAATTTATTGAATCCGTCAGCGGCTTTATTGATTCAGTATGTAATAAAGAAAAACTACCGGCAAAGACTATTTTAGCCATGGCTATTGCGGAAAGTGGATATGGGTTTACCAGGACCGCTTATTATGCGAACAATCTGTTTGGAATAAAAGTTTTTACCAGGGATACCATTGCAGCCTATGTATTAAGGGGGCAGCCAAGTGAAGGCGTGAATAATAAAGCTTTAAAAAGGTTGGGCGAAAACCGGGTTATTTTTAATGAATCAATTCGGGTAGATAACAGGTATCGTGTTTTTACAGATAGACCAGCATGTATTCAATACCTGGTATATAAAATTTTATTAGGTAAAAGGTATATCGGTGCTGCAGAGAGATACCGGGAAAACATCCGTAATAATATTTTATCAGAAAGAGAAGCCTCGCTGCAATATGCTTTTGACATCGCAGAAAAGGGATACAATCATCTTGGCGGAAAATATTATCGCAAGGGCATCGAGAAAATATTTAATACCCTAAATTTATAAGTATGAAAACAATCATATTGGCGATTGCTTTTTTGAACGCCGCCCTCACTTGTTATTCACAGGAGAATGCCGCTCTGGATACCTATTTAAGAGATAGTCTGAGCGTTATTTCCGGACGTGTAGAAAAACAGATTATTAAGACCAGGTATATGGAGCAACATCTGATCAGTACAACTGATACATTGAAAGGATGGGAAGGCGTGAATGTTGCTCTGTACAAATACGCTGTCAAAGATAAAATCAAAGGAGCATTAACGGCTGAAGTTTATATGCTCAATCCGGATTCAAAAAAACTGGCTTCCTGGATTATTTCGACCTGTGTAATTACCACCGGTAAGCTGGAGAAAAAGAATACAGACCTTATTATTCAATCTGTCAGATCAGCCTCCGGAGGGCAATTTCCGGTTCTTGGTATTGTGTATGAAGATATGGATGGCACGGGATTTAAGGCCTATTTCTTTAAAGATGGTGTTACGGTATTCCTAAAAAAGAATGACGTCATTGATATCAGCCAGATTAATGAAGCGAATATCAAAGGCACCGGTAAATTTGCAAGAATAATTAGCACAACGCGGGAACAATACAAAGAAAAATATGGCTCCGCTGATCTGGCGGGTACTAATTGGCTGACAGTTGTAAACCAGGCATACAAACAGGCCATCAATTCAAATATTAATACTTTGTTTATTGCCTGGGCCAATGGTAAGCTTCACTAAGTGAATGGCGTTTTTTAGTAAAGGTTATATCTGTGGATTCTGCATACAGGATAAGGATTATTTTATCTTATAAATGCGGACCCAGTCTACATACATAGTCCCCGTTTTAATCCGGGAGGGATCAAAATTGCTACCGAACATCCTGCCACCTACGGCCAGATTCAGTGTCACGTGCTGAAGCTTATTATAAAAAGAAGAGATGTACTCCCCGCCAGGATCCGTTGATAGTTTCTGGTCAACTATCCGTCCATCCAAATAGTAAGTGAGAGGATGTTGTGTCCATTCAACTTCATAGAGGTGAGTGTCTTTGGTGAGGTCAGTGCTGCTGGTAATCGTTTTAACGGTGAGGTCATCGTCAGTTTGTACTTTTCCTGGTTTTTTACCATAAAAATAGTCGGTTGTATAGCTTTGTCCCTCACCGGTAGCTTCCAGTATGTCGATCTCACCATGTGTGGGCCAGGGATCACCATATGTCCAGAAGGCTGGCCACATGCCATATCCTGGTGCGAGCCTGATGCCCGCACTTATCCTTATACCCCCCGTGGAGACAGCTGCATTAAATTCAAACTTCGATTCTATCCGCCCTGAAGTGTAGTCGAAATTTTTGAGATCAGTACTGCCAGGTACTTCGGGGCCGGTTGCATTTTCTTTTCTTGCATTAATTGCTAAAATACCATTTTGCAATTTTAAATTATCCTCCCGGTAGTATTGCAGTTCATCATTATAAGCCCCACCTGTCCAGATATTCCATTTATCAAGGTTGCCGGAAAAGTTGTCTTCAAATACAAGACTATACTTACTGGTATCCAGCGCATGTTTGTTAGCAGGGAAAGGGAGCACTTTTTCCCGCTTTGGGCATGATACCATATAGGGGAAGGCGCCTAACGTGATTGCGGAGAGAATAACAAAGAATCTTACTGTCATACTATCCTATCTTAATGAGTAAATGAGTTTTAAATTATTGCCTGCGTAAAATATCAGTCCGTTTTATTTTTTCTTCCAGTTATAACCGAGAAAGCAATTCAATTGTTGGTTATACACCTTCCATTGCGTTTGTACCCGGGGATCTTCCATTACCGGAACAAACCCTCTGCTGTAACTGGCGCCTATGTTAAATCCGTTTTTAAATTCGTAATTTAGTGCTATCACTATGCCTGCATCTATTTTATAACGGAATCCTCCGGAGGAGGTAGGGGTGCCGAAAATATTTTTATCAGTAAATATTTTGCCATCACTGCCTTTGCGCTCCATGCTGGCACTGAGGAGTCCACTCAGATAAGGTCCGGCAGACAACCGGAATCCGTGGAAATAAATGGTAGGGTTAATGGGTTGTATGAACAGGTAAGTACTTTTGAAGCGACTGTTATAGGGCTGTTGGGTAGAACTGTCCAGCTGATGTAATACAGCGCCACTTTGGCCGATGGCTAGTTCCGTTTTTAATCCAACATGCTTTCCGAGCCTGGAGTTGACTACTATGCCTGCAAATATGCCGGATAAAGGCCTCACCCAACCACCGGTTGACAACAGATGGAGATCTTTGCCATTAAGTGAACTGGACGAAATCCCGGCCAGTAATCCAAAAGATACTTCCCTGTATCGGGGGGCCGCTGGCCACCTGGTGCTGTCCTGCTGTGAGGAAGCCGGTTGCAGTGTAGCAAAGAAGCATAGTATCACTAAAACGTGTTTCATGTAATAAGTTTATAAATTAATATCCCAGATCCCCGCTGCTCTTTCCATTTCAACTAAGGCAGTGGCATATCCGTTTAATGCTTCGAAATAGTTTTGTCTGATACTATTGTAGGTGCGTTGTGCATTTAATACTTCCAGCAGATTGATTTCGCCGGAGCGGTAACTATATATTTTGCCATCCAGCACTTTAGCTGCCTCCTGTAATAATCCGGTATTGAATTGATCCACTTGTTTACGGGCATAGAGGTAATTGTAATAGGTGGTGGCTACTTCTGTTTGTACCTGTATCACTGCCTGCTGGTAACGTGCTGCAGTCTGGGAGGCGTTGTATTGCGCCGTGAGTAGCTCCCCTCTGTACCTGCCGGAGAATTTCAGTGGAATGGAAATGCCAGCCGAAACAACATTCGTGGATGGAGTAGGAGCAATCACATTGGTGGCTCCTGTGTTTTGTGCCGCACCTATGTTCAGTCCAAGATCAGGTATCCGGTTTGCCTGTGCCAGTTTAACCATGCGGGTAGCCACTTCTTTATCCTTCAGTGCGGCGAGGATATCGGCTCTGTTGGCGACAGCTGTATTCATCAGTTCTTTTAAACTAAAATCCCGTTCAAATTGGAGGCTGCGGTGAACCGGATAGTAAAGTGTATCGGATTGCCTGCCCATCAGCATGGCGAGTTGCAGTTGGGCAGCGTTGAGGGCAGCTTCATTACTGTATACTGTGTTCAGCATGTTGCCAGCCTCTAGTTTACTTTGGCGGGCATCTACTTCTTTTATCTCTCCTAATTTAAAGCGGATGCTATCTGCCCTGGCAAATTTCAACATGCTTTGGTAGGATTCTCTGGTCACCTGGAGTAAATTTTCCTTCAGCAATACCTGCAGATAAGCCAGCGTTGCGTCTGCACGGAGATGCCGGTAATAGTTGGCCACCAGGGACGCTGTTAACTCCAGCTGGCTTTGCGCGAGACCAATGCGGGCTTGCCTTTTGCCTCCGAGTTCCAGCAGCCAGCTGACAGAAGTATTAAATCCATAACCCATTTTCATTCTTTTCTGCCCGTTGTCCACCCAACCGAATGACAGGTTAGGATCAGGGAAAACCCTCGCGGATATCAACCTGGCCTCTGCCAGGTTGATATTGAACTGCTCTGTTACATACGGCAGGTTGTGATTACTTACACCGGTTAAAAAACGGGTATAGGTCAACGAATCTTTTATCTGTGCTTTCCCTGCTAATGCTAAAGAAAGTAATAAAAGGGTGCCCCAATATTTCATGTTCATTGTTTTAATATTTTTTCATCCTTTTTCTGATAGTCTGTGGCGCCCCATTTGCTTTCAAGCATATAGTATAAAGCAGGTAATACAAATAATGTGATGACGGTGGCGGCCAACAGGCCATATACTACCACGGTGGCCAGTGGCCGTTGAACATCTGATCCTATTCCTGTGGCCAGCGAGGCAGGCAACAAACCCAGCACGGCTACTGTAGCTGTCATCAATATAGGCCTGAACCTGTTGGCCGCACCGGCTATTACGGCAGCCAGCAGCGGTTGTCCCTGCATGCGCAATTCATTGAAGTTGGAGATCATAATTACCCCATTCTGAATAGCGACACCAAACAACGCAATAAAGCCAACGGCAGATGATACATTTAAGGTCATGCCGCGGACATTAAGCGCCAGCATGCCACCAAACAATGCCAATGGTACAATACTGAGAATAAGGCCCGCCTGCCGGAACCGTCCGAACGCACCATATAGCAGGAAGAACATAAACAGCAGAGTGATGGGAACAATAACCGCCAGTTTTGCGTATGCACGTTTTTGATTTTCAAACTGTCCTCCCCACACAATCCTGTATTGCTCATGGTCATAAGTGACCGTTTTTTCAATACTGTTCCTGGCCTGCTCCATAAAAGAGGACAAGTCGACATTCCGCAGGTTAAGTTTTACTGTTAAGTGCCTTTTGTTCATTTCACGGGTAATGGTACCTTCTCCTGTGGTAGTACTGATGGTTGCTACCTGTGATAAGGGAATCCTGGCACCGGTTTGGGAGAGTAGCAACAAGTTGGCAATCTTCTCTGGTGTATTCCTGCTTTCTTCTTTATAACGGCAGGTAATATCATATACCTTGTTGCCGGTAAAAAGCTGGGAAACTGCTTTGCCACCAATGGCTACTTCCACCAGCTCTGCTACGTTATTAACATTGAGTCCGTACTGCGCAACAGCAGCCCTGTCGATTTTAATCTGTAATTGAGGAAGCGGTGGTTCCTGGTCTATCGAAAGATCTACCGCACCTTTTATTTTCCGCAGGGTTTGCAGTGCCTGTTGTGCTATCCGCCGGGTTTCTGCAAAATCATCTCCATATACCTTTAATACCAGCTCACTGTGAGCTCCTGATATCCTGTCCATCACGTTGTCGATCATCGGCTGACTGAATCCAACTGTATAACCTGGCATGGCTGAGTATTCAGCCCCCAGCTCATCTATGAGGTCTGCTTTGGTTTTGCCTTTGGGCCAGTCTTTATAAGGCTTCAATCCTATAGAACATTCAAAATGGGAGGCAGACCAGGGATCGGTGCCATCATCATTTCTGCCGGCATGCACCATCATGTAAGTAATCTCAGGGTGTTTCATGGTGGCCACGCGCAATGAATCGCTCATTTCTTTTGATTTCTGCAGCGATATGCCAGTGGGCAGTTGCACCTGTAGCCAGATGGAACCTTCATCCAGTGATGGCAGAAAATCTTTTCCTACCGTGGCGGAAAGTATGGCAGCACTGATCAATACAAGAGAGAGCGGAAACAGTACCCGGCCCGGCCGCTTCATGATCTTCTGAATACGGCCAAGGTAAAGGGCGGATAATTTTTCCAGCCATTTGTTATGATACAATTTACGGGGCTTCCGATAAACGGCATAAGCCAGACCGGGTATCAGCAACATGGCTACAATCAATGCACCTACCAGGGCATAGCTGACGGTGAATGCCATCGGGGTGAATAGCTTGCGTTCCACTCTTTCAAAGGCAAACAGCGGCAGGTAAGCGGTAATGATGATAATGGTGGCAAACAACACCGGCTTGCCAACAAGTGCAGCCCGTTGTGCAATGGATAGCTCCTCTAAAGGAGCCATCTCATCTTCTTCCCGCTTCTTCAGGATAGTTTCCATCATCACAATGGCGCCATCCACAATAATTCCGAAATCAATAGCACCCAGTGAAAGCAGATTGGCCGGAATGTTGGTAAAATACATCAGGATGAAGGCGATCAACAGCGCCAATGGTATGGTGATAGCCACTATCAGCGCTCCGCGCCAGCTGCCGAGGAATACAATGAGCACTATGATTACAAGCATCATGCCCTCCAGCAGTGTATGCGAAACCGTATTCAGTGTGGTGTTTACCAACTCTGTGCGATCCATATAGGGACGGATACGTACGCCTTTGGGCAGCAGGTTATTATTCAGATCGGCGATGGCACGATGTACGCCCTGTAATACGAGTGAAGGGTTTTCACCTTTTAATAACTGCACCACGCCTTCAATGCTCTCGTTGTAATTTACCTGCCTGTCTGTAAAGCCCAGGATGCTTTTGCGTTCCAGGTTACCATATTTTACTTCCCCTACATCCTTTAAGAATATAGGAACCCCCTTTTCAGTTTTTATGACCAGGTCGCCAAGGCCTTCCAGTGTTTTAACCAACCCTATGCCGCGGATGACATAGCCCAGATCCCCCTGGGTAAGGATGCTTCCTCCTGCATTTGCGTTATTATTGACAATAGCAGATTGAATATCTGTAAGAGATAGCTGGTACTGTTCTAACCTGGCAGGATCCAGCTCCACCTGGTATTGTGTGGTAATTCCCCCGAAGTTCGTCACATTGGTCACACCAGCTTCCTGCTTTAACCGTGGGATGATCACCCAGTTTTGCAGATCTGTAAGCTCCCGCAGGTCATTGCCTTTACTCTCTATAACGTACCGGTAGATTTCTCCGATGGGAGAAGTCAGTGGATCCATTCCCGGTTTGGCGCCATAGGGGAGGGCCAGCGTGTTCAATTTTTCGTTGATGCGTTGGCGTGCCCAGTAATCTTCATAGCCATCCTGGAAAACGATGGTGACAATAGACAATCCAAAAGTACTCTTGCTACGCATCACACTCAGGCCAGGCAAGCCATTCAACACTCTCTCCACCGGTATGGTGATCTGTTGCTCCATTTCCTCTGCTGCCAGGCCTGGCACTTGTGTGATAATCTGCGCACTTACATCTGCTATATCCGGGTATGCCTCTATTGACAATTGTTTCCAGGAGTAATAGCCAAACAGCGCCAGCATTAAAAAAAAGCCTATCAGTAACCATCTTTTTCTGATGGTCAAATAAATCAGGTTCATCATGTTGTTCTTGATTAATGCGTAAGTGCTATCTGGCGTCCAGCAGGTAATAGGCGCCATCGCTGATAATAGTCTCGCTTTTCGACAGCCCCGATTTTACAACTACCTTTTTTTCCTGGATACCGTTTGTTTCTACCACCTGACGGATGTATTTACCGGCGGCAATCTGTTTAAATACAAAAGCCGTATTACTTTGCTGGAGTAATGCTTTGGGGGCAATGAGTATGGCCTGTAAGGGAGCATTGGTAAAACCAACATTCACAAACATGCCCGGCTTGAGCAGGTGATCATGGTTTTCACATTCTATCAGTACTTCTACACTGCGGGAACTTTCTTCCATCAACTCATTGATGTGAAAAATTTTTCCCTTCACGGTTTTGCCGGGCAATGCAGCAATGGAGATCTCGCATTGACTCAGATCGCGGATGGTACCCATATCCTTTTCCTTGATATGACCGGCTACCCACACTTTGGATAATTCAGCGATGGCAGCTACACTGCCACCATCACTTTTAATTAGCTGACCTACCACCACTTTATTCTCTACTACTTCTCCTGCAATAGAAGCGTAAATAATTAAAGGTTGTCCCAATATCAATTGTTCCGGATCAGCTTTAAATAACCGGATGCTCAGTTTGGCACTTTCATATTCTTTTTTCTCTACATCAAAATTCATTTGGGCCTCTTCCAGTTCTCGTTGTATACCTACGCCATTGGCCACCAGATTACGTTGCCGCTCCAGTTTCTTTGCTGCCAGGGCTAGTTGTTCTTTTGCCTGGAAGAATGTTTTCTGAGCAGTGATGAAATCGGGTGAACTAACAGTAAACAGTGGTGTTTGGGGGGTAACCCGCATCCCCAGCTTTAAATAGGCAGCCATGACCCTTCCTGAAAATGCAGGTGCTATTTCTGCAAATTGGTTCGGAATCACCTTTACTACTCCTACGGCCGGCATCTGCTGGCGGAGCAGTTGTTCCGTGATGGTATCAATATGTATTTTCTTCGCCAGAACAGATTCCGGATTGACTATCACCGTATCGCCATGCAATTCACAACTGCTGATGGGTGTCCGGGCTGTTCTTTCTATACACGACGTCAGTAAAACTGCGCCATACAATAGTGCCTGTATATGTTTCATTATTCCATTGTTAATTGTCATGGGAACTGTGAGTACCTGCTTTATTTATGTTGCCATACCTGCAATCCGGTTTCGTTGCCGGCTGTTCCGTTGGTAAGGCCTCTCAGGAAAAGGGTCACCGTTTTCTGTGCTGTCAACTGAATTTTAGGTATGTCAATCAGGGTTACCGGTTTACCAGCCACCTGTACTTTTACTTTTACACGATAGTCTCCTGCGGTAATCTCTTTAAAGGTGGAAAGTGCGGTTGTATTGGGATTGTCTCCGATGAACGCATTTGCTTTTTCCAGCCGGATGCTGTCGTTGCCCTTAAAGATGTCGATGTCTACCGGGGAAGTATTGGGCGAAAGATGGAGAAAACGGATGTTCATTTTTGTAACACCTGGATTAGTAAACACATCTTTTAAGACAACAAATTTTACTTTATTATTTTTCAGTGTATCATAAATGAACAAGCTATAGTTAACTGCTTTTTCAAAAGTGATTTTATTTTCTGCTACTATGTTGCTGCCAAGTGTTAATTGGACAGGGAGATTTGCGCCGGACAGCATGGAAGCATACGGTTTGGGAGCAGACAGGTATTGTACTCTGTGCAGTGCTTTCTTTTGATTGATATTCACCAGCATCTCCGCTGCCTTTGGAGAAGCATGTATTACCTGCAGATAGGAAATTTCCGCGCCTGGTGTGGGGTCTGTTTTCTTTTTGCAGGCTGTGATGAATACACCTGCCAATACGAATGCTGCTACAGCTTTTGAAGTGTTAACTGCTTTTCTCATTTTCATTATTTTTTAGTTTACAGAAAAATTTAGGTGATATCAAATGATGATCTGCTCCCTGTAGAAACATGAATACAATGCATATTCCTATCTCCAGGAAAAGAGAAATGGATCTTTAACATTTCTTTTGCGGATAGAAAAAAGATAGCATTGCCAGACCAGAAATGTTTGCGTGATTTCTTCCGGTATGCTGTTGGATAAAATTGTAGAATTACCTGTGATGGTTGGTTGTAAGGCAGGAGTGCTAACTTAATTAAAAATAAGGAGGCGCCTTTACGACGCCTCCGGTCCTTCATGGTGAACACCTGTAGGTTATAGTTAGAGCAAAGTTGTATTTTGGGGTAACATAACCATATCTATAGTAAGAACAGCTAATTGTAAAAACTTCCTACGTCTTCGTGAAAAAATTAAAACCGGAGTGTATAGGACAAATAGAAAGTAAKGTCAAAGAGGCGGTTTTCTGATAAGGTGGTATTGTAGGTATCATTTTGCAGGTTCCAGACATCTAAAATATATTTATTGCGTGCCTGGTACGCATTATACACACCGGCAGATACTTTATGTGTCAGGGTTTTGCCGGAATGGAAGGAGAAATTGGTGTTAAAATTCAGGCGATGATAAGGAGGGATACGTTTGAACTGATAGCCTGATCTGTCAAAGATGAAAGGATTGGTGTTGTCAGGATCTTTGTTGCCGGGATTGGGAGGTGTGGGGGTATCAAAATCCTCCTCTATCCCCGGAGGAAGGAATAACAGGTCGCCGGAACTAAAATACCATACTATGCCCAGATCCCAGTTAGGGAGTGGATTATAGTTGACAGCGGCATTTAAATTATGGCGTCGATCATAACGGAAGGGATATTTCTTTCCCTCATTGATACCAGCAAATTGCCGCTGGCTCCAGGTGAGTGCGTAAGAAAGCTGAAACTGCCATTTGTTAACCTGTTTCCGGGCGAGTAGCTCTGCGCCATAACTCCAGCCTTTTCCGGCAAGAATATCTTTTTCCCAGGCATCTTCATCGTAAAAAATATTCCCTTTTTCTGCGAAATTGGTATTGTTTCGCATTGTTTTATAGTATGCATCTACGGAAAGGAAAAGTCCTTTTTTGTCGTTAAAATTATAACCTGCATTGATCATATGACTTTCTACCGGACGCAGTAGCGCGGTACTTGGTACCCAGAACTCGCTGTTGATACCCAGAAAAGGACTGGTGACCTGGTGGAGATACTGTACCATCCGGGCATACGAAAAAGTAACCTGTTGGGCTTTATTGATCCGGTAAGCGGCAAATAACCTGGGTTGCAGGGAACGATGATGGTAGTTACGGAAGTTGTACATCGCATAATTAAGCCCTGGCCTTATCAATATATTTGTGCCGATGCGGAACTCGTTTTCCATATAAAGAGCATATTCATTGAAGCGGAGCGGCTTCATAGGCTGGTAGTAGTCTGTTTCTTCCTGGAACTCCGTGGCGATGCTGGTATTAAATGGTTTTATGGTGGTTTGGGCAACCTTTGCACCAAACCTTAACCGGGCTTGAGAGAATGCATTATATTCAAATTGTGTCTTGGCTTCCAGTCTTTCAATAGAGGCATAATTACTGAATGCTTTGCTATCTTCTTCTTTTCCGGTATTGTCATTCAGCACAGAAAATTTGATACCTGCAAGGTTATTATAATTACTCACATTCAATGTGGTATTAACGAAAGAGCGTTTGCCCAGAAGATGATTCCAGTTAACGGTAGCCAGCCGGTTTCCCCACACCTGCAGGTTCTGATAGTCATGCTGGCGCAGGTTCAGGTGGTCTCTGCCCAGGTAACCGGTAAGCATTAATTTATTGTTCGCATCGATAATGTGCGTTAACTTAAAATGAATATCATAAAACCGGAGCCGATAGTCGTCATCCAGAATATCTAACAGGGGATTGGACCAGCTGTTACGCATGGAAAGCATGAGCGCTGTGCGTCCCTTGCGCAAGGGACCTTCCAGGGTCAATGCGCCTGTAAGTAAACCAGCACTGGCCTCTCCCGTCCATTTATCCATGTTCCCATCCCTGGTATTTACTTCTGTTACTGAAGATATGGCGCCATCAAAGCGGCTTGGAAAATCATTTTTATATTGCCTGATTGATTTTACGGATGCATTGTTAATGATAGAAATCTCTCCCAGTAAGTGGCTTGGATTAAAGACCTGGTTGCCATCCAGCAGGAAAAGACTTTGATCAGGGTCGCCTCCTCTGACAACGAGCTTGCCGGTGGTTTCCTGGGTTTCAACATTGCCCGGCATCAGGTACAGGGATCTGACAGGATCACTTTCTCCCAAAAAATTATTATAGGCACCAGTCAGGTATTTATCCGTCCGGGAGCCGCCATCCTGTTGTAAAGCATTGCCGGCATCAACGGTTACCTCCGGAAGTTTAACGGGGGAAATAACGAGATTGTTCTTTGTGGATGACGTTATAAATATGGCTATTATCCTGGGTGGCATCTTGCTGTGTTTCACCTCCAGGTAGTGTTTGCCCGGCAGCAGTAGTATACTGTAGTAGCCAAACATGTTAGACTGGCACATTTGACCGGACTCCAGATCTTTTACAGAGGCATACGCCAGTGGCTCCAGACTACCTTCTTCCATCGTAAATCCATACAGGATATATTTCTCCGGTAATTTCTCTGATAAGGCGATGCTGGAAGGTAGCAGCATGATCTTGTTATTGATTTCTTCAATCTTCACTTTTTGTCCGTTCAGCAGCTTCCCCAGAACAGCACCCAGCGTCACCGTACCTTCTCCAATAGAAAAGATACTATCTGTAGTAAGATAATTTGTAGAGTACTCAATAACAGTTCCACTATAGCTGCTGATCTTCGACAATAACAATGGAATATTCCCTGTAGCAGGATGACAGGAGAACTTTTTCTTTACTAAAGACTGTTGTTGGGCAGTTGCAATGGTTGCATGCGTAAGAAATGCGGTGAGTAGAAGTAAAGCAGGCAGCAACCATGGCCGGAAGGATAGGACATAACAATGCCGTAGCGACGGCAGGTCGTTAAATGTAACACGATTTCTATGAGATATATCTCTTACAATAAGTCAAATAAAATATTAGTACAGAATAATGCTGTCCTGTTGATGCCTGTAATGAAGCCCTGTTAGTTTTGTGATTTCTTCCACTACCTGTCTTAACCCCTGGCTTTTAAAACTGGCGGTTATTGTCAGGCGCCCGGCGCCGCTTGTTAGTATGGTATCAATATTAACAGGGCTATCGTAATATATCGTCAATGTTTTGGCCACCTGCTCTAATGGCGCTTCCTTGAAACTTAATTCTTCTTCTTCCCATGGCAGATGGTGGTCTGTAAAAGTTTTCCGCTCAAATGCTGTTCCTGTAAAAACGGCTTCTTCATTGGATGTCAATATGCATCGTTTTTGCGGATGATCTTTATCTGCAAAAAGCACCTTTCCTGTAACTACGGCTACTCTTTCCTGACGGCTGCCGGCATTTATCAGAAAAGAAGTGCCTAATACCTCAATCAATCCTTTGCTGGTTTCTACTTTAAAGGGCTGGTTGTTAGCCGGTTTTACATCGAAAAATGCTTCACCTGTTAACCGTACTTTCCGTTCACGGGAATTAAAAACCCTGGGAAACCGTATGGAAGCTCCTTTCCGCAACCACACCACACTACCATCGGGCAAGGATAAATGTTGATCCGTCACAGCTGCCACTGTTGTTAAAGCATCCTGCCGGTGTTGCTGCATCCACCAACCGGCGAAAATAACCCCTGCTATAATAGCGGCTGCTATCACAACTTTGGTGAGAGGGAGAATCCGGAAAACGGAACGGGAGGTATCATTCTTTTTTTCTGTCGTTGCAACAATGCGCTGATCAAGCTTTTTCCATGCGGCAGCAGTATCGAATTCCGGCTCCTTCAACAATTCATTCGACAGCTGCCAGGTGGCTATCAGCTGCGCTATGTCCTGTTTATGTCCCGGATGCTGCGCCATCCAGTCATTTATTATTTTATTATCTACCTTGGCAGGCTCTCCCTGGAACTGCCTTAGTAGTATCTTTTTCATATAATCAGGTAAGTCTTCCATATGTTGTCTCTCCCAGTTATAAAACATAATTTTTTGTGAAATTCCTATGGTCGTCAAAAAAAACAGGAAAACAGTTACTCAGGGAATGTTTTTAGCAAAGTTTTTCAGAAACTTCAATGCTTTCCATAGCTGGTTATTCACTGTTTTAATGGATATGCCCAGGTTATCTGCTACCTGTTGATTGCTGAGGTCTCCCAGGTGGCTTAACAAAAATACTTCCTTGCATTTGGGAGGGAGTTGGTCAATGCCCTGGGTTAACAAGGCTTTATAATTTACGCCATCTCCACAACCGATCTCTACACCAGTGGCAGGCCAGGTATCTTCCATATCCATTTCTGTGAGACTATAAACAGGCAGGCGCTGCTCCCTACGAAGGTAAGTCAGACAATTATTGCGGACAGCTGTGAAGAGATAAAATTTTACCCCCTCAGCTATCACAATATCTCTACGGGTTTCCCAGATCCTGGCAAAAACATCCTGTACAATGTCTTCACAAATCTCCTTTTCTTTAATAAAGCTGAAAGCATATTTGCAAAGTGGATTGTAATACTGCTCGAATACCTGTTGAAACTGCTTGTAATGGTCATTTGTACTCACCAATGAATTTTATAAATATGAGACTAATACACATCTGCTTACCGTTGTAGGCCGGGCGAGAAGATGTAGTTGACGGATGACAATTCCCCCCAATAAACTATAAACGTATTACTATGATTTGCCCTCTATTCATTCCATGGTTGTAGAATGTTGTTATGATTTTTTTAACTTATCCCTGACCTGTTGCCGGGAAAGCCAGCAATATCCCGTAGCCAGCTTCTTAACATTGAAATAACATGGATGGACTAATTTCGTGGCCCAAACTGCCTTGCTTTCAAACATGTACACGGAGCTAACGGATATAGAGTTATTGGAACGCATTAAGTGCGATGACATAAACGCATTTGAAGCGTTGTACCTCCGCATGTGGGAAAAGCTATTCCTGTTTGCACAAAGCCGGCTTAAGAGTAAGGCCGATGCGGAAGATGTGGTGCAGCAGGTTTTTATGAATATCTGGGAGCAGCGGGCCACCAAAAACATTGTAGGTTCATTTTCCAACTATCTGTTTACTGCTGTTCGTTACGAAGTAATAGATCATTTGACAGCCATGATGAAGGATCATCAGAAACTGGGACATGTGGAAGAACATATTTTGCCGGCATTTAATGAAACGCTGGAAAATCTGTTGGCCAAAGAAATGGACAAAGAAATTGCTGGTCATATTCAAAATATGCCGGAGCAAATGCAACGAATCTTCCGATTGAGCCGCGAAGAGCAGTTAAGCCCTAAGGAAATAGCTAAAGCCCTCGCTATCACTGAAAAAACAGTCAGGAACCAACTCAGTATTGCCATCAGCAATTTACGCCCCCTGGTAAAAGAAAGCCTTKTTTTACTGCTGATTCTCCACTCATAACAATTTGGTAATACAAACGACCGGGATAAAATGCCACTTTATCGGGCATATATAAAACGGTTGTCATGGAGTTACACGAACTACAGCAAATCTTACATAAATACCGGCAAGGAACCGCTACTATGGAGGAAATACGGCTGGTGGAAACCTGGTTGCTGCAAACAGACAGCGAAGCTGCCTGGTCATCGTCAGCAGAAAGGGTTGCAACAGAAGCTCGTATTTTAAGTAAACTAAGAACCGGTATAGGCATCACTCCAGCTGTACGCCGTTCAATATGGCAATACCCCCTTATCCGCATTGCAGCTATGTTTATACTGGCTGCCGGAACCGGCTATATGGGCTATCAATACCGGTATAATTTGCTGGACTATGTAGATCCCGTCCCAAGATTAACTGTAAGTACCGGCATTTATGACATAAAACAGGTCGTGCTCCCCGATAGCACCATGATCACCCTTGCTCCTCAAAGCAGTCTTACCTACCCCGGGAAATACCGGGGGAAGTTAAGAGAAGTGGTGCTTCATGGTAAAGGATATTTCAGCGTTACCAGGAATCCGGCACAACCATTTTGGGTGCATACAAAAAGTATAGATGTACAGGTACTCGGAACCTCTTTTGTAGTCAATGATCAGCCGCAAGACAGCGCCGCCGGTGTAAGCGTACTGACAGGGAAGGTAAATGTCAGCCATCGGCAACAATTACTGGCTATCCTGACACCAAACAAGGCAGTTAGTTTTAATAAGATTAACGGAAAATCCAGTATCGGGGAAATTGACGCCGCAGGACAGATCGGATGGATAGACAAGCGCCTGGTATTTGAAACAACAGCACTCTCAGAAGTATTGAAAATATTAGAGGAACAATATCACCTGGTTATTCAGTCGTCAACAGATGTTGGGAAGGGAAAAGTATTTACGGGTGAGTTTACGGCGAAGGATTCACTCACCGATATGCTGGATATTATTACTATTTCAACAGGGTTAAAGTATCAACCATTAAATGCCAATACAATAAAAATATATCGGTAAAAAAACCGGAAGCGTCTCGCGAACCCCCGGTTATATTTTAAAATGCCCATTTGGTCATGGGATATTTCATTGACATCAATGAAACAGGGACATCTTTTTTCAAAAATAAACTAAAAATGGAATGAAAAGATTTTTATGTAGTGGTAAAGAACGGGTACTAAAACAATGGAGAGGTGTTATTACCTGTTTCTTTACAATTGCTTGTATGGCTTATTCAGCCAGTGGGCAGGAAATGGTACAACAAAAAATCACTATCGCTTTTAAAGAACAAAGCCTGGCAGATTGCTTAGAGAAGATAACTGCCCAAACAAGTATTCGTTTTTACTATGAAGGCAACGAACTTAAACAGATCAATAAAAAACATACCGCTACTTATACCAACCAACCTTTATCTGTTATATTAAAAACATTATTGGAAGGAACCGGGTTTGCATGGCAGGAAGTAAATCAAAAGATCGTTATAAAAAAGATAAATACAAACGATCAGAAAAAGAGAGAAGCTCCTTATCCTCAAAAAGCATCCGGCAAAATAACCGGCAGAGTGGTGGATTTTGAAAACGGTGATCCGCTTGCCCGTGCTACGGTTAGTGTTGATGGAAAACCATATAATACCACCACGGATGAAAAAGGTAATTTCAGTTTGTCTGGTATCACGGCAGGTAGTTATACTTTATTGGTATCTTATGTAGGATATAAAAAGGGTAGGGTAGAGAATATAAAGGTGGCTGACGACAAAAGCCTGGTAATAGATGTAAAAATGCAGGTGGGCAATGAAGATGTGGTTAACATAAAGGGAGTGGTGATTACGGCAAGAAAAAGTAAACGAGTGGCCAATACTACGGATGCACAACTGGTAAACGAAATTTATTCGGCACAAACGGTAATATCCGGTATCTCCAACGAGCAGATATCCCGTACCCTTGACCGGGATGCCGCAGAGGTGGTAAAACGGGTATCAGGCGTAAATATATCCCCCGACAACTTTGTAATTGTACGGGGGCTTGGTAAACGGTACAACCTCACCTTTTTAAATGATGCCATGGCGCCCGCCACTGATGCCGATAGCAGGTCCTTTTCGTATGATGTGCTTAGTAGTAATGCCATTGACCGAATGGTAGTATACAAATCGCCTTCGGCCGATTTGCCCGGTGAGTTTTCCGGCGGACTTGTAAAAATTTATACGAAGAAAAGCCAGCTGACCCGACAAGTGGATATACAGCTTTCCGCCCAGTATCGGCCAGGTTCCACATTTAATGATGTATGGTCGTACACTGGTGGCAAATACGATTTTTTAGGTTTTGATGATGGTACCCGTAAGTTGCCCGAAGGTATACCAAGAGCAGAAAAGTTTAACCATCTTACGCCTGCGGAAAATGCCTTGTATTCACGCCAGTTCAAAAACATTTATACACTTAATCAATCTTACCACGCCATACCCGATCTGCGGTTGAATATAAATTATTATGATGCATGGAAAATAGGTGCACGAAGCCTGAAAAACCTGACCACCGTTGCCTACACCAATACGCATGAGCAGCGCGAAACGGAGCAGAACTCACTGTACAAATACCACGATAGTAAAATAACGCAGGGTATACACGCAGCCCGCCTTTCTTTATTACAGAGCAACGAAATGCAGGTGAGCAACAAGTTAACCCTGGAGCTTCGCAATTTTTTTAATGTAAATAACCAGCGTATTGCAATGGAAGATTACCTGCAGCTGGACGACTATCCGGGTAATGAGTACAGGCATACCAATCTGTATTATGTAGAAAATCGCTTGTATTCCGGCCAACTGGCGGGCACCTATTTATTAGGGGCCGATAAAAGAAATACAATTAAAGCCAATGTAAGTTTTTCCAGTATACAGAAACAGGAACCAGATAACAGAGATTATACGCTGAGCAGAAATATGCAGCAGCAAAGCCCCTGGATACTGGGCACCGAGGTGGTTTCTTATTATATGCTGTCGAGAGTATATAACGATGTAAAGGAAAAAAGCTACCAGGGGAACGTCGACTTTAATTACCACATTAATAATACCTGGGGATTTAAAACGGGTGTTTATCATGAAACCAGGGCCCGGGACTTTAGTAACCGAACTTTTATATTGCTCAATGGCGTCAATTTATATGATCCCAACCTGGCTATTAATGGCTCCAAACTTTCCGGTGAAAATGGGAATGTTTTGGCCAATCACAGTATAGAAGAAAAATACCTGCAGCATTATTTTAATACCGACATGTTCAGAGAAGATGGTACCGGCTACCGATGGGTGGAAAAAACAACTCCCAACAACCAGTACTATGCGGATAATGTTATATCAGCCGGCTACCTGAGTACGGATATAAACCTGTTGGATAATCGTCTGAACGTGTTGGGCGGTGTAAGGGTCGAGCATAATCGTTTCCGGATATTGGGCAGTTACGAGCATGGCCTGGCGGCCTATCCGCTGGTGGTTAATCAGCCTATCACTTCCGTTTTGCCTTCGATCAATATTTCTTATAAGGCAGATAGTAACTTCATTATTCGTGTTGGCTATGGTAAAACATTAAACAGACCTGAGTTCCGGGAAGCCGCCCCTGTGCAATATACCAGCTATGTAGATAAAGAAACCTACACCGGTAATCCTAACCTGACTACGGTAAACATACACAATACAGAACTGCGATTGGAATGGTATCCCAATAGCAGCCGCAGGAACGAGATGATGAACATTGGCTTCTTTTATAAAAACCTCGACAAACCTATTGAACGTTTCCGGCAGATATTTTCCGAAGGATTTGACCAGCTGGTATATACCAATACCGGCAAAGCCACGGTATATGGTATAGAAGCCGAAGTAAGAAAAGATTTAGATTTTATACCCGGCAGATTTTTCCGCAAAGTATCTACTGTTTTAAACGGCAGCTGGTTTAAGAGTAACGTGGATGTGCCACCGTTGCCCCGGTTCATAGGCTATAGTGGCGCCCGTTCCCGGCCCATGCAGGGACAATCGCCTTACCTGCTGAATGCTTCGCTTAACTACGAAGATGCAGCAAAAGGTACCAAAGTATCATTTACCTATAACCGGGCAGGCGATTACATTTATGCCGTTGGCGCCAACAAGGGCGAACGATTGGACGCCGATATTATGCTTAAAGGGCGGGATCAATTGGATATTACCTGGAGACAGCGTATCAGTAAAGTTTTCAGTATGAATGCAGGCGTGCAGAATATACTGAATGCTCCTGTATTATTTTACCAGGACTGGAAAAACAACTACCACTATGATAAGCAGGCCAGGCCGATTCCTGAACAGGGTACTGGCTTGTACGAGGCTTCAGATCTTATTTTCCGCAAGTATTACCAACACCCTTATTACTCGTTTGCGGTGAACATGATTTTTTAAAAGATAATTAAACAGAAACATTTTATGAATATAAAAGCAGACGGAAAAATATTGTCATTGCTATTCAGCAGCATGGTTGTATTCTTTTTTTCGTGTACCAAATTTGAGGAAAGGTTGGATGCCATGAATAAAGAATCAGGTATTATTAAGGTTGTAAAAAATACAAAGAATATTGAAGAGGCGCAGATAGATGAAACCATTACAGTATACGCTAAAATAGGTCAGCCAGATGCTGTTATCAAGCTATATGTATCAGGTGTGGAAGCCCCTGTGGTAAGCCGTGGTCATCGTGTGGGAGCTGTTCCGGGAAGGAATGACAACCTCAGCGTTCCCATGGATACTTTTGATATAGTAGTGCCTAAGGCGGCTAAAATAGGTCCTGGCAGTATTTACTTTAGTGTAAACGATGCCGTACAACCCGCACTGAATTTTAATGTAAAGCGCCCCGACATACTGATGCCTAATAAAGTGCTGGTAGTCCCTTATTTAATCGCGTACTCTGATAGTACGAAACGGGACGATGGGACCTTTGATTATACTTTTCCGGAAGTGCTGAGAGATGGACCATTTGGCACCGCCGTAGTGAATACCACTGCAAAACTTACTTACGACAAAGAACGGGAGTGTTTCTATTTTCTCGACTATCAGCGGAGTGATGGCTCCTATCGCATACGCAGGCTGAAAGATGGTATGGTAACCACTATTGCAGGAGGAGGGAATAATTACTTTGCTGCTACCGGGGCTGCCTTGAAACTTAGTGCAGAAACGACTAACAGTATTGGGGTAACAGGACTGGATATGAAACCCGGGCCTGATGGTAAACTGTATTTTACCAACTCATTTACAATAGAAGCCGACCCCATTACCGGGTTGCGTAGCTTATATTCTCTTATTCAATGTATAGACCCAACAACGGGTAAAGTGGAGATCTTAGCCGGGAATAATGGCCGGTCGGTGGATTATTATTATTCCAATTATCAAAAGAGCTTCAGAGGGCTGGAAGACGGGGCGAAAGATTCGGCAATGATCGGGAGCCCACGCGCATTGACTTTTGACAAACAAGGGATTCTCTATTTTATAGATGGAGGAACTCAGTCTGGTAGCCTGCTTCGCAAGCTGGCAAAAGATGGAAGCGTGCAAACCGTGCTGGGAAAGATCAATAGAGAGTATTACGAATTTGTTGATACAGATGATAAAACCTATTCGGTGATATTTTACTCAGAGATTGCGGAGCACAGTGATGGATTTGGAGATGAAGTACGCTTGTATGGCGCTCTCAGTATGGTTCAGGCAGGCAACGGGAAATTTTATATAGTGGGCGAGGGAGCCGGATGGGGAACCAACATTGTAGAAGTAAACATGGATACCAAAGAGGCGTCTACGGTGGTGGGCTTGCCGGAAGGTCAACGGACAGATTATACGACCGGTACATTTAAAGAAGTGGGGCTTTCGATTGTTAGCACATTTGATGTTGATTACGATGGGAATATACTCTATGGTCGTAACGCCATTTATAAAATGGATTTGCAGTCCGAAACTATTTCTCAAATGACAAAATTTACTGCCTTTCCTCCGGAATTCACTTCAGACCGGCAGTTTATGAAATATACACAGCCAGGCACCAACTGTATTCTTGGCACCTTAAGCAGTATTGTATTTGATCAGTTTGGCAACCTGTATGCCGGTTATGAAAATGTGTCTGCCGGCGTAGACGTAAGGATGGTAAAAGTGGTGATAGAAAGATAAATCACAAGCTTTATTCAAGAACAAAACAGTCAAATGAAAAGATACCTTATAATAATTTTATGTTCCGCCATTTTAATAACTGGCTGTAGTAAAGATGCTGGAATGCCCGTGTATCCTACACTTTCGTACTTGATGGTGTACAATGGCTCACCTGATTTTTATGGTGCCAGCAGTATGGTACTTGTAAATAATTCCCTGTACGGTACCCGTGGTTATAATGAGAATGGGGCAGGGTTGGTAGGTGCTTTCAACTTCTCCAGGTATTCGTTTATTGATACAGGCCTTTATCGTATGGCCTTTACCGATTCGACTACTCAACCAGCAAATGCAGCTAAAATCTCTGAAACGCTGTTACCTTTTGAGAATCAAAAACATTATACGGTTTATCTGCTGGATAGTCTTGGCTTTTTTAACATCATGTATACACAGGATGACGTAGCCCGCGATGCTGCCAAAGCTAAAATAAGACTGCTACACCTTAGTCCTGATGCGGGAACTGTATACCTCAGAATAGATACTACTCTTATCGGTGCTATTAAGGACGTTGGCTTCAGAAAGGCAACGGATTATACCGCCGTAACACCGGACATAAAGCCTGGTATTCGCATTATGTATAAAGATGAAGCTGGCGTGGAAAGAACCCTTGTACGTAAATCGTTTCCGCTGGAAGCGGGCAAGTGCTATACGATGATATTGCGTGGCTATCGTGTCCCCGCAGATGGCAATGTAAATAAAACCATCAACTTAAGTACCATCACCAATTTTTAGTTTAAATACCATGAGAAGCATACATATATTTTCCTGCATTTTCGGATTGGTTTTAACAACCATGATTGCCTGTAAGAAAGACAATACTCCCAGTGAAGGTATGGTTATTGGCGCTGTGAAAGTTGAAAAAATAAGTACCGGTTTTGTACAGGCTGGTGATGAACTTACTTTATACGGCAGTAACCTCGTTCAAAAGGACATAATTACAGAAGTATTTATAACAGGACGCCCATCGGAGATGCTACGCTCATCTGCGGATAGCATCACCATCAGGGTACCTGCAAAGGTGCAAAACGGCAAAGTGATGGTTACCCTTAGCAAGGGTACAAAGTTTAGCAGYGTGTATGGCCCGGACATAGTGGTACTACCTACACCGCTGATAAAAAGCTTTGCCCCGCTTGTAGCCTATGGTGGTGATACCATTGAATTGTACACAGAGAATTTTAGTGATACAGAAACTAACAATGCAATCTTTATTGGTACCAAAAAGGTACAGATTGTATCAAGAAAAGGAAAAGACACTATTCTTGTAAAATTACCGGCAGATGCAGTTAGCGGCTTCTTTTCCTGGCAAACTTATAGTGGTCCCCTGTTTAAAACGGAGACGCCCTTTCCAGTAAGACAAACCAACTATGCTGCCAGCACCGTGGCTCAATGGTTACAACAAGATCCGGGATTTTCGTATATGGATACGCTGGTGCGTGGCTACCCGGAGCTTGCCGGAGGCAATTATCTGAGTACCCACAAAACGGTTTATGACACGGTATTACAGTATATTAATTCTCCTGATAGGAAGTACACCATTTTTTTACCATGCAATGCGGCTTATGAGAAGAATACCAGTAAAGCGGCCTTCCTTGAAAAAGTGAAGAACAAACCCTATAACTACAACAGCATGCTGGCAAATACTATTGTGCCGGGGCAAAATATGCGGCTCTCTGCCATGCAGGATGGCGACAAAGAGAAGACAGCCTATACAATGAAGTTGGCTTTCTGGCAGTACGATGTTCCTGTAAATGATTACAATTTTATAAAAATTATCATGGAAGATGGCGTAAAATATGCGCAGGTGTGGGGGCCATATGATCAAACTCAACCCAGGGTAAAAATATTGCGCGAACACCAGGTAGGCAATGTTACAATTATTGAAACAGATGGAGAACCTGGCGTTGTATATTACTAGCGAAGTTTTGACGCGCACTATCACCCAAAAGGCTTGTAATCAGCGATTACAAGCCTTTTGGGTGATAGTGCGTGTTCCGATTTATCATTGCATTTTAGTAAGCGCAATAATCAGCAGTCCAAGCGAAACAGCCTGCAATACATTTCTTGTCGTGGTCCATTTCAACCATTGCGCAGCTCTTTTTTCAAGCGCCGGCGTAAGGGGAGTGGTAGCAGGCATTTTAGCAAAAGCCAGTATCTCTCTTACAAAATAACCACCGGTTAAACCGGCAACTACCGCAAAACAGGTAAATGCGAAGATCAGGTACCATCGAACTTCGGGATATTTCCAGTTGGTGATGATCGCTGTAATTAATGAAACAATGAACAGCAACTGCGCGGGGATCCAGAAAACGGTTGACTTTTTAGCTTGGGGTGTAATCAATCCAAACGATTCCGGCGGATGAGCAAACCATTTGGGCATACGATAAATCCGCTCATAAGCGCCGACGATAAAGATCAGCATCGCACAGCCGGTAGCAGTGAATAATGCGAAGATATTCATGATGTTTATTTTAAAGTGAAGGATTCATAACGTGATTGTTAGCCGGCTGTTATGCCACCATCGATAGCTAAGGCTGCACCAGTGATGAATTTAGACTGATCTGAAGCCAGGAAAGTAAGAAAAGGTAGGATGTCATCCACGGTGGCTATTTTGCCATTGGGCATACCCGCTGCAATTTTTTCATACAGGCCGGGTGTTTTGTATACTCCAGCCAACCATTGTTCTGTAGCCATGGCGCTAATGACTAATGCATTTATCCTGATCTGGTTACGGGCCTGTTCCAGGGCTGCTGCTTTGGTCAGGCCGATTACGCCATGTTTGGCAGCTACATAGGCAGAGATGCCTTGTGCCACGCCCTTTACGCCTGCGGTACTCGCGGTATTGATGATACTTCCGCCTGTTTGTTTCATAGCCACTATTTCATATTTCAGCGCGTGGAATATACCAGTGAGATTGAGTTGCATATTGTTCACGAATTGTTCACTGCTCATATTTTCGAGTGGTCCGAAGTATAAGTTTGCGCCTGCATTATTAAACGCAACGTCCGGAGTGCCGTATAAACGTACTGTTTCAGCTACAAGGTGCGCTACCTGTTCTTCGTTGGTAACATCTGTTTGTATAAATGTGGCTTCACCACCTTTTATGCGGATGTCTGCTTCAATAGCTAATCCTTTTCTGGTCCGTCTTCCACAGAAAACAACCTTGGCCCCCTGGGCCGCAAAAGTCTTTGCGGCGGCTGCGCCCAGCCCTGAGGTAGCTCCTGTAATTAATACAACTTTATCTTTCATGTTTTATCCGTTAATGGTGATTAATTAGATCATGGAGCAGTGTTTACCTGCCTGTGTTTTGTTAGGGTAAATCCTGTACTGATCAGCCAGATGTAAGATCCGAAGCGGGCAAGGGGAAGCAGATACCCGGCTGCCGGAATAACGAGGCTTAACGTAGATAGCTCGGCAATTCCCGCCAGTACCAGCCCTGACCAGGCCACCCATTTGGGGGTGTATCCTCCCAGCAGGCAGGGAACAGATATACCAGCCATCAGTAAACCAAGTGCCACAATATGAGCAATACCGCCGCTGGCAAAGCTCAAAAGTTGAACAGCATGAAGGACATGCACCTCATCTGCTATACCTGGTTGTGCCATTATCCAGCCGCAAAGGCCGGAAATAGTAATAAAAAGGGACGCAGTTATACCGCCAAACATCGCAATGCTAACACCGGATGCATTTACTCCCAGGAAACTTAACCGGCTCGTCACCGTTGCGGTAAAAAGGCCAAGCGGTATCGCTGCCCCAAACTGAAAAAGGGCATTGAATTTAATCGCATCCGGAAACCGGAGAAACACCTGTTGGGCATCCACCAGGGAACCGTTCGGCCGGGGAAAGGCAGCACCATGCGACAATACCCCGAAAATGATGAGGCTTGCTATAAACAGTGTAGTATATACAATAGCGAGTGCACCCGGATTGGGCCCTCTGTGCTGCTCATAAGGAGAATGATGTACTTGATTTGCGGTAGACATAATGACTGTTTTTATGATGATGGAAAAGTTATTCAAAGCCTTTCAGCGGGATATTTACTGTGAGTAAGCATTTTACTGTTAATGTAGTTTGTGTTGCAAACTAAAAAGGTAAAAAAATATCGCCCTGAAACTACCTTGAAAAAAATGTCAATGCAGGCACATGGCTAACCAGGGTGCCTGTTCTATCATGTGTATGTGGCTTGTTTCTCATAAATGCAGATATTTTTTGATATCGTCTACATATTTCTCAAAAGCTTTCTTGCCTTTGGTGGTCAATTTGCAAATAGTATGAGGATAGTTTCCTTTAAAAGTTTTTATCACTTCTATATATTCTGCCTCGCTTAATTTCCTTATCTGATGACTCAGGTTGCCCTGAGTTGTTTTCGTGATTTCCATCAGGTAACTGAAGTCAGCCTGTTTCATTTTAATCAATGCAGATATAATTGCCAGCCTTACCGGAGTACTTAGAACAGGATCTAATTCATTATACATTTCAGCGGTAAATTTAAGTCCTGGAATATTTCAGTAAGTACCCCGGTACAAGGTAACCTGTAATCACGGCAATGCCTTGCAGCAAAGGTTTATAGTTATCGGGTGTAAATACACTGATGACCGAGAAAAGCAGGAATAAGACGCCACCTGATACAAGTGGTTTAAAACGAAGTACTAATCCGGAAACCAACGTCCCGATACCACCAATCAATAAAGTATATGTAAACGGTGTGGCGGTTTCAACAATATTGATAAAGATCACCAATGCGAAGCTGATACCCAGCACCAGCCACAGTTTTTTAAGATAGCTGGCAATATAAGTTTCGGACTGGTGACGCATGGCACTATGCCGCCACAGGGAAATAACAATGCCGGTAACAGCAAGTAATGGGAAAGGAAGGAAAAAGTATTTGAAGGAAGTATAATGCTGTAGGAGGAAAAAAGAAAAGCTGGCTATCGCAATCAGCCAACCCCAAAGCAGGTATAAAAAGCTATACCCCTTTATGTTTTCTTTAGTCTGTGCAATCACTGCTGCGATCACCTCCAGGCTCTGAGCCGGATCTAAATGATGCTCTCTGATGTCCATCTCTTTGCTATTTTCTAAAAACAAATGTAAATATAGTTTGCGATATAAACCAAATTTAATGATGGATTTTATTTTGTGATGGTGTTGTATTCATCTGCTTCCAGCCAAATAGTAAGGCCAGCATAAAGCAACGGTGCTTTATACTGGCCTTATATTTAAGTACCTGGCAGAAATAGCTGTGATTCGCCTGAAGGCGGAGTCATCAGCAATTAATCCTGGACCAGGTAGGACAACTGGTGTCATCAATGGAAGTCAGGCAGATCTTGCCAGCTCCTTTTCCTTTTTCCTGGTTTACGCTGTTAAGATCTGCGATTTTGATTTTGCCCAATTGGAGTTTTTTTTGCTTTGTCGATTTCATAAATCGTGATTTAGGTTAAAACGAATGAGGATGTAACAATGCCGAATAATGAAAGTAAGTATGCGTTGGTAGTAATTCATTATCCGAAAAAAATAAAATTAACGGAATCTGCTGCGATTTTACAGCACTGATCGGATCGCACGAAAATTAAATGCCATACTTATTTCACCAGGAGAATACTTCCTTTGAACTCAAATTTTTCGCCATTTTCGCAGATAGTTTGCATGTAATAAATATAGCTTCCCAGTGGGGCGTCCTGGTTATTTCTTCGCCCATCCCAGCCGGCAGCAGGCACATTGATCTGGAAGTGTGTATTTTCAAATACGAGGTTACCCCAGCGATCATAAATACGCAGGTACCCGATTTCTTTCACGCCTTTACCCTTGGGATATACACGGTCGTTTTGTCCATCCTGGTTAGGTGTAAATGCGTTAGGCATAAAAATAGCGGCCTGATTGCAAAGGATATGTATGGTGACCTCATCTTTTGCTTTACAGCCATACCTGTTTTCCACTTCCACCGAGTAGGTGGTAGTAAGGTTGGGAATCACCTGTATAGATGCACAGGTTGGGCAATGGAGCGCCTCGGGCGGAGACCATTTGTAGCTGACAACATCATTGCTGGCGGCAGCGGTGAGCTGCAGCGTCATGCCAGCCGGGGCGTTCTGGTCTGGTCCTGCATTTACTAACGGGTAAGGGGCTACGATTACCTGCAGGGAAGTTTTATCAGAGAAGCACCCTTTGTTGTCATAGCCCGTCACGGCGTAGGTGTAGTTACCTGTATTCGCTAAAGTCGCCGTGGTAGTACCTGCATCCGGATTTGCCAACCCCATGCCTTCCCATTTGTAATAATCCGCTCCGGAAGCAGATAGTGGTAGTACTGCACCCAAACAAAGAGAGGTATCCGGTGTTGCGGTTATTTTAAAAGGTTGAAGTACCTGTAGTGTTAACTGATCTGTATTGATGCACCCGTTAATGTCTGTTACTTTCACCTGGTAGGTGGTATTGGTATCCGGGCTCGCCGCCGGCGTTGCGCTCAATGGGTTATCCAGCCCGACAGCAGGCGTCCATTCATAAGTGCTGCCTCCGGTGGCCTGCAGCCTGGTAGTGTTATGAAGACAAATAAATTCACTCAGTGAAGTGGCTTTTGCATTGGGCAGCGGGTTTACGGTCAACAGGTGCCTCGCCGTATCAATACATCCATCAGTATTGGTAACAATAAGCGATACGGCTACGGGGCCAGGCTGGGAGTAGGTTTGCGCTGGTGGCTTGCTGACAGCCGAGGTTTGCCCGTTACCAAAATTCCAGTTCCAGGTGAGTCCATTGTCGTTGGTGGCGCTGCCGTTGAAACTGGCGGGCGATTGCACGCATACTTTACCCGGGCCGGCAATATTTGCTTCCGGCTTAGTATATACGTTCACGTTAGTAGTGACTGTTTGTTTGCAACCATAGGCGGTAGTGGTAGTAAGACTGAAATCATATTTGCCTGGTGCAGGAATATAAAAAGATGGGGTAGCAGTTGTTTCGTTGGAGGGTGTCAGTGAGGGATTAAAGTCCCATTTATAGATAGCTGGTTTGCCTAGCTGATCAATAGAAAAGCTATTGAATACCGGGTGGAAGGCCACAGTCCCTTTACCACAAAGAATAGCCGGTGTTGGCGTTAACTGTACATCCAGTTTATCTATAACAATAGGGCTGCGCAGCAGGGCACTGCCTCTGCAGCCGGAAGCATCAGAGAGCAGCAACCGGGGCTGATAGATACCAGGTGTTTTGAAAACATGTTTCACTACCGGATCGGTGGTATGAAGGATAATACCGTCAGTAAAATCCCAACTGAAATCCTGCGCACCATTGTTGGTAACATTAAATTTAATTTCCTTTTCCAGGCAGCCACCATCCGAACTGGCTATTATAGCGGCATAGGGGCCTTTTACTTCCATGGTATCAATGTATTTGTCTTCTACACCCGCTTCGCCTTTAGCCGTTAGTACCACCACATAGCGTCCCGGTTCCGTATAGGTATGTATGGGATTTGTTTCTGTGGAACTGGTGCCATCTCCAAAACTCCAGTTGCTGGAAACATAGCTGAGAGAAGTATTGGTAAAGAAGAAGATCATAGGGGCACAGCTACCACCATTTGCAAAAATGGAACTGTAGGTAAAGTCGGCCCCAACCGCAGATACTCTTACCTGTTTTTCTGCGTGGTCTTCACAGCCATTGTTATCCTTCACCTGCAATACTACCTGGTGGGTACCCGACAGGGTGTAATTGTTGATGACCGTTCCGGTGCCGGTGGAGGTATGGCCATCTCCAAAGCTCCAGTTTACACTGGTGATAGAGCCACCGGTTTCGGTAGAGTGGTTGTAGAAGTATACATCTGTACCTGGTTTAACAAGATAGCTGCTGGCATCAAATACGGCGTGGGGGCCTTTTACCTGCAGGGTATTATCATAGCCATAGCTGATACAGCCTTCTTTGTCTGTTACCTTCAGCATAGGGTTATAACTCCCTGGTTGTTTATAGGTATGCAGGAAAGGGCCTTTTGTGAACGTGGCAACAGGGGTACCATCGCCGAAATCCCATTGCCATTGGCTAATGCCTGCGCTATGAGTGATATTGGTCATGTCCGTGAATGTAAGTTCGCTGCCTGCACACTTTGCGGCGGGTAGCTTAAACGCGGCAACGGGGCCTCGTACATTTACGGGTATGATGTTACTGAGATCTATACAGCCTTGCAGGTTTTCTGCAGATAATTGTATTAGTTCTTTGCCGGGAGGCAGGTTTTTGTAAATGAATATTTGCTGATCATCAGTGATACTTTGGTCTACACCATTGGCCAGCCATTTGTAGCCGGCAGATTTATAGATAGCAGCGTTGTAGCTGGTGATAGCCGCATTCAGCGAATCATTGCTGCATAAAGTAGTTTTATCTGTAGTGATCACTACCTGAGAAGGCGCAATTACTGTTACCTTAAGTCCTTCATGTGTGGTACAGTGGCTGTCTTTGGTAGTAAGTGCCACCTCGTAAATACCACTGCCGGGAAAAACGTGGGTTAAGGTAGCAGTGGCGACAGTATAGGCCGTATCGGTACCATCGCCCCAATCCCATTGCCAGGATTCTGCACCGATGGAATGATCCTCGAAAACGATGGTGGTTCGTTTGTTACAGTCAACCGGCCGGATAGCATATCGTGGGAATGGGTTGGTAGCAGTGATGTATTCTTTTTTAACAAGGGTATCATAGCAGGTATGATTACCCACAATCATTTGTACCGTATACGTTCCGGGTAGTTGGTAGCTATGTGTGGTGTTTTTGCCGGTACCGGTGCCACCATCTCCAAAATCCCATTGCCAGTTGTCACCAATATCTGATTGATCCTTGAATGTAGCCGGATTATTACCGCAGATTTTCGGCGCATCCGGTGAAAAGAAAGCGGGAACCGGTTTCTTATATACCGCTACATTATTGACAGTCTGTACTTTTCCCGTACAGCCGTTGACGGTAGTATAGGTCAGGTAAACGGGGTAGATGCCTGCATGATGATAGGTATGGGTAGGCGTTGCCAGCGCAGCTGCCGGGCTGCCGTCACCAAAGTCCCATTCGTAGGTTTTAATCACGTCTTCATTATTGGTGACGGCACTGAAAGTGGTCACCAGTCCTTCACAACCAGTTCTGTTTTTTGCATCTGCTGTTATTTTTACCGGAGATATATTGAAGCTGCTGTCAGTGGTAGCTATGCAGCCGTCTTTGCTGGTAGTTATCAGTGTGGCGGTATAATTTCCGGCTGTAGTATAGGTATGTGCAGGTTGTTTGCCGGTGGAGGTTTGACCATCGCCAAAGTCCCATTTCCAGGCAACGGCGGCAGGGGCATTGTCAGTAAACCTGGCGGTAGCGGGCATGTTACAAAAAGGTGGTACCACTACGCCTATGCTGGCAGCAGGAGATGGCTTTACGTCCAGCTTTTTTTCTACCACATCCACACATTTACCATAAGTAGCGGTTAGCTTAACATTTAGTGGCCCCGCGGCAGAAGGGGTGTAGGTAGTAGTATTATCTGTATTGTTCAATGCCGGTTGTCCGTTTATTTCCCAGGCCACCTGGAGCTGATCGGTAGTGGCAAATACACCGCCAAATGTGCCTGGGGTATTGGAACAAACCGGAGCCGGAAAGGTGAAGTTGGTGGTATATGCGGCTACGTTAATATCAGCTATTTTTTTAGTGGCAGTACAATGCTGTTCATTGGTTACGGTGAGGGAAACCCCGTGGAGGCCCTTGCTGGTAAAGGTATGCGTACCGGGATCTTTTAGGGAAGAGGTGCTTCCATCATCAAAAGACCAGTTGTACACCAGGTTGCCTGGTCCGGTGGAGGTATTGGTAAGTTGTATGGTGGCAGGTGCTTTACAGAATATTTTATCGGCAACGCTAAAGCCAGCCACAATAGGAGGAGCTACCTTCACCAGGGTATCCACTAATTTAAAACTGGTGCATTGATAGCTGTTGGTAACTATGAGTGTTACGGGGTATTTCCCTGCCTGCTGGTAGGAGTGCGTACTGTTTTTGCCACTGCCGGTTGTTCCATCTCCGTAATCCCAGGTATAGGTAAGTAAGGTACCGCTTACCGGGTCTGATTGATCTGTAAAAATAGTTTGTAACGGTGCACAGCCACTTGTGTTTGTTGCCGTGAAATCCACTTTAGGTCTGGATCTTACGGTGATAAATCCTGTTTTGGTGATGGTGGCAGATTGTCCGGCCGCATCTTTTACCGTCAGGGATACTGTATAAATGCCGGGTTTGACATAGGTAGCCCCGGGGTGCTGTTCGGTAGAGGTATATCCGTTACCGAAGTCCCATTGCCAGGATATTGGCTGGCCTGTCGATTTATCACTAAATGTTGTTAGCAGCAGTTCGCAATCACTGGTTGATGTAGCATTAAAGTCTGCTCTGAGTTGTTGTGCCTTTGCTCCCAAGGAAATAAAACAGCCTGCTAATAGAGAGGCAAGTAGTGATGGACCCAATTTAAGCTTTGCCAGGCTAAAAAGGTTCATTCATGGATACGTTGTGTTACCTGAATTTACGCTATTAATGGCAATGTACAATCATGTGCCATTAAAAAAGAAAGCGGAGGTGATTTGCCGGGGCGGGGTCGTTTATTCATTACTAGATCAGTTAGGCCATTATTTTGTTAATCATGATCAACGAATTCATTTAATAATTCAAATTATATCCTAGATTTGGAGACTTATTTTGTTAATCGTGATCCTATTTCCTGTGGGAGCTAAACAGCGCGTGGTAAAGCGTTCAGCTTAGCAACTGTTGTGTAATTGATCCCTTTCTTTTTACAATGAAGCAATTATTTTTATCGACCGCTCCAATTTTAGATATCAATGTAAATGTTCTCAAAGATTGTCAACTCATCATAGCTGCGTGGTGCAGTTATAATGTTTTTGATACTACAGAACAGGTAAGCTTCTCCCATCATAATATCTATAACCCGGTAAATACTTTGTATAGAAGTGTGTCAATGCGTTGCATTGGTACACCATGTTGTCTTATTTCTTAATCGCCTGAAATTGAACAAATCCCTTATTATTCCTATGAAAACTTTGCTGAGTACTTTGCTACTGATTTTTATCTGCCATTCATTATTTAGCCAAACGGTTTACCAGATCCGCGCAGACAGTGTCCGCATCTATAATACTTGTGACACGGCGGAGTTAATCCTCGAAAACAGGACCCAGAAGGTGCCCGGCTTTCTCTTTAATAAAGGACAGGGACGAACAGAGTTCCGGCAGTTACAGTTAAACATGTCCGGCAACGCGCTCTCTATTCCAGGCCAGGATACAGTAGACCTGGGCTTATGGGGAGATAGCAGGTATGATCTGGCTGGCAGCAATTATAAAACTATTCCCAACGGTACTGCTGTTCCGTTTGCACAGTGGCCTATGAATAAAGTGGTAGGATATGGTATTTATTCCGGCATCGATATGCCCACATTGTCCGACCAGGCTTTTCAATCAAGAGGAACAACACTTTACTACAATGGCCTGATGGTGGGCAACGGGACCACAGGTTTTGATATGGCCGTTAACTGGGACGGCGAGTTGCTGGGCCCTAACGGTGTTTTCTTCAGAATTAAAGACGATACAAAAACGGCGTGGAGTAACTGGCGGGAGCTGTTGTTTAAAGATTATGCAGAAACACATTTCCAATCAAAAGAAGTCATTAAGATAAAGGAAGGTGCAAGTGATGCAAGAATGGGGGTCATAGACCTTGCAGATGGCGAATATACTGCCACCGTTAATACCACCGCGCTTACTGCTAATAGCCGTATATTTTTGACGCCTCAAAGCGGGCAGGGAGCCATTGGGTCTGGGCCTGCGAGCCTTTATGTATTAATTGTCAATGTGAGCTCCTCCACGCCGGGTGAATCTTTTACAATTACTTCCAATAGAAACAGGACCGGTTTAGGACCCGCGAAAATAGCCTGGATGATCGTAGAAGCCATGTAATGGGGAGATTCAACTCCGCAGGCTATTTTATGAACATCCCGACAAGGTGGCCAGAGCAAATTGGTTAAAGTGATTTTCCCCGGATACGCCTTTTAGATTTAATTACAATAAAAAGAGCTGCTTCAAATTTTGAAGCAGCTCTTTTTATATCATTTATTTTCAATTAGTTCGCTATCACAATTTTTCCACTCGTTACCTGTTTAACAGTACTTATCTTGCTATTGAAAATATTATAGATGTACACACCTGCAGGCAGGTCGCTGGTATTAATTTTGCCGCTGCCTGTAATACGCTGTGTCTTTATCATTCTGCCATTCATATCATACAACTTCACGACCAGGTTGCCAGCCGCTTTATCCCGGATATTGATACTTTGACCGCGTTGTAACATCGTTGGGTATACGTTAATCCCGGCAGCCATTGTTGTTTTCAGCATCATCGGCGCAAGGGTAGTATCAGGGCAACCGGTGAAGGTCAGTTCTCCAACGGAAGTCCATGCATTACCATTCACTTCTGACGTAGCTACCAGTTTTACATATTTAGCTTTTACTGTAGGGCTGAATACCACATCCTGTGAAGCCGTGCTGTTCACAAAGTTGCCGGTGGCTACTTGTGTCCAGTTAATGCTATCTGTACTTACATGTACCTGGTAGGCATTGATGCGGCCATTAACGGCTGCCTGTCTTGGTACATAGGTGAGCTTACTGAGATTGTATGCACCACCCAGGTAGACAGCTACATAATGTGGCATAGGAGCGGTGCTGTTATACCATTGTGTATGCCAGAAGGTAGTGTTGTTGCCGTCGATCACATTGGTAACAGGCGCGCTTTCACCAACCGTTTCCTGGCTGTCGAACTGATAAATCCTCAGTTGCGTGCGTGGTATAGGGGTGTTGCAGGCAGACGATGCTGGCGGTGTACCGGGGATACCAACACCCAGACCCCCCAGGCCAGTATTAAACGTAGCCGTTACATAGTAAATGGTAGCGCCTTTTTTACTGCTGGTATCTCTGCCTACCTCAATGGTACCCGGACCATCCGGGGATGGCGTGGCGGGCGTTACATTACTGATGTTGCTTTTAACTTTCACCAGCTGTATACTGTCCCATGATTTGCCGGTAGCAGTTTCCCATCCTGACTTTTCTGATGGGCTATAGTAAAGGGTTACACTTACTTTGCCTGCCRCGTTATTATTGGCAGGTGTTATTTTCACTGTCTTAGATGCGAGATAATGTGCAGGTGTGGCGTCCCAGAATTGAGTGGCGCCGGTACCGGCACGGTCTACTTTTACCGTGGTGCAGCCATAATCAAAGCTGCTTTGGTTTTGCACCTTTGCAATGATTTTGCCACTGGTGTCGGCAAAGTATACGGTGGCATTGGGTCCGAGATATTGGGTGGTAGTGGTATTCAATGTGCTGGCTACTGGTGTTACAGACGGCCTGGTATTGATGATCAGGTTAGGTCTTGTAGAGCCGTATCCCGGCGCATTAAATGAACAACCGGCACCACTGGTCTGCCGCTGGAAGGCGGTAGGATTCGCACCGCTCACGGATACAGAAGCAACGAGGTTGTCTCCCTGGTCATTGCCATCTGTATTATTGTAGCAGGACTGTATCAGGAGGTTGGAGTAGCCATCCCAGTAGTAAGGCTGGGAGAACGGTATCTGTATCCAACCGGTATCGGTAACACTGATGCTGCCGGAATATACGCTTGTAAGCGGACTGGCATCGAACAGGGTTTCCGTGAATGCTGTTTGTGGCGTTGCACCTATCGCTACATTGAAATTCTGGAAGGTGCTGGTAGTTGTCACTGTCCTGGAAGTTACATGGTAGGACACCGCGTAAATGTATCCTTTCTGTATACCGCCGGCCCTTAATTCATCGGCAGGATAAATGGTCTGGGCCTTCTTATCGGATTGGGTGCCATTGAACGGACTGGACGCACTTCCTCCGGTGGTACCATTGCCATACGTCAGATTCACCAATGCGGTATCTCCTACAGGAGAGGCATCCGGATAGGTAATATTTATGCGGGCAGTTTGCGCTGATGGATTGGCCATGGCATTTGTTGTGCCGGTTACGTTGAAAGTAAGAAGAGCAAACTTACTGATAGGATCCGTTTTACTGCCATATACCCTGATGGTAACTGGGCGTACAGCTGC
The DNA here is from genome assembly GCF_056394125.1 of Chitinophaga sp. 10T418. NCBI lineage: Bacteria > Pseudomonadati > Bacteroidota > Chitinophagia > Chitinophagales > Chitinophagaceae > Chitinophaga > Chitinophaga sp. 10T418. Next base: position 56,384 of record NZ_JBFTHG010000009.1, read on the forward strand.
CTGACCGGATGCGAAAATAAGGGTATCACCTGGTGTGGTGAAGCTGCCATTAGTGGTGATATCATAGTCAATACCACGTATAGCCGAAGACGTAGGCCCCACCACCAGCTGTACGTTGGCATTGCCGGCAGGAGCGGGACTGACTGACAGGTTGAGCGTATAATCGGTGTAAGGCTTACATCCGGAGACGTTGGTGCCGGCAGCAGTTGTACCTACATTAACAGAGGCAAAAGAGATTAATGGTGTAATCTGGTTGTTGAACTTGGTACCAAATACACCTCTTCCGTAAAAGCTTACACGCAATTCACTGCTATCGGCTACACCGTTATTGTAGGCAAATAGATCTGTAATATCTGCTACTGTAGGTAGTCCTATGGAGTAGAGTGACCAATCGGTCATGTTTTTATTCCGATAATAAACGCCTCTTGCCGTAGCGAGATATACAGATTCGTTGGTGGCGTAGCGGTCTTCCAGTAGTTTTATCACATTCACAGGAGGGAGAGAGCCACTGATATCGGTGTAGGTATTTCCCTGGTCAGCAGACCTGTACACTTTACTTCCGCAGGCGAGGTACACGATATTGGTATCGCTGGCGATGGTAGTAACGCTGGCAGCTATACTGGTAGCTACCGGAGCGGCCACGCTGGTGAATGTAGGCGTGGCAGCAGTAGCATTACGGGAGCGATATACTTTTTGATTGGTGGTTACGTAGTATACCACATTTGCACTCGCATTACTTACCTGCAGGGCATTGATCTTTTCCGTGTTATTTACCAGTTTGGTCCAGGCAGGAGAAGCCGCGGTGATGTTGGCACTTCTCCACAAGCCGGTATCAGCAGCAAAAGCAATGGCTACATTTTGTGGGGTGAATTCCAGCTGCATATTGTTGGTGCCGGTAAAAGGCAGGTTGTAGGTAGCATCGCCACCGGTCACTGCTCTTCTTTTTCCGTTGAAATAGTACACCTGGTTATTGGTATTGTAATCAAAGTTAGATCTGGAGCCCCAGTCGCCACCTCTGTTAGTAAACCAGGGATTGCCGGCGTATTTATAATATAGTTCTCCGTTATCCTGGGTGCCAATACTGATCATATCTCTGCGGATAGGACTATTGGACGCATGATACACTTCAGAAGTGGCCAGGCCGCTGCATTTGGGTACCCAGGTGGTACCTCCGTCGGTGCTGAGCCATACGCCGCCATCGTTGTAATTAAACAGTTTGGAGGTATTGTAAGGATCTACTTTGATGCCATGCATGTCGGTATGGATCATGGTGGCCCAGTTAGCTTCCATTTGGGTCCAGGTGCTGCCACCATTGGTACTTTTCCATACCAGGTGTCCTACTATATACACCGTATTGGCATTGGTAGGATCGGCGCACATGCCGTAGTTATAATTTCCCTGACCGGTGCTGGTACTCGTATATCCGTTGAGGTTAGGAGATACATCTCCTTTCACCTGGGTAAAAGAAACGCCGGCATTTGTTGACTGATACACAACGCCACCTGCGGCGCCGTTGTTGGAGCCCACCATGGTAACATATACCCGGTTGGAGTCTGCCGGAGTTACCGCCACCCTGGTGCCATTGGCGCCATTGGCCGGCAGCGTGAGGACAGTCGGGGTCCAGGTATCTCCCATATCCGGGGAGGTATAGAAAGCACCAGCCGTTGTTACTGCATATATGGTTTTGGTATTGGCAGACGCTTTGAATACCATGTCGGTAAACTGTCCACCTGCCAGTTGCTGATTCCAGGAAACACCGCCATTGGTGGTTTTCCAGATACCATCATTGGTAGCTGCCACCAGTACATTGTGATCCGATGGAGACATCAGCAGTTCCAGGGCCATACGGTTGCCGATACTGCTGTTGGCAGGCAGCCATGATTGTCCGCCGTCAGTGGATTTATAAATGCCGAGAGAGGTACCGTAATAGTTGGGATCACCGGTGCCCAGGTACATTACCTGGTCGTTGGTATAATCAATACATACGGATGCACAGGCAGCCTTAGGCAATTCATCAGTACCCATTAGTTGCCAGGTATTGCTGGTATCAGTACTTTTCCACAACCCCCATACACTGGTAGCGTAGATGGTGCTGGCACTGGAAGGATGGAATTTCATTTGTGTGACGCGGCCAATGCCATTGATCTGGCCGGAAGAATTAACGGGAAATAATACCGGGCCAATGTTTCGCCAGTTACCGTAATTCTGGGCAAACGCAGCTGACGAAAGCAGCAGGCATACCGGTAAAATCAGTGATAGATATTTACGTATATACATATCAGTTATTACAGATTGAGGTGGGGAATATTTTTCGGATAGAGGGCCTGTTATTAATTGGTCCTGCTGCTGTCTTTTTCTTTTTGGTCTTTGGCCTGTTTAGCGTTAATATTTGTTTTCAGTTCCTTTTGCTGCCGCCAGATCTGGATCTGTTGGTCCTTATTGAGAATAGTGCCGTCTGGCTGTACATAGGGCAACATCTGCCGACGCCACCACTGGTATTTTTTGTACTCAAATGCATATTGTTCCCCTTCTTTTTTTGCTTCGGATTCCTTTCTTCTAAATAGCCCGAGAAAACGTCGTTTTCTTTCAGAATTATTTTTTACATCCAGTACTTCATCTTCTTCTACCGGAAGTTCTTTGCCTTTCCAGTAGTCGTTAAAAGATTTCTCAATAACGAAGAAGTTAACATTAGGATCATCCATCATTTTGATCCATTCGGGAGCGGGTTTCTGACTCGACCGGGCATTTTGTTGTGCCCCTGCGGAGAAGGTGGTAAGCAACAGTGCTACCAGCAAAACGTAGCGCCATAGCGGCATGCTGACTGATTTTTTTTTCATTGTGGCTGTTGGGTTTAAATTGGTTCAATATTCTGGTTAGTCGTTTTTAAAATAAAAGGAAATACCTGTCTGCTGATTCATAGATTTCAGGCTCCATCCGGTATACTTTTCGTATATGTGATGAGGTTAGTACATCCTCTCTTGAGCCGCTGCATACCAGCTTTCCCTGGTGCAGGAGGAGGAGGTTGTCGGCAAATTTTGCCGCTATATTGAGATCATGTACTACGCCTATTACCACCAGGTCCTGCTGCTGTAATAATGTTTTCAACAACTGCATAAACTGGTACTGATAATGTACATCCAGGAAAGTAAGCGGTTCGTCCAGTAACAGGTAACGGCAGGAGCGCGGTACCGGCTCCCATATCTGGGCCATAATACGCGCAAAGTGAACCCGTTGTTTTTCTCCGCCCGATAGACTCATATAATCACGCGTTGCCAGCTGTTCGAGGTCAAAAAGCTGTAACGCTTCCCCGCAGTACTGTAAGTCTTTGCTGCTGTAGTCTCCACTCATATGGGGGTATCGGCCCATCATAACTATTTCTGCTACTTTTAATGGAAAGGATAATTCCATATGTTGAGAAAGTGATGCGCGGATACGTGCCAACGCTTTGCAGGAGAGGGTGGCTACAAGTTTGTCCTGGTACTGAACGATGCCTTCATCGGGAGCCAGTTGTCCGCCTGCTACTTTCAGCAGGGTGGATTTACCGGCGCCATTAGGTCCAATCACCAGGTGCAGTTTGCCTGGCGCAAAATCAGTACTGATCTCCTGCAGTAAAATTTTACTGTCTGCTTTACAGGTAATATTGGATAACCGTATCATCAGAAATAATAATTTTTTTTCCGCAGTAAAAAGATGAAAACGGGGACGCCGGCAACGGAAGTAACGATCCCGATAGGCAGTTCTGCAGGCCTTAAAAGGAGTCTTGCTGCCACATCGGCGAGACTGAGCAACACGGCGCCGGCGAGCGCGCTGCCAATGACCAGGTAACGGTTATCGGCGCCTTTCCATATTCGCAGAAAGTGTGGCACTACCAGTCCTACAAAACTGATCACGCCGGTGAAGGCAGTCACGACTGCAATCATGACCACATTGATGATTAATACTTCCCTTTTTAAGCGTTGTACCGAAACGCCGGCCAGCATCGCTTCTTCTTCTCCCAGTATCAGCAGGTTTAACTGGCTGGTATAGGATAAGGCACGCCAGAAGCAAATGGCGAGTACGATACCTGTAATGGTAACGGCATGCCAGTTAGCGCCAGATAAGGTGCCAAGGTTCCAGAAAGTAATAGAACGCGCCTGCGGGTCGCGGGCAATATAGGAGAGAAAGCCGGTGCCACTCAGGAATAATGCGTTGATGGCAATGCCTGTCAGCAATAGCGTTACAATCGCTGTTTTACCCGTTTGTTTTTTCTCTGAAAAGCCAAGTACCAGGAAGGTGGCCAGTATGGCACCAGCGCATGCTGCCAGGGGAAGTGTCCATTCGCCGGCATTGAAATGTAACGTTGACCCCAGTACGAAATAAAGTGCCGCGCCAAAAGCAGCCCCGCTGGAAGTACCTATTAATCCGGGTTCCACTATGGGATTCCTGAAAAGCGCCTGCAGCAATACACCGCCAACAGCCAGCGCAGCACCCGCCAGCAGACAGAAGATGGTCCGGGGCAAACGTATTTCCATAAAAATACGTTCGTGCAGGGAGAGCGGCCCACCACCGGAAAAAGTTTTGCTTAAGGCACCGGCAATTTCTGCGGTGCTGATGTTTACTGCACCATAACAGGCCGACAGGAGTACTGTTACTATTAGCAATGCAGTGAGCAGGGGATATACCCCCCGGTACTGTTTACTTAACGGCATGTATCAGCTTTTGAAAGGCGAGTACATTAGCACCAGTCCTTGGCCCCAGGTATACGATGTCATGCTCTTCTATCCTGAAAATCCGGTTGCTTTGTGCCGCCCTGGTACCGGCAACGCCAGGCAGTTCCTTTATCTTTTCAACACTGCCTAACCTGTCATAACCAAAGTCTGTCAGTAAAATAACATCCGGGTCCGCCTGTGCAATCATTTCTGCTGAAACCTGCTGCATGCCTTTGTCTCCACCAATAGGAATAATTCCGCCGGCCCAGCCAATCATTTTTCCGGCAGTACTTTTTTGCGTAATGGCCAGGTAAATATTCATGGCGCGACCAAAATGAATAATCACTACTTTTGGCGTGTCGGTGTATTGGTGAACGTTAGCAAGCGCTTGTTTCATCTCCGTATCTAATTGCTTACAAAGACTATCGGCCTGCGGTTCTTTTTTAAAATAGCTGGCCAACTGCCGTATCATAGCTTTATCCTGCTCAATGGTATAAACACTGTCCGCAAAGGTTTTCATCGGGATCTTCATTTTTTCCAGCTGCCGCATCACGGGTTCCGGCCCTATATTATTATCGTGTATCACCAGTGTGGGGTTCTGTGCTATAATTCCTTCAGCACTTAGTGCCCGGTGATAACCCACAGTGGGTAACGATTTAATTGCCGGTGGATAAGTACTGGACAGGTCTACTGCTACCAGGTTTTTTTCAGCGCCCAACGCATAAATTACCTCGTTGTATTGCTTGGATAAACAAACAATGCGGGTATCGGTGATATCACTTTTAGGGTTGCCAAATCTGCCACAGGAAGTAAGTATAACGACCAGGATTACAGGTAATACATATTTTAGTTTCATGACGTAGTATTCCGGTTTAAAGAATGATTAGAATTTATAGTGCAGATTAAATCCTCCATACCAGGTTGCCTTGTAAGGCCCTGGCAGGTATATATTAGGCGTTGCTCCGCTGAAGTTGGCGTTCAGGAATACCATGGTGTAATACTTGCTGCCGGTGAGATTATTACCGCCTGCAAATACATCCAAACCTATATGTTTGCCAATACGGTGTTTATAACCCAGTTTAGCCTGTAACAACGTATAGGCATCTGCGTAATGCCTGTTATCGTATGTGATAGGCATTTTGTCTACATACTGTAAAGTGGTATTCAGGTAAACACCCCATTTAGTGATAACATCTGCTCCGCTATTGAAGAGATGAGGTGCTATGCCGGAAGCCTTATTCCCGTTGTAGTTAATGGTTTTGGGGTTATTGTTATTGTCGCTTTTGAAATCGTTGTACGTAAAGTTGGAGTAGGTGTAGCTGATAAAGGGGCGTATCAGCGAGAAGGCCGCCGATTTGGTAAAGGAGATGCTATAAGCCAGATCTGCTTCTATGCCACGGTTTTGCTGGCCGCCGGCATTGGTGGTAACGCTGTATAATACCGTTCCGTTGTTGTCGGTGATAGCCTGTGAAGTGAGTTTATCTTTTATCTCCATATCAAATACTGCCACCTGGAATGTGAGTTTTTCATTCAGCAAACTACCTTTGGCACCCAGTTCATATTGTGTTGATTTTTCCGGCTGCAGCCCGGTGTTTACCTGGCTGATCTGCGGAATCACTACCTGGCCGGAGGTAGGAGGAGAATAACCTTTACTGACGCCGGCATATATAGCGATCGTTTGGGTCAGTGCTTTTAACAGAGAAAGCTGCGGCGTTACTACCGGTGTAAATGTTTTATGACCCGACTGGTCTTTGTGGGAAGGATTACCGGAATTGGTTAACCGGTCTGTTATGCCGTATTCAATATAGTTATTGCTTACGCCGGCAGTAACTGCAAAGCCCTGAGGCAATTTTATTTCCCATTGCGTGAAAATGCTGTATTGCATAGTGGCCAGTTCCAGGTCACCACTAATTGGTCCTTGTACATTATCTGCAAGACCGTAACTTTTTTTGAAGGAATTTGTCTTCTGGTATTCTGCGCCAATAGTACCATTCCAGGTAATGGTGCCGCCAGTGAAGTGCAGTCCAAATGCTGTACGGGCCCCAAAATTCTGTGCTGTATTGGAAGACAGCCCTACTGCAAAGGCCTGTGATTGCTTGTATCCGCTGAAGTAAGCACTGGTAAGATTACTGACATGAGACGAAAAAGCATAGTTATGGGAAAGTCCTGCGCGATAAGTTTCAAAAGCCACATAGCCATGATTTTTCAGATAAGGTACTTCCCCGGTATCTTTTTTCTGTGCAAACTGTATACTGTCCAGTTGCCCTGCGAGTTGATCGTTGGAGCTGTTGTAGGCTGCATACACGGAAAATGTTTGCTTTTCATTGCCGTAAAAATCACCGATGAATGAAACGAAATCTTTTTTTGATGCGCTGTTGATACGGTAGCTGTCGTAGTTCTGATGGCCGTAATTCAGCATCACCGCAGATTTCTGGTCAGCATATTCCAGGCGGGTATTGGTTCGGAACAGGCCATTGCTTCCGGCGAGGGCTTCCTGTGTAATATGTGTACCGGGGGAGGATGGTTTCAGCGTAAACATTTTCAGCACGCCTCCAATGCCGCTGCCGTATAAACTGGATGACGGCCCTTTAATAACCTCCACGCGACCCAGGATGGAAAAGTCAATATCATCCAGGATTGTGGTTCCTTCTGCATCGGTTACAGGAATGCCGTTCAGGTAGGCTTTGTATCCTGTACCATTGAAGTTGGTATTGTTGCCGTATCCCCGGATGGTGATACGCTGTCCACCGGACATGGTTCTTTTTTCCATCCGTACGCCAGGAACGAGGTTCAACGTATTTTCAAGAAAGAGTCCATCATTTCTTTGTAGATCCTGCCTGGTAAGCATGGCCACTGATCTGGATTCGGAGAGATTTGGAGATGTACCGGCATGTACGGTGACGGCATCCAGGCTGTAGATAACAGCGGTAAGACCTATCATCAACTGCTTGCTGCCGTTGCTGGCATGAATACTTTGCGACCCATAACCAACTGCTGTTACAATAAGGTCATCACTGCCGTTATAATCAATCCCGAAATTACCACCGGCATCTGTTGTCGTCAGGACTTTACCGGCGGCAGATATCTCCGCTCCTTTAACAGGCGTTTGTGTATAGATATCATATACTTTTCCTTGTAAAGATTGTTGTGCATAGCATTGTAGAGATATGGCTGTTATCAGCAGCCATGTAGCTAACGTTTTCATTGTTCTTTTAAGTTATGGGTTTAGGATGGCTACTATCATGATGGTACCATACATACTTGCAGCAGGCAAATGAGAGGCACACAACACATAGCAGCGCTATTGGCGATAATGAAATTTTTTAAAAAGAAATTGGATCTAAGCGGTGCAGATCTTGTTCACAATAAAGTCAGGTTCATCAGTGGCGGTCGTCTATGCAATTACACAACACACGCTGGATTTTGGTTGAGTCTCTTAACTGTTGGTTAGTTTATCCTTTCTTACTCATCTGGTTTGGCTGATCAGTTGGAATGCCGGATAATGCTGACAACAGGTGCTTTCATTGTTCATTGACAGATTGTTGATAAATATTGATTCGGGTTATTGATGTTATAAATGTAATGAAAAATTATCTTGTTCCTAATTTTTAACAAATTTTCTATATGGAAACACGGTAACTGATTAATTTTCTATTCTTTATACAAATTGATGTTTGTATTGACAAGACGGAACCTGATTGCTGGAAATAAGCAATTAAAGGATTCACTCCGTTGTCAGGAGGCAGGTCATTTTTTTGAATAAGGAGGAAGTACCTGTCGGTAAGAATTCAAAAGATGATTTCATCAGTATCCTGTGATTGTAATCCGGCGCTCTCTCACATAAATTAATTATTCCTTAAAATTTATCCCATATTACTGAACATTTATGGAGATAGATTATTTTATGTAAGAATCACCTTCAAACCGGGATCATATGCAAAAGCAAATATTACACACAGATGTTTTACTGATAGGTGCGGGCGTCATGAGCGCTACGCTGGCTACATTGCTCAAACACTTGTCACCGGACTATTCCGTTCACATTTATGAACGTCTCGACAAGGTAGCCGGAGAAAGCTCCGATGCGTGGAATAATGCAGGCACTGGCCACTCCGCGCTGTGTGAACTGAATTATACCCCGGAGAGAGAAGATGGTAGTATCGATACAAGTAAAGCTATTCATATTATTGAGCAGTTTGAGGTGTCCAAACAATTTTGGTCTTACCTGGTAGAACAGGGGCAGCTGAAAGATCCGGCCGGTTTTATCAGGAGTACACCACACATGAGTTTTGTACATGGAGATAATGATGTGGCTTATCTGCGTAAACGGTTTGATGCACTTCAGCAGTACCAGCTGTACCAGGGGATGGAATATTCGGAAGATCCGGCAGTGCTGCAGGATTGGATTCCCCTGGTGATGGAGGGCAGGGAGCTTTCAGAAAAAACAGCCGCCACGCATATGGAACTGGGTACGGATGTTAACTATGGAGCGCTGACAAGGGCTTTGATACATCAGCTCCAGCAACAGCCTAATTTCAAATTACACCTGGAGTATGAAGTGGAAACCATGGAACAGTTAAGGGATGGCAAATGGGAAGTGAAAGTAGAGAACCTGCTTACTAAAGAAACATCACAGGTCACCGCAGATTTTGTGTTCATAGGCGCCGGCGGAGGATCATTACAGCTCCTGCAGAAATCAGGTATCCCGGAAGGTAGGCAGTATGGCGGCTTTCCGGTGGGTGGTGAATGGCTGGTGTGTAAAAAAGAAGAGATCGTAAACAGGCATAATGCCAAAGTATATGGACAGGCCTCTGTTGGGGCTCCTCCCATGAGTGTACCCCACCTTGATACCAGGATGATCGAAGGAGAGAAAGCCATTTTATTCGGACCGTTTGCTACTTTCTCCACCAGGTTTTTAAAGGAAGGATCCTTCCTGGATTTGTTTGAATCTATCAAATACTGGAATATTCTTCCGTTAATGAAGGTAGGATTAGAAAATTTCGGTCTGGAGAAATATCTTGTGGAGCAGTTAAGTTTATCATTTGAAGACAGGATAGCCGCCTTGCAGGTATTTTATCCAAACGCCAATGGCGATGACTGGGAACTGCAACAGGCGGGGCAAAGGGTGCAGGTGATCTACAATGATCCCGATAAAGGAGGTACCCTTCGCTTTGGAACAGAAGTGGTAGCAGGTGAAGATGGCACTATTTCAGCTTTGCTGGGTGCTTCTCCGGGGGCATCTACGGCGGTATCTATTATGCTGGACTTGCTTAAAACCTGTTTCCCTGGTAAGCTAAAAGGAGAGTGGACAGAAAAGCTGAAAGCAATGATCCCATCCTATGGTACTCATCTGGAAGGGAACCCGGAATTATGTTATCGTATCAGAACATGGACAAGTGAAACATTACAATTAGACTGGAAACAGCCGGTAGTAAAACAACAATAGATGAAATTATTAAGACATGGGAATCCGGGAAACGAAAAACCAGGTATTCTCCTCAACGATGAATGGTATGACACATCAGCACTGGGCGAAGATTATACAAATGATTTTTTGGGCAGCGGCGGACTGGAAAGATTAGCATCTTTTATTGCGAAAGACAGGCATCAGCTCAAAAAAGTGCCACCAACAACACGTTTGGGTGTGCCCCTGGCCAATCCGGGAAAAATTGTTTGTGTGGGATTAAACTACAGGGATCATATTAAGGAAACCGGCTTTATTCCCGAATCTGAACCCATCTTATTTCTGAAAGCCATGAGCGCGCTGAACGGACCTTTCGATGGCGTGATGATCCCTAAAAACAGCCTCGAAACAGATTGGGAAACAGAATTGGGTGTGGTAATAGGTAAAGCCGGTACCAACGTGGAAAAGGAAGAAGCCATGAATTACGTGGCCGGTTATATCCTTCATAATGACGTGAGCGAACGTGCATACATGAAGAAGCGGGGAGGCACCTGGGATAAGGGAAAAGGATGTAATACGTTTGCCCCGCTGGGCCCTTATTTTGTTACGAAAGATGAAATTCCTGATCCGGGGAATCTGCATATCTGGCTTAAGCTGAATGGAGAGATGATGCAGGATGGGCATACATCGGATCTTATTTATCCGGTGCCGGATCTGACGGCATATATCAGCGAGTTTTTTGGTTTGTTTCCAGGTGATATTATTTCTACCGGCTCTCCGGCAGGAAGTGGCACAGGACGTATTCCGCAGCGTTTTCTGCGTCCGGGGGACGTGATTGAATATGGCATTGATGAACTGGGAGTAGCCAGGCAATCTTTCCGCGCATATGAACGCACCTGATATTATTATTTCCGGTCAGCCATATATCATGGCTGGCCGGATGTTGCTTTAAAAGTGCAAAACAGAAAATGCTGTCTGGTATTAAATGGTGTGATATGTTCTTCCGTGATACATTTGATCTTCGTGAATCCGTTTGATAGTTGCGCCGTCAGCGCCGCTTCGTCATATTGTTTAATTGTCAATCCACTGCATTTTGTCGGACCATCATAGGAAAAGGTGCCGATGGTCATATAGCCTTTTACTGCTTGCTTCGCAATGCTGAGGTACTTTTCAATTTGCCCGGGAGTAGTCATAAAGTGAAAAGCGGCCCTGTCATGCCATAAGTCGTATGTGTTGGTAGTATTGAACGTGGTTATGTCAGACACAATCCAGGTCACCTTCCCGGCAAGTGGGCCTAACCGTTTTTGGGCCCTGTCCAATGCTTTTTCAGATATATCCAGCACCGTAATATTCTCAAATCCCTCCCGGAGCAGGAAGTCAACCAGTTTGCTGTCACCACCGCCAATATCAATAATCCGCGCTGATTTCGGAAGGTTCATTTCATGAATGAGTGTCAATGAAATTTCAGGTACTTCCTGCGTCCAGCTTACTTCATTTGGCTGCTTTCCTGTATAGATATTTTCCCAATGTGCTTTCTGATCCATTATCATGTTTTCGGACCATAAAGATATCTATTCGATCAATAAGCGGCAACAAATAAAGATCCGCCTGGAAAACGCAGATCGTCAGCTCATTTCTCTCAGAATGAACAAAGTGAATAGATCTTCCAGCATTAAATATCAGTAAATTTAGTATAGTGGAGTATTGACCTTGTCGTCTATGATCACCCCCATCATATAACTATCAAATCATGAATGCGCTCGGGAAGTCAATCAAAGGAATGTATGTATTCTTATTCGCCCGGAGGGTTTTTTACCCGTTCAATCTTTTTTTGTACAAATTGAGCATGTGCGGACTCGGCCTCAGGAATTATGAGAATGAGGTGGTGTCGGGAGAAAAAGCATTTATTAAATACCTGCTGACCGGGCAGCATCTTGATTCCGGCGTTATCATGGATATTGGCGCCAATATGGGTAACTATTCCATTATGCTCAGGAAGAATAATATCAGGTTACCTATTTATGCTTTTGAGCCTCATCCCGTGGCTTTCCGGAAATTACAGGAGGTGGCTGCAGTACATGATTTTACGCCTGTGCCGCAGGGAGCAGGAGAAGTAAGTACCCGGGCTGCCATGTATGATTACCATGGAAATGGTGGTTCCGAACATGCCAGCATGTACAAAGATGTGATAGAGCATCTCCATAAAGGACAGGCAGAGGAGGTAGCTATTATGCTTACTACCATTGATGAATTTGTAGCATCACATAACATATCGAAGATTGCGCTATTGAAAATAGATACGGAAGGTCACGAGCTAAGTGTGTTGAAAGGGGCGCAGCAAACCATCGCCAAAGGACTGGTATCCGTCATACAAATCGAGTTCAATGAAATGAACATCATCTCCAGAACATTTTTTAAGGATATCGTTGATATATTACCAGGCTATGATTTTTACCGGTTATTACCCGATGGATTAAAAGCGCTGGGAGCGTATAATTCCACCAGTTATGAAATATTCTCCTTCCAGAATGTAGTAGCATTAAAACGCGACTTGAATCAGTAGGCGTTTTTATCTCCCTTGATCATATTCATTAACGTCTGAAAAATGATCTGGCAGTCCAGCCAGAAACTATAGTTCTCAATATACCACAGATCAAAATCAACACGCTTTTGCATCTGACCGGATATCCTGGTTTCTCCTCTGCAACCATTCACCTGTGCCCAACCTGTAATTCCCGGCTTCACTACATGTCTTAGCATATAGTGTTGTATGGTGTTCTTGGATTCCTGGTGTAAAGGAATGGGATGGGGGCGGGGACCTACCAGTGACATATCTCCCATCAATACATTGAAAAACTGGGGCAGTTCATCAAGATTGGTTTTGCGTAAAAACCGCCCGATGCGGGTCACCCTGCTATCATTGCGTGCTGCCTGCTGGTATCTCCCATTTTCATCTACGATATCCGTGTTGATGACCATAGAACGAAACTTATAACAGATTATTTTTTTGTTCTTCAAACCCCATCTTTCCTGTTTGAATAAGATAGGGCCAGGAGAAGATAGCTTAATCAGCAAGCCTATAATGGGAAATAGCCAGCTGAATACCGTAATAAAAAGTAAACAGGTAAAGCAGAATTCAAAAATACGCTTGAACCTTTGTTGGGTGAGGTCATCCAATGGAGAAGTCCGGATCGTTAAAAGCGGGAACTTGCCAAAGAAATTCATGCTGGCAGTAGACGTACAGAAACGATGACAATCCGCTATGATTCTTACCCGTTTGGCTTCCTTTTCACTGGCAATAATGATATTTTCCATCTGCCCGTTTAATGTTTCCGGTAAGGCGATGATCACATCATCTATTTCATGATCTTCCAGTATCCTGGTAAGATCAGACACCTTGCCCAGGTATTGCCGGTGCAGGTGATCATTGKCTTGCTCATCCACAAAACCAACGCAGCGGTAACCAAAGTGATCGTTGGATAAAATTGTTTTATAAAACTTCATCCCTGTGTCACCGGTACCCACTATGAGTATATTTTTGATGTTATAACCGTTTGACCTTAACCGTAGGAGGGATTGCTTTACAAAAAATTTAACGATAGTAATGCTGATGAAAATGAGAAAAGTATATAGCAGTGTGAATGTTCTGGGATAAGGATAATACTTGAAGAAATAGAAGAACAAAAATGTGAAGAAGCAGGCCTGTAGCAAGACTGCCTTGAGAATCGCAACAAATTCATAGGAAAACGACCGGGTCCTGAATTCATCATATAAATGAACAGATATACCAATGACGGTCCATGCTGCAATACTGATGCCCAGCAGTAACAAATTAAATTGGGAAAAATATACATCTCCTAAACCAGCAATATATTTTCTGGCGCAGAGGAACGCCACCGTGAGCACTACATAATCAATGAGTAATCTCAGAGAAAAATTAATATGGTTTCCTGGTTTCATAGTATTGTTGTTAAATCAGTTCCCGATAGCTTCAAATACCTGCAAAAACTTGTTTTCAATATGACGGATGTCAAAATGTTTTTCTGCATAAGACCTGCCATTATACCCCATTTCCTTTCTTAAAGATGCATCCGCTACCAACTTCTCTATATGATGACAAAAACCCTGGTGATCATCCGGCGCAGTGCAGTAGCCGGCTTTGTTTTCCAGAACAATAGCAGCACTCAGATTAGAAGGGGGAATAGCAAGTACAATGGGCTTTTGCGCACATAAATAAGTAAGCACTTTTGAGGGGACGGAATAGATGCCTGCATCATTTTCCAGTATGCCCAGTAAAATATCCGCAGCGCCCAGTACCTGGCTCATATCCCTGAAATGCTGGAATGGCAATAATAAAAGGTTGTCCAATTGTTGCTGCTCCTTTTCTTTTTGTAGAAATGCTGCACCCAGCCCTTCTGAAATGACGATAAAAACAACATCCTTATGTTTACTGAAATAGGCTGCTGCGGCAGAAAGCATCGCAGGATTATGTTTTAACCCAAGTGTACCGGAATAAATAATGCAGGTTTTATCCATTACCTGGTGTTGCCGGGCCCATTGATTATTTTTATCCATCAGTGTTATTTCCCTGATAGGCGCCCAGTTGGGGATGCAGGTGACCAGGTTGGGATGAATCTTCCACTTGCGGAACAGATGGTTAAAATCCTGGGTGATACTGATAACATGTGAACTTTTCTTAAGCAGATTTACTTCGAGGCGTTTGAAATAATACCAGATCGGGAAACTGAAGAAACCCAGCCGCCGCCTGGCAATTTGCCTGATAGCCACTGCATAGATGTCCTGACACCAATACACAAATTTAATCCCCTTGCTGATGCAATACCGCTGCACATGTTGTTGCACAAATAAAGGCGTGGTACCACTTAACACTACATTGGGTTTAAATACTTCCATTTTATCAATTAACTGCCGGGCATATTCAATTTCCTGTTTTCTTCTTTTTAAAAGGGAGTATTTATCAAACTTACCTTTGATCATAATGGGCAGCACTGTCAACCTGTTTCCGTCACCAGGCAGATCTTCAAAGTTTCCTTTGGGTGATTGAAAGGACACTGAGTAGGCATGCAGGACTTCATGCCCGCTTTGCACAAATTGCCGGCTTAATTGCAACGTAAACGCATGACCCGAATGATCGTTGACCACAATTTTCATACTGTCTTTCTTTTATATAATAGATCCATTTGAAGGATTTGTAATTTTTCAGATTGCAGGAAACCTACCGGGGCGATGAATTCAAATCCCAGCTCTTTAACAAAATTGTGCATCTCATCAAATAATGGTTCCCCATCATACATTTGAACAAATGAGGTTTCGAATAACAGGTAATCAATTTGCCGGAGCGTATTCGCCGCACCTTTTAGTACTTCTTTTTCAAATCCCTGCACATCCATTTTTAATAGTAATGGCGCCACTAAGGGAGAAGAAGGGTGGAAGTCATCCAGTCGCTTCACCTGCACCTGTATTTCGTTTGAGGTAGCTGTTTGGGGAAGCATATTTTTTTGTAAAACAGATACGTGGAGTGCAGAACTGGCATGAGAATAAGCATTGCTGTTAAATGCAAGGGTTCCTGTGGTATTACCCAAAGCAAAGTTGTGAGCGTTAATCAGGGGTAACCTGCGTGTATTGCGTTGTAATATTGAAAACACTTCCGGAAGCGGCTCAAAAGAATGAATGGTTGCTCCCGGGTAGAAATGGTTGGCTGCCAGGGCAAACTGTCCCTGGTTAGCGCCTACATCCAGGATGACACTCAATGAAGGAATGTAATGCCGGCAGTTATGGACTATCAGTGTAGAGGCAACGGATGCTCCTTTTTCCCACAGGGGCGTAAAACCCCTCCCCGAAGTCAGGAATACTTTTACCGAATCCGCAATTTTGAAAATAATGCTCATTTCGAAAATTTATAATTCCAGCAATCCTGATAGAATCCAATCGTTTCCCGTACGCTTTTAGCCCATGTGAATTGTTGTGCCTGCACTAATCCATGAGTAATTACCTGTTGTCTGTAGCTG
This sequence comes from Chitinophaga sp. 10T418, assembly GCF_056394125.1. Lineage (NCBI taxonomy): Bacteria > Pseudomonadati > Bacteroidota > Chitinophagia > Chitinophagales > Chitinophagaceae > Chitinophaga > Chitinophaga sp. 10T418. The sequence goes on from NZ_JBFTHG010000009.1 coordinate 72,505, forward strand.
TCATTTTCAAGGCGCTGAATTTTTTCTGCAAATAAAACCGGATCAGCCTTGTCTGTCATTAACCCGGCATTACCCACTATCTCTGGCATGGACGTAATATTGGTAGTGACAACAGGACAGCCAGCCTTCATGGCTTCACCCGGAGGAAATCCAAATCCTTCATAAGCGGATGGATACAACAAACAGAAGGCGTGATTGTATAAGATATTCAGATCAACCTGGTTCACAATAGGGAAAATGTGATAACGACCGGCAATTTTTTCCTGCATGCCCTGTACTTCTTTTTTACCCCAGGGCTCACCGCCTATTATTACCAGTTGATAAGCGGGTGGTAGTAACTCCATTACTTTTACTGCCATGGAGAAATTCTTATAGTTCCTGCGCGCGCCCACATATAGTATGAATTTTTTATCGAGATCCATATCCAGCGAACATCTGGCCGGTAATTGCTTGTTAATCGGATAAAAATCATCAGAGATGCCATGGTAGATGACCTTCACTTTTTCCGGATCTATGGCCGGGAAAAAGTGAAGCAATTCCTTCCGGGTACTTTCTGAAATGCAGATAATACCATCTGCACGATTGATACCATATGCCTTTTGCAGTGTATTGGCCAGTCCCCGCGGAAATTTTGAAGCCAGTTTCCGTTCATGTGCGAAATCATGCACAGTAAGCATATTCAGAATGTTTTTCTGGGTAGAAACCCKGAGGTAGCCGGCATGAAAAACGGAAGCTGCCGGGAGTTGATACCGCATGGGCAGGTAGCGGAGATATTTACTGGGAATCCAGCTTTCACGGATACAGTTGAATGGATGATAGTTTATTTTCTGTTCAAAAATATTCTTGGGTACCGGAGAGGCGTTTAAAAAACAAATGGCTTCACCACTGTTGCATATGCCCGACAGCAGCTCATACCAGTAAGCAGATACGCCACCTGCTTTTTGAATAGAGAATATAATATTGTCCAAAAATATCTGCATCATGATCTGTTTATATCCACATGTGTAACATCACCGGATTGCCGGAGAGGTAATGAATTCCTTTTACGAGGTGGTTATATTCTGGTACCACTCCTTTTATCAGGGCTATCAGCTTTTCGTAATCCTGCCCTTCATGATAAGTGGTAATGGCTATTTTAGGCTTGCTTTCGCGGATCGTTTTCAGTGCGCCCCTGATCATGTTTTCCTCAAATCCTTCAATATCTGCTTTCAGGTAATCTATCCGGATGCCTTTGTCAGCAAAGAGACTGTCCAGCGTAACTACATCCACTTCCACGGAATGCCCGTTGTTACTATGTTGCTGGATGGTACCGTTCAGTACGGTGTAACCGGAGATTATATTCATGTATGCTTTCTGACAAACATCTCCGGCAGCTACCGGAAGAATCACTACTTTGTTTTTTTGTTGAAAAAGTTGTTGCAGGGAATCTACAAATAAGGGCAGGGGTTCCAGTACAAAAATGCGGCTGGCAGTATATTGATGCTGGAATGCAAAAAATCCTTCTGCACTTCCGCAGTCTACTACCACATCACCCGGAGCTACCTTTGTTTGTGGTATTTCATAGTAATGCCAGTGAGGAGGTCTTGCTTCTGCCAGTATCATCGCCAGACTATAAAATGGCGCTGAGGATGGATAAATGAATATATCCTCAAAGCCTTGTATCCGGTAATAGGAGTAGTGATCATCTTTATTTACGAGGACTGCCTTTTGCCTGGCTACCGCATACATGCCGGGTGAAAACAGATGATACATCATTTCACGCCATGCGGTTCGTTGCCTTACCGTTTTATTGAACAGGTAATGATACAGTAAGGCCCCCCGGAACCTAATGCCCCATAGTATATTCCGTATTTTGTTCATAATCATTTTCATTAATTGCCCCATTTTCATATGCACTGAGCAATGCGACTATTATTAAAAAGAGATCGATCTGACTGAAAAAGAAACAGACGCCCACAAATGCGAAATAGTTGCGCTGAAAAGCGGGTGTTAGTGGGTTTGTTTTAGTAAGTATCAGGAAGAAGAACAATAACGATACCGCGCCAAATTCAGCGAGAATGAAGAACCATCGCATGTTGAGATTATGACCACCAACACCATCCACCCGATTTTTGTAACTAAGCTGTCCGAAGAAGTAATTGGGAGGAATGAATGTGCTGTTTCCTGCACCATATCCCGATACAAGCAGGTAGGGCTCATCCTTCAGGAAATCCACTATAGGTAACTCCATATCCCTTTGGAGCGGAATACCCATGATGATATTATTCTTTTGCCATATCTCATTATCGTACCGGTAGGCAGATCTCTCAAAAAGCAGCTGATAAATAGGCTGGTTCCGGTTTTCCATATAATGTTTCAGGAAATATTCCTTGGAAGCAGCTACGATGAGGAAAATGCCCACGATCATGCCTAGTGTACCCAACATTTTCACMCTGACGGAATTGAATTTCTTAAACGTAGAAAACAGGAATGCGGCGGCCAGTATGTTTATCCAGAATGTTTGGGAAGCGGTGAGAATACCAACAACCAATGTAACAGCTACCATTTTGTAGTTTCTGTCCTTAGCAAATAGTGGGATCGCCAAAGATAAAAAGGCGCTGAATATTTTAGGCTCTGAGAAAAATGCCTGTACCCGCAACCCAAGCGGGCCATTGATTTGCTCCAGCATATACCGGCTTTGTAACCCCAGTAGTTCTCCCAATGCTATATTCTTAAAGATCAGCTGCACGGCAATCTGGAGGGTGGCTACTCCACAGGAGATGCCCGCGATTTTTTTTATGGTGGTGATGAATTTGTCGAACGAAAGCTCATGTCTGTCCTGCACTATCTTTGCCCCAATGGCAAATAATGGTAAGTAGGTTTTTACGTAAAAATAGATGGGCTTGGTGCAAAACGCCAATAGTTTACCCCCCGGGTAATAGAATGGATCCTTGTATAGCTGTGTAATAAGGAATACCGAAATCTCGGAAAGCAACGGCAGCATCAGCAGAAACAAATATTCTTTCCGGATGTATTGTCTGCCTGTCAGCAGTTGATGAAGCTGTTCAATAAAAAAGAAGATACCGATAAAAAAAGTAGCTGTAAAGGTAGGACCTATGGCAATCATCGTATAAGCTTCTGTAGCAAAAGCACATAGCAGCGTGTCAATAATATTGATACGCCTGTTGTAATACAGATACAGCAATACACCAGCCACCATCAGGGGCATACTTTCCCTGAAAGCTTCCACATATGCATTACTGCTTTGAAGACTACTGTATCCGTTATCCATTTTATTTTTACTAATTAGGTGATACGTTTATACAAGCCGTATAACAACGGGTTTTTCTTTACCATTTTTTTTAGTCTGATAGATAAGCTGCCCTGACTGTATACTGTAGCAGCAGTATATCTGTCTGCTTCCTCCTGTATACTATTTTTCCCGGGATGAATGATGTCTGTTATAGATCCGTATTTTATTTTTTTGAACCACCCGGGAACAAACCGGGTATGGGTAGCGGCTTTTCCATAACCTATATTTTTAACAAGACTAATATTCGGGGTAATCGCCCATCCCTTATTAAACCAAACGCTCATAAACCATTGTATGTCCCATGTATCGGTTTTAGCATCGTATATGGATTGCAATTCGGATTGCAGAAATGTATTGAGGCCGCTTCGGGAAAGGTGTTGGAAGGAGCGGAGTGAAAAGTCATATTTCTGCCAGGCGCGCCGCCAGGTAGCCCATCCCCATACACATGCGTAACGGGAGAAGTAATAGGCAGCGTCTCCCCAGTGTTTGCCAGCCTGGAAGTTACTCCCGTTGATGTGCATGATGTTTTCATCTGACCTGTATTGTGCCAGTAATGTGGCGCAAAAAGGAAAGAAACTGGGATCCGGGATACAATCATCTTCCAGTATGATGCCTTCCTCCACCTGCTGAAAGAACCAGTCGATGGCTGTACTTACTGCCTGACCACATCCCAGGTTATGCTCGCGGAATAACGTGTGTACTTTGCAGGGCCAGTCTATTTTATTTAAGATGCCATTTCTTGTTGCTTCACATAACGCTGCCTCTCCGGGTTTATCCGCACGTGGGCCATCTGCAGCTATAAACAGCTGCTCCGGCCGTTGCAGCCTGATTTGCCCGAATACCAGCAGTGATTGTTCGGGACGGTTAAATATGAGCAATAAGACAGGCGTTTGTATCATTATTTGGTCGCCTCCAGTGCAACTGCGTTATTAAATCTGATTTCTTCTTCTACCAGTTTAAACATATGATCACTGCTGTCGTTAAACCCGCAGCTTCGTATGTTTTTAAACCCGGCTTCCGCTAACTGATGTGTGAGTGATACGTGATCCCACATATACAGATGTTCGCGGTTCCCCAGCATAAATTGTACGATTGGCCGGAAACCACGTATCCGCTCTTCCTTGCCCAGCAACGTTTCCTGCATGAATGCGCTGTTCGCCTCAGGGTCATTATTATCCAGCAGATCAATATATCTCCTGGCGGCCCCGGCTAAATCAGGAAGCACGCACCTGAAATAACCTCCTGGCTTAAGTAATTGGTAGGTATTCCGGAGGGCCAGTTTGCAATCGTTGCGGGACAAATGCTCCAGTACATGGGAGCAGTAGATACCATCACACGAGTTGTCGGCAATACCGGGTAACCCTTTTAATATATCACCCAATAGCACGTCAGGATGAAAAGAAACATGCATCGCTGGTTTCAGCAGGCTCCCTATCAGCGGGATTCGCTGAATGCTAAGCGTAGGCGATGAATCGAAATTTTTCCAGCCAGCCGGTGCTGAAAAAGGCCCACAACCATATTGTACATATAACTTGTTACCAGCCATTTTAGGATTTCATATTTTTAAAAAAATAAGTGTAATAGGTTTTCGCGAATATGCTGTATCCTTCCTGTTTCATATACTGACAGAGCTCACTGTTGTCTATATGAAATAACTCAAATGGTTGTGATTCCACCAGTACATAAGCCGGTCTGTATTTATTCCAGTTGTTGGATCGTAATACTTCCATATCAAGCCCTTCTGCATCAATGGTGAGAAAGTCAATGGAAACATTCTTGGCCAGGTATCTATCCAATATATCTGCCAATGGCCAGGTATCTATTTTTTGCTCTTTGATGACCCGGTATTGAGGGGCCCGTGTATACTCTTTTACTTTTTCGGGAGAAAAAGTACTTAAAGCAGGTTCGTTGAATATGAAGTACGTAAGTTGCTGCTTTACGGCTGATACCCCCATTTCCAGGTTGGTGTCTTTAGGTCTGTGCCTGTTGAATAAAGCTTTCGAACCGGGAAGGGGATCTATGTTTATACCAGTCCACTTTTTTTTATGCAGCAGGTAAGTATTGGACACCCGGAAGGGATGATGAGCTCCTACATCTACATAAATGCCGTTCTCTTTCTGGCCAAAGATTCTTTGCAGAATAAGATCTTCTCCCTCAGAACTGTATGCCCGCACACCGTAACGGAGTCTGGGAAATAAGGAAGAGACTATTTTTACTGCTATGTTCCTCAAACCACTCATAATGTTTTTTGATTTACGGTTAATAGCTTGCCAGTAAATACTTTAAAGCTCGAGTGTACCTGTTTCATATCTGAAATCATCCGCAATGGATGAAATATTTTTTTAGTCAGCAGATATCCCTGTCCGCTTTTGTCGAGCAACATCGTTGTCCCGTAAACGGCACTATATGCTACCACTGATGCAATAGCCGCGCCCACTCCGCCATAGGCAGGAATCAGCAGGAAGTTAATACCGGCATTGACGAGTAACCCGGAGATATTACCATAGAGATAAATTTTATACTTCCCCTCCACGAAGAGGTACTGTACTAAAACAATACAGGTAAATACCGGGATGCTGGCCCATATGTGAATCATCAGTATCTGTGAAGCAGCCGCATATCCTTTACCGTATAAAAACGGAATAATAAATTGTGCGGTGAGGGTAATAAACAGAGAGATTGCAAGACTTAACCAGAAAGATAAGCGTAACCACTTTTCCAATGTAAGCAGATACCTTTCTTCGCTGTTTTTTTTCTTTTCTATCAGCCCCGGTAACACCGCTACCGCCACAACAGTGGGAACGGCATACCAGAGTTCAGATATCCTGGCCGCTGCAACATACCTACCCAATTCAGCCGGACTGGAAAGGATATCGAGTAATACAAGGTCTACTTTCAGGAACAGGACTACCAGCAGGTTGGATAGTATCAGCGGCCAGCTTTGCGCCAGCAGCATTTTCGCCAGTGGTATATCCACGTGCAGGGTAAACCCGGTAGTATAGTGGTGTCTGTATATCAACAATATGATCAGATAGGTAATCACCAATTCAATGACCGATGCCCATAGAAAAGTGAGCAGCGTACCATGAAAGAATATAATGAGCAGTTTAATCCCGCAAAAAGTAATGAAGACAGATACCTTAGGGATGATCACTCTTTTAAGATTACTTTTTACCTGGTAGAAATAATCCAATACATCAAAGGACTGTAGTACAATGAGCAGGGAAGAGAAAATGGTGCAATAGAGATAAAGTTGCTGATGTTTCCGGGTGATCAGCACAATACTGACACTTGCCAGTAAACAGGTGATGCTGGCAAGCAATCTCATAAAGATAATAGTCGCAACAATGTTCCCTTGCTGCTGCTCATGATGGATTAATTCTTTTACCGCAATTTTATCCATGCCCAGTATTGCTACGCTACCGATGATAGTGGTGAGTGCCAGGGCGTAATTCCATATGCCGAATTCTTCGGGTCCCAGGTAACGGGCAATGAGCGCCATGATGATAATGCCGGGGAAAAGTTTACTCAGCTTATCTATCAGCAGCCAACCGCTATTTTCAAATAGTTTATGCAATTCTTTGTTTTATTTTTTTAACCAATGACGCCCAGGTATTATTATTACGCTTATTTTCTGTGTAGGAATAATGATCATAATAGTAATATGGATAGAAGGTATCCTGCTCTATACCGTTGAAAATGATGCCTGTTTTCTTGAAGAATCCTTTCCGGATATTTTCGGATACAGGTATTAATTTCGACTTATGCGTGAAATTGTACCGTACCACAAACAAGGCGCAGTCTATTTGTTGTGCAATGCTCTTTGCGTCAGATACAATGCCTATCGGCGACATATCAATGATCACGAAATCAAACTCCTCTTTCAGGCGATCCAGCAGTGCAGCCATGCGCTGTCCTTCTATTAATTCAATCGGATTGGGAGGAATAGGCCCGGATGAAACAAGGTAAAGACCCTCTGTGTGCGGTACTTTTTTGATGATCTCGTCTATCGTTTTGTTACCAATAATATAGTTGGTAACGCCCACGCTGTTATCCATTCCCAGGAACTGGGAGAGCTTTGGTTTCCTGAGATCCAGTTCAAGGAGCACTACCCGTTTATTGCTCACCGTTAGGGCATTACCCAGGTGTGCAGAGAGGAATGTCTTTCCTTCACCTGATATGCTGGACGTAAGTAATATGGTGGGGGTACCTGTTTGTCCGGTGAGCAGGAATTTCAGGTTGGTACGCATGTTAAAGATCTGTTCTACCAGTACGGATTTATTCTGGAGAGACATATCCCTTGCACCTTCTTCCTGTTGATATATTTCAGCGATCACCGGCAGATCAAATACCTGTTCAATTTCTTTTTTACTAAGTACTCTTGGATTTAAGAAATACTTAAGATAAATGTAGGCGCTGGTAAGAATCAGTCCTACTGCCACGAAACCGATGAATACAATGGTTTTTCGTGGGGAGATGGGTTTGTCAGGTATATAGGCAGGAGCAATGACTTTGTTGTCTACTACATTGCTCGCATATGCTACCGCTGCTTCTTCCTTTTTCTTTAGCAGGTAGAGATATAGGTTTTCCTTTACCCCCTGTTGCCTTTTAATATTGATATATTCCTTTGCGTAGGTAGGTATATTCGCTATTTTCTGTTGAATCTGATTTACCTTATCCTGCGTTTTCTTTTGTACAACGCCGGCATTCCGTTTATAGCCTGCTATGTAGTCTTTAATGGTTTGCCTGGTGTCGGTGATCTGTGATTCCACATTTTTTAAGATATCGCTGGTAGGCTTCAGGGAGAGCGACAATCGTTTCTTTTCTCTCAGCGCTTCTTCATATCGGTTGATCATGGATGTGAGCGTTTGATCAACGTTACCTAACATGGGGGCAAAAGGATAGTCGCTGGAGGGATTGCTGATGTAGTTTTCCACCTGGTTAAAAACAGACAGCTGCATATTAGCCTCGCTCAGGCGGATGTCTGCGTCTTTTACCTGTTCCAGTGCCAGTTTTGAGCTGGCATCAATATCTGTAATGCCTCTTTGTATTTTGAAACTTTCTTCCTGTTGTTCCAGCAGGCCGAGTTCTTCTTTCAATGAATCAATCCGGACTGTCAGAAAATCTACTGTTTTGAATGTGACTTTGTTTTTATCATCGAGGGTATATTCATTATAGGTATCGAGTAAAGCATTCAGGAAGTCGGCGGTTCTTTCGGGAATGGGGTCCTTGAAACTTACCAGTATGACTGTCGCATCCCTGTTGACCAGTGCGGTGCCTATCTCTTCTATCTTGTCATAGGCAAATTCTATTACGGAATCCACGCGTATACGGAAGTTCTGGTTTCCTCCGTCGGAGCCGGATGCAGGATAGGTGATAACGAATTTATCTTTTGCTATTGCAAATGGTTCTCCTGACCGGACTGTTAATTGTGTGCTGGAGTCGATCGTATCACTGATTCGTTTTACCCTTAGTTGGCCATTCGCTGTTGTTACATCAAAAATGTAATTGCCTACTTTTGAAGCATCGCTCAACACGCGGATGGTTAATGGCGGATGATTATAAATTTCTTCATTACTGACTGTCCCCTTTACATAATAGCGCAGGTTAAAGCCATTATTGGCGATTACTTTTTGCAGGAGTATGGGAGATTTGAGGACCTCCATTTCATTCTCTATATTTTTACTGCTGTTGAACATGGTGAGCGATTTCAGCGCATCCATTTCTTCTCCGCCACCTTTTTTCTCGTCTTTGAGGTAAAGTTTAGCGGTAGACATGTATATCGGTTTCTTGTACTTCAGGTAAAGCATGGCCGCAGTCACAGCAGCTATTATTACCAGGAGGTATAATGGCCAGTGAAAGGTTATTTTCTGGAAGAGATCATTCAGATCTATAACGGGGTTCCGGTTGTTGGTGGCTTTATGCTGATTCATATATTGCTGATCATTTACTTAGAATGACAATCGTGGTAAGAAGTGATATCACACCTATAATTGCTGGTAATAACTGTATCGTTTTGGACGTGGCAAACGTACGGTCAGGGCCAGGTTTCACATAAATAACATCATTGTTGCTGAGATAATAATAAGGAGAGGAGAGCGTTTTGCTGTCGTTCAGGTTGATGGTGGCATACGTTTTTATACCATTTACTTCCCGAATAATCATGATATCGTCTCTTTTAGCAGTTACATTGAGATCTCCTGCCATACTCAACGCATCCAGGAGGGACGCTCTTTCTGCGCCTATACGAAAAGAGCCCGGATGGGCAACATCTCCCAATACTGATACCCTGAAATTAACCAGGCGGGTAGATACATAAGCATTACGAACCGTTTTCTCCAGCTCATGAGATACCAGGTCATTAATTTCAGCAGTTGTTTTGTCTTTTACATTTATTTTGCCAATAACGGGCAAGGCTATATTTCCGATGCTGTCTACCAGGTAACCCTGTTCCATGCCATTGTTGGCAGTGGGACCGGAGGCAGCAGCGTTGGGATTAAAAATCTGCGATATTTCTTTGTCGAGTGTAGTAATGGTGATCTGCAGAATATCACCGGGTTGTATTTTTAGTTGTTGTAACCGGCTAAGGGAGTCGGCTCCCGAAGTGGCGGCCAGGTCATTGAAATAGGTCAGTTTGCGGCTGCTGGAGCAACCGTAAATGATAACCAGTAACATGATCAGTGGTAATCTGAATTTTAATCCCATATTTAGTAATTAATATATAAATGCAGGTATCGCGTGAAAAGTGAACCATGAAAGCATTCATCACTACACACATCGGGAGGCTCAGCGTAGACAGCCGATAAGCCAGTTTAAACAGGATCCTTCTACGTTGTTATTTTGACTTCGGTAATACTAATATTTGGTGTATTCTTTTTGAAAAATGTTGCCCTGATTTTTTCCTGGGCAGGTAATTCGAAATAATAGTAAGCGACAAAGCTGAGCGGTATCAGCACCAGGAAAAACAGTAATAAAGTATATGGTGAATGCAATGCCATGCGGTTGATACCGAACAGGTCAATGCCAAGGGCAAAAGTGATCATTAAGGGAAAATGAAGGAGATACATTGCATAACTGCAATTACCTATTATTCCCCATTTGCTGTTAATCGTACCTTTCACCGTTTCCCATAATGCAAAGGTTAAAACGGTACATGGTGCAACAGCGGTACGGAAGAAGAAGTTTCTGAGTAATCCAAACGCCGCCAGCGCGGATTCAGGTTTTTTGCCGGGCATTACCAGCGGGTAGTACTTTAACCACAGGTTCTGCATGAAAGACAGGTGATACTCCGCAAGTATCATGATCCATAGCAATACAGTTATGGCCATGAGCAGGGGTAAGGTTTTATTGGCCTTGTGTTCTTTTACTAACCAAATGTACCAGTAGTAAACAAGCGCACCTAAAAAAAAGGAATACATTCCTTTTCCAATCAGGCTGAAATAATATTGCACGAATGCGCCGACAGGGATCAGCAGCAGTAACAATACCTTTTTGTTTTGTAATCTCAGGTAGCAGACCAGGAAAAACACTAAATACAGGAATACTTCTACGGAGGCAGACCAGGCTGGGCCATTAAATGATGGCCCTTTCTCAAATCCCCAGCTTTGCAAAAACAGGAGATTCAAAACGAAATGATAGGAGTCATTATATTGTCCGATGAAATAGTGGCCCATTGTTTTTAACATCAGCCATTGCAGTATTGCCACCAGTATCAAGGTGACAAAGTGAATGGGGTAGAGCCGGCTAAGCCGGTATCCCATAAACTTCCTGAAAGACAGTTTATGGTCGGCAACTTTGTCTGCGTACAACCAAAAGAATATAAAACCTGACAGCAGAAAGAACAGGTCCACCGCTACCGGGGCATCGTTATAGAATAGAGAGAAATACCGGTATAGCGGAAGTGCTGTTTTATCAAAGCCTCCGGCCACGTAGGTATAATCTGCATAATAGAAAAACTGCCAGTGATACATCACAACGATCATGGCGGCAATGCCTCTGAATGCATCAAGTGTGTAAAAGTGCTGAGGTGGTTTTGGGTAGGATGCCATTTGGATTTTCGATAGCTAGTTGATTGATGATGATCCTAATTCACTTTTTATTTCAGATTTTGATCGAAGTAGCGTTATCAGACACTACAAAAACTCAACTTGATAATGTTAATTTAGATATAATAATGAAATGTACTCTGATAGCGGGATAGAAAGGATAAAATGGATGCTTGAATATAAAATGAACAAAATGAACAGCGTCAGGCAGCGCTTCCTTCGGCCTTCTCATAACAACGATTGGTTAACCCGGATGCCTAAACGTTTGTCCCCCATCGCTTACCACCTTTCTGAAAGAAAATAACTCATTAGTGTAGTATTTATAAACTTTATAGACCGCCCTGAATGGCCGGCAGAAGGAAGGTGATGCAGGAGCACCAGAGGAATAGGTAGCGGCCCCACGCCGTAAATGAAAGTTGTGAAAAAAGTCTGGGAAGACAATAGGGTTTTCTTCTTCTGAAAATGTATTAACAGCATCTGTCAAATGCCCCGGTAATACCGATAGATACACGATTAACAGGAACCAGCTTTTATCATTGAAATATCTTCTGCTCTGCTATGGAGTGGGCTTTTTGCTATGCGATTATCGCCTGGAAAATAATGACTATCATTTTATTTACTCCACTGTCCCTCGCTTACTGCTTTTTTAACCACTGCTGCAGACTATTCAGAAAAGCCGTTTGTCTGTCCACAAAAAGATAATGCGAAGCACTATCCAGGTATTCGAAATGGGAGTCGCCTACTATATTCCGGAGACTGGCCATTTGTGCTTTGGAAAAGATGCCATCCTGCTTTCCATACAATGCATATATGCGCATATTTCGGTGCTTTAAATCGGACAATATCGGCTTTACATCAATGTTAGTGCGCTTTTCATTTTTATAGAAAAGTTCGGGTGCCTGATCATTTCTGATATCTTTTAAGCCGCCTGCATCATAGGCAGCATAAATCTTTTTTGCCTCCTCTGTGCTATTGGCGACTTTGAAGAATCCATTTTCAGCGGCTAATGCAAAGCATTCTTTGCGATACTCCGCTGAATTTTTAGAAAGATTTGAGACGGATAATGCCTGTTTTAATTTTAACGTATCGTGTTTTCGTGTATAAATGGTTTTTACGGAATCCAATATGTGATCGTAAGTTTCCTGCTGGGAGAAGAGGCCACTTGTCAGAATAAGGGCATCTATTTTCTCCGGATGTTTTTGGGCAAACAGCGTAGCCACCAACCCGCCAAAGCTGAAGCCGATAATGTTCGCACGTTTAAGCCGGAATCGTTGATAGATACCATTCAGGTCGTCGAATGCTTCCTGGTAGGTCACTTTTGCATTTTCATAGGTAGAGCGGCCTTCGCCTCTGCGGTCATATACAATGACATAAAAGCCTCTATTCGCCAGTTGTTGCGCAGTAGTGGCTTCAAAAAGCAATGAGTTGCCCCTGGGGCCACCATGAATAAATATGACAGGGAGGCCTTTTTTATGCCCAAACGTTTTAATGTAAAGAGATTGGCCGTACGCCGGCAAAAGAAGCAGAAATAAGGCGGCTAATAGAAAAATATGTTTCATGTTGTTGTTTAACTCAGCGGCCGCAAATTATTTTATCTGCAGCTGCTTTTAATGAACAGCCTGTAGAAAGGAAATGTAAAGAAGGTTATTCGCCCTCAGCCTTCTCCCAATAAAATCTTCACCATGTTTTCATGGTTATTGATAAACTGCCGGGATGTTTTATAATTCTCCGTTTCCGTATAACTTGTTTTACGTATCCCATTTTCGCTGAGCTCATAGATAGTGGCATCAGGATAAGCCATTACAATGGGGGAATGGGTAGCAATGATGAATTGGGCATCCTGTTGGATCAGTTCATGCATTCTTGTCAGCATCGCCATTTGCCGCATGGGGGAGAGGGCCGCCTCGGGTTCATCCAGGATATATAGCGCATTTCCGGAGAAGCGGTGTATGAACAGCGCCCAAAATGCTTCTCCATGAGATTGTTCATGTAAAGAAACGCCTCCATAATCTTCGATCACTTTTATACCAGAGTACGGATCGGAGTCTAAGTGTTCAATATTGGTTCCCACATTGAAAAAGCTTTCACTCCTCAAAAAGAAGCCATCCTTTGGGCGTATCGGTGCCCGGGCTATCCTGATATACTCGTGTAAGACAGAATGGGAAGCCCGGGTAGCAAAATTGAAATTTTTGGAACCACCTTCCGGATTAAAACCGCAGTTGACAGCAATAGCTTCAATCAGGGTAGATTTACCCATTCCATTTTCACCGGAGAGGTAAGTGACTTTAGGATGAAATTCAAGTGAGGAAAAGTTTCTCAACGCAGGAATATTAAAAGGATATTCCCTGGAAGATGCTATTTTATCCCTGTTGAAACTCAGTGTTAACAGTCCTCTTTTTTTTACCATCACCGATCCTTGTTTTGCGCAAAAGTAAGGGAAAGATCGTTAGCTATAAATCTGCGTTACCACATCCTTGAATTTCTCCATGACTGCTTTGCGTTTCAGGCTAAGTTTCGGTGTCATTTCTCCACCGGCAATGCTCCATTCTTCTGTGAGCAGTTCAAATTTCTTGATCTGTTCCACGTGATTAAAGAATTGGTTGTATTTATCCACCACTTCCTGGTACATTTCCAATACCCGCGGGGTTTTAATGGCGGCTTCGTTGGTGGTATAAGGAATATTTTGCTGGTTCATCCAGTACTTCAGGTAGGTATAGGCAGGCACTATCAATGCACCCGTAAATTTCTGTCCGGCGCCTACTACCATGATCTGTTCAATAAAAGGGCTTTCCTTGAACTTGTTTTCAATCGGCTGCGGGGCCACATATTTTCCGCCACTGGTTTTAAACAGTTCTTTTTTCCGATCCGTTATTTTCAGGAATTTATCATCTACCCAAACCCCTACATCACCGGTATGTAACCAGCCATCTATCACCGTTTCTGCGGTGAGGTCGGGACGTTTGTAATAGCCTTTCATCACGCTGGGCCCTTTTACACAAATCTCCCCATCTTCTTCCAGCTTTACTTCCAGTTCGTTGATAGGAGGTCCTACGGTGCCAAACTTCACGCCGCCGGGTGATTTCCTGTTTACGGAAATTACCGGGCTGTTTTCTGTAGGTCCGTATCCTTCATATACCGGGATGCGGGCGGCATTAAAAATGCGCAATAACTTTTCCTGGCAGGCAGCACCACCAGTTACGATAAAACGGATATTATTACCCAATGCCTGCCGCCATTTACTAAACACCAGTTTGTTGGCAATGGCCAGCTGCAGGTTGTACCAGGCGCCTCCACTGATGTTGTTATCATATTTTGAAGCCAGTGCTACCGCCCAGAAAAACAGGCGGCGTTTAATGCCGGTTAAACCGTTGCCGGTGGCCATGATTTTTTCGAATACTTTTTCCAGCAGGCGGGGTACCGTGGTAAAGCCATCCGGGCTGACTTCCTTCAGGTTGGCGCTCAGGGTATCCATGCTCTCCGCATAATAAATGCTGATACCGCTGAACAGGTATATATAGGTAACCAGTTTTTCAAAGATGTGATTCAACGGCAGAAAGCTTAATACTTTAAACGGCTGAGGGGCATCTTCAAATGGAAAAGATGCCTTTGACATCATCAGGTTCCAGACAATGTTATGATGCGTCAGCATTACTCCTTTAGGCGTGCCCGTAGTACCGGATGTGTAAATAATGGTAGCCAGGTGATGCGGATCAATGCTGTCCTTTATCTCTTCCACACGGGCCAGCAGTTCCGGCGTAGATGGAACCATAATATCGGACCAGTGTGTAGTACCTGGTATTTCGTCAAATGTATAAACATGCTGTAAAGTAGGCACCCCATCCCGTATACTGTTCACTTTATCCAACAACTCTTTACTGCTCACAAACATATATTTTACGGCGGCGTCCTGCAGAATGAACTGCAATTCGGCCGGATTGGTAGTAGGATATATCGGAACCAGTACTGCACCAGTCTGTTGAACGGCAATGTCTGTGAAGATCCATTCCGGGCGGTTGTTACTGATAATGGCAATTTTATCGGCGCCCTCCGGGGTAAAATCATTTCCTCCCACACCTAGCTGCAATAGCCCTGCGCTGAAACGGTTTACGATGTCGCTGACACTGGCCGTATCATAGGTTTTCCAGGTTCCATTTACTTTCGCCGCCAGCATATCCGGTTTAGGGAATTGTGATAACTGCCAGCTGATTGCATCAAAAAGTCTTTGCTTCTTCGGGATATTGCTCATAACGCGATTTTAATGAAAGTTCGTTCTTGTTCCTGTTGTTCTAAATATACTAAATAAACAATATAATTTATTAAAGCGATCTCGCCCTGGGAGATATTTTCATGAATCAGCCCTTTACACCTGTTTCCTTTCAATAATATATCTTTTTCCTCAGCTACCCCCTGGTACTGAAGAAGAGCTGCTATGGCCGATTCATACTTTACATTCCTCTTCTCACTGGGTTGTACATCCGAAAGTCATCACCGGATCAAGTCCACCTCACCTCCACCTCAACCCCACCTCTGCTGCGGTGCTACTATATATACATAGTTTGTTTCAGGCATAGGATCAACGGAGCCAATATAATGACTACACTTTTGCAGATAATCTTAATACACTATACAACTTGGTACCAGGAGTAGGAAACGACAGCATACATGATCTTTTAAAAAACAATAGCCGGCCCTTTTTTAAAGGCCGGCTATTATTATGGGGAGCGATCGTATTATCAATCAATGAAACACGGCGCCGTATTGGTTTCACTGTATGGGCCATTGGTAGATCCATCACTGAATTCGTAGTGGTAGTAGCAGTACCAGCGTCCACCGCTGCCAGGTACACTTTGGTCGTTTACCCTTATGCCGGTTTCGCAGATGCCATTGATCAGTTTTTTATTACGCCCGGTGCAATCAAACATCACGGTGGAACCGTACATGTATTTCAGCGTTACCTCGTCATTATAGGCGAGGGCATACTTGCTGGAAGTGGATGCTTCCAGTGTATTGACAACCGGGTGTACGGACGACAGGATACCGGTTTTTCTGCTGACAATAAAAACAGCACAAAACAGGAGTAAGGCGCCCATGGCGCGCATCAGAGTTTTCATACCTACTTTTTTAAATGTGAGGAATTACGGGTTTAGATCGGTTATTTGAGTTACCGGGTAACCATATCAATTTAGGAAAACTCAGAAAGATGAGCAATTTAATTTTGCACTAGTAAAGATGGTATTTGCTGACATCCAGGCAGCGATAATGAGTACTTTATTTAAAATGACTTTTATACTCCAGTGGTCTTTTTCCTGTTATTAATTTGAACATGTTGATGAAATGAGACAACGTGTTATAGCCGCATTCATAGCAGATCTCCGTGATGCTCTTATCTGAGTCAATGAGTTGCTGGCAGGCATATCCAATCCTTAATTCGGTGAGAAACCGGATATATGTTTTTCCTGTTTTAACCTTAAAGTACCTGCAAAATGAAGTGCCGGTCATATGAATCAATGCGGCGGCATCTTCCAGGGTTAATTTACTCCGGAAGTTGTTATGCGTGTATTCAATCACGGTTTTCAGCCGTTGGTTATCGTGCTGAGAAGGATCATAATTGAAACTTTCTGTCGATAACAACGTATAGTCACCACTCTCAGCTATCAGGTACAGTATCTGCAGCAAGGTGAGTAATCTGCTGCCGGGTGATTGTACCAGCAGGTCTTCCATCATACTGGCAACGTTGCGGCAGGTGTCGCCTTCCAGCTTAATACCCTGACGGGAGAGCGACAGCAGTTGGGTGAGTTTACGCATTTCCGGCCATGCGGACAAGGTGCCGCTGGGTATATCCTGTTTGAACAGGGCTACCACCGCCTCACCGGATTGTCCTTTCTGTTCACGGATAAAGGTATCCTCATGACGAAAGGAGTGGGGCAGGTTAGCACCAATTAAAACAACATCGCCGCTTTGGAAAGGGCCGATATAGTCGCCTATCAGCCAGGTACCTGAGCTTTTCTTTATGAACAACAATTCCAGTTCAGGGTGAAAATGCCAGATATTACGCATGTTTTCCCCTATATCTTTTCTTACAGTAAAGGAACTCTCTGGTGGCGGAGTAACTTTTTTCAGTACTGCTTTCATAATCGTGCTGTGGCCGGAAAGGAAATAAAAATGGTTTATACTTACTCTTAAATGTAAGTATTTTTTCTCATTTTTGTAAGAATCAGGGAAGAAGTTCCTTCCGGCCGCCTCTAAAGAAATCGTTTGTGACAGCGGTAACGGCTGGCATCATTATTTAAAACCAAATTTGAAACCAATAACTTTCCATGACGGCAGGTGAGCGGGTTTGCTGATCACCAGGGCATCATCTTCCTCTTTCCACTGCACTTTTTCATTGCTGCCCAGCATTTTTACCGAAGCAATTGTTTTATTATTCAGGTGGCCTTTTTTACCTAATGATTTGATGCGGATATCACCGGAGGGGGTGTCCAGGAAGTAAGCATACAGGTGATTGCCTTTGCTGGTAAACCGGATATCTTCCGCCGTGTATTTTACTTTTTCTTCGTTAAAATTACCTGCTTTAACCGTGGTGGTATTGGCCGGTTTTTCCCCGTATATTTTCCAGGGTCGGCTGCCGTAGATGCCTTCGCCATTGGCCGCTATCCAGTTGCCTATTTCATCCAGTGTTTTCAGCATATCGGGTTCCAGGTCGCCCTCAGGTGTTTGTACGATGTTGATGAGCAGGTTACCGTTTTTGCTGACAATGTCTACCAGCATACGCAGCACGTCAGTGGCGGATTTGTAGTGCTGCCCGGTGCGATAATACCAGTCGCCGATGGAAGTATCCGTTTGCCAGGGGAATGGACTGATCGTATCCTGTACACCTCTTTCCAGGTCCTGTGCCCACATTCCTTCGGAGGGTTGCTTACAATTATACACGGCAGTGGGTTTCCCTTTGTGCCAGGCAATATTATCATTGTAGTAGTTGGCCAGCATGCTGCGGCCAATGTCGTCAAAGGGTAGCTGACTGTCGGAATAGAGCAGGTCAGGATGGTAGGTTTCTACCAGTTCTTCTACGTAACTATACCATAATTTCATCCATTCGGGATTGGTGGTGAGCCAGCCTTTATCATCGGGCGCAGCGGCGGTATGATAAAGATCAGCATAAGCCGGATCGTTTCCATCGTAAGGGACGCCTTTTAAATCCCCGCCTTTATCAGCGCTGTGGCTCGGTTGATACCAGGTATAGCTGGCCGCAAGATGCTCTGATACGCCGAAATACAGCCCTTCTTTTTTAGCTGCCTGCTGCCACAAACCCACTACATCTTTTTTGGGTCCCATGTTCACTGCATTCCATTTGTGAATTTTAGAGTTCCAGAGGAAAAAATTATCGTGGTGGCTGCCCATGCTCACAAAGTACCTGGCCCCCGCTTTTTTATAAAGTGCCATCAGCTTTTCCGGATCCCATTTCTCCGCTTTCCAGAGTGGGATGATATCCTTATAACCGAATTTGGAAGGATGCCCGTAGTGGGCCACGTGATATTTATAGTCCGCGCTGCCTTCTTCATACATGGCCCTGGCATACCAGTCGCCCATGCGTGGTACTGCCTGCGGTCCCCAATGTGCCCATATGCCAAACTTGGCATCGCGGAACCATTCGGGGTATTGGTATTGTTTTAAAGACTCGTTGGTGGGTTGATAGGGCCCTTTTGTTACCGGTAGTTGTTGAGCGGAAACAGCCAGCGTTGTTAAGGCGGCAACTGCACCCGTTAGCAGGGAATGCTTCAGCAATTGTATTTTCATACGCAGATACTATTTAGAATAAGAAGTCTCCAAAAGTATCGTTATAATAAAAAACACCTGTTGACAAAATTGCCTGTTTACTATGGTATTTTGCCTTGCGCCCGGTGGGTGGAGATAAGTTAGGAAACAGATGATGGTGATGCAGCAAGGAGAAGTAGGAGCATCCTGCCTGAAATAAGCTGTTTACTTCAGACAGGATGAATAAATTATTTAAAAAGCGGAGTCCTCTTCATGAGAAAATTTATATAACCTTTCCACAGGTCATCTTCCAATGTAAGTTCAGGGCCCAGGTCCAGTGGTTTCACGCGACGTTGGTATACTACTGTGCCATCGCTTTTATAGAGCGATACTTCCGCGCTGATGTTATAAGCGTCTTTATCTGTAGCAGTGCTGGTAACAGAATGGTCGTTACTATTTCTTTCTGCACTGCTGTATGTGCTCTGTTGTCTTTCCTTAAAAGTTTTAAAAAGATCAAACATCAATATATATTCTGTGCCTGTTTTTTGTGCGAGGGCAGCAATATCATAACTGTTGATAGCAGTGAGATCAATGTTGCCACTTCTTAATCGTGTATTTATAACCCTTATATCTACCGGAGTAACACTGATCTTTTTCTTATTCTTACGCATAAAGTCCATGATATGAGATTGGGCAAGATCACTGAGGTCTTTACGATAAACACCTTCCTGTGTGAAGTAAGGAGGTATGATGGCAACACTGTTAGGTGCAACAGGTAAGGCACTGTTATTACCGGTTTCTTTCAGTGGAAGAGCGGGGGCCTCATTAGTAACAGGAGGTTGACTATCATTTTTTTTAGCAGGTACATTGCTGCTGAAGCTCTGTTCCCGGCCGCTCGAAAAAACGATCTTGTTGATTTCTGTTGTTGGTATTACATTCTCAACAGCTTCTCCGGGATACCTGAAACTGATGGTGCTGTTGGTGACTTTAAATACCTGTACTTTAAGAATGTCGCCGCTTGTTTTAATCACCATATCTGTTTTAGTGGTTTGCTGGGCAACAGATGCTAATGCCAGTAATAGCAGGCAAAAGAGAAGAAATGGATTTTTCATTATAAAAATGGATTTATGAAGATAGGATAATAATGATAGTTCCGTTTTGGGTTAGCGTTAATCAGGATGCAAAGTAAATGGATATCGTTTAAGTAAAAAAAATATTTTCATATCGTTCGCTATTTGCGGCGCTGCGTTGTTTTAGCAGTGGATTTAGTTAATACGCCTGATCTTTGGGTTTAGTATTATTCTGAAAAAAGTTAGTATTACTAATCAGCGAAGGGTGTTAATGTTTTTTTAATGTGGAAATAATTTTTATTGGGCATGGAAATTTGGTTATATCGTGTTTTTTCTCGTATTTTACGCCCAGATTGTTCTTTTATACACGGAAATTATTGAACATTCATACTTACTGAATTAAAGGTTAATCCACCACACCTCAATGTAGACATTGCTCCATGTGATGATAGTAAGTTCCTTAAGTATTGTTTTAGTTACTTGAAAAACATGTTGCGTTACATCTTTTATTTAGCTGTTTTATCGAGTTACTGAGAAAAGGTTAGGATAGTATACACGGAATATACTGTATTAGCCCGCAGGTTCCTCCTGACTTTAATTCACCCAAAGAAAAATGACTTATGAGACCCTTGAATAGCTGTTGCTGTTAATACAAAGCATTATTATCCCCCAGGACATTAAATTATGTGCTGTGAAGAAACCGCCTCTTCTTCGCTGTATCGATAATTATGTTATTGAAATGACATTCTATGTCGTATAGCTTTACTATGTCACACAATGGTGATAACTGTACGCTTATTTATAAAATGCAGGCGCCACCTGCATGTCAGAGCTTTATTGTATCGTTAAAGTATATAAACAACGACTAGAATTTAAAGAAACCCTATTGATGATTAGATTAGAGCAAGAAGTATGATGTTAGTATCCTGAAAAAAGAGTTCGTCACATTGATCATGGAGGAAATTATGCCTGTCAGGAAGATAAGTGTAACTGTAACTGAGCCGTGATGTCACACCCCTGGCATATAGTAATTATTCCATTGATCAACCACCAGAGAAATCTCTTCACTTAAACAGAGCTAAACGTTTGCAGCCCGGCTAACAGCGCTGGTGGAACATTGCTGTGATACCTGATGCTTCAAACGTCTGCTATAACCTGCTGCACCTTTCCGGTGCGGTGAGGGTGATGCTTGCTAAAACGTGCGCCATTTTATTTCCGTGAATAAAATGTGCGCCGTTTTGGCCCAGCATTCTATTGCTTCTTTTGCCGATTTTATTATATAAAATATAGAACGATATAGCCCTATGAGCAATACTATACACAAGGAATGCGTACTGCTGACAGATATGTTGTCACGACTGCAGCAGGAAGAAAATAAGGGAATTGTTTTCATAAAAAGTGGTGAGCAGGAAGTATTTGTTTCCTATGCTTTGTTATTCAGAAGAGCGAAACAATGCCTTTACTACCTCCAGCAGGAGAAAGGTCTGCATGCCGGCGATGAACTGATCATACAGGAAGACGACAGCGAAATATTACTGACTGTTTTCTGGGCCTGTATTTTAGGGGGAATCATCCCCATTCCCGTATCCACCGGCAATAAAAATGAACACAAACTGAAAGTGCTGAAGATCCGCGAAAATTTAAAACGTCCCTATCTTTTTGCAGGAAGTGATCATGTACAGCGATTGATTACTTATATACAGACTGATTTACCAGGAACAGATGTGCTGGCGCTGCAGCACAGCATTATAGACGCCGGGATGTCATTTGATGAACAGCCCGACACGCCTGAGTTACATACCCCTTTAGCAGACGACCTGGCTTTTGTACAATATTCTTCCGGATCTACGGGGTCACCCAAAGGAGTCATGCTCACCCATCGCAATCTCTTTTATAATACTACTGATTTGGCCGAACGCAAACAGCTGACGGCTGAGGATAAAGAGCTGAGCTGGATGCCGCTCACCCATGATATGGGGATGATCTGTTTTCACCTGACCGGTGTACTCACAGGTTGTACCCAATACCTGATGCTTACTGCTTTGTTCATCCGCCGTCCACTGCTTTGGATGGAATCAGTGAACAAGCATAAGGCTACCATTTTGTATTCTCCCAATTTTGGATATGAATATTTCCTGGAAGCACTGGATAATAAACCGGTAGGTAACTGGGATCTGTCTTCTGTGAAAATGATTATTAATGGTGCTGAGCCTATTTCTGCGGATGTATGCMGGCGATTTACCAGCAGGCTGCAAAGCTACGGCTTATCGCCGGTTTGTATTGCACCAGGGTATGGACTGGCAGAAGCATCTGTATGTGTAACACTGAGTAAGCAGGGAACACCTGTACGGGAACTGTATCTGCAACGGGATGCATTAGGAATAGGTGACGAGGTGGTGGCGGAGGAAAATGCACATACAGGAACAGTAGGTTTTGTAGAAGTAGGATTTCCAGCAACCCATTGCAGGGTAAGGGTTTGCGGAGATAAAGATGAAGTACTTCGATTTGGTACGGTAGGCCATATTCAAATAAGCGGATTAAATGTTACATCCGGTTATTACCGCAACGAGGCAGCTACAAATGCTATCCTGACCTCCGATAACTGGGTAAGAACCGGTGACCTGGGTTTCCAGCAAGCCAACGGGATGTTGGTGATCACCGGCCGGCATAAGAACATGATCATCCTGCACGGACAAAATTATTACCACCATGATATTGAGCGTATTCTTTTTGATGTTCCGGGTGTTTCCGCCGGAAAAGTAGTGGCAGTGGGTATTCCCGGAAGTGGTAATGAAAAAGAAAAGTTAGCGGTATTTGTATTGTTCAAAGGACAGCTACCTGCATTTGCTGTTTTGGAAGAAGCCATCACAGAGAAGCTGGGCGACGTGCTTTCTATTGTGCCGGATCATGTAGTGCCGGTAAGGGAAATTCCTAAAACTACCAGCGGAAAAATACAGCACTATGAATTGATACAGCGTTTCCGCAATGGAGAATTTGACGATACACTGAATGAACTGAAGGCATTGTCCGGCGATATTTTCCTGCAGCAATGGAAGGATGAACCGCATGCTGCACGGGTGCAGGCAATAGCGCAGTGGCTGCGGGAAACAGTGGCCCTGCTCATAAAAGTATCTGCACAGGAAATAGATCTGCAGCAGCCACTCACGGATCAGGGGCTGAAATCATTGCACGCCATGCAGCTCAAAGGAATACTCGAACGCAAACTAAACATCCCGGTAGGTATTGGGGTGCTATATAAATATCCTGTTATAGAAAGATTGGCCCTGTTCATAGAAAAGACATTATTCCCGGCGGCAGTGCATATACCATCCGCCACTATTGCCCGGGAAGCCGCTGCTGTGGGTTTACTCGAAAGAGTGGCCTCCTTATCTGATGAAGAAATTGCTTTACTCCTTAATGAAAATTTACTATGATAACCCGGGAAGAAAGAATAGCGGAACTTAGTCCGCTTCAGAAAGCTTATTTAAAAATTGAAGAATATAAAACACGGTTAGGCCAGCTGGAAGATAAAAGCCGTGGCTATGCCGACATTGCGGTGATTGGCATTGCACTGCGTTTTCCGCAGGCAGATACGCCTGCAGCTTATTGGGAAAATCTTGTTGCAGGGCGTGATCATATAAGACCTTTTCCGGAACAACGTGCCACAGACGCGCTGGATTACCTGCGTGCTGCCGGCAAAGGCGCTGTAGCGCCCCTGTTCAGGGAAGCGGCCTACCTGGAAGATATTGATAAATTTGATCCCCGTTTTTTTAAATTCAAACAGAAGGAAGCAGCATTGATGCATCCATTGCAACGCATGCTGTTACAAACATCCTGGCAGGCAATGGAAGATGCCGGCTACCTGGGTAACTACCAGGCAGATGATCGTACCGGTGTATATATGGGCGTGTCAGGAGATCATACCTACAGCCAGTACCTGGACATGATTGCCAGTGGATACCAGGATGTAAGTGCTTTAGCACTCACTGGTAATAACAATGCCATCACTTCCAGCCGCATCTCTTATTTCCTGGATCTCAAAGGTCCGGCAATTACCATTGATACTGCCTGTTCTTCTTCCCTGGTGGCTATACACCAGGCATGTAAAGGATTAATGAACGGCGACTGTGAGATGGCGCTCGCTGGTGGCGGACGGGTATACCTGGTGCCGGAAAAAGGAAAATATGAAGTAGGCTTTGAATCACCTGCCGGCAGAACAAGGGCATTTGATATTGCTGCAGATGGCGCCGGAGTAGGAGAAGGTGTGGCAGTAGTGCTGTTGAAACCACTGGATAAAGCCATCGCTGATGGTGACCGTATACATGCAGTGATCAAAGGTTCAGCCATTAATCAGGATGGCACTTCTGCCGGCATCACCGCACCTAATCTCGCTGCGCAGGAAGCGGTGCTGAAAAGTGCATGGGCGGCGGCTTCCATTGATCCGGCTACGATTACTTATATCGAAACACATGGTACAGGTACGTCTCTGGGAGATCCGATAGAGTTCCAGGCGCTGAGTGATGCGTTTGGTGCAAATGCACCTGTGCAGGGTTGTGCTTTGGGCGCCGTAAAAAGTAATATCGGTCACCTGTTTGAAGCTGCTGGTATTGCAGGTTTGATCAAGTGCATACTGGCATTACAGCATAAACAGATACCTCCGGTCATTAATTATACTGCGCCGAATCGTGAAATTACACTGAAGGATTCTCCTTTTTATATCAATACAGAAAGTATTCCCTGGAATCTGACTACAGCAGATATCCGCCGTTGTGGTATCAGTTCTTTTGGTATCAGTGGTACCAATGCACATGTGGTGCTGGAAGAATACATTCCGTCAGCATCTAAAGATCAGCGCCATACCACTACACCACAGCTGTTTACATTATCAGCTGCCAGCAGGGAAGATCTGCTGGTACTGGCCAATAGTTATGTATCGTGGCTGGAAGATAAAAAAGAAGACAACCTGGAAACTATCTGTTATGCCACCAATACCGGCAGGGCGCATTATTCCTGGCGGCTGGCAGTAGTAACAGATAATGTTGCTCAATTGCAGGAGGCATTACGGAAAGCAGATACGTTGTTATTACAGGCAGAAAGACGTTCCCATATCAGCAACGAGAGTTATGATCAGCTGCAGGAGCTGGCTGCATTGTACCTGGAAGGTGGTAATATCAACTGGCAGTTGTTATATAAAGGTAAACGTATTACCAGGATAGCATTACCCACTTATCCGCTGAACGAAGTACGTTGCTGGGTTACCTACGATCAGGCAGCTCCGGTAGCAGCTCCTGTGCAGGTAGCAGCAGCGGTAACGGCTACGCATACACGCGCGGATATTTATAAGGCGGTGCGGACAATGATAGCCAAGGATACCGATCTGAAGCCGGAAGATATAGGCGAAGATGCCGACTTTTTCCAGCTCGGACTGGATTCCCTGATCATCATGCAATTGATTCAGGGCATACGTAAAGAGTGGAAACAGCAGGTGGAATTATCGCAGTTTTATGATAAACTGACTACGCTGAGCAGACTCGCAGATTACCTGCTGGAGCAGCTCGCAGTAACAGGCACGGTGCAACCGGTATTGACCGTTACGCCGGCAGCAACAGCAACTGTTGCTGCTGCAAGGCCATCGCAGATCAACTACTTTGTGCCTTATAAAGAAGTAGAGAAAAAATCCGATCATAACCTATCTCCCCAACAACAACAACACCTGCAACAACTGGCTGCCCGTATTAATCAACGCACGGCCAGAAGTAAAACATCTACCCAGCAATATCGCGGCGTACTGGCCAACAACAGGAATGTAGCAGGCTTCCGTCCTGAGCTGAAAGAGATCACTTACCAGATCATTGCAGCAGAAGGTAGCGGCGCCAATATTACGGACCTGGATGGCAACCAGTATGTGGATCTTACCATGGGCTTTGGGGTGAACCTGTTGGGATATAATCCTCCGTTTATAAAGGCTGCTTTGATGGCCGAACTGGAAAAGGGATTCCCGGTAGGCCCAATGGTGGAAACAGCGGGTAAAGTAGCATCGCTCATTTCAGAAATGACTGGTGTGGAAAGGGTGGCATTTTATAATTCAGGTTCCGAAGCAGTAATGGTCGCACTCAGGCTGGCCAGAGCCACCACGGGTCGTAATAAGGTAGTGCTTTTCAAAGGCGCTTACCACGGTACATTCGATGGCGTGCTGGCACTGGCTAACGCGCTTGATCCTGCGTCTTCCATTCCTTTGGCGCCAGGCATTGCCGAAAATTATGTGAGCAATGTAGTGGTACTTGATTACGCTACGCCGGCGTCTCTCGATTTCATCAGGGAGCACGCTCACGAACTGGCAGCAGTATTGGTAGAACCAGTACAAAGCCGGAGACCGGATATACAGCCGCGTGATTTCCTCCATGCGGTAAGAGATATTACCGCTTCGGCTGGTGCAGCTATGATCATAGATGAAGTAATCACTGGTTTCCGCATTCACCAGGGTGGCGCACAGGCCTGGTTTGGCGTAAAAGCGGACCTGGTCACCTACGGAAAAATTGTAGGTGGTGGTATGCCGGTAGGCGTAGTGGCAGGTAGCGCAAAATTCATGGATGCGATAGATGGTGGTATGTGGCAGTTTGGCGATCAGTCTTACCCCGAAAAAACCACCACTTTTGTAGCCGGTACCTTTAATCAGCACCCGCTAACCATGCAGGCTGCGTGGCAGATATTGACGTATCTGAAACAACAGGGCCCCGGTTTACAGGAAACACTGAATGCCCGCACCGCTAAACTGGCGGCACGCCTGAACCAGTTCTTTACTGAAAAGCGTGTACCCATTTCCGTTGTGAATTTTGGTTCGCTGTTTCGTTTTGTGCTGAAAGGTAACTGGGAGCTGTTTTACCAGCATCTGCTGGCCAACGGGGTATATGTATGGGAAGGACGCAACTGTTTTATTTCTGCGGCGCATTCAGAAGAGCAGATAGATTATATCTACCAGGCTGCTACCAGGTCAGTAACGGAGATGCTGGACGGTGGCTGGGTAACTGCCGGACCAACCGTCACGGTGGTAATGTCGGAGATCCCCTTTACGGAAGAACAGGAGCAACTGTATGCGCTCGCCGCATCTGATCCGGAAGCTTCCAGCGCTTTTAATGAAAACCAGGTGGCTACCCTTACAGGTGTGCTTGATAAAAACGCGTTGTATGAAGCTATTGATATTGTTGTAAACAGGCACCAGGCACTGAGAACCGTCAAGGTGAGTGCAAAGGGTATGCTGGTAGCAACAAAGGCAGCCGCTATCATTAAAACAATTACGGCGGCGGAACTACTGGCCTTACAGGAACAAGGTATCACCACCACAGATCTGTTGCGCGAAAACGGGCAACAGGCTTTTGATCTGCAACAAGGTCCTTTCATACGTTTTCTTTTACTGGAAAGCGATGAAACCCATCATAGCCTCCTGATGACTGTCCATCACCTCGTGGCAGATGGCTGGTCCATCGAAGTCATCTGGAGTGAAATCGGCCAGGCTTATTCTGCTATCACCGGCAAGGAACCGGTATCGCTGCCATCCACGGTGGCGATAGAAAAATTCAACGAATGGCAACAGGTACAACAACAGGACGAAGCAGGCAAAGCATTCTGGAAAACAGCATTTCAGCAGGACTATCCGGCTATTGAGCTGCCGGCAGACCGCTTGGTGACGGCTAATACAGGCAAGCAGGGGAGCAGCTTTACGATCACCCTGGATGCATCGCTCCGGAAACAACTGACCACATTCGCACAGCAGGAAAAACTGACTTTGTTCAACCTGTTATTGGCTGCCTATAATATTTTGCTCTACAAACTGAGCGGACAACATGCTTTTGTTATTGGCATTCCTTCCGCAGGACAGGCCCGTATGGGTGAAAACTGCCTGGTAGGACAATGTGTAAGCATGCTGCCATTCTACAGCCACCTGCAGCCTGAAACACCGCTTAAAGACTATCTGCTGGATATACGTACCAGGCTGTCGGATATTATCCGTTACCAGGACTGCTCTTTTTCATCGCTGCTGGCGGCAGATACTACGCTTGCCCCACCGCGTATTGCTACAGAAATAGATATGAACAGCGTGAAAAACCATTTCCGTTTCAGAGGCCTGGAAGTAGCCGTTACGTTTCCACCTGTAGAGCAGGTAAAATATGATCTCAGTATCAGCATCATTGAAATGGAAGAACAGTTACATGCAGGTTTCTATTTTAATACTGCCCTGTTTAACAGGGAAACAGTGGAAAGCTGGGCGGATGGCTATGTAAGCCTGTTGAGCGATATGGTGGCAGATCCATTAAAAGCAGTAGGAGAACTGGTGATGAATAGCGAAGAAAGCGAACGCATTTCTTCTGCATGGAACAACTTATAGTTTACGGGGCAACAGGCAGTATTCACTGTCTGTTGCCGCAACCCGGTAATATAACATGAACATCAGATCAGGAAAAATTTTACCTGCGGTAGAAGCAGATAAAATAGCAGTTATACATGGGAATACAACGCTCAGTTACGGCGGACTGGCAGAAGCGGTATGGAATAATGTGGTGATGCTGAAAGTGACCGCTGGCCGCCCTGTATTTATCGTGGCGGATGATCCCATTACACGGTTAACGCTGGCGTTAAGTGTAATAGAGGCAGGTGGCTATTGTTCCTTCCTGCACCCGGATGCAGATGATGTCTTAAAACAGGAAATCAGCAACTGGAAAGAAGCGGTGATATTATCTGAGAAATGTTACAGCGGACAGTTTGCATCCGAACGAATGATTATATACGACGCGGAGGGGTACATTCTTCCTTCCAGCCTGGTGCTGGCGGAAGATGAACCACCATACGCAACAACAGGCGGTATCGTTTTGCGTAATACCCTTCCGGGGAAGGCCGCCGCTTTTATAGTTGATTATCCGGTGCTCACAGAGCACTTACAACATATTATCCGTGAATTTGGGATCACTGCTTCTCAGCGGCTGCTGACGGATACCATCCATCAGTATCACGATCTGCTGGAGTGGTGGCTGCCGGCTATCTCCGGAAAAGCAACCCTGCAGTTCATGGACAAAAATACGCCGGGCGGCAGTCATGGCGAAGTAGCGTTGAAACTGAATGTAAAAGGCGTGAGAGAGTGGTTGCACCGCCCCGGATCATACCGGCATATCATCAATGGTGATACCGCCAGGCTGATCATCAGTTGTCACCACCGTGTTAACCGCCACCTCGTGAAAGCATGGAAAAAGCAGTTTCCTCATATCCCGGTGGTATCGCATACCTATCAGTTGTCCGGCTTGCCGGTATCCATTGCCAGCGGGCATATGGATGCCGTGGAAGTAACGGATGCTGATATCACAGACAGCTTATCCTTACACCGGCCATTTGGCAAAACGAGGATCGCTATACTGGATGAAAAAGGCAAACCGGCACCGGTGAATGTAAAAGGGAGTCTGCAGGTAGAAAACAATTGTTTGACTAACCCGGTGCTGTTTAATCAGGATGCTCCTGTTTCTCAAAAATTATTTCCCACGGGATACAATGCCCGTTTTATACCCGGTGGAAAAATACAACTGATCAACCAGCAACACCGGGAAGTACGCAGCGGCAACCAGGTGATCACGCCGGATGAAATAGAGGAAATCGTTTACGCACATCCGTTAGTATACCAGGCAGCAGTAATGTTGTCATTCGGACATACCCATCCTGGTGTAACGGTATTTGTAGCGCCAAAAGAAAATGAGGAGATCACTCCTGCCGGTTTGCGTCAGTGGCTGAGTGTATACGTGCCCGCATCCCGGATGCCGCGTTACTTTGTGGTATTGCCATCTTTCCCGGAACTGGCGGATGGTCAGCTGGATATCGCTGCCCTGCGGTTGCCGGAAGATCATTACGACAGCCAGGCTACCGCTAACGAAACAGAGGCCCGGATCATCAGCATCTGGAAAGAAACGTTGAAACAGGATAATATAGGACCGGCAGATGATTTCTTTTCGCTGGGCGGACATTCTTTGCTGGCAGCACGTACCACAGCCGTAATGAACGATGCGTTTGGTCTTACTTTATCTCTCAAAGATATTTTTATACACAGTACGCCGGCATTGCTGGCGGCTTTTATTGCCAACCTAACGGGAACGGATACTGGAGAACGCCCTGTTCCGGGTGAGCGTGGTAACCACATCCCGCTTTCTTTTTCACAGGAAAGAGTATGGTTCATTCATCGCCTGCAGGGTAGTGTGCCCTTTCATTTACCTGCACTGCTGAAGTTGTCGGGTAAGCTGGATATTGCGGCATTGGAATATGCTTTGTCGGGCATTGTGCAGCGGCATGAAGTGATACGTACACTGATCCGGGAAGAGAACGGCGAAGCATTCCAGGAGGTAATACCTGCCGATACCTGGCAAATGCAATACACAGATGCTACGGCGCTGAACGGAGAAAGCGCCTTACAGGAGCTCCTCCATCAACAGGTGATGCTGCCTTTTGATCTGCGAAAAGATATGATGCTGAGGGCTACACTCATCCGCCGGTCTGATAACGAGCATCTCTTGCTGTTGGTCATGCACCATATTGCTACAGACGGAGGATCTTTTCCGGTGATCATGAATGAGCTGGTGGCATTTTATGTAGCCCATACAGAACACCGGGAGCCTGAACTGGCACCGCTGCCCCTGCAGTATGCCGATTATGCCATATGGCAGCGCAAACTGCTGACGGATGCAGTGCTGGACAAAGAAGTGAGCTTTTGGAAGCAACAACTGGAAGGACTATCACCACTGGAACTACCCACCGATTTTGCGCGGCCGGCTATTCAAAGTACCGCCGGAGGAATGGTGTGTTTTCATCTCGATAAATCGTTACACAAACAATTAAATATGCTGGCGCGACAGGAAGGGGTAACCCTTTACGTGTTGTTGCTGTCGGCATTTAAAATAGTGTTGGCCCGCTACAGCGGACAGCAGGACATCTGTGTAGGTGTACCTGTGGCCAACAGAACACATGCCGAACTGGAACCGCTGATCGGCTTCTTTCTTAACCTGCTGGCCTTGCGTACGCAGGTAGGGGCGTCGGGCAGCGGCAGGGTACATGACCTGTTGTTATCTGTAAAAGAATCCCTTCTGCAGGCTTATGCGCACCAGGAAGTACCGTTCGAAAAAGTAGTAGGCACACAGCGGGACCTCAGCCGCAGTCCGGTGTTTCAGGTGTCGTTTACACTGCACAGTGGTGGCGGGGCAGAATTGTTCCGCATCCGCGACCTTGCCCTCAGTGAAATAGACCTGGAAGAGCGGGCCATACAATTTGACCTCGATGTGGCGGTAGTGGAAACAAAAGGCGCGCTGCAGGTAAACCTGGGCTATTGCAGTGATCTTTTTACGCGGGAAACAATCCTTCGCATGGCGCAACACTATCAACAGGTGTTGTTGTCGATACTGGAAAATCCTTATCGCAAGATTGCTGACATTCCGTTTATGACAGCATCGGAAGCTACGTTGTTGAAGGATTTCAATGATAAGGCTTATCCGTTCCCGCAGGATAAAACAATGGATGAACTGATAGATGAAATTGCTGCCCGCTATCCTCACCGGATTGCCATAAAGCACAACAATAACGTGGTCGACTATACGCAACTTAAACAGGGGGCGGAGCAATTGGCCAACTACCTGGTGTCCGCCTCAAAGTTGCAGCATGAGGATATTGTGGGCGTATTATCAGACAGAAGTCCTTTACTGCCACAAGCTATTTACGGTATATGGAAAGCCGGCGGCGCATACCTGCCCCTGCATCCGGAGCTACCAGAGGAGCGGTTGAAAATGATACTGGAAGATGCAGGCGTAAAAGTACTGATCACAGAAAAAAAATATAGCACGGTAGCTACTGCTTTGCAGGCAGCCTGCCCCTTGCTGGAGCATGTTGTATATGCCGACAGTCGGGAAGCATATCAGGAAGGCATCTTTCTGAAAAATAATACCGGAAAGGATAACAGCCAACTCGCCTATGTAATCTACACTTCCGGTTCTACGGGGAAACCCAAAGGAGCGATGGTAGAGCATAAGGGAATGATCAATCACCAGTATGCACGTCTCAGGGAGTTGGAAGCGGATGATCAGTGCCGCATAGCGCAGAATGCTTCGCAGAGTTTTGATATTTCTATTTTCCAGTCGTTTGCCGCGTTGTTGTGTGGCGGAACTACCGTTATTTATAGCCAGGATACAGTACTGAGACCGGACGAATTCCTGAAGCAGGTTACCGCAGATGGCATTACGATGATGGAAATAGTGCCAGGATATTTATCGCTGGTGCTGGATGAACTGCCGGTACAAAAGCAGTCGGTGTTTACTGCCCTGAAGTATATGCTGGTAGGGGGAGAAACGATGAAGAAGAGCCTGGCAGAGCGCTGGTTTGCTGCCTTTCCCGGTATAAAGCTGGTGAACGGTTACGGACCTACGGAGGCATCCGATACTATTACGCAGCATATCATGGAGCAGGTGCCTGCCGGCAGCAGTATTCCTGTTGGTAAAGTATTACAGAACCTGCGTATTTATATCGTAGATAAAAATGGAGAACTATGTCCGCTGGGAGTGGTGGGTGAAATATGGGTAGCGGGTGTTGGCGTAGGCAGAGGATATTTGAATGATCCGGTTAAAACTGCTGCCTCATTTATAACCGACCCTTTCACACAGGACGGAGGACGTTTATATAAAACCGGTGATCTGGCCCGTTACCTGCCTGATGGTTCCATTGAGTTTACCGGCAGAAAAGATTACCAGGTAAAGATCCGTGGTTACAGGATTGAACTGGGAGAAATAGAGCAGCGGCTGAATAATTTGCCTGGTGTAAAAGAAACGGTGGTAATGGACAGGGAAGGTGCAGATCATCAGCCGGCATTGTATGCTTATGTTACACTGGATGCCGGGTGCAGGATGGATGAACAACAACTCAAAACATTGTTGTCCGCACAGCTGCCTGCTTATATGGTGCCCGCACATATCATGGTGCTGGAGGTATTTCCGCTGACAGCTAATGGTAAAGTAGATCGCAAAATATTACCCATGCCGGACGCAGCGGCCATCGTTGCAAAAGATATGGTGCTGCCACGCAACCGGGTGGAAGCTGGTATGGCAGCTATCTGGCAACGATTGTTGCAGGTGGAAACGGTGAGCGTGACCGCTGATTTTTTTGAACTGGGTGGCCATTCGTTACTGGCGGTGCGGGTATTGTCCGCTATCCGCAGTGAACTGGACCTGGAAATCAGCATCAGGGACTTTTTTACTTATACGAGCATCGCTTCATTGTCTGCGTTTATTCATGACCGTGAGGATGCACCAACAACATCTGCATCACTGGGTGTACAGGAAAGAGATGCATTTACCCCTTTATCTTTTTCGCAGGAACGGCTTTGGTTTGTAGACCGTTTCTCCGGCTCGCTTCCTTATCATCTCCCATTTTTGCTGAAGCTGACAGGTGTTATAAATGCACCGGCATTACAATATGCACTACAGCAAATCGTGAACCGGCACGAAGTGTTACGTTCGGTGATACGGGAAGAAAATGGCAGGGGATATCAACAGGTATTGCCTGAAAATGGCTGGCAGCTGGAATTTTTAGATGCCGCTTATTTTACTGATGAAACGGAATTACAGGCATTTATCCGGGAAGAAATACAAACTCCTTTTAACCTGGAAGCGGATCATATGATGCGTGCAACACTCATTCGCCGCAACAGGAAAGAACACCTGCTGCTGATAGTGATGCATCATATTGGATCGGACGGATGGTCCATACCGCTGATGGCCAATGAACTGGCGGTGTTATACAGCGCCAGGGTGCAGCAACATACTCCCGTTTTACCAGAGCTGTCGTTACAGTACGCAGACTATGCGATCTGGCAGCGCAAAAATATCAAAGAAGAACTGCTGACGACACAGCTGAATTACTGGAAGGGACAATTGTACGGGGTAGAACCTTTGCAGCTGCCAACAGATTTTATACGTCCTGCTATGCAGAGCACCCGTGGGGCTGTAAAGCATTATCATCTTGCAAAAAATATCTGTGAAGCGCTGGAATCATTTTCAGATAAACAGGGTGTAACGTTGTTCACCACTATGCTGACGGTGTTTAAAGTACTGCTGCACCGACACAGCAATCAGCACGATATCTGTGTGGGCATTCCTGTTGCCGGCCGCCTGCGGCCAGAACTGGAATCATTGATTGGCTTCTTCGTAAACACAATGGCACTGCGCAGTGATTTTACCGGCAACCCGCTTTTTACCACTATGCTGCAGCAGGTAAAAGAAACTACTATCGCGGCTTTCATGCACCAGGATGTGCCCTTTGAAATGGTGGTGGATCAGTTGACTATTCAGCGGGATATGAGCCGCAATCCGGTATTCCAGGTAGCCTTCGGATTAAATAATGTGCCGGCTGCCGCGTCCACATTGATGCTGGATCAGCTCGAGGTGGAAGAAGTGCTGCTGGAAAAAGAACACGCAAAATTTGATATCAGTTTTGAATGGTTTGTTACCGGCAACGGATTGCAGCTGAGCGTGGAATATTGCACAGACCTTTTTACAGATGATACCATCACGCGCCTGGTGCATCATTATATGAACCTGTTACAGGCCATACCTGAGCAGGCACACCTGCATGTACTTGAATTGCCTATGCTGTCTGCTGCAGAAATACAACAACAGCTGGCAGAGTTTAATGATACCAAAGTACCTTATCTCCTGGAGCAAACCGTTACCGGTTTACTGGATATACAGGTACGCAGCAACCCTGCAGCTATTGCCATTGTAAGCGATGACCGGCAGATTTCCTACAGCGAACTGGATGAGCGTTCCGGACAGCTGGCTAATTATCTCCTTCAGGAGGGAATTGGAAAAGGTTCACTGGTAGCGGTTTGTATGGCCAGATCTCCGGAACTGATCATCAGCATTACGGCTATTCTGAAAGCCGGTGCGGCGTATGTACCCATAGATCCGGCGTATCCGCACCAGCGCATTGCCTTTATCCTGTCAGATACAAGAGCGGCGCTGCTCATCACAGATGATGCCCTGAACATCACGCCGGATGAGCAACTACCTGTCAGGATATTGCATGTCAGTGATCACTGGCAACAACGGGTAGCGTTACTACCTGCTGCCATCAGTGATGTATCCATTGTGCCGGAAGACCTGGCCTATGTGATCTATACCTCCGGATCTACGGGCGAACCCAAAGGAGTAATGGTAGCACACCGGTCTTTGCTGAATCTCTGTTACTGGCATACCGATGCCTTTAACGTAACGGCTGGTTCCCGCGGTACCATGTATGCAGGCATTGGCTTTGATGCAGCAGTTTGGGAAATATGGCCCTACCTGTTGAATGGTGGCAGTTTGTACCCTGTAGCAGAAGAACTGAAACTGGATATGGATAGCTTGCTGCATGTCTTTCATCATCACGGTATCACCCATACGTTTTTACCTACCGCTATCTGCGAACAGCTGGCGGATCATATAACAGCAGCGGATGAAACACTGCCGCTCATACTTACCGGTGGTGATCAGCTAAAGAAAGCAAGCCCGTATTTACGGATCATTAATAATTATGGTCCCACGGAATCTACCGTGGTGGCTACTTCCATACCACTGAACCCGACCGCTGAAAAAGGGGTGCTTACTATAGGCCGCCCTATCAGCAATACGCAGATTTACATCCTGAATGACGCCCTGCAACTCATGCCGGCAGGCGCCTCCGGTGAAATATTTATTGGTGGCGACAGCCTGGCCATAGGATACCTTAACCAGGACGAACTAACGGCGACGCGTTTTATTGTCAATCCTTTTGAACAACATAGCCGCCTGTATCGTACCGGTGATCTTGGCCGCTGGCTGCCGGATGGCACCATAGAGTTTGTTGGAAGGAAAGACAACCAGGTGAAGATAAGAGGCTACCGCGTAGAATTGGGCGAAATAGAAAATGTTATACAACAAAGCGGACAGGTAAGTCAGACCGTTGTGCTGGCAAGAGAAGATCATGCCGGCCATAAACAACTGGTGGCCTATATCGTATCGCCTGAGTCATTGAATAAGGATAGCTTAACAGATTATCTCAAAGCAAAATTACCTGCTTATATGGTGCCGGCATTGCTGGTACCGCTGGATAGCATGCCGCTGACGCCCAATGGAAAAATAGACAGGAAAGCATTACCGGTACCGGATACTACCGCACTTTCCGGCAGCGTGTATACGTCACCGAGAAATGAACTGGAACAACAACTCGCTAATACCTGGCAGGACCTGCTGGGAATAGCATCAGTGGGAATACACGATAATTTCTTTGAATTAGGAGGTGATTCTATTATCTCCATACAACTGGTCAGCCGGTTAAAACGCCTGGGATATTCGCTGCACACAAAAGATGTGTTTAATAATCAAACGATCGCCAGGCTGTCGGCATTGCTGATAGAACGGCAAGCCGTTACCCCTGCATTTGTTGCAGAACAGGGATACCTGACAGGACCCAGCGGACAGTTGCCGATACAACAATGGTATTT
Organism: Chitinophaga sp. 10T418; assembly: GCF_056394125.1. Taxonomy (NCBI): domain Bacteria; kingdom Pseudomonadati; phylum Bacteroidota; class Chitinophagia; order Chitinophagales; family Chitinophagaceae; genus Chitinophaga; species Chitinophaga sp. 10T418. The sequence continues at coordinate 109,192 of NZ_JBFTHG010000009.1, forward strand.
TGAAACCCAGCCGGCAGTAATATCACATTTTAACCAGAGCATTCAGCTGAATATCAGTAAAGCCGTAACAGCGGAGGTGATGCAGGAGGTAGTAGTACAACTGGTAGCACACCACGACAGTCTGCGTTTTTCATATAACCATTATAGTGATAACTGGATACAGGAGTATACATCAGCAACGAACATCCAGGTGCTGGTGGAAGATCTGAAACACGTTTCCCCTCAGGAGTTGCCGGCGCTGATCACCGCGTTGGAAGAAGAACACCAGCAAAGCCTGGATATTACATCCGGACAGGTAATGCGTGTGGTATTACTGGAAACCCCGGCGGAAGTACGTGACAACAGGTTGCTCACCATCATCCATCACCTTGCAGTAGATGGTGTATCCTGGCGGATATTACTGGAAGACACAGAACTGCTCATCACGGCAGCCATTAACGGCAACGTAGCAGACCTGGGTAAAAAGACAGGTTCTTACCGTCAATGGTACCAGTCACTGGAACAGTATGCCGCCTCTTCAAGATTATCATTACAGCAACCTTACTGGGAAAAAATCACACAGGCATATAGGGCGTTGCCGGTAGATACTTCTTACCCTGACGCTATAACGGTAAAGGATGTACGCCGGATAATCACCTCGCTGGATACTACGTTGACCCATCAGCTATTACAGGATGTTTCAAAAGTATACCGTACCGATATCAATGACATGCTACTGGCGGCGCTGGCGAGATTACTGGCAGATTGGAGTGGCCATCACAACGTAGTGATCGGACTGGAAGGACATGGCAGGGAAGATGTAGGTACAGACACAGATATCAGCCGCACCGTAGGATGGTTTACGAATCTTTATCCCGTATTGCTGGATGTAACACGCTCCGAAAACGAAAAAGACCTGATCCGGAACGTGAAAGAGCAACTCCGGAGCATTCCGGACAAGGGCATGGGGTATGGCGTACTGAAGTATATCCGTAAAACAGCGCAACTACATGGCAATGATCCCTGGGATGTTGTATTTAACTACCTCGGACAGCTGGACAACCTGGTGAGCAGGAGTCAATGGTTCAACGGCATGGATGAAGCAGATACCTCCAACGCCAACGTAAGTCCGCTGAACAGTGTCGGTGAAAAGATAGCCGTTACGGCCATGGTAGAAGGTGGGGCGCTGGTGCTGGTATGGAATTACAGTAGCCTGCATTTTGAAGCAGCCAACATTCAAGAGCTGGCCAACCGTTACCTGGAAATACTGACAGCATTGATACAACACTGTATAGAACAGTCCGGCACCGTATACACGCCCTCTGACTATGGGTTATCTGCTGAAGTAAGTAATGAAGAGCTGGATCTCTTCTTTATGAAACAGGAAACAGATGACGAAGAAGCCGACATGGACAGTATTCTGAACTTCTAAAATCAAGTATAAAAATGACTATCCAGGAATTTGTGGAATATATTGAAAGCATGCATTTCTCACTGGCAATAGAAGGCGATACATTGAGCCTGAAAGCCAACAGGAAGAAGCTGAGTAAGGAAGAAATCAATGCCATCAGGCAAAACAGCGAAATCATCACCTACATTAAAACAAATAAAGCAGCCCTGATGGATTATGTGGCTGCAGCCAAAAATAAAAAGCATACAGAAACAGTCAACGCTTTATATCGCTTGAGCGGGCTGCAGGAAGGGATGCTATTTTACGGTTTGTATGATGACGGCACCGGTGCTTATATCAACCAGTTGTCGTGTGACCTGTTACTACCAGATGAAGCCATTTTCATCAGGAGCTGGCAACACCTGTTCACCAGGCATAGTATCCTGCGTAGCAGTTTTTATTATGATGCCTTCAGCATTCCGGTGCAATGTGTGTCCCAGTCTGTCACCTTACCGGTTACCAAACTCGATTTCAGTCACCTCGATGCTGAAGCACAACAGGACGCACTGAAAGCATATGAAGAAGCTGACAAACGAAAAGGATTTGACTTCAGACAGGCTCCCGTGATGCGCCTGGCCCTCATCCGCCTGGATGAGCAGCGTTACCGGATGGTATGGACACATCACCACATCCTGTTGGATGGCTGGTCTGTGCCCACCCTGATGGAAGAGTTTATTGATACTTATGAGCGGCTGACAGCCGGCAGGGAATTGCTGGAAGAAGAGGAAGACAGATACGAAGATTATATCCGTTATATAGCAGCCCGCGATAAGGAAGCAGATGAACAATTCTGGCGCAATTATCTCCGGGATGTGGATGAAGGTTGCCTGCTGCCATTCGTAACGACTACGGCAGAACGAACAAAAGGACTGGGTGTGTATGCGGTGGAACAACTGAAGCTGGGAACCGCCGTAACAGCACGTATAGCAGCATATGCACAACGCAATCATATCACTGTAAATACCCTGATGCAGGGCGTGTGGGCGTGCCTGTTACAACATTATACGGGCCGTGCAGCGGTTACTTTTGGCGTAACGGTTTCCGGCAGACCAGAGGAGCTACCAGGCATTGAACGCCGTATTGGTATGTACATCAATACACTGCCGGTATTTACACAATGGCAGCCAGAGCAGGAAGTAGCCGCATGGCTGCAACAAATACAGCAGGAACAGTTACAGTGCAGAGAGCATCAATATACTGCGCTGAATGATATACAACGCCTGACAGGCATACAGGGTGATCTCTTCGATACCATATTGGTGTTTGAAAATTACCCGGTGTCAAAGGTGGCCGCGTCCGGAGCATCTTCCCTGCAACTGGACAATATCAGTTTTCATGAGCAAACGAATTACCCGCTGGATATTATGGTGGAATTAGCTGCAGAAACAGTTGTTTCCTTTAACTATAACACCCTTTTGCTGGAAGCATTTTATGTGAAGCAACTGGTCGTTCATTTTGAACATGTATTGTTGCAGATAGCAGATGGTGCTGCTCAACATTTATCTGATATTGTGCTGATCACACCGGAAGAACGGAAACAGCTGTTGCTGGATTTCAATGATACCGCAAAGCCATTTGATCTGAGCAATAGTTTCTATCACTATGTAGAAAAGTATGCAAGGGAAACACCTGATAAAACAGCCATCATCTGCGATGACCGGCAGTTGACCTATCAGCAGTTAAACAGCCGGGTAAACAACATGGCTGCCGCTTTACAGGAACAGATCACTATCCGCGAGGATGACTTCCTGGCGGTATTCATGGACCGTTCAGAAAATATGGCCGCGGCCATCCTGGCTATCTGGAAACTTTCCGGGGCCTATATTCCCATTGAAAAGAAATTACCGGACAACCGCATTATCTCCATCCTGGAAGATGCAGGGATAAAAGCCGTAGTGGCGGAACGGGCACTTGTTAGCCCGGGAATGGCGGAGCGGATACAACAGTATTGTCCGCTTATTTATGTGGAAGATTTGCTGGAACCACGTATGGTGGCAGACAGAAATCCTGAGCTGCTTTTGAATCCCGGAAGTTTATCTTTTTCCGTATTTACCTCCGGTTCTACCGGCCGTCCAAAAGGGGCGATGAGCGAACATGCCGGCATGATGAATCATGCATGGGCCACCGTGGAGTACCTGGGCATGAACGAAGAAAGTGTACTGGTACAAAATGCTTCTCATAGTTTTGATATCTCTGTATGGCAGTTCTTCACCGCGTTTATCAAAGGAGGTACCACATTGGTATTGAACGATGATATCGTTCACAATGCAGAGGAATTTCTCCGCAGGGTAGTGGCCCATCAGGTGACCGTATTACAGGTAGTACCCACGTATCTGAATCTCTTACTGGATATACTCGAAAAAGAGCCACAGCAATATCTGCTGCCCGTGCAGCGGCTGGTTTGCGGTGGTGAGATCCTGAAGCCGGAAACAGTAAAGCGTTGGTTTGCCCTGTATCCCGGCACCACGGTAGTGAATGACTACGGACCTGCAGAAGCATCAGATGGTACCTGCTGGTATGTATTTGACAGTATCCCGGATGATATGCAGCAGATACCGATAGGTACTTCTATCTACAACATGCATACTTATATCGTTGACGACTATATGAATTTATGCCCGGTAGGTGTAGTGGGAGAAGTGTGTGTGGCTGGTGTGGGCGTAGGGCGCGGATATATCGGTGATCCGGAAAAAACGGCTGCCGTTTTTATGATGGATCCTTTTGCCGCAACGCCGCAACGACTTTATAAAACCGGTGATCTGGCACGTTATCGCCCGGATGGCTTACTGGAGTTTCATGGTCGTAAAGACTACCAGGTAAAGGTAAACGGGCAACGGATAGAACTGGGAGAAATTGAAGCGAAGCTGGCGCATCTTCCGGCTGTAAAAGATGCAGCAGTCATTGCCGCTGATGATACGAACGGTCGTAAATATCTCTGCGCTTTTGTGGTGTTTCATGAAGGCCAGGCACAGGAAACAGTACGTCTGAAAGAATTATTATCCAAAGAACTACCGCCGTATATGGTACCCCGTATTTTCCAGGAACTGGAAATATTACCGGTGAATGCCAATGGAAAAGTAGACCGCAAACTGTTGTCGCGTATGAATACGGCCACCGTAACAACGGGTGCTGATTATACTGCACCGGTGCTGGAAGTGGAGAAAGTGCTCGCGACTGCATGGCAACTGGTATTGAAGAAAGAAAGAATAGGTATCACCGATAATTTTTACGAATCAGGTGGTGACTCCATCAGTGCCATACAGGTGGCTTCGCAGATTTATAAGCAGGGCTATAAGGTGGAGATCAAGGATATTATGAAGTTGCCCACTATCAGGGAACTGGCCCTCGTGGTAAAACCGCTGAAAGTAACGGCGGAACAGGGAGCCGTAACAGGAGAGGTGCCGCTCATACCTATTCAGGCCGATTTTTTTGCAGCGAAAAAAATAGCACCGCATCATTATAATCAAACGGTGTTACTGCAATCAAAACAACCGTTGAACAACAGCGCAGTACAAAAGGCCATCAATGAGCTGGTTGATTTTCACGATGTATTAAGAAGCGTTTTTAAAACAGTAGCAGGAAAAGTACAGCAGTACACGCGGCCAACAGGTATAGGCGTAGCCGTGGAAAGCTATGACTGGCGACATTCCGGGGATGCTTCCTTGTTGATGGAACAAACAGCGGATCAGCTGCAAGGCTCCCTCGATCTGGCGGAAGGCCCTTTATTACAGGTAGCCATTTTCCGGATGCCGGAAGGAGATCACCTCTTTATCACGGTGCATCACCTGTTAATAGATGCTGTGTCGTGGAGAATATTACTGGAAGATTTTTCCGCTTTGTACGAAGCAGCGCTGCAATCGCTTACCGTTAGTCTGCCTGCTAAAACAGATGCTTTTAAAACGTGGGCAACACGTTTAACGCAATATGCCAACTCCGCTGATTTCAGGAAAGAAATCGCTTACTGGCAGTTGTTGCAGCTCCAGGAAGCCGGTAGCTTCCCCTGCGATGGGCACGACATCCGCGCTGCTGCGGTGAAAGATATCACCACCTACAGTGTGCGGCTGGATGAGCATACCACCCGCTTACTGACTACACAGGCACAAAAAGCATATAATACGGATATCAACGATTTACTATTGGCAGCACTGGGGCTTGCTACTGCCCGTGTGTTTGGTCTGCAGCATCTGCGGTTGATATTGGAAAGTCATGGCCGCCCCGATATTTTTAATGATATCACGGTAGCGCGTACCATCGGCTGGTTTACCAGCGAGTATCCCGTTTGCCTGAACCTGGAGGAGGTACATGACCTGCCGAAGCATATTAAGCAAACCAAAGAATTGCTGCATAAGGTACCACATGGCGGTATCGGATATGGCCTTGCAAAATACCTGGCTGCCGGTGATCCGCTGCCACATACAGAAAAGCCACAACTGGTATTTAACTATCTCGGTGCTACCGGTGATGATCTGCCGGATGGCGATTTTATCCTGCTGGAAGATGCGCCTGGTGCGGTAGAATCACCACTCAATAATAGTGACTACTCCCTGGAACTGATTGGTTTCCTCCGTCAGCAACAGCTGGTATTGACGGTGTATTATCATCCTGCACAATTCAGGGAAGAAACTATCAGCGACTGGATGCAGGCTTACAGGGATGCCCTGGAAGAAGTAGTGGCGCTTTGTTCGGGTACTACCACGCAAGAGCTCACACCCAGTGATTATGACTATAAAGAACTATCCCTGGAAGAATTAGATGCGCTGAATTCAATGTTTGAATAACACTAACAAACCAAACTATCTAAACCCATAAACCAATAACTATCATGTCTGTTTTCTCTGGATTTCATCTCTCTGAAAAACCCCGGATCGTTACACCGGCCATCCCAGGTACCCGCTCACAGGAATTGCTGGCATTACAGCAGCAAATAGAAGGAAGCATCGTGTCGTACCCCAGGAGTATTCCTATTGCCATCGAACGTGCCAAAGGCGCTATTATAGAGGATGTGGACGGCAATCAGTTCCTCGACTTTTTTGCCGGTGCCGGCGTGGTGAATCTGGGTCATTCCAACGAAGAAGTATTGGCCTATGTAACTGCCCAGCAGGAAAAGCTGATCCACGCACTGGACTTTCCTACGGAAAATAAATTATCTGCTATTCAAAAAATACTGGCCCATCTGCCGGAAGAACTGAGGGATCAGTACAAGGTCAGCTTTGGCGGACCTACCGGTTCAGATGCCATTGAAGCGGCTATCAAACTGGCCAAGATTAAAACCGGTCGTGATACCATCATTGCTTTCACCGGCGGTTATCACGGTATGACAGCAGGTGCGTTGTCGCTCACCTCCGATACCGGTTTCCGCAACCGGATTACCTCCCTGATGCCCAACGTACACTTTGTGCCTTATAGCTATTGCTATCGTTGCCCTTTTAAGCTGGAAGAAAAGAACTGCAAAATGGCCTGCGTGGATTACCTCAGAAATGTGCTGGAGAATGGACATTCCGGTGTTCCTAAACCTGCTGCTATTGTGATTGAGCCTATACAGGGCGAAGGAGGCAATATTGTGCCAAGAGAAGGTTACCTGGAAGCACTGGTAAAACTGGCACATGCACATGATGTGCTGGTGATCTTTGATGAAATACAAAGCGGCTTTTTCCGCTCCGGCGAATTTTTAGCCTGGATGCATACCGGCGCTGTTCCGGATATTATTACCGTATCTAAAGGCCTGGGTGGTGTAGGTCTCCCGCTGGCAGGACTCATTTATCGCAAGGACGTGGAAGCCTGGGGACCAGGTGCACATATCGGTACCTTCAGAGGTAATCAGGCCAGTCTCGCCGGCGCCAACGGCGCTTTCGATTTCGTTGATAAGTATAACGTAAACGATCATACGAAAAAAGCAGGTGAATACCTGATCAACGGATTGAAAGAATTGCAGGAGAACAGCAGTTACATCGGCGATGTAAGAGGCCGTGGACTCATGATAGGTGTGGAGTTCGTAAAAAATAAACACACGAAAGAACCTTTCCCTGGCATGGTAAAACATTTCAGGAATGAGTGTATGCAACGTGGGTTGATCTTCGAAGTGGGTGGCCATTATAACAATGTGGTTCGCCTGGTACCTCCACTGATCATCACTATGCCTATTATCGATGCAGCCCTTGATGTAATGAAAGCCGCGCTGGAAATATGCGAATCCGCTGTAAACGGAGAAAGGGTGGCGGTATTATAAGTACGCCGGCTGCCCGCTAATATTTGCCCTATAAAAAACTATCCAATGAACGACAAGCATAATATACAGAAGATATATCCGCTGACCGCCATGCAGGAGGGGATGCTGTTCCATACACTATACGGTGGTAATCATGCCTACTTTAACCAGGTGTGTTACCGCACTTCCGGTCACCTGGATACCGCTTTGCTGGAACAAAGCCTGGATGTACTTTCCCTGCGGCATGATATCCTCAGAACTTCTTTTGTATATGAGAAGAATGAAAGACCGATACAGGTAGTATTAAAAAATCGTCGTATTGCTTTCTATACCACTGATATTTCTCACCTCGACACCAGGGCTGCAAAAGCATTCCTGGAAGACTTCCGGCAGCAGGATATTCTCCGCAGCTTTGATCTGGTGAAAGATCCATTGATGCGGCTGTCTGTGATAAAAATGGCCGACAACGAATATGAGTTTGTATGGAGCCATCATCACATCCTGCTGGACGGATGGTGTATACCTGTGCTGTTGAATGAGCTGGTTACCATTTATAGGGCGTTGGCGGCCGGGCAGCCGGTAAAATTACCACCGGCAGTATCCTTTGCTGCTTACATACAATGGCTGGAGAAACAGGATAAGGCGGCAGCATCCAGCTACTGGACTAATTACCTGAATGGATATACGAATATAGCAGGAGTGCCTCCGGTACTCTTTCCGGAAGGGAAAGTAGCGCATCATGTCACCGCCGTAGAAAAGCTACAGCTGTCAAAAGAAAAGACTGCTCAGCTGGAAACGTTGGCCAGGAAAGAACATACCACCATGAACGTAATGTTCCAGTCGGTATGGGGCATACTCCTGGCAGCGTATAATAATACAAATGACGTGGTGTATGGCAACGTGGTATCTGGTCGTCCGGCGGAAATACCAGGCGTACAGGATATCCTGGGGCTGTTTATCAATACCGTACCACTGCGTATCCGCTTTGGCCACGAAACAAGGTTTAACCAGTTGCTGCAACAGGTGCATCATGATGCGATCGAAGGATTGCCCTATCATTATTCACCACTGGCGGAAATACAGGCTGGTACTGCATTGAAACGGGAGCTGCTCCAACATATCATTGCAGTGGAGAACTATCCGCTGGAAGAAGGTATCATGCAGTCCGGCAGCACCGGCGATATATTTGATGTGAAGGAAGTGAAGATGTTTGAACAAACCAACTACCACTTTCATATCAACGTAGTACTGGGAGAACAAATGGAAGTGATTTTATCGTATAACCCTGCCTGTTATACGACTGTCTACATGAATGAGATCCTGCAACAGTTTGAAAGGATCGTAGATCAGGTACTGGCAAATGAAGATATTCCGGTAAAAGAAATAGCGATAGATATTCCTTCGGAAGTAACATCACAACCGGCTTATCAGCTGGCTTACTGGAAGAAACAGCTGAATGGTGTAGAGCCATTGCAGTTGCCAACAGACTTTCCCCGTCCACCCATAGCGGGTACGTATGCAGCAGTAGCGGAGTACAAAGTGCCCGATCATATCCGGGATGGCCTGACCATTTTATCAATGGATGAAAATACGACCATGTTCCAGGTGTTGCTGACGGCATTTCACGTCATGCTGTACCGGTATACAGGTCAGCAGGTGATCAGTTCCGGTATTCCTGCCCCACGTGGAAACACGTTGCTGCCGTTAAGTGCGGACATCAGTCATGCGCCGCTGTTTGTAAACCTGCTGCAACAGGTAAAGGATCATATCCGGGAGGCGATAGCATGCCAGGATGTATCCTTACCAGATATAGCTGCATCATTAGGTATACCCGATAATAATAACCCCGGCGCACTTTTCCGGGTAACATTTGGTGTAGAAGACAGCACTTCTGTTTTATTATTTTCCGGAGATGACTATACCGACTATGATCTGCAAATGCAGTTCAGGGACGGAGAAGCTGGTCTGCACATCTCTGTAAAATATGCAACCGATCTTTTTACCGCTGCCACCATTGAGCGGATGCTGGGACACTATCAGCAGTTGTTGCAGGATATACTGAGAAATCCTGAGCAAAGAAACGATACGCTGAAGATGCTCACCTTACCTGAAGAAACACAGCTGTTACAGGCTTCTGCAGAAAAAACAGCCGGCTATCCGTATCACAAAACTATCACGGATCTTATTGAAGAACAGGTAGCTGCTACACCAGATAATGTAGCAGTAAACATAGGTACCTTACAACTAACTTACCGGGAACTGAATGAAAAAGCGAATCAGCTGGCACATTTCCTTCGTAGAAAAGGAGTAACAGCAGATACGCTGGTGCCGGTATGCATCGACAGGAGCCTGGAAATGATTATCGCATTGCTGGGCATTCTGAAAGCCGGTGGGGCCTATGTGCCGGTGGATCCGGCTTATCCGCAGGATCGCATTGCCTTTATGCTGGAAGATACCGCTGCGAAAGTGGTTATTTCTGCGTCATCCGTAGTAGCTGCGGTAAGTGACGCTACAAATGCCACCATCATTCTGCTGGACAGCGATGCAGCAGAGATCAGTAAAGAAAGTACACATAATCCTGCTCCGGTGGCTGCTCCGCACCACCTGGCCTATGTAATATATACTTCCGGTTCTACCGGCAAGCCCAAAGGCGTGCTGATAGAACACCGCAACGTAGTACGTTTATTCGAAACAGACGCGCCGTTGTACGACTTTAACAGTAAGGATGTATGGACCATGTTCCATTCTTTCTGTTTCGACTTTTCAGTATGGGAAATGTATGGGGCCCTGTTTTACGGTGGCCGCCTGGTCATAGTGCCGAAGGAAGTGGCGAAGGATACAACTTTGTTTGCCGCATTGTTACAGGAAGAAGGCGTAACTATCCTTAACCAGACGCCTTCCGCCTTTTATGTATTGCAGGATGATATGGTAGCTAACCCAGCTGCTTTGCAAATACGTTACGTCATATTTGGCGGGGAAGCATTGAATCCTGCGGCTATCAGGCCATGGAAATCATTATATCCGGACTGCCGTATGATTAACATGTATGGTATTACAGAAACCACGGTGCATGTTACCTACCAGGAAATCGGGGAAGCGGAAATGGCCAGTAGCAGCAGCGTAATAGGGATGCCTATTCCTACGCTGGGGCTTTATATACTCGATGCCCGTTTGCAGTTATCGCCTGCCGGCATACCAGGAGAGTTGTACGTGTCCGGGGCAGGCCTCGCCAGAGGATATCTGCATCGTGATGAACTTACCCGGGAGCGGTTTATTGCTAACCCATTTAACAAAGAAAATAATTCCCGTTTATATAAAACCGGCGATCTTGCCCGCTGGCTGCCAGATGGCAATATCGAATACCTGGGTCGTATCGATGACCAGGTGAAGATCCGCGGTTTCCGCATAGAGCTGGGAGAAATTGAAACGGCTTTGCAGCAGAGTGGTTTTGTGAAACAGGCCGTAGTGATGGCTGGTAATGATGCCACCGGTGCTAAAAGGCTCGTGGCTTACCTGGTACCCGAAGGTATCTTCAACCGTGACGGATTACTGGCTTATCTGAAAGACAGACTGCCTGATTATATGGTGCCGGCCATCCTGATACCATTACCGTATTTCCAGCTTACATCCAATGGTAAAACCGATCGTAAAGCATTGCCACATCCGGATGCAGCAGCCGTATCTGTTACAGGGTATGTAGCGCCGGTTGGTAAAACAGAAGAGGTGCTGACAGGTATCTGGCAGCAACTACTACACGTGGAGCGTATAGGCGTGCACGATAATTTCTTTGAATTGGGCGGTCATTCCCTTTCTGCCATTCGGCTCACTGCCGCTATCAACAAACAGTTGAACGCCGCCGTAAAAGTGGCGCTTGTATTTCAATATCCTACTATCCGGCAGCTGGCGCAGAATATTGGCGGGGGAGAAAATGCATATACAGCTATTCCGCTTGCACCGGTACAGGACAATTACCCGCTGTCGCATGCGCAGCAACGGCTTTGGCTTGTTTATCAGCTGGAGGAAGATCGTGCTAATTACAACCTCCCTGTTGCCTGCACCTTCAGCGGAGCGCTCGATGTTGCTGCATTATCAGCTGCCTTTAACCTGTTGGTAGCGCGGCATGAAATACTGCGTACGGTGTTTATAACAGTCAACGGAGAACCCCGTCAACAGGTAGTTTTCAACGATGCCCGTTTCGGATTACAGGTAGAAGATCTGCGCGGAAAAGAAGATGTGAAAGACCGGGTGGCAGCGGCTACGCGAAAGGTATTTGACCTGGAACAATCTCCGCTCTTCAGTGCACATCTGTGGCAAACCGGCCAGCAGGAATATGTATTTCTTTTGGTCATACATCATATCATCACAGATGCCTGGTCTACCGGTATTTTGATGAAAGAGTTGATGCAGTTTTACAGCGGCTTGCTGGATCATAAGAATGTGCTGCCTGCCGCTTTAAAAATACAGTACAAAGACTTTGCTGTATGGGACCATGCACAAGCGGCTTTACCTGTTTACCAGGAACACCGCCGTTACTGGCTGGATCATTTCCGCGAAACGGTGAATGTGCTGGAGTTGCCGGCAGATTATCCACGGCAAACCAGTGGAATACAACAAGGCAGGGTAGTATATGCCACCGTGCCATCAGCATTGACAGATAAATTGAAAAGTATAGCCGGGCAACAAGGCGTAAGTCTTTTTATGCTGCTGTTGGCAGGCTTTAAAGCATTGCTGTACCGTTATACCGGTCAGCAGGATATTACAGTAGGTACCCCTGCAGCAGGCCGTGAACATAGCGACCTGGATGACCAGGTAGGATTTTACATCAACACCCTGGCTTTGCGGAGCAGATTCAATGCAGATGCATCCTTCGCCGCATTGCTGGAAGAAGTACGGAAAAATACCCTGGCTGCATATGAACATCAGCATTATCCGTTTGATCAGCTGGTAGAAGAACTGGCGATAAAGAGAGAAGCCGGCAGATCTCCGCTTTTTGATATTATGCTGGTGCTGCAGAATGCAGACAGCGGTACTCATCTCCCGGAAAAATATGACGGATTTGATATAAAGGAATATCCGCTGGAACTGCAGAGCAGCAAATTTGATCTTACCATTGAGATGTGGGAAACAGCAGGTAGTCTGAAGATGTCATTCGAATATAATACCGGCCTTTTTAGTGAAGCCCGTATTACCCGCATGACTACCCATTATACTAACCTGCTTGCAGCGGTTGCGGACAATATTCAATTGCCGGTAGCAAAACTGGAATACATCGGCACTACTGAAAAGCAGCATATCCTCGAAGTACTTTCCGGTGATAGCAGAAAGCTGCCGCAGGACAGTACTGTAACGCAGTTGTTTGAGGCAACCGCGGCGCGCTATCCGGATGCACCGGCCCTGGCAGATGAACAACATGCATACACTTACCGGGAGCTGAATGAGCGTGCCGGCAATTTAGCAGCTTATATCAGCAGGCATCACGCTGTGGCAACCGGAGATGTAGTGGCAGTGGTGATGTCCAGAACAGCCGGATTTATTACCACGATGCTGGCGGTATTGAAAGCAGGTGCTGCTTATCTGCCACTGGAGCGTAATACACCAGCTGATAGAATCAAATTCCTGTTGGCCCAAACCAACGCTGCTTTACTGATTACAGATGATGTGGTATTAAAAGCTACACTGGAAGATGATATAGCAGTGCTGACGCCGGAAGAAGCATGCTTTAGCACCTCCACTGAAGTATATCCTTTAGCACCGGCTATTAACGGTGATTCACTGGCTTATATTATGTTTACCTCCGGATCCACCGGCACTCCTAAAGGTGTAATGGTAACGCATAAGAGCATTGTTCGCCTGGTAAAAGATACCAACTATATCCGGCTGAACGCAGCTGATAAAATATTACAAACAGGATCACTTTCTTTTGATGCAGCCACTTTTGAAATATGGGGTGCGCTGCTGAATGGCGGAGAGGTGCATTTGCTGGACCTGATGCACCTGTTGGATACGCCGCGGCTGGCCACTGCTATCCGCGAAAAGAAAATTACCACGATGTGGTTCACTGCCTCCTGGTTTAATCAGCTGGCAGATCAGGACCCATCGCTTTTCAGGCCACTCCCCCATGTACTGGCAGGAGGAGAACAATTATCACCTGCGCATATACGAAAAGTACAGGTGGCTTGCCCTAATATTATTATTACTAACGGATATGGACCTACGGAAAATACCACTTTCTCTATTTGCGGTGAAGTGCCCCTGCTTCCCGATACACCTGTGCCACTGGGCAGACCTATCAGCCATAGCACCGTGTATATAGTGGATCGTCATCTGCAACCAGTGGGCATAGGCATTCCAGGTGAAATATTGCTGGGCGGAGAAGGACTAAGCACTGGTTACATGGGCGATCCGGAACGTACCGCACAACAATTTATCGCACATCCATTCCTTCCCGGTGAAAAAGTATATCGTTCCGGGGATCTGGGCAAGTGGTTGGAAAATGGCATGGTGGCTTTTCTCGGCAGAACGGACGACCAGGTGAAAATCCGTGGCTACCGCGTAGAGCCAGGAGAAATCGCGCATGCTATACAACGTATAACCGGCGTGAAAGAAGCATTTGTATTGGTAGAAAAAAATACGAATGGTGATAAAATGCTGGTATGCTATTACGTACCTGCAGCAGAAAAAAGCATTACTGCCTTTAAACCTGCACTCAAAGCAGAGCTGCCCGATTATATGATTCCTGCTTTGTTTATACCGCTGGAGAAGGCGCCATTGAACAAAAACGGAAAACTGGATAGAAACGCATTGCCGGGCATCAACGAATGGTTAGCGCAGCAGGAGCAAAGCGATGATATTCCTCACAGCGAAACAGCCGCACAGCTGCTCTTACTATGGGAAGAAGTACTGGGCCGGAAAGGCATTGGTATGCAGGATAACTTTTTTGAATCAGGTGGTAGTTCCTTATCTGCCTATCGCATTATTACCCGTGTTGAAACAGTGATGCGTGTTAAGATAGGCCTGGCTACATTTTTCAAGCATCCCGATATCCATTCGCTCGCTGCCTGGATAGATGAACAGGAGCAACAGGATACCCACAGCATACCATTGGCGCCTGCCGCAGCATTGTACGAAGCCTCGCGTGCGCAACAACGCTTGTGGATAGTAGATAAACTGGAAACAGAAAAGAATGCCTTTAACATCACGGGCGCTTTTGTCATCAGCGGCAAGCTGGACGCACCTGTGCTCGAACAGGCATTCAGACAGGTGATAGCGCGGCATGAAATATTACGTACGGTGTTTGTAGAGAAAGACGGAACACCTTATCAACACATACTGGATACGGCAGACTGTCCCGTTACCTTGCCTGTAAGGGTGGTCGCCACTGGAACGGATATTATTGAACAGGGCACGGCATTGCTGCGGGAAGAAGAAGAACATGTGTTCCGGTTGAATGAATGGCCGTTAATCCGTTTCCGGTTGCTTACCAACGGTGAAGAGCAGGTATTGGTGCTGAATATGCACCATATCGTCAGTGATGGATGGTCGTTGCAGTTATTTTATACCGAAGCGCTGCAAGGCTATATACAACAGGTGAGTGGAAACACTGACGGTTTGCCACCACTTCGTGTACAGTACAAAGACTTTGCCGCCTGGCAGCAACAACAATTACTGAAGGATACTTCCCATGATGAGAAGTACTGGCTGCAACAGTTACAGCGTACAGGAGAATACCCTGACTTACCACTGGACAGGGATCGTACCCGCACCCGTACCTATGGCAGCAACACCCTGACCTTTAACCTGAACGCGGCTACGCTGCAAACATTCCGCGACTGGACCGGTGAAAAAGAGGTCAGCTTGTTTATGATATGTCAGTCATTGATCGTGCTATGGCTGCAACAGTACCTGCATACCAACGACATTGTGGTAGGTACCACCACCGCAGGCCGCGAGCATCCGGACTTACAACAACAGCTGGGATTTTATGTCAACGTGCTGGCATTGCGTACGGTTTTACAGGAAGACGATACTTTCTTCAGCTTGTTGGAGAAAGTAAAAGCAACCACGCTGGCAGCATACGAGCACCAATCTTATCCTTTTGATTTGCTGATAGAAAAGCTGAGAGTGAAGCGGAACCTGGGCAGAAACCCCTTGTTTGATGTCATGATTGCATTCAACGATGGCTTCGGTACGCAGATTCCCGATGCCCCGGCCGGACTCAGTTTCACCGAATTGCCACAGGAAGAAAGGTTAAACAAATATGATATTACTTTCTTCATTGAGTCAGACCCGGCAGCCGGTATCAGTATAAGACTGGTGTATAACAACGCCTTATTTTATGAAGATACGATGATGGCGGTGCAGCATCGTTTGGAAACACTGGCGACACAGATAGTAAAAGATCCGCAGGTACCCTTGCATACCCTGCTTCCCAAAACAACAAGACCAAAAGTGTTTAGTCTTGAAGATGATTTCAGTTAATCCGATATCCTTAATAACCCTATTATAACTGGTTTAGATTTATGAGCGAGTTTACTTTACAGGAGTCTGCTACCACGAGTTACTGGACTAATAAAATAAAAAATGCAGGAGGCGCGTCCTTCTACAATATATTGCCGCTTCCCGGCCATGCAAAACGACAGCAATATACGCTGCGGTTTCCTGCGCCGCTGTCGGCTGCAGTTACCCATGCTGCAAAAGATAAAGATATCAATATCTATAAACTGGCAATGGCCGCATTGTATATCGTACTGGGCAAATACAGTCAACGCCCGGAGCTGTTACTTACTACAGGCGGTGTGCGTATTGACGAAGAGTTACCAATAAGTGATCCTGCCTTGCTGTTTTTTGCGGTGTCTTATGAGGAAGAGATGTCAGCAAGAGAGCTGCTGAAACAAATACACCTTGAGCTGGAGGCCAATATTATCCAACGCGATTATGATTTTTCCAGACTGGCGGCAGTATTGAAAGAAGAGCAGCAGGAGTGGGCAAAGTATGCTTTTACTACCGGCTTTGGTTATGAACCGGTTACCATATTGCAGGAGGAGTTATATCAGGCAGATATATTTTTCCTTTTCAGCCGGGACGAGGAGGGGCTTACATTACAGCTGGATTATAATGCTGCATTGTATGAAGAAGTATATCTTTCACTGCTGGGTGGGCATCTCCTTAAAACACTGGAAATTATCAGTCATGATCTTTCTACGCCTGTAGGGAATATTAATTTTATTACAGCAGGAGATCACCAGTTTATTCATGGCAGTTTTAATGATACGGCTGTGGCTTTCTGTGAGCAGGCTGTGATAGAGCAGTTTGAGCAGCAGGCCTTGTTTACACCTGATAGCATAGCAGTTAAAAGCGGTGATGTAATACTTACTTATAGAGAGTTGAATGAAAGGGCCAACCAGGTGGCTTATTATCTGAAACAAACGCGCGGGTTACTCCATCAGGACAAAGTAGCACTGATGGTGAATCGTTCTGAAAAAATCATCATCGGTATTATTGGTATTCTCAAAGCCGGCGGGGTATATATTCCGATCGACCTGAGTTCACCGCCTGAGCGTGTGCGGTTTTTCCTGGAAGACAGTGAATGCGCTATTGTGCTGACTGAAAAAGCACTGATAGAACAAACGCCGGATGCTGCAGCACTCGGATATGTAGCGATTGATGAGCTAACTGATGAGAGAGCGGATAATCCCGTTATTCAGCGTGATCCGCATGAATTGGCCTACATGATCTATACGTCAGGTACTACCGGGAAACCAAAAGGGGCGATGATTCATCACCTGGGCCTGGCCAATCATGTCAGCTGGTTCCGTAAACGGTTTGCTATTACACCGGCAGACAGTACCATGCTCATTAACTCCTACAGCTTTGATGGATGTTATAGTTATATATGGGCTACATTGACCGCTGGTGCCACACTTCACGTGCCTAATGATAGCTTTTTTGATCCGGAAAAAACGCTGCGGTATATTAAACAGGAAGGCATCACCTTCCTGAAAATGGTGCCTTCTACTTTTGGTGTACTGGTAAACAGTGCCACTTTCGATGAGGATCCGTTAGTATGTAGTTCAGTGCGTATGATCAAGCAGGGAGGCGAAACCATCAACGTAAAAAATCTCCGTAAATATCTTCAGCGTTATCCGCATGCTGAACTGGGGAATCACTATGGTGCCACCGAAAGCACCATTGGCTCTGTGGCCTGGTGGATACGTGAGCATAGCATCGATGATTTTGCCCGTCAGCCGGTGTTGGGAAAACCATTCGATAATCAGCGGGTATATATTCTGAACAGTAGTAATGAACTGCTTCCGGTAGGCGTGCCCGGTGAAATATGCATTGGTGGTGTAGGTGTTGGCAAAGGATATTATAACCGGGAAGAACTGACGGCGCGTAAGTTCATCGATGATCCTTTTTCTCCCGGTGGAAAATTATATAAAACAGGAGATCATGGCCGCTGGCTACCTTCGGGTACGCTTGAATTTTTTGGTCGTATCGATAACCAGGTTAAAATAAGAGGATATCGTATTGAACTGGATGAGGTAGCAGAAACACTGAAAGCTTATCCGGATGTACGTGATGCGATCGTGCTGGTATATACTAAAGATGGACAGGACCAGCTGGCGGCTTATATAGTAACAGACAATGAACCGCATATCCCGGCCCTGCAGGAGTTTATGAAAGGCAGGTTGCCTGAGTATATGCTCCCCGTATATTATATACCGTTAGCACGGATTCCTTTAACCCCCAACGGTAAAATAGATAAACGGGCATTACCGGATGCAGGTGACTACCGCCCGCAATTCCAGGGTGCAGCCGTTGCCCCGCGTACTGCAACAGAAGCGTTGCTGCTACAGATCTGGGAAACCCTGCTGGATATTTCAGGAGTAGGGGTAACAGATAACTTTTTTGAGATAGGAGGACACTCGCTGAAAGCCACACAGCTCATTGCGCAGATCCATAAAAAAATGCAGGTGCTGCTGCCTTTAAGGGAAGTCTTTTTGCACGCTACTATTGAAGAGCAGGCGGTGTTGGTAGATGCCAGCGGCAAAGATGGTTTTGCCGATATTCTGCCGGTAGGTGAACAGGAAGATTACAGCCTGTCGCATGCGCAACAGCGAATGTGGCTGCTGGCAGCAATGGAAGAAGAACAAACCAGTTATAATATTCCGCATGCCGCCGTGCTGGAAGGCAACATCGATGTAGATGCATTTCGCAATGCATTGGATGCACTGGTAACACGACATGAAATACTACGTACCGTATTCGTTACAAAAAACGGTGTGCCAAGACAGCAGGTGCGAACCCTTGCTGATTCCGGGTTTACGTTGGTGTATAAAGATCTGCAATCTGAACCGGAACGTGAAAACATAGCAGCTGATATTGCTGCAGCAGAAGCAGGAACCGTGTTTGACCTGGAGAAGGGACCACTGGTAAGGGCCGTGTTGTTGCGGATTTCCGACAACAGGTATACCTTTCTGTTTACGTTACATCATATCATTTCTGATGGATGGTCTACACAGGTGTTTTTCTCAGATATACTTAGTCTGTATTACGCTTTCAGCAAAAAAGAAACAGCCTTACCCGAGCCGCTTCACATACAATACAAAGACTTTGCGGCCTGGCAGCAGGAATTGTTGTCGGGGGCTGCTGGTACAAAGTATCGTGATTACTGGCTCCGCAAGTTAGGTGGCGAACGGCCGGTATTGGAGTTGCCGGCAGATTTTATCCGCCCCAGGGTAATGACCTTTAACGGAGATTATATTTCCTGCCACTTACCGGGTGATATACAGCAAAAGCTGCTGCAATATGCGGCTGCCAATAACCTGAGTCTGTACATGGTGCTGATGGGTGCTGTAAAAACGCTGTTATACCGTTATACGGGGCAGCAGGATCTGATAGTGGGTACTCCGGTAGCCGGACGGGAACATGTGAGCCTGGCGAACCAGATAGGCTGTTATGTGAATACACTGGCTATCCGCTCAAAGATCAGTAATGGAGCATCTTTCAACGACTTTGTAAAAACAGATATCAGGGATAGTTTGCTGGAAGGATATCAGCACCAGGCATATCCGTTTGATCAGTTGATAGATGATCTGCAACTGGAAAGAGATATGAGMCGCTCTCCGCTGTTTAATGTAATGGTGGTGATGCAGAATAATAACAGCACCCGCAATGCGCTGCTGGATATGAATGAGCTGAAAGCTTATCCTTTTAACAACCAGCGCCCTGTCAGCAAGTTTGATCTGACCATAGATTTTGAAGAAACCAATGAAGGGCTGGTACTGGGTATTGAATATTATACGGATCTTTTTGCTGCACCACGCATCAATCGTATGCTGGAGCACCTGGGCAATATCATCCGTGCCATAGCGGATAATCCGTATGAGCTACTGGATGATATAGATTATATGACGGGAGAAGAACAGCAGGAGATCCGCTCTTTTAACGGAAGTTTCACGCCATCGTCTTCCGCCACCGTACATCATGTTTTTGAAAAGATAGCTGCGCAATACGCGGATGCCGTTGCATTGGAAGATGAACGGTCTGCCTGGACCTATGCACAGTTGAATAATCGCGCCAACCAGCTGGCAGCAGCCTTATCGCCTTATGCAGTCAGAGAAGGAGTAGTAGCAGTGGTAATGAGCCGCGGTGCAGATTTTGTGACCGCAATGCTGGCTATCTTAAAAGCAGGTTGCGCTTATCTGCCGATAGAGTCCCAAACGCCCGTTGGGCGCATCACGCAACTGCTGGAATATACACAGGCAGTGGCCGTGATCACTGATGATGAAACCATTTTATCGCATCTGGAAAGCGGGGCAGGCGTGTTGTATTTACCGGACATAGACCTTGATGCAAATGCTGCTGTAACACCGGAGCTGCCGGTGGCAGATGGTGATTCATTAGCCTATGTTATGTTTACCTCCGGCACAACAGGTAAGCCCAAGGGGGTGATGATAGAACATCATAGTATTATTAATCTTGTCAGAGAAAACCCTCCGTCTGCTATCACAGAGAAGGACAGGATACTCCAGACAGGGGCATTGTCTTTTGATGCAGCCACACTGGAAGTATGGGGGGCATTGCTGAATGGTGCACGGGTGATTGTGATGGGGCTGCAGCATCTGCTGGATCCTTCCAGCATGGCAGCCACTCTCCGGGAGAAACAGGTGACGTTGGCTTTTTTTACTACTTCCTGGTTAAATCAGCTGATAGATCATGACCCGCAGATGTTTATGCCATTACAACATATATACACCGGTGGGGAACAAGTATCGGTATCGCATATACGTAAATTGATAACGCAATGCCCGGCGCTGCGTGTAATGAATCTTTATGGGCCTACAGAAATAACTACTTACTGCACCTGCACGGAAATGAACGGATATGGCGGTGGCCCGGTATCAATAGGGCAGCCTATACAGAATGACCTGGTGTTGATTGTAGATCGTCGCGGGAAACCAGTACCCAAAGGTATTCCTGGAGAGATGTTGCTGGGTGGTGCTGGATTAAGCCGGGGTTATATACAGGATGAAATACGTACGGCGCAGCAGTTTATTACACTTGCAGGCGACCGTTTTTATAAATCAGGCGACCAGGCCCGCTGGACAGAAAATGGGGGCATTGAATTTATTGGCCGTATAGATGAACAGGTGAAAATCCGCGGTTATCGGGTAGAGCCGGATGAAGTGGCTACTGTATTGCAATCGCATCCTGCCGTAAAAGAAGGGATCGTGATTGTACACCGCAAGAGCAATGGTGATAAAATACTGGCAGGCTATTATACGCTCACGGAAACGGCTACACGGGATGAAATCAAAAGCTACCTCGGTAAGTTATTGCCTGCTTACATGGTGCCTGATTCACTGATTATACTGGACAGGATACCACTGAATGCCAACGGTAAAACGGATCGCAACGCCTTACCGGAGCCGCAGCTGATAACAGAAGCTTATCAGGGAGCCCGCAATGAAACAGAACAAGCGCTGGTGACGATCTGGGAAAGATTATTAGGGGTGTCACCGATAGGCATATACGATAATTTCTTTGCGCTGGGAGGGCACTCCCTGCTGGCAACGAGACTGGTATCAGCGATCCGTAGTGAGATGAACCGCGCAGTGACTGTAAAGGAACTATTTATACAACAGACGATTGCTACGTTGTCGCCGCTGCTGGAAGCTCCCGCGAAGGAGAAGCTCCCAGCTATCAGTCGCTATACCGGCAAGGGTAAGGTGCCATTGTCTTTTGCACAGGAGCGTCTTTGGTTTATTGACCAACTGGAAGGCAGCGTACAATATCATATGCCGGTGCTGTTGCGCTTGAAAGGTACATTGGATACCGCCGGGCTGACATATGCCCTTCGTGAAATGATAGACCGGCATGAAGTGCTGAGGACCGTGATCCTGCAGGAAGATGGCCGGGGCTATCAACAAACGCGGGATAGTGATGAGTGGCAACTCGCGCTGACAAATGATACTGCTTATTCCGATCCGGCATTGTTACATGCTGCCGTAGAAGAATGGGTGGCCGCACCTTTCGACCTGTCTGCCGACTTCATGCTGCGTGCAAGGCTGATAAAAGTCGCCGCAACAGAACATGTATTGCTGATCGTGATGCATCACATTGCTACGGATGGCTGGTCTATGGGTATTATTATCCGTGAACTGACGGAATTGTATAATGCGTATACCACACAGCGAACCGCTGCATTGCCGGTATTATCCGTACAATATACAGACTTTGCCATCTGGCAGCGCCGGCATTTTTCCGGTGAAATACTGGATAAACAGTTACAATACTGGAAACATAAACTCGATGAAGTAACCCCGCTTAATCTGCTGACAGATTATGCGCGCCCTGCCATACAAAGCGCACGGGGCTCCTACGTTAGCTTCCATATAGATGCTGCACTGACAGCGCAATTACAGGAACTGAGCCGGCAACAGGACGCAACTCTCTTTATGACTTTACTGGCTGCATTTAAAGTATTGCTGCACCGTTATACTGGTCAGGATGATATCAGTGTGGGAGCACCGATAGCCGGCAGAACACAACAGGAGGTGGAACAGTTAGTGGGCTTCTTTGTAAATACCTTGGTGCTGCGCAGTGACCTGAGCGGTAATCCTTCTTTCCTGCAATTATTACAACAGGTAAAAGCAACTACCCTGGAAGCCTACGATCACCAGGATGTGCCTTTTGAAAAGGTGGTAGATGAAGTAGTGGTTTCCCGCGAACTAAGCAGGAGCCCTCTTTTTCAGGCGGTATTTGCCTTGCAGAATGCTCCCCGTGCAAATGGAATGGACCTGGGAGGAATACAGTTATCCGAAGAAGATATAGAGCAAACTACTGCGAAAACAGACATCAGTTTTTCCATGGAAGAAACGCCGGAAGGATTACAGGGCAGTGTGGTATATTGCGCAGATCTGTTCAGGCAGGACACCATTGTGCAATTGCTGGCGCATTTCAAACAATTATTACAGGCCATCGCAACGGCTCCTGCTACTACCATAGGATTACTGCCGTTGTTATCTGAAGGGGAAAAACAGCAGCTACAGGATTTCAATAAAACGATACCTGGATTTGATATCCCTGCCAACACAAATATCCTCTCAGTATTTGCACAACAGGTGGCCTTGTATCCGCAAAATCCCGCACTCGTATACGAAGATATTACCTTAACCTACAACGAGCTGGATAGGCGTTCCAATCGCTTTGCACACTATCTGCGTCAACTGGGTGTTGGCCCGGAAACACTGGTTCCTGTATGCCTGGAGCGCTCACCGGAAATGATTATTGGTATCATGGGCGTTTTGAAGGCCGGCGCGGCCTATTTGCCCATTGATCCTGCATATCCGGCAGAAAGGATATTGTACACGCTGGAAGACAGTGGTGCTGACATCCTGCTGAGCAGCAAGGCCTGCGAAGGTCTGGTGAATTATCCGGAACACATCCGGGTGATAAAAGCAGACAGCGATTGGGATGCTATCAGCCAAACAACGGATCAGCCGTTGGAGATACCATCTGTAAATAATCAACTGGCCTATGTCATCTATACCTCCGGTAGTACCGGAAAGCCCAAAGGCGTGCAACTGGAGCACAAAGGCGTAGTAAACATGGTACAGGGGCAAACCGTAGCGCTGAGATTAAAGCCCGGACTGAGAATGCTGCAATTCTCTTCCTTTGGTTTTGATGCTTTCTGTTATGAGCTGTTTTGCATGGTCCTCAGCGGCGGCTGCCTGGTATTACCCAAACGCGAAGATTTATTGTCGGCAGAGGGTTTTGAAGCTGTGGTCGACAGGCACCAGGTGGAACTGGTGGTGTTACCACCGTCTTATCAGCGGGCCATCAGGGAGAAAACAGGTACACTACATACCATCGTTTCCGCGGGAGAGGCATTGAATACAGAAGACGCACGTTACTTCAAAGAAAAAGGTATCCGCCTTATTAACGCTTACGGACCTACGGAAAATACGATCATCGCTACATATACAGACGATCCGGTTAAGCCACATGCTGTTGTGATCGGGGTACCGGTGCCCAATGTACAGGTGTATATCGCAGACCGGTATAATAACCTGTGTCCGATAGGAGTGGCCGGTGAAATATGCATAGGAGGAGATTCACTGGCACGGGGTTACCTGCACCGTGATGACCTGAACGCAGAGAAATTTGTCGGCAATATTTTTAATCCCGGTGCTACCGGAAAGTGTTATCGTGCCGGTGATCTGGGACGCTGGTTGCCTGATGGCAGCATTGAGTTTCTGGGCAGGATAGATGACCAGGTGAAGATCCGCGGCTATCGCATAGAGCTGGGAGAAATCAATACGGTATTATTGCAATCTCCGTTGGTAAGAGAAGGAATAGTGGTGGTACATAAGAACAACCGCCACAAAATGCGGCTGATAGGTTACGTGGTACCGGAAGGGCCATTCGATAAGGACGGCATCCTCGCTTACCTGAAAGGTCAGCTACCAGACTATATGGTGCCATCGCTGCTGATAGAAATGGCCGCATTGCCGGTAACCACCAGTGGTAAAATAGACCGGCGCGCATTACCCAACCCGGATGAAACAGCCTTCTCTGAAAGCACTTATACCGCTCCCCGGAATGAAACGGAGCGGGAGCTGGCCCGTATCTGGCAGGAACTGCTGAGAGTAGAACGGGTAGGCATATACGATAATTTCTTTGAGCTGGGTGGAGACTCCATCATCACCATACAGATGGTGAGCAGGGCCCGCCGGGCGGGTTACCTGCTGCATCCGAGAGATCTGTTCCTGCATCAGCAGATTGCTGCGCTGGCAGGCGCGGTGACTACCAGCAGAGAGGTGATAACAGAACAAGGTATCCTCAACGGTGAAGCAGGCTTGCTGCCAATTCAGCAATGGTTCTTTGACCAGTCATTCACCGAAAAAGATCATTTCAATCAGGCTATCCTGCTGAATATTGACAAAGCACTCGACGTAAGCAAACTGAATGCAGTAGCAGCCGCGTTGGCCGAACGTCACGATGCGCTGCGTTGCCGCTATCGCAGGGAGGGAGATCGTTGGATACAGGAATATGGTTACCTGTTGTCAGGCGTCACCAGCGAAGAGGCCACAGATGAAACGGCGATAACAGCCATATGCCAGCACTACCAGGAACAACTGGATATAAGCGCCGGTAAAATCTGGCAATGCGTATTGATAAAAACACCGCATTCAGATGCCCATCACCGCTTATTCATCGTGATCCATCACCTTGCGGTAGATGGGGTGTCATGGCGCATTATACTGGAAGACCTGATGATATACCTGGATGCGGTTACTAAAGGACAGGTACTGCAGCCGGCTTCTAAAACTTCCTCTGTACGCCAGTGGCAACAGGCACTTTGCCGTTATGCCATAGCACCGGCTACGGTGGCAGAGCTGCCCTACTGGAAGCATATCGTAAACGGGTATACGCCGTTGCCGGTATCTAAAGACATAAAAGAAGTATTGCGTAAAGAAACCGATACACATACCGTGCTGCTATCAGAAACGGCTACACGTCATTTACTGGGTAAGGTGCAGCAGGTATATAATACCGGCATAAACGATTGGCTGCTGGCTAGCCTGGCACATACCATCGGTAACTGGACCGGCAACAATCAAGTATTGATTACCCTGGAAGGCCATGGCAGGGAAGCCATCGCCCCCGAACTGGATACTACACAAACGGTGGGTTGGTTCACCAATATGTACCCGGTATTGCTGGAAGTACCAGACAGTGCTTCCACGGCGCTGGTAAGATCCGTGAAAGAACAGTTACGGATGGTGCCGGCAAAAGGCATGGGCTATGCCGCTCTCCGTTATCTGCATCCGGACGATGCTGTCAGAAAAAGTTTACATCTGCCGGCTACTGATATTCTTTTTAATTACCTCGGACAGCTGGATAATTTACTCCACGCAGATGGAGATATCAGCCTGTCAGATGAATCTACCGGCGATGCGGTAAGTGGCAACAATACCTTCAACAGTAAGCTGGAAATTACGGCTTCCGTATCAGGAGGACAGTTGTATATGTCCTGGACTTATAGTCCGGATCAATACAACCCGGTTGCAATAGCCCAACTCGCTCAAAGCAATATTGCTTTGCTGGAGGAACTGATTGCAGTTGCCGCTGTACAGGAAACGGCGGCGCCTACGCCATCTGACTATGGTTTATCCGGCCTGCTCAGTATACAGCAGCTGGACAACTTCCAGGCGGCACAGCAGGATGGAAGTTTACATCAAACACAGCTGCGTACATTGTACCAGTTAGGCCCCTTGCAATCGGAAATGTACCGCTACAGCCGTTCATCGGTGAATGCCGGCACTTACATTATCCAGGTAGGTTTTGAAGTTTCCTTCCCTCATATCCGGCTGATGAAAAAAGCCTGGGAACATGTGATTGCCCGTCACAGCATTTTACGTACGGCTTTTCATGATGTGGGAGGTACGCCGCTACAAGCCGTATACAGCCCGGTGGGGCTTCCTTTCGCAGAACTGGACTATAGCGGTCTTACACCTGCAGAACTGGAAAAAGCGCTGGCGGCCTTCCTGCTGAAAGATAAACGTACCGACTTCGATATGGCTACACCGCCACTCATGCGGGTTACATTTATTCAGTTGCCAGGTGGCAATACCAGGATGGTGTGGACCTGTCATCATATTATTATGGATGGCTGGTCAATGCCGGTAGTGATAGATGAATGGCTCTCCACCTGTAACGCCCTGCTGAAAGGCGATGCCATCAGCAATGGAACAGTTGATCAGTATGAAGCATTTATCCGTTTTCACGATACAACCGATCGTCACGCAACAGCGGCTTTCTGGAAGCAGCACCTGAAAGGCATTACAGCGCCTAAGTGGTTGCCTTTTGCAGATGATCGCCCCGACAGAAATAAGCTACCGGGAGTGTTTAACGATGTGAGATTGGTACTCGATGAAACCATCACGTCCGATATGCAGCAGTTTGCACAAGCTCATCACATCACGGTGAATACGCTGATACAGGGCGTTTGGGCTACCCTGTTGTACAGGTATAACCGTAACAGAAAAGTAGTATTTGGAGCTACTGTTTCTACCCGGCCGGCAGAAATAGACCAGGTAGAACAAAAGGTAGGTCCTTATATCAATATCATTCCGGTACGTGCAGATGTAACGGCTTTGCCACTGGGAGACTGGCTCCGCGAATTGCAGGATACACATAGTCTTTCCCGTAGTTATCAGCATGCAKGACTGGCTGATATCCGCACCTGGACGAACATCAAGGATGACCTGTTCGATAGTGTACTATTTTTTGAGAACTATCCGCTGGGAGAAGTCAGTGAAAAAGAGGAACGGCAGCCGGAGATTCTTCACCTGGAGATGAACGAGCATAATAATTACCTGTTGTCTGTTTTTGTAGGAGTAGGCAGTGAGCTGGTAGTTCGTTTTAATTACAACAGCAGCTTATTGAGTGATGTCAGCGTCAACATCATCAGCGGACATTTTAAAACAATGCTGTTGCAGCTACTGACAAATCCGGACAAGCCGGTTACTCAATTCCGGCTTATCACACCACAGCAGCTGAAATCGGCCTTTGAAGCAACTGGTATCGGACAACGAAAAAGAATATCGTTGTCTGCAACTACCAGCGAAAAACCCCGTAAATCAAAATAAGTCATCACTACCGCTAATCAACAAAAAAATGAGCATGTTAAAATTACTCCAGCAAAAATCGAAAGCGTTCTTCTGGCTGCTGGCCTTACTGGGGTTAATCAACAGTATATGGAGCAGTACTTTGTTATTATTGATTAATAACAAGATTACCAATACACCTTTACCGTTTGGTGGAGGATATGACTGGCAAATGTATTGTGTCCTCATCGTATTGGCTTTTGTTACCGCCAGGTTTTTTCAGTCGTATATGATCCGGCTCACCTACAACCTGGGCAATGATCTGGGCCTGTCTATATTCAATAAACTACGATTCACCAATTACGAGGAATACATGAAGCTGGGTGATGAAAAAGTTCGTACATCCGTTGCCGATGTAACCACATTACAACGTTTTCCACAGGCATTTATAGAAACCTTTAATGCGGTAGTAATGGTGGTGATAGGCGTACTCTATCTTTTTTATATCAACCTGGCCGGTGCTGCGCTGATTACCCTTATCCTTGGAATGCTGGCAGGTATTTATTATTACCGCAACCAGGCTGTGCATCGTGATATGACGACAGTTAGGGACCTGGCCAATGTGTATCAGCAGAATGTAAACGACTTTCTCCGTGGTTTCCGGGAAATCAAGATGAGCACCCTGCGCAGTGATAATATTTATCATGAACACATCACCGTTAACAGAAGCAGGGCAAAGGATCTTACCGTGAAAACCCTCATCCGGCATATGGGCAATGAGTTGATGGGTAGCTATGTATGGTACCTGATGATCGGTATCATTCTCTTTCTGCTGCCGGCTTTGCTGCATACCACTACCGGTGCCAACAGCAACTTTATTGTAACACTGCTATATCTCATGGGCCCCATGGGGATTATCATCACAGAAATACGTGAGTTCACCCTGATGCATATCGCGGTAAAGCGATTGGAAGAATTTGATAAAATTATCAGTGCTTCCAAAACCATTGCGTTGGGACATGGCCGTGTAGGGAATACAGAAAAATCTTTCCGCAGTATTCGTTTTGAAAACGTGGTGTATGAATATTATGATGAGATCAGGTCAGAAACATTCCGGCTGCAACCATTGAACCTGGAAATAAACAGCGGAGAAAGCATTTTCATTACCGGCGGTAATGGCAGTGGTAAAAGCACTTTCGTGCATTTACTTACTGGCTTGTTTATGCCAAAATCCGGCAACATTTATTTCAACGATGTACGTGTTACCCCGGAAACCTACCCCTGGTACCGCGATCAGATGGTCGCTATTTACACAGATCATTGTCTGTTTACGGAAAACTACGACAATTATCAACTGGACCGTAACAATGAAAGACTGATGCATCTGCTGGATAAAATGAGGCTGACAGATATCGTGACTTTTAATGAAGGCAAAAATGTGATTAAAGCCACCTTGTCCAAAGGTCAGCAGAAGCGGTTAGCACTGATATATGCATTGCTGGAAGAAAAGGACATCATTGTACTGGATGAGTGGGCGGCTGAACAGGACCCTGTTTTCCGCGCCTACTTCTATAAAGTGTTGGTGCCGGAAATGAAAATGATGGGTAAGACAGTRATCGCAGTATCACATGACGATGCCTATTTCGATTATGCAGAAAGATTGTTGCGCTTTGACTATGGACGTGTGCAGAGTGATGTGAAACAGCCGGTGATGACAGCATAGCGGCATCTATTTTATTGTTGACCAATAACAAACGTTTTTATGGATCAGAGTACGGCATTTTTTCACAACTACGTAAAAGAGAACGCACGCAATAAACGGCTGGTGGTACAACCCCGTATGGGCTTTAGTGATAAGGCAAAAATGCGTCATGGTTTACAGGAAGTGAAGCAGCTGGACGCACCAACCATAGGCACTATTACACTGGATAGTTTTACCCGCAGTGGTGATTTCCGTAGTGCCGCCAAAGCAGTGGAAGAAGGAATGATGTTGAATGGTTATCCCATTGTAAGTTATCCGCAGAAAGAAAATGAACAACTGATAGCCGGCTTGCGGGAGCCAGGTTTCCCGGTACAGATCAGACATGGTAGCCCGTTGCCGGTGGAGATCTTCAAAGCGACTATCTCCGCGGGGATTGATGCGATTGAAGGCGGCCCCGTTTCCTATTGTTTTCCTTATGGTCGTATTCCGTTGGCACGCAGCCTGGAGGCATGGCGTACCTGCTGCCGTTTGTTTGCCGATGCCAGTGATGATCCCTGGCATATAGAAAGTTTTGGGGGATGTATGATGGGGCAGCTATGTCCGCCCGCCATCCTGATTGCTATCACAGTTGCGGAAGCCATCTTTATGATCCGTAATGGGGTGAAATCCTATTCTCTCAGCCTGGCGCAGGGCACACATACATCGCAGGATGTGGCAGCACTGCATGCATTACGGCAGCTGGGTGTCAAATACCTTGGCCCGCAAAGTGAATGGCATATTGTGTTTTATACATTCATGGGAAAATTTCCGCAGTCGTACCACGGCTCAAAAGCACTGATTGAAGAAAGTGCCCATGCAGCGGTGAAAGGCGGCGCAGAAAGATTGATTGTTAAAACGGTAAAGGAGGCGCATCAGATACCATTGATAGAAGACAACCTCGATTCACTGGGCTGGTGCCATCAGGCGGCTACTGCAGAACGGATAACGCCCAGTCAGCATGCTGGTGTGGAAGAGTGGACTACCCAGATTTATGAAGAAGCCGACTTCCTCATAGACCTGTTACTTAACCTGGATAGCAACCTGGAAAAGAGCATGGCCAAGGCATTTAAAATGGGTTACTGGGATGTTCCCTATTGTTTGCATCCGGATAACCGCCGCCTTACCAGTGCACAGCTGGACGAAGCGGGATACGTATACTGGTCTGATCCGGGTAAAATTCCTTTTCCTCCGCATATCCGCAACAATGCAGTGAAGCGGAAAAAGAAACTTTCTTCCGGTGAATTGTTACACATGCTGTCATTCAATCAACAAAAGTACGATGGACTGTATGTGCCGCAGGAGCAGCTATACACACCCTGAACCCTATTTTTTTATGAGTAGAAATATTATCCTGTTTATAAAATAACATCACATGAAGCCTATTGCATTATTAACAACCATTCCATCGGATTCCCATAACTGGAACCTGGTTTTTATACAGCTTTTTTTACAGGAAAACGGCTTTGAAGTCGTGAACCTGGGACCCAGCGTTCCCTATGATTTGTTGCTGGATGCCTGTGTGCAGCATCAGCCGGATCTGCTCATCGTTTCCACTATTAACGGTCACGGCTATATTGAAGGAAAGGAACTGATCAAACGGGTGAGAGCCCTCGATATTATGAAAGAAAGGCCTGTGTTTATCGGTGGTAAGCTCAGTACAGACGCCAACATGTCTTATCTGTATGCCGTAGAGCTGGAGGAGGCTGGCTATAACAAAGCTTACTGCAGCGATCAGGATATGCAGCATTTCAAAACACAGCTACAGCTTATTTCGCAAAAAGCGGCGGTAAGCAGAGAGGTACAATAATATCCGCTTTTTTAAAGTATAGGAAGATGAAAATAAACCTGATCACACTGCCTTATGCAGGCGGCAACAAATATGCATATAACACACTGAAGCCTTTTCTGCACAATAGCATTGCGGTTGTGCCGGTAGAGCTGCCTGGCCGCGGACAGCGCATGGCGCAACCATTGCTGGAAGATATTCACCGCATGGCAGATGACCTGTTATTGCAGGTAAGCGGACATACAGATAAAGATTATATACTGTATGGGCACTCTATGGGAGGCATACTCGGTAATTTGTTGCTGCACCGCCTGAAGGAAGCAGGGATGAGGTTGCCGCTTCATTTCTTTGTGACAGGATGTGCCAGCCCCAAATCCAATCATCTGCGTACTATCCGTCATCGTTTGCCGGATAATGGGTTAAAGGAAGAATTGCGGATACTGGGTGGTTTGCCGGAAGAGGTGTTGAGTAACGATGACCTCATGGAATTTTTTCTGCCCATCATCCGGGTAGACATGAAGGCATTGGAGCTGTATCAATATCAGCCACTGGGACGTTATGAAGTACCGCTGACGGTTATCTGTGGCACCGAGGAACCTATTTCAGATGAAATGGCCGCCGGTTGGGCAGATGAGTCGGTGTATCCTCCCAACATCCTGCGCATGAACGGGAACCATTTTTTCATACTCCATCATTTTGAAAAACTGGCGGAGTTGATTAATAAAGAAACTAAAGGAGCTGTTTACTTATGATCACGTATTCCTTTTTTTTATACACCCAACAGTTGAATCCACACCTGTATGATACGCTGCTGCAATGTATCCCGGAGAAGATGCGTCCTGTAATAGGGGCCTATCATCGCTGGGAGGACCGGCAGAATCATCTTTTTGGGAAGTTATTGTTGAGGGATCTGCTTTGCCAGGAAGGATATGATCCTGATTCACTGGAACGGGTATACGCAAATCCATACGGTAAACTTCTCCTGGATGACAGCATCGATTTTAATATTTCACATTCAGGTAACCTGGTGATGGTGGCGGTATCCCGTTGTGGACGTGTAGGCGTGGACGTGGAAAAGAAGGGATGTCTGCAACCGGATGACATTGCCGCTGCACTTCGGCCGGATGAACTGAAACAGCTTAAAAATAAGCCTGCAAACGAGGCATTGTATCAGCTGTGGATCAAAAAAGAAAGCCTGGTGAAAGCAAAAGGAGCAGGGCTTTCTATAGATCTGAATACCATACACCTGTATACGGATCGTGGTATCCTTAACACCGGGAATGGTCTTGAAACATGGTATTATCAGGCATTGCCTGTGCATGCAGAGTATGTGGCCATACTGTGTACAGAAAGCCAGCTGCCACTATTGCAGTATGCGCCCGCAGAAGATATGATAGACAGGGCTATCAGGTATGCGGGGATAAATATGCCGGAAACACACCTGTTTGGCTGAACATAAATGTATCTATCTCGAACAAATAATAATCATCTTAATAAAAAATAATGAAAGCCTTATTTATTGCTGCATTGGCAGTTTTGTTAACCGGAACCTCTTTTAATGCCTGGTCACAGGAAGTCACGGGAAAGCTTATCGGGAGTGTAAAGGACGACACCCGGCAACCCGTCATTGCCGCCACGGTAGTGCTGCGGAAGGTAACTGATTCTTCGCTGGTAAAGGCTGCTTTATCCGATACAGCAGGTGTTTATACCTTCGAACAGATCGCATATGGCGATTACTTTATTACAATCAGCAGTATTGGTTATCAGCAGGCAGTATTGCAACCGGTGAAAGTAGCCGGTCCGCTGCTGGAGCTACAACCGGGAATATTGGGTACCGGGTCCAAAACATTAAAAGGTGTAACGGTAACGGGCAAACGCGCATTAATTGAGCAGTATGCCGATCGCACCGTGGTGAATGTAGAAGGAGTAGTGTCCGCAGCAGGCGGCTCCGCCATGGATGTACTGGAAAAATCGCCCGGTGTGGCGGTAGACAAACAGGGAAACATCACCATCCGGGGAAAGCAGGGGATAAAGGTATTTATTGATGGAAGGGCTACGTATGTCACCGGCGCCGACCTCGCAGGCATGCTCCGTAATATGCAGGCAAGTCAGCTGGACCAGGTAGAAATCATCTCCAACCCTTCCGCAAAATATGACGCTGCCGGCAACGGCGTGATTAACATCCGCACCAAAAAGACCAATAACAAAGGTTTTAATGGCAGTATCGCCCTGGCTTATCTGCAAGGACGTTACCCCGGTACCACGCAAAACCTCAATTTCAATTATCGTGTTGGCCGCATTAACCTCTTTGGAAATGGAGGCTACAGCTATCGCAAAGGCTTTGAGGATATTTACATTTTGCGCAACTTCCGCACAGAAGCCAACGGTGGCATCAAAACCATCTATGACCAACACTCTTTTACACGGAGTACCAATCAAAGTCTGACTGGTAAGCTTGGACTGGATTACGATGTTTCCGACCGCACCACACTGGGTGTGGCCGTAAGTGGTTTTCACAATCCATCCCGCTCAACAACAGATAACAACACCCTGCTTAAAGGAGGAGATAATAAAGTACAGACACAGATAGTCGCGCCTGCCGATATGAATGGTAAGTGGAATAATACGGAAGTCGACTTATCCCTCAAACATCGTTTCGACTCCAGTGACCATGAATTACAAATCGATGCAAGTTACCTGCAATATAATACGGCCAGTTTGCAGCATTTTAATAACAACTATTTCGATGGGGAAGGAAAGCCAACGGAAACGCCTACACGGTTTATGACGGATATGCCTGGGGAGATTCATATTTACACCGCCAAAGCAGATTACTCCGTGCCTGTCGGCAAGAATGGTAAAATAGAAGCTGGTGCGAAGTTCAGCTACGTAAACACCGATAATAATGCCATGTACTCCGACCGTATAAATGATAAATGGGTTGGCAACGACTCCCTCAGCAATCACTTTTTGTATAAGGAATACGTGTATGCCGGCTACCTGAATTACCGGAAAACTATCAGGGACTGGGAATTCCAGGCGGGCGTGCGCGCTGAGCAGATGCAGATGAAAGGCCATCAGCTGAATGGAGGCGCTTCATTTGACCGTAACTCTCTGCAATGGTTTCCCTCTGCTATGCTGGCTTATACGCTCAATGAAAAAAATAAATTTAGTCTTAACTACAGCCGCCGTATTGAAAGACCGGATTACCTGAGCCTGAATCCTTTCCGCTTTTATGTGGATCAATATACCTATACGGAAGGTAATCCTTACCTGTTGCCACAATACAGTAACAACATAGAGTTGAGTCATATATTCATGGATGGCGCACTCACCACCACCTTGCTTTACAACAAAACAACGGATGTAATACAGGAAATTGTACAGCAGCGCACCGCCACCAATGAAACCTTTATTCGTCCGGAGAATATCAGCACACGCAGCATCGCAGGGGTGAACACCAATCTGCAGTTGCCGCTGAGCGATAAATTAACCACCGTGGTATACCTGGAGCTCAATCATTATAAATATGATGGCACCATTAACAACGCGCCTTTTTCGCTGTCCAATAATACTTTTTCAGGACAGCTGAGACAACAGGTGAAGTTAACAGATACTTGGATGGTGGAACTGGCAGGTATGTATACTTCCAGCGTGATTGACGGTACCTTTATACAACGGCCGGCAGGTACTTTCAGCATAGGTGTGCAAAAAGACCTGTGGCACAAAATGGCTACTCTGCGGATCAACGGTGTGGATCTTTTTAAATGGTACAAATACGAAGCCTCCAGCCGTTACCAGAATGTAGATGTATACGCATTAAACCGCTGGCAAACGCAGGCGCTGCGGGTAATCTTTACCTATCGCTTCCGCAGCGGGGCTAAGCTGACGGAACGCAGTGCAGAAAATACGGCTTCCCCTGAAAAGGAAAGGGTGAAGATCAAGGAAAAATAAGCGGATCAGTTATATCGGTTGTTCACAAGTAGTAAGCCCTGCGTTTAACGCGGGGCTTACTGTTTTTTGAAAGGGTTTATACAACGATTCTTTTTAGCCAGGAAAATTTACCCCTGTCACTTGCTCCGCAAGAAGCCATAATTTTTCCGCCACAGCTTCATCTAACGCATTAGCCATAATCACTGCCTGTGCAGGATAGCCACGATAGCCGCCGTCCTGATCCGGCCCATATAATGCGCCACCAATGGCCTTTGGATTCGTGGCTGCATACAGGGATGGCAAAGCACCCTGCCAGGGCGCCATCAGCTCACCAATGCGCTGAACCGCTGCTTCAAATTCGCCGCTATCCATATGCCTGGATAGCTCCGTTTGATTGGCACCAGGTTGTGCTGCAATAGAAAGCACATTGTCTCCGGTAGCCACTATTCTGCGTTGCAACTCTACTGATAATATCAGGTCCGCCAGTTTGCTCTGACAATATTCGCGCATCGCATCGTAAGAAATTTCGGATTGCAGGTTGGCGAAATCAATGACGCCGTTGAGATAGGCCATGCTGCTGACGGTTACAATCCTGGCTTTGGGAGTAGCTTTCAGCAGCGGATACAGGTAACCGGTAAGTGCAAAATGTCCAAGGAAGTTAACACCGAATTGCAACTCGTAACCATCCTTTGTTTTGGAGGCAGGTGGAATCATGATACCGGCATTATTGATCATGATATCCAGCTGTGTATGCTGCTGAAGAAAATCCTGGGCGTATATTTTTACAGCCATCAGGTCAGACAGATCCAGCTGACCGGTTTCCAGGCTGCCTTTGCTGCTATGTTCCTGTATTTTCTGAAGGGCTGCTGTTGCTTTCTGAATATCACGACAGGCCAGTATTACATGTGCGCCAGCTTCATATAAGGCCAACGCAGTTTCGAAACCAATGCCTGTATTGGCGCCGGTGACAAGGGCTGTTTTGCCGGATAGATCAGGTATGTTGTTTTTTGTCCACATAACTTATACTTGTTTATGATGCAAAGTTCAGTGGAATGGCGAAGAATATCGATACTAAAATGAAATCAAAAAGTACAGAAATCAATCAATTTGACTGCCGGAATTGATTCGGGGTAATATTATTTCTACTTTTAAAGAATCCGGAAAAGTGATTGGGCTCTTCAAAACCCAGGCTCCAGGCAATTTCATTGATACTCCAGTTGGTGCTTTTTAACAGGATCTTTGATTCCTGCAGAATGCGGTCAGTGATGAGTTGTGAGGTAGTATGTCCGGTAATTTCCTTCAACGCTTTATTCAGGTGGTTTACATGCACATTTAATTGTGTGGCAAAATCGGCTGGCGACTTCAGCTTAATTACCTGGTAGGTCATCTCAATGGGGAATTGTCTTTCCAGTAGTTCTGCAAACCCGATGGTAATTCTTTCTGCTGCATTGGAGCCGGCATAACTATTCATGGCAGCCGGTTGTGTTTTCTGCGCGGAGTGTACCACTGTCATTAACAGATTACGCAGCAGGTCGTATTTATAAACATAGTTGCTTTGTATGTCGCTGTGCATTTGATGAAACAATGCCAGGTAAGGAGACAGCTGTTGTTTGCTGAGTGGTAGGATAGCGGCGTCCGGAGATTGGAAAACAGGATACTCTTTGATATTTGCAAAGCGATTGAAAAAAGCTTCGGTGAAGATGCAGAGATATCCTGTATGCTTCTTACTGATCCTTTCCCAACGATAGGGGATCAGTGGATTGGTAAATACCAGCGCACTATCCCGGATTTCAATCGTTTTATCAGCATAGTGTAATTTACTATGCCCCGTAACCAGGCTGATCTTATAAAAACTGCGGCGGCTGTAACTCCCTTCCCGGCTGTGTTTCGGAAGCAGGATATCTTCTATCTTAAAAATATTGAAATGACCGGTTTCATTCCTGCTCAGCTCAGAAGGCTGCTCAGCAATACTGTTGTAAAAGCTTTGTAATGCAATGTAGGAAGACATGTCCAAAGGTACAACATTCAAATAATATGGGCGGCGGATCTGTAAAGAACTGCCTTTTGGGTGTGCGCTATTATTGTGTCGCATATGCATATTTCAGTCAAACGATTGACTAAGGTTTTGGGGCAAATGTTTAAAATAAACGCCTACATTTATCACATCTGTACCATACGAATATTTTTTATAAACAAACGGACCCATGATGAAAAGCCCTATTGGTAAACCTTTGCCGTAGCATAACTATATCAGCATCTTTAATAACCATAACATATATTTTATGAAAACACTAAACAGACACCTGTTGCTGGCTTCCGTAGTGATCAGCAGTATTACAGGGTGTACTTCAAAAGAAATGTTACAAACGCCTGCGCGTCCCGGCGCCGCGGATCTGCAGAAAAAAATAACAGCAGCAGCCATTGATTACCGGCAGGAAATGAGAAACTTCGTTATCGGGATCAGTCAGTATGCCAAAGCAAGGAACACACAATTTGCCATCATCCCACAAAACGGACAAGACCTTGTTACTACTGATGGAGAATCTACCGGACCTCTTGCCACTGCTTATGTACAGGCCATTGATGCAGTAGGCCGGGAAGATCTTTTGTTCGGCTACACGGGCGATAACAAACCTACTCCCACTGCCGATAAAAACTGGATGCAGGGATTTCTGAACAGGATTAAAACGACCAAAAAAGTATTGGTAACGGATTATTGCAACGGAAGTGTAAACATGGGCAAGTCGTACACGACTAATAACGCCAACGGCTATATTTCTTTTGCGGCAGACCATCGCGGCCTGGATAATATTCCTTCTTATCCGGCTACGCCATATGGTGTAAACAATACGGATATCAATAACATTATGCTGGCAAAGAATTTTCTTTACATCATTGATCCGGGAAAGTACGCGAGCAAGAACGCATTTATTACAGCAGTCCGTGCCACTAATTATGATCTGATTATCATGGATCTTTTTTTTGACAGCACGACTATATTCACTGCGGCAGACATAGATCTGCTTAAGCACAAAGCCAACGGGGGGAAACGTTTGGTGGTAAGTTATATGTCAATAGGAGAGGTGGAAAATTACCGCTACTATTGGAAAACCGGCTGGAAAGTAGGTAATCCTCCGTTTATCAGCGCAGAGGATCCCGATTGGGCAGGCAATTTTTACGCGGAATACTGGAACAAAGACTGGCAGGATATTATTTACGGCAATAGCACTTCTTACGTACAGAAAATTATTGACAGTCATTTTGACGGCGCTTACCTGGATTTGATTGATGCGTTTGAGTATTTTGAAAACAGGTAAACAAGCGGTAATAATTTTTATGAAACCGTGGGGGTAATATCTTTTAATGGTGTCGTATAGGTGATATACAAGATTGTTCATCACCGAAACCAGCATCATATTATGAAATACCTGGCCATAGCGCTTTTAGCGATTATCTTTTTTGCCTGCCGTAATGATCACACGCCGGTGCCTGATACCACGGTAGAAGGATTTGAAGCAGGCTCTTTTGAAGAAGCCAATATTGATAAGCGTAAAATCATTAGTCTGGAACAGGAGATCAGCGGCGGCAAATTTAATACGCATAGTATCCTGATTTTGCGACACAATAAACTGATTTATGAACATTACTTTCCGGGTGAGGATGCTGTATTTCCGACGCCAGTGGGCAAAGTAGCGCATGCCAGGGATAGTTTACATGATTGTCGTAGTGTAACTAAAAGTATTGTATCGTCTTGTGTAGCCATTGCAGTCGGGCAAGGGAAGATCAGGAGTATCAACGACTCCATTTTCCATTATTTTCCGGCATATAAAAAGTATGCTACCGGAACCAGGGGAGGGATTACTATTAAAGACCTGCTCACGATGAGTGCTGGTTTGGAGTGGAATGAACACACACCCTACACAGATCCGGAGAATGGAGAACGACAGCTGATGGCGGCGGCAGATGTGGTAGATTTTGTACTGAGCCGGAATAGTGTGGCTACACCAGGTACTGTGTTTAATTACAACGGAGGATGTACACAGCTCCTGGCGCAGCTGATACAAAAGGTAACGGGAATGCCTGTTCATCTTTTTGCTAAAAAGTATTTGTTTGAACCAATGGGCATTAAGGACTTTAACTGGGCAGTAAGAGACGATAGTACAGTATGGGCGCCATCAGGTTTGCGCATGCGTCCAATTGATATGTTGAAGATCGGACGTTTGTACATGCAGCAGGGACGTTGGAATAATCAGCAGCTGATAGCGGCGGATTGGGTCAGCGAAGCCATGAAGTGGCAGCTTAATACCAACGATATACCGGAAGGATATGGCTACCAGTTCTGGTGTGCCAAACCAGTGATAGCAGCCCAGCCAACCCCCATTACGATGGCAGAAGGAAACGGTGGACAGATTATCTGTATGGTGCCCGCACTTGATATGGAAGTGGTGCTTACTGCCGGAAATTATAATGAAGATGGAGAAGGTTCTTATGATGTGTTGCTGAAATATATATTTACTGCGGTAAAGAAATAGCTACGGCAGGTTGAATGACATATCAACATCCTGCAACCAAAGGCCCTGTCTACACGTATTTCGTTTTGGAGATATGTGTAGATAGGGCGCTTTGGTTTCAATGCGTGGCTGATTTTAACCCCGCGATTTTTTCAAATACCCTGGCAATTACTTCTGCACCCGGATCCGGAATATTTTTTAATACTTCTTCAGAAAGATAAGATGAGCGACCGAATTTTGTACGAATAATATGTTTCGTATCGTCGGCTCCTTTGCGTGCCTGTTGAGCGGCCGTGCTGATGCTTTCCCCGGCAGCCAGTGCTTCAAAAGCGGGTTGCAGGGCATCAATCATGGTTCTGTCGCCTGCCTGGGCGCCACCATAATCTTTTACTTTCTGCAAGCCAGCCAGCAATGCTGCGCCGAGATCGGGTTGGGTGGCATATGTATTGCCGGCGGCAGTAAACAAAATAGATAGCAGTACTCCGCTGGAGCCCCCTGCTTCCCTGGCAAGGATACGACCTATGGTTTGTAGTAGTTTCCCGGTATCGTTCAATGGTAGTTGTGAAATGTTAGATAACAGGCGTTTGCCGGTGAGTGCAAAAGTAGATCCGGCATCACCATCACCAACTTTGGCATCGAGGTCATTGATTTCTTTTTCAATGGCTACCAGCAGGCTACCTGTGGAGGCAATAATTTCCTGTACCCGGCTATTATCCGAAGGTTCGAAAGGAAGAGTGGCAGGCAGTGATGGTGCGGCAATACTGGCCGGCTTTTTAAATGCCTGTAACTGCCATGCAGCAGGTGTTGCCGGTGCCAGTAAGGCTTTTTCAATCACCCCGTTTAGTTGAAGTAAAGACACGGAAAATCCGCTCATATTGATAGACGACATCAACGCGGCAGGACCGATCATGTAATCTACTTTATCACCTAACGGTGTTTTACGGAAAGCATTCACCAGCACACTCATTTCAACAGGGCTTACGCTACCCATGTTGTTAAAAAGCAGGGCATATCTGTTGTTTGTTTCCGGTAAGCTCTCCGACAGTGTCTTCATGGCAATGGCCATGAGTTGATCTGCCTTATCGTATGCAATCACTTTGATACCGGGTTCTCCGTGAATGCCTAAGCCTAATTCCACCTGTTCATCGCTCAGGCGGGAGATAGTTTGCTGGCCTAAGTGCCGGCATTCTGTCAGCGATAAACCAATAGACGAAGTGCGATCAATCACCTGTTGTGCGATGTCCGCAATTTCATCGAGTAACTTTCCTTCTTCTGCCAGTTGTCCCGCTACTTTATGAACAAACAGGGTACCTGCCACGCCACGTTTTTTTACATCGGGTCCCAGTGCCACGTCATCATCTACGGTAACGGTTCTCACTTCGTGTCCCAGGGCGCGCGCCTGTTCGGCAGCCAAACCAAAATTAAGCCGGTCGCCGGTATAATTTTTTATGATCAGCAAACAGCCTTTAGGACCTGTTGCTGCGAGGATGGCAGATAATACAGCATCTACGCTCGGGGAGGCAAAAATATCGCCGCATACGGCCGCTGTCAGCATACCTTTTCCTACAAAGCCGGCATGGGCGGGTTCGTGACCTGAACCTCCACCGGAAATGACAGCTACTTTCGATTTGTCCCAGTCTTTACGTATCACTACCCTGATGGCAGGGAAGCTATCTAATTTCGCCAGATCCGGATTCGTCAATAATCCATCTATTGCTTCATTCACGATCTGATMTGTTTCGTTGATGAAAAATTTCATAGCGTCAATTTTCTACAAGATACCGAAATGATAATTATGCCCCTGCCGCCAATAAATCTTCCAGGGMATAATAAACCGGTAGTCCGCGTTCCTGCGCAATGCGTACATCCTCATCCGCTCCTTTGGAGGCGCCTGCTATTCTTAATACCGCATCACATTTTGTAATCAGGCGGCCAGCAACAGGATATAGGATTTCTTCATACACCGCATCACCGGGACGTGTGGAGCCTCCTGCTCTCAGCAGCGGTAAGGCAAACCATTCCCCGATCACAGGGATATGCCCTGCCCGGAATATAGGCAGCGCCATCTCTTCCAGTTTCCTTAAATTCTGTTCCATTAAAACAGGATCATCGTTGGTTCCTGAACGATAGGGGCCTGCAATTAAAATAGTCAGCATCTGTTTCATATCATGATGTTTTTTAAATGATCGTTTATGATCGTTTGTGATTAGTATTGATCAAGTTAGTATTTATTTACAATTTTCCAAAAGAGAATAAAAAGAGGTAAGCCGGTATGCAATAGCATAGCATGCCAGGCAATGGTGCTCGCAAAAAATTGGATATCTTACAGATAGTTTAATAAAGCACATTTTATGGAAGTAGGAATCGACAGCTTTGCAGCTACAAATGCAAGAGACACCGCATTGGATGCGGCAGGCAATATGAATGAAATGGCCAGTTTACTGGCAAGGATAGAAGCGGCCGACAAGGCAGGTTTACATGTATTTGGTATAGGAGAACATCATCGTAAAGAATTCCTGGATTCAGCCCCCACCATGATATTGGCGGCAGCAGCAGCCCGCACCAAACAAATCCGGCTCACGAGTGCGGTAACAGTTTTAAGTGCCGCTGATCCGGTAAGGGTTTTCCAGAACTTTGCTACACTCGACATTATTTCCCGTGGCCGCGCAGAGGTAGTAGTGGGCCGTGGCTCCTTCGTGGAAGCCTACCCGCTGTTTGGGTATAACCTGGAAGATTATGATGCGTTGTTTATAGAAAAGCTGGACTTGTTTCTGCACATCAGGGACCATGAAGTGGTAAAGTGGAAAGGCAAATTCCGGCCACCGCTGAACAACGTAGCCATTTATCCGCGGCCGGTACAGGATCCTTTGCCGGTTTGGCTGGGCGTAGGTGGCACACCGCAATCATTTGTGCGCGCCGGTACACTCGGACTGCCACTCATGGTAGCCATCATCGGAGGAGAAACACATCGCTTCCGGCCACTGATAGATCTGTACCGCGAAGCCGGCGCCAAAGCCGGACATGCCCCGGAAAAATTAAAAGTAGGTCTCCACTCATTGGGATATGTAGCAGATACCACACAACAGGCGGTGGAAGATTATTTCCCCGGCTATGCAGAAACATTCACCAGGATTGGAAAAGAAAGGGGATGGCCTCCGGTTACCAGGGCTCAGTTCGATGCGCAGGCAGGCGCCCGCGGCGCTTTATTGATCGGCAGCCCGGAAGAAGTAGCCGAAAAAATAAAACGTCATAGCGAAGCCCTGGGTGGTATTTCAAGAGTGACTTTTCAAATGGATAACGCAGGCCTTTCTCACGAAAAATTATTAAACGCTATTGAATTAATCGGCAAACGCATTATTCCGGCGTTATAGTAATCAGTGCTGCAGGAGCCGCTTTTCAAACATACCCCTATATGGATAATAACCAGATGTCCGTTGATGTATTCAATAAACGTGCGGACCTGTATCAGGAAAAATTCATGAATGTAGATTTGTATCATGATACATTCGATTTGTTTTGTAACAGCATTCCACGGAAACAGGCCAATGTTTTAGATGTGGCCTGCGGACCTGGTAATATCACTAAGTACCTGTTGCAAAAGCGGCCGGACCTTAATATCACCGGCACTGATCTGGCGCCTAATATGATCCGGCTGGCTGCATTGAATAACCCGGCGGCGACTTTTCAGTTAATGGATGCCAGGGATATCGGTAAAATTGGCCGGACCTATGATGCCATCATATGTGGTTTTGGGTTTCCTTATTTGTCAAAGGAAGAAGTCATCACATTTATTGCAGATGCCGCCAGATTACTATCTGCTGCCGGTATACTTTACATCAGTACTATGGAAGATGATTACAGCAAATCAGGTATTAAAAGATCTGTCAGTACCGGTGATACTACCTATACCTATTACCATCAGGCGGATTATTTAACGGTGGCGCTGACAGCAAATGATTTTCACATAATATCACTTACGCGCAAAGTATATCCGGCGGCAGATGGTACGCCCACGACTGATTTGGTGATCATAGCAGGGAAATAATG
Organism: Chitinophaga sp. 10T418; assembly: GCF_056394125.1. Lineage (NCBI taxonomy): Bacteria > Pseudomonadati > Bacteroidota > Chitinophagia > Chitinophagales > Chitinophagaceae > Chitinophaga > Chitinophaga sp. 10T418. Next base: position 152,961 of record NZ_JBFTHG010000009.1, read on the forward strand.
CGCTTGCTTCTTTTAAAAATACAGGAATAAATGCTGCTTAGATCAATTATACTATCCGGCGCTATACAGGGATGCTTTCTCATACTACTGTTGAATGCCAAAAGAAGGAATTCAACAACCGATCGGCTGTTGATGGGCTGGTTGGGGACCACAGCGTTGCAATTATTATTCTATTATGACAACCTCTCTGCATATCCTGTAGCTCCTGAATACCTGCAATTATTGGGATTTTCGCTTCCCTTGCTGAGTGCTCCTGTGCTTTATCTGTATATTTATTCCCTGGCTTTCGGGCCTGCATTTAAATGGCGGCGAACCTGGGCGCATGTATTGCCTTATGTGCTATTCAATGGGGTGATTGCAGGTTTGGTGAGCATGCATCCGGGTAATGTGCATGCGGCAAATGGGTTCCTGCATTTTGGAACAAGTGTACCCGGTTGGTTAGCTGGGGCTTTAAATATGCTGCTGGCCATTGTTCCGGGAACCTATGTCATATTGAGTTTGCGGGTATTGCTGTTGTATCAGCGATTGTTACCGGATAGCTATTCCTATACAGAAGAAGTAAATCTGAATTGGTTGAAGTGGGTAGTTATTTCTTTACTCATAGAGTTTGTGGTGTTATTTCTCCTCATCAGGTTTGGCGTGGATACCGGGCTGCTGACTTATGCTGATTTGTTTGCCGTGGTTGGAAGTGTCCTGGCGGCATACATTTTCTTTATTGGTTATTTTGGCTTGCGGCAGACCGTGATTTTTACCAATATACCGGAAGCTGCCGGAAACACTGCTGCGCCCAGCTATAAAAACTCCGGTCTGAATGAAACGATGGCAGCCGGGCTGTTTGATAAACTGAAACAGCATATGGACGAGCACAAACCTTATTTAGAAGAGGACCTGAGTCTGGCGACCCTGGCAGACCAATTAGAAATGACCACCAATCAACTGTCGCAGGTGATCAATCAGCAGGCGGCTGTCAACTTTTTTACCTTCATCAACAGCTATCGGGTGGCTGCCGTCAAAGAGCGGTTAAAGGATCCTGCTTACGCACATTATGCTATTATTGATATCGGATACGATTGCGGGTTCCGGTCAAAATCGTCATTTAATAAAATTTTTAAAGAGATGGTAGGCATTACGCCGTCTCAATACCAGAAATCCTGAAAATGCCCGTATTTACTGGTCCATCCCTACCTTGCAGGACCCCGGAGCGGGTTAAAAATCTTTCATTTGTATCATCTCCTCATTAAAAAAAGATGACAATGGAAGTATTACATCAGGCCAATATTTTGGTGCATATCGGGAGCGGCACAGCCGCCTTATTAATGGGTATTATGACATTAGTTGCCAGAAAAGGAGGCCGGTTTCACCGGCGGTTGGGAAAAGTATTCCTGTGGCTTTTAGTTATCGTGATCATCACCGGTTTGCTGGGTGTCTTCGTTTTTGGTAGAAATACATTTTTGTTGTTGATCACGGTGCTAAGCGGGTATATGGGTTTTTCGGGCTATCGTATTTTACAAACCAGATCCAACCAGCCAAAGCTATTGGATGTAGGTATTGCATTGCTGGCAGTGGCAACGGTGCTGTATGTGCTGTATTATTTCAGATCTATAGGTATGATATGGGCACCTGTAGTGATGTACAGCAGCGTAGGATACCTTGTTTTTATAGTGACCTGGGATTTTGTCCGTTACCTGATTCCTGCCGCCAGATATGCCAATGCTAACATATGGTTGTACGAGCATATTTTAAAAATGGTCAGCGCTTTCAGTGGATTGCTGTCTGCTTTTTCCGGTACTGTTTTAACGCAGTACCAGCCACATAGCCAGTACCTGCCTTCGCTGTTATGCTTCCTGATAGCGATTGGATTTATGGTGAGCTGTTATAAAAAGAAGTCAGCAGTGATATGAATGATCCGGTAACACGTGCAGCCGGTATGATGTTACGGCAAATCTACCACACCCACTTTGGCGGCCCAGGCATTATAATCCTGTTGCAGCTCGGCCACTTTGACCGGGTTTTGTGTGGCGATATTATGTGTTTCGGATCGGTCTTTTTCCATGTCATACAATTCCCATACATCCCCTTTTTCGGCAACCAGTTTCCATTTGCCTTTTCTCACAGCGCGACTGCCCTCATGTTCCCAACACAGCGTGGTATGCTCTTTAAACGGTTTATTGCGAAAGGCGTTGTAAAGAGAAGTACCCGGTAACGGGGTAAGTTTTCGCTCATGGAAGGAAGCAGGATAAGGGATGCCGGCTGCATTTAAGCAGGTAGGCATAATATCTATCACATGCGCTACCTGGTGGTTGATGGTCCCTGCCTTAATCACACCGGGAAAGTAAGCAATGAAAGGAGTGGAGATGCCACCTTCATGCGTATTTTTTTTGAATCCCCGGAAAGGCGTATTACTCACTGTACCCCAGGGAATTTCATAGCTGTCGATAGACGCTACGGAACCAGGCGTACCGGATTGCTGGATCACATAATCCCAGTTTTTTACGTCATCAGCGCTGCCGCCATTATCAGACAGAAAAAGAATGAGTGTGTTATCATCCTGGTGAATAGCTTTCAGTTTATCGAGCAATCGACCTATTTCCCTGTCCATGCGGTCTATCATGGCAGCATAAATGGCCATCCTGGTATCCTGTTTGTCTTTCTCTGCATCGGACAAGGTATTCCATGCCGGTATCTTCGTTAGTTTGGAAGATAGCAGCCACTCTTTTTTTATCAGTCCGGTAGCGATCAGTTTTTCGTACCTGCTTTGTCGTAAGCTATCCCAGCCACTGATGTATTTTCCTTTGTAGCGGGCAATGTCTTCGGGCAGGGCCTGTATGGGCCAGTGTGGAGCATTATACGCTACATAGAGGAAGAACGGATTCGATTTGTTTTTTTGCTCTTCCAGTGCTTCTACCGCAAAGTTGGTAATCGCCTGTGTTAAATAAAGAGAAGTATCTTCTCTGACCACTTCTTTATTATTCAACAGGAAGGTCACTTTTCTGCCATCGTTATACAGAGGCTTTGAATTAAAATAATTGCTCCCGTTGTTCTGCAGGGTAAAGGATTTGTCGAAGCCCCGGTTGCCCGCCCATGCAGCAGGTACCAGTCCTACATGCCATTTGCCGGAGATGATGGTGGTATAGCCAGCCGTTTTCAGTAATTCGGCAATGGTAGCGCAGCTATCGTTCAGGTAGCCCTGATAAGCGGGATAGCCTCTGTTCTGTACCATATCGCCTACACCTGCCTGATGGGGATATAAGCCTGTCAGCAAAGCCGCTCTGGAAGGGCAGCACCTGCCGGCATTATAAAACTGGTTCATCACCAGACCGCCTTTTGCCAGCTGGTCCAGGTGAGGCGTATGGATTTCCGAGCCAAAGCAACCCAGGTCAGAAAAGCCCATGTCATCCGCCAGTATGACAATGATATTGGGTTTCTTTTGCGCATGAATGGACGCTGAAGTCAGCAGCAAGCTTGTAGAAAAAAGGGTGAACGCTTTAATTCTTCTAATGATGTTGTCCATCTGCATTTTAAATATTTTTATCTCCGCTGCATTTTACTAAAAGCTAAAAGCTAAAAGCTAATGGCTAAAAGCTGACGTTACTATTCTACTAAATTAGTAGAGTAATAGGAATAAAACAACTCCTTTCGGAAAACAGGTGATCTTTTGTTACCTTGAAGCCCTAACAACCAAAATAAAGCGTATATCCAGGCATTATTAGCAGATGGGGTGGGCAAGGGTGATATGATTTAATATTATAACTTGCAGCCTGTTACCAGATCGATGTGCCCTTTAGTGTTCCACCATGAATATTTGCTCACATAAAGCCCTTCTCATTTTTTGGGCAGTGATATTTTTTTTCGCAGGCAATTGTTTACCTGCCAGATCGCAAGGCCTGGTCTTCTCTTCCTTTGAGCAGGTACAGGAGAAAAGGACATCGCTCGTGCTGCATGGCAATGAACCGCTTTGTCTGGATGGCAGCTTTGGCTTATCGTTTAACTTTACTTTTTTCCCCGATCGCAGTGTTTATTATGGATACCTRGTGAGATTGATTAACAATCATCAGCAGCATATAGATCTTATCTACAATCATAAAGACAGGAAATTCAATATTATTTTCGGCGATACCTTTGCCCATCTTGATTTTCAGTTGGACAGCGCTGCGCTATTTCATCGCTGGAACAACTGTTCCCTGCAGTATGATCAGCAGGTACTGTCACTGACGCTGAACGGGAAGTCTTGTGGCAGTACGAAAATAAACCTGGAAGATCAGTGTTTCAGGATATTTTTTGGTGCTTGTCAGTTGCATAATTTTAAAACCACGGATCTACCGCCTATGCAGGTAAAGGAGGTGTCGTTGTTTAAAGACAAGCAACTGTTTGCTTACTGGCCACTGAATGAACTGAGCGGAAAAACTGCAGTAGACAGTATCCATGGCAAAGTAGCCACTGTCAATAATCCGGTGTGGGGTACGCCCTTGCACCAGCAATGGCAACTGTTACAGGTACTAACGGTGAAGGGTAATGGTAGTTATACTTTTGATCCTTCGGAAGAAGAAATACACGCCGTGGGTATCGACAGCATCTATCATTTTCTCATGCGTGATAAGGTAATGCGGTCCGAAGCGCTTATCAGACCCGTATATCTTTCTGCCGGATTTCAGGCTATCTATAATCCCGGTGATCGTATTTTATACAGTATTCATGTCGACCAGCGGCAACTGTCGGGCTATATGCCGGGCAACCGCAACTGGGATATGTCATTTGATTCAGTAGACATCACCGAATATTGGCAAACGAATAAGTTTATTAATAGCAGTGAAAATGCCTTATATATTCTGGGAGGTTACGGGCAACTGAAATATAAAAACCTGGTACAGCGCTATGGATTTGCCACCCGGAAATGGGAGATCGTGAACGTGCAGCAAACTGATTATAAGCCAAGATACCTGGCAGCACTGGGTGCGTCACATGGAGGCGATACCGCGTATATCCTTGGTGGTTATGGCAGTGGTACAGGAGAACAGATGCTCAACCCTACCTACTATTACGACCTGCTGCAGTTTGATGTGAAAAGTAAAAGTATTAAAAAGCTGTTCAATTTACGGGAACCCGCGGAGCCATTTGTATTTGCGTCTTCTATGGTCATCGATACCACCGATCATAGTTACTACGCCCTGATGTTTCCAAACGACCGCTTTAAATCAAGGCTCCAACTGATCAAAGGTTCGCTGTTGCGCCCGGAGTATCAACTGACAGCCGACACTATTCCCTATGCATTCCTGGACAACCGCTCCGGGGCGGATTTGTTCTATTGCCCGCGCAGCAACCAGTTAATAGCTGTAACGCAGATAACAGACAGAGATAAGTCTACTGAAATAAGGATCTATTCCCTGTCCTTTCCTCCCGGACAGTTGTCATTGGCGCCTGTGGGGAATAAAGCAGGTATGAAGATGAAATGGTGGCTGTTACTCCTGGCCGCCACCAGCGTGGTGGGAGTGATCATATATTATATATATAAGCGGAATCCGCAAGGAAAAGTGATACCTGTTGTTGTAAAAGAAGAAGCGCCGGTAGTACACGCCCCGGCGCCTGCACCAGTAGTCACTGCTGCTGCTGAAGAGGGATGGCCCGACCGGTCAGAGAATAAAGCGGCCTTGTTGTTATTCGGTGAATTCCAGGTGATCGACAAAGACAAAAATTCGTTGACGCATTTGTTTTCACCCTTGCTCAAAGAAATGTTCCTGTTGATTCTCATACATACCGAATGGTCAGGCAAAGGCATCTCTTCTGAAAAATTATATGAGCTGCTCTGGCATGATAAGTCGGAGAGGGATGCGCGGAACAACCGCTCTGTTAACATGGTGAAACTAAAAGGTATACTGGAAAAGTTGGGCAGCGGTGTAATGCTAAGGGAAGAGGGCAGGTGGAAAATGCAGTACGATCCGGCATTGCTGTGGATAGACCTGGCAGATTTCAGTTGGCTGGTAAAGTCGGGAGCGCTGGGGCCGGAACGTTTAACGGCCTTATTGAAAATAGTCAAAGAAGGTACCTTTCTGTATCGCACAGAATATGCCTGGCTGGAAGATATTAAATCTGAAATTTCCTCGAAAGCACTGGATGTGCTGTTGATGGCCATAGATGAGTTACCCGCCACTACAACTCCGGAAACTTATATAGAAATAGCGAATGCCATTTTCGTTTTTGATCCTATCCATGAAGTAGCCCTCCGGATAAAATGTAAAAGTCTCGTTCAGCAGGGCCGGCTTTCTCTCGCCCGGTCTGTTTACGAAAAGTTCTGCAAAGATTACCTCCATATGTATGGAGAACCATTTGTTTTGAACTTCCAGGAAATCATCTCCTGATCCTCCTTTTTTCTTCTTTTTTAAAAAAAGTCTATCGATTAACGGCGCATTAATACGATCGTTAATGGATTTATTAGCGTGTAGATCATTGATTTGCAGTATAATTTATTTTTTTTCAGCGATGCGCTTAGTTACTGTATTCCACGATCTGAAAGATGTCCTTTCCTATCCATCTTTTCATGGTAGCAACCGTTTTTTCTGAAAAAATTCCACGATTCCCGTTTCTTTTTTAAACCATTAATTATCAATCAATGATGAAATTCTGCTTGCCAGTCTTGCTCTTGTTCTGTTGTACGCAGGCAATGGCGCAGCGAACCCTTATCAGGGGGAAGGCTACTGATGACAAAAACAATCCCTTACCTGGTGTTAGTATTATGGTCAAAGATACCCGCAATGGCGTGGCCACATCTGAAGACGGTACTTTCGCCATTTATGTCAATGAGCCAGAGAAAATTATTTTACGGGCAACCATGACGGGTTATGAAAGCCAGGAAATTACCCTTAACGGGAAAACAGCCGTACAGTTTTCGTTAAGGACGTCCGCTATTAATTTAAAAAATGTGATTGTATCCGGTGCGCTTGGTTTGAACCGGCAAAAAAAATCAATCGGGTATTCCTCACAATCCGTCAACCCGGATAACCTTACGGAAGCCAGGGACCTGAACATCGTAAACGGTTTGGCCGGTAAGGTAGCAGGCTTACAGGTGACCACCAACGGGCAGCCGGGATCTTCCAGCAGGGTGGTGATCCGCGGGGAAAACTCGATGACCCAGAACAACCAGCCATTGTGGGTAGTGGATGGGGTGCCCATTAACAATGATATGGGTGAAAATTCCGCAGATGATAAACTGGATTTTGGAAATGGCGCTGCCGATCTGAATCCTGATGATGTGGAATCCATCACGGTGCTGCAGGGACCTAATGCTGCGGCCCTTTACGGGTCAAGAGCCGCCAATGGGGCTATCCTCGTGGTGACTAAAAAAGGCAAGATAGAAGACGCCAATCTCGGTATCGCAATTAATCAAAATACTATAATCAATAGCATCACACAGTTTCCCGCTTATCAGAACGTATATGGAGAGGGGGGCAACGGCTTCCTGGTGGGAAATGGTAACAACATTGTGCCGGGGACCGGCGCGGTGCGCATGGGTACCAACGGCGCTACCTGGGGCATGCCTATGTTAGGACAACCTTACAACGACTTTAACGGTAAACCCATACCAGGTGGCTACTCGCCTCAACCCAGCAATGTGACCTCCTTTTATAAGCCCAGTGTCACCAATGCTTCCGGTATTTCTATCAGCAAGGCCGATGCGCTTTCCGCCTTCCGTTTGTCTTACACTTTTACCAACAGCGATGATGTACTGAAGAACCAGAATATTATCAAGCGGCATAACCTGGCATTGACCGCCAGCCGTAAGCTGGGAAATATCATCAACATTGATACAAGAATAACGTATACCAATCAGGGTACAAAGAACCGTACCTATCGTAACCTGGACGCATCGAGTCCTATGTCGGCCTACGTGTATATGCCCCGCAGCTTAAATATCGATGCACTTATGCCGTGGGCAGATGCAAATGGTAACTCTGTTACCTATGGCTCGGTCAACAACACGGAAAATCCTATGTGGATGTTATATGAAAATCAGAATGAAGATACCCGCAACAGGATTCTGGGAGGAATAACGGCTACGGCTAAACTGACCAGTCACCTGAGTTTCCGTTTGCAGGCATCTACTGATATCGCTTTTGCCAGCTTTTATCAGTATAAGGAGCTGGGTGGACTGAAAACACCGCTGGGATATTACTCCAATTCTTCTCAGAACAACCAGATGTGGGATTACCAGGGAATGTTCATGTATAATAATAAATTAAGCAAATCCATTACGTTGACAGCCAACGCAGGAGCGGAATACGTGACCACCAATAATCTCAACAGAGGCGCAAATATTTCTTCCCTGTTGGTACATGATATGCCGAGTATTCAAAACAGTAACGCGTTTCCCTTCGCTTTTGAATCCAACGTACGGTCTAATGTGCAGTCAATTTACGGTAGTGCGACCGTTGGGTTCAGGGACTTCCTGTTTTTCGATGTTACGGCTCGCAACGACTGGTCATCCACCTTACCGGTAGCCAACAGTTCTTTTTTCTATCCATCCCTGAGCGGAAGTTTTATTTTCTCCAACTTCTTACCTAAAACCAGTATCCTGAATTATGGTAAGCTGAGAGCTTCTGTTGCCCAGGTAGGTAATGCAGCACCGCCACAATCGCTGATCACTACTTACTCCTATGGTGGCTTGTTTCAGGGCTTTCCTTACCTGAGCTATGGCTCCGGTAACCAGCTGAATAACAACGCACTGAAACCGGAAAAAACATTTTCCCGCGAAGCGGGTGTGGAGCTGGCTTTCTTTCAAAGCCGCTTACAGGTAACCACCAACGTATATCAGTCTAACACCACTAATCAGATCATCAAAGCGCAGATCCCTACGGAAACAGGTTTTTCTACCCGCGTGATGAACGCTGGTGAAATGAGGAACAGAGGTGTGGAAGTATCTGTAAATGCGGTAGCGTTGCAAACGAAGCAACTGCGTTGGAATGTATTGGCCAATTGGTCAATGAACCGTAATACCGTGCTTTCCCTGGCGCCGGGTATTAATAAACTGGCGCTCGGCACCACACTAGGTGCTACTGTCAATGCTATTGTGGGTCAGCCTTACGGACAACTGACAGGTAATGCCCCTTACAAAAGCCACGACACTATCCTGGTGAATCCCTCCAATGGCAGAACGATTGCCGATCCGAATGTACTGCTGGGTAATTTCCATCCTGACTGGATTGGATCATTGGGATCCAACTTTAAGTACGGCGCGTTCGATTTATCGTTTTTATTTACCGTGAAATGGGGTGGTATCCTTTATTCTGCTTCCTATGGCCGCGCCAATTTTGCGGGCAATACCATCGCCAGTTTGTTTGGCAGGGATGAGTGGCTGATGAGCAATGTCATACTGGGTGAGAACGACCAGGAACGTATGGGTGTAGGGCAGGCCACCAGTACAGGTAACACGGCTTACCAGGATGCGGACAGACCTAAAGGCGCCAGGTATACCGACGCTTATTTCCCTTTGGTAGATAAACAGGGAAAATATATCCTCGATAAAGATGGTCGTATGCAGCCGGGTATAAAAAGCAGCATCTGGATGAATCCCACTACTTACAATTCGGATATGGTAGTAAACAATACGCCTGCCATTACTTATAATGCTTCCAACATTAAACTCAGTGAGCTGATATTCGGCTATACTATTCCGTCAAGGATCATAAAGGGCACGCCTTTTAAAAGCACCCGCCTGGCCTTTGTAGGCAGAAATCTGTGGACACTTTTTAAACATACGCCGCAGGGTATAGATCCTGAAGCTGCTAATACAACGGGTAATGCCCAGGGTATTGAGTCTGGTGGATCTTTCCCTTATGCGATTTATGGATTTGACCTGAAAGTAACTTTTTAAATGAGTAACATGAAAGCAGTCGTTATATTTTCTTTTATCGTGATGATGTGTTGGGGTTGTACAAAAGATTTTACCCGTCTCAACACTGATCCTACACAGTTTACAAAAGCTACACCGGAAGCCGGCATTCTGGCGGCTGTAAAAAACCTGAATATCCAGATGGCGAATCACAATACCAGCAAGTACTGGGATCTTGGCCATTTGCTTTGCCAGCAAAGCAACCGGTATGATGTAACGGACGCCGGTTTATGGCAAACCATGTACCAGGGTGTACTCGGGAATCTGCAACAGATAGAGCTGAATTATGGAAACGATTCCGCCTTTAATAACCGGGTGCAGATCGCCCGGATAGTGAAAGCCTATGCGTATTCCATCCTGGCAGGTAACTATGGCCCGGTGCCCTTAACACAGGCCAATGATCCGGAACATCTTTCCGCTATCGGATTCGATGGTGAAGATGCCGTATACAGTTATGTGCTGACTACCTTAAAAGATGCAGCAGGTAAAATAAAACCTGCCGGTGATAAAATGGCGTATGATGTTATTTACAGCGGTAACCTGCAGAACTGGGTCAAGTTTGCAAATACGCTGCGGTTGAAGATAGCGCTGCAGTGCATGAAAAATCTGGGTAGCGTAGCCACAGATCATATCCGGGAGGTGATGGCATCAGAAGCAGCCACCATCAGTAACGAAATGGAAACCGCGAAGATGAGTTTTGAAAATGTGAATGGAAATGAAAACCCTTACTTCGTAAAGTATATCAAAGGCAATGGCTACTTTCCTTACAATCCTACCGCTACGGGGCAGGCGCCCAAACTGAGCGAATATATGCTCACACTTTTCAGGTCGTACAATGATCCGAGATTGTCTGTTTATTATGATACAGTACCATTAGCTAATCGCTTTTTGGTAACAGATACCCTTACGAGTGACCTGGACGATTCACTGCGCGTGGTGACTTATCCTGTGCCTTACCTGGGGCAGCCTAAAGCAGGTACGAAGCTGGCCGGCTGGACCAATCTCGCCGGACTTGCCGATGTGGTAGGTGGTGTGGATATCAAGGCTTATTCAAATGCTAATCCGATCATCTTTCAGCCGAACCGGCCGTTTATTATGTTGTCTTTTTCTGAATCACTTTTCCTGAAAGCCGAAGCGGCCAAACTGGGCTATGGTGGGGCTATGGCGCCGGAGCAATATTACTATGCAGGTATCGATGCGAACTTTGCTTACTGGGGAATCAACAGCACCCTGCGGGATGCTTACAAGGCGAGGGATGGTATTAAATGGGGCACCAGAGGGAAAGGATTTAATAATTACCTGAGCCTTGTCAATACTGATATTCCACAGGATGATAACTACAAAATATGGACACAACGCTGGTTGAATTATTTCCCTGATGGCGGCTTTGATTGCTGGGCGCTGGAACGCAGGACATGGGTGTTTAACCTGCCACCACATACCAATCCTGGTGGAAATGCCACGTACTCGCCTAATCCAACGTATTCCGATATTCCTGGCAGAATGTCCTACCCGGTATCTGTGGTGAATCTTAATCCTGTTGGTTACCAGAGTGCATTACAAGCTTTAGGTACCGCCCGTGTAGATGATTACGATATTTACCAGGAGCTGCATTTTGCAAAACACCGCGAAATCCCTGACTGGGCAAGCGCCAACGCTACCTACGATTATGCTTTCCTGCGGAAATGGTATGGTACCACTATTCAGTCGCTCGATGCAGCTGCCACTGCCAACGGTTTCAGATATGGTGTTTCCCTGACTTATCATCCATAAACTACAATGTGATTATGAAACGTTTTAATATACTTTTTGCTGCTGTGGTGTGCCTGTTGTTTTACGCATGTAAGAAAGACATGACAGGACCGTCTGTAGATGATAATGTGCTGAATTATAAAATAAATGAAATACCTGTCACACAGGATTATGTGGTAGGTGCTTTTTATTACAGCTTTGGTGGCTGGAATGGCGCCATTAAAGAAGTGCCGGTAGTGGGCACTTATGGTTATCCCAGTGGTGTGCCCACTGCGGGTGTAATGGCAAAGCATATCGGTTTCGGTAAAAAAGCGGGACTGGATTATTTTGTTTTTTCTTTCCGTTCGGCTAACAGAGACGCTAACAATTTCAAATCGGATTCCACCGTGATCCGCTCATTTATCAATGCCGATGGCGAAGGCAACATGAAGTTTGCGATGATGTATAATTTCTCTACCGGATCCTACGGCGTCAGCGCTGCCAATCCGCTGGAAAAAGACAAGGTAAAGCTGGAGCAGTTCTTTCAGGATTTCAGCAGGGCGGTGCCTTATATGAAAGATGCCAACTACATGAAAATTGATGGTAAGCTGCTGATCTATATTCAGAATGCACAGGTGCTGTATTCAGATAATAACAAAGCGATTTATGATACCCTCAGGAATCGTTTGAATGCACAGGGTATCCAGGCTTACATTGTAGGGATGCAGGATCGCTGGACACCGCCGGCACGCTACGCCATTCGCTTTAAAGGATGTGTAGATGCCATCTATCACCAGTCATTCAGTTCACAGCCCAGCAACTGGGACCGCAGGTATGTACTGCCGCAGGCGATAGATCAGAACTGGAAGTATTCCAAAGAATATTTTGCGCAGAATTTCGGCGCGGACTATGTCCCGAATATTACGCCAGCGTACAACTGGCTCATAGGCAACCCTACCAGTACCAATCCAAACTATCCGCGTTCAGATAGCGGCGCTTTATTCAGGCAGTTGTGTAATGTGGCTAAAATGAATGCCAGCAGTAAAACAAGAATGGTGATGGTGGATGCATTTAATAACTGGCAGGAAGATATGCAACTGGAGCCTGCGCAGAGCTACGGAGAACTGTATCTCAACATCGTTAAACAACAATTTAAAAAATAACCCTGGCTACCTATAGAATCGTGGAAGATTCTCTTTTGATCAGGTAATAATAGAAGGGGCTGATCTGCAGCCCCTTGTTTTTTTATAACAATAAATGAAATGATGGAGATAGTATTAAATAGCTGCCTTCACTTTTTTTCGGTGATTCAATCCCCAGTTGAGCATGGCTTCTGCCACCGGTATAAAGGTGCGGCCATATTCCGTGAGGGCATAGCTTACCGCTACGGGGCCGGATTCGCTACTGCTGCGGATGATGAGGTACTACAGATATCGGGGCCTTTGCCGCGATTGCATTTTCACAACCGCAATATTTCATCGGCCAATCCATCGAGCTGGCCGGAGATACACAAACGGTAGCCGCTACAGCCGCCTGCATGGCCCGTTTGTCCGGTAAGGAAATCAGTTATGTGAATATTCCGGCAGCAGCCTTACAGCAAATAGACGGGCGCCTCGCGGAAGCCGCGGAGTGGCTGAACAGCGCTGACCTGCGGGTAAATATTCCAGCCCTGCAGCAGTGGCATCCCGCGTTGCTGACTTTTGAAGCCTGGCTGCAACAAAAGATCAACCAGGCATCGTAAGGAAAACCTTTTTTTATTGGTTGAAAACAAATGGATGATTTATTTTATATATATTAGGTGTGGAAATTGCAGTGAATTTTTTCTATGCCCTATAAATTAAACAAGTGAAATACATCATTCCTATTTTTATCCTGCTGGCGAATAGTCTTACTACGCTTGCCCAACAAAATGAACTGAAGGAAATCCTTAACAAGATCAATATCGCCGTGGGAAGCACACCGGCAGGGCAGTATACCTTAAATGAGGACTATAAAAAGTCGGTGCCCGGACAGAGGCCGGTTCATTCGGTGAGTGTGTCTACCTCGTATTTCAAAATAAATAGTAAGGATAAGGTGATCGGCTACAAATTAGCCGCCGTCAGGAATGATAGTACCTATCACAAAGCATACGACGGAACAACGATTGTGGAGCTATCTGACAAAATAGCCACGGTAACGGATGCACGTAAATATCCCGACGAAGTAAAACGGCTGCGCAGCGATGAATTATTGTTTCCTTTCATTATTTCTGCCAATATCTTTTTGCAGCAGTATAAAGCAGATAGCCTTATTAATAAAATGCAGCTGCTGCCTGAGGAAGTTGTTAACGGTGAAAAATGCTGGAAGCTGATGCCGCAAATGGAGGGGGGCGGAAATAAAAAAGTAAAGGTGTTTTATTATATCAACCAAACCTCTTTTCTGCCGGTAAAAGCTGTCACGGAGTCGCGGGTGCCTGTTGGAAAGGTAATAGAGACCACCGTGTTTACACATGCCATAGAACAACTTAAAAAATATAAAGTAGCAGATAGCGTTTTTACGATCAGCGCCATGAATGGCTATAATTCCGTGAAGGAATTTTCCGGCGCGGGCAATGCATCGAACGCTAAGTAAGCAGCGCACAGCAGATTACACCCGATGCCACCTGTCATCGGGAAAAACGGTCAGGTAAAACCATCATCAGTGTATTATCACCGTCAGGTCTTTCATGATATTCAAATCCAGCATAGTATTGCCACCAATGTGTGCCTTTTCAGAGAACTGCCAGATGCTCCAGTCCTGCCAGCCTACCGGGCATTTCAGTTTGTCCGCATCTCTGATGGAATAGGCGGCCAGCCAGAGGGGATATTTTCCCAATGTATGGTCCTTTGGTAACTTCCGGTCGAGATATTCTTTCCTGCTATAGATCACTGGTGGAACGCCGGTAGATTGAATGATCTGTTGAATGAATATTTCTATCCAGGCCAGGTAATCTTTTTTGGAGAGGGGCGTATCCCAGCTGCTTTGATCTTCCAGGTCCAGCACCAGCGGGAGTGCCGGTTCCGGGAGCTGTTGCAGGATGATCACCGCGGCATTTGCTTCTGCAACGGCATCCGTTTGCAGTGTGCCTCCGTTCCGGGTGTCAGGTCTGCAGAAATGATAATAACCTGTTTTGAGGCCATTTGCATGCGCATTCTCTGCATGCGTTTTGGCTTTCTGATCGGGAGTACCTACACCTTCAGAAATTTTGATGTAAACAAAACTGATACCGGCATGTACCATCGCATCCCAGTCGGGCCGTGAGTTGTAATGTGAAACGTCAGCCCCCAACAGGTAATTGTCCGGAAGATTTATCGGCAAATCCTCCAATGGAAACCTTGCAGGCTCGGGAAGTGCCATCAGGCCGCCGCCCCAGTAAAAATAACCATCCCGGTCTTTGTACCATTTGCCCAGTGAAGGGTCCGCGATGTTTTTTACTTCTGTGCCTTCAAATTTAAATCCCTGGAGCACCGTGCCAATGATACTGCTTTTGTCGGTAAGCTTGGCGGGGACACGATTCCGCTTGTTTAGTTTTTTAACAGTTACGATGAGTTGCATAATATGCTGCAGCCTCCTGCTGCTTTAAGAGTTAACAAATAAGAGCATGTGAATTACACATGATCCGTTGAAATAGCAGGACTGGCCCGCACGGGCGTAACATCAAAACTTTTGTGTTTTGCATAAAAACCTTTTGGGGAGATGAGTAGTTATTTGGGGTTGAATTAAAAATCAAATAGTGATTCCTGTATCCAGACTATAGGTGTCCGCCAATGTCAGCGTCAAAAAAAGGATCTTGTCTTAATTTTTGGGGCCCATCTGCATAGCAAATAGTACCTAAAAATTAATACAAAATCCTGAAAAATAAAAACATAAAATTATTACGGCTTAAACTCCGTCCAGTCCGGCCTGAAAAGATACCTGATAGAATAATGTATTTTTTTTCGGGAAAGGGGAAGAAAGGAAACAATATAGGATAGACGCTTACAGTTGAAGATCATTGATTATGTGCTAATTTAATATCATAAGGCGCCATTTTGGTCCCTGCTTCCGTATATTTGAATCCCACATTTATATTAGCTGCTAAAATTTAAAGATGGATTTTATTGAATTTAAGCAATCCTTGCAGGATGCACATCCTCCAAAGCAACTTTCTGTGTACCTGGAATCGCTGTGGTATGATGGCAAAGGCCACTGGAAAAAAGCGCATKACCTGGTAGATGATTTACCGGGAACTGAGGCTGCCCGGGTGCATGCCTATCTGCATAGGGTAGAAGGAGACGAATCAAATGCCGACTACTGGTATCGCCGGGCTGGCACCAAACGTCCTGCCTATACGAAAGAGCAGGAATGGGAAGTATTAGTCAACCAATTTTTAAAATAAAGAACAACTGTTTATAAGGAAGGTTATAGGCAGCTTAGCGTGTATATTTTACATTTGTCATTGATTATTAGTGCATAAAAAAGCACTAATTTGTTTATTATTTGTATATTCCACGTGGCGTTAGATCTATAAAATATTAAATAGTTAGTTATTTTAGTTTTTTAGCGGAGTATGTGGAAATTTATCCTTTTACTATTTATATCTGTTCACCTGATTACAAATGCTGGTTATGCTCAGTCCTATGGATTACGCTTTTCTAGTCATGAAGTGGTGCAGGAAAGACGAACAACGCTGAACCTCACCTCCTCCGGGCCGCTCTGTTTTAAGAAAGACGCAGAGATTTCTTTCGACCTGAACTTCTTACCCTATAAGGAAACTTATTTCGGATACGTACTAAGAGTTATTGCGGCCAACAACCAGAATATAGACCTGGTATATAATCAAAAGGAACGCACCTTTAATTTTCTGATAGGAGAAAGTTTTTCACGGGCGTTTGCAGTAGACTCACTCGCGCTGTTCGGCAAATGGACGCACTTTTCGATCCGGTTTGATGTAGAACATAATGAAGCCGCTATCTCTGTAAATGATAAAATTATTGCCAGGGGCCCTGCCAAATTAGGGGCACCGGTATGTGCCCGCATATTTTTTGGTACCAATACTTACGAAGGATTTCAAACGGTAGACATACCACCTATGAACCTCCGGAATATACTGGTAAAAGAAAGTGGCGCTGTTAAGTACAACTGGCCCCTCTCTGAAAATACCGGCAATACCGCCACTGATATCGTAGCAGGAAAAACTGCTGTTATCAACAACGCCAACTGGATAGGACCCAAACATCGGAACTGGAGCCTCGTAGAGCATTGGGAAATCAATGGTACACCAAGTGTGGCATTCGACAGAAATACGGAAGTGCTTTATATTGTATCCGCGGACTCTTTGTATAATATCTGTTTTAAAAATGAACAAACGCACGGCATCCGGCTCGCGCAACGACTGGATAGCCTGATGCCAGGTAATCAGTCGGTGTTCAATCCATTTAATAATAAACTATACAACTTTTATATTGATCATAAGAAAGCCGGCGCATATGATTCTTCCACCCGTAAATGGGACGTGACCTATTCGCCGGATCTGCTGACCGTTTTCTGGCAGGCCAATAAATTTATATCAGCAGCAGATTCATCGCTCTATGTCCTGGGAGGCTACGGCCAGATGCAGTATAAAAATACAGTGCAACGCTATCATTTCGCTGACAGGAAATGGGATTCCATTCCCACTACCGGCGAACGCCTCATTCCCCGCTACCTGGCGGCCGTTGGCAGCACCCCGGATGGAGATACTGCCTATATCCTGGGAGGATATGGCAGCAATAGCGGCAACCAGGTGGTGAACCCACGGCACTATTACGACTTAATGGCCTTTGCGGTAAATGACCATTCCTTTCATAAAATTTATCAGTTACCGGAACCACCGGCGCAGTTTTGCTTTGCCAACAGCCTGGTCATAGACCCGGATACCAAAGCCTACTATGCGCTTATTTTTCCGGATGATAAATTCAATACCACCCTGCAACTGATTGAAGGATCTTTGCTGGAACCTAAATACGCTCCGCTGGCCGATGCGATCCCGTACTCTTTTCATGATATTAAATCTTTCGCCGACCTATATTATTGCAAAGACAGTAAAAAGCTGGTGGCAGTAACGCTGTACACGTCCAAAGACAATATCACTACAGTAAAAGTATACACCCTGGAATTTCCACCGGATGTAATGATCACTGATACTTCCGGTCTCCCGGATTTTGCCGGCTGGTATTACCTGTTGCTGATTCCACTGGGGGCGCTCGGTATCCTTTTATTCCTGAAGAAGCGCCGCAGACAGCCAGCAGGAACAGCAGCGGCTGTAATACCTGCAGCACCCGCTACTCCGGCGCCAGCTCCGGCATTGATAGAAGAAGCAGAGAGCGTTCCTGTACCTAAAGCCGGGAAAAAAGGCCACGTCTTTTTCTTCGGTCCATTTGAAGTACAGGATAAAGACGGACAGGATGTCACCAAATTTTTTACACCATTACTGAAGGAATTATTCCTGCTGATCGCCATTAATACGATCCGTTCCGGGAAAGGTATTTCTTCTGATAAACTATATGCTACTTTATGGCGCGATAAATCCAGCAAGGAAGCACAGAACAACAGGTCTGTAAATATGGTGAAGCTGAAGGCTATACTTGATAAGCTGGGCACCTGTGCATTCGTGAAAGAAGCCGACAGGTGGAGCTTACACTATGCTACTGCAGATATCCGCATGGACCTGGCAGATTTTCAACGCCTGTTGCAGGCACCGCGCCCTTTGCAAAAACAACCAGTGCGTGAGCTGCTGAGTATTCTACGGAGAGGCTCCTTCCTGCCTGATGCCAATTACAGCTGGCTGGAAGATATTCAGTCGGAGATCTCCAATAATGCCCTCGATATTTTAACCGAAGCGGCTTTGCAGTTTAAAACAGACCCGGAACTCCTGATTGAAATTGCTGATAGCATCTTCCTGTTTGACCCGGTCAATGAAGAAGCCCTGCGGCTGAAATGTAGCAGCCTGGTCCTGCTCGGCCGACACTCCCTGTCGAAAACAGCCTTCAATAAGTTCACCAAAGAATACCTGCACATGTACGGAGAAGAGTTCCCGCATCCGTTCACTGCTTATTCAGGCGACAAATAAGCGGAGAGGAAGACCTTTGGCCTTTGTCTCCCCACTTAATTAAAACTTAATTCTCATTTTTTCCTGTTGTTAGTGCATTATTAGTGCTGCTATTAAGGCTGGCCGTATAAATTGCATTGAAATGAATAAGACAAGATTCCACGACTATGGCACTCAGGCCGCTTTATTACAAAAGAAAAGAATGCTGGTGATTAAAATCATCAGCATTCTTTTTCCCTTTATGTTGCTGGGTGGTTTGGAATCAGGACTAAGATTATTCCACTATGGCCATGACCTGCGGCTGTTTATTACTGCTCCCGGCAACAACGACTATTATATACTGAATCCCGATGCTTCCCGTAAATATTTCTCCAACCAGGAAATTGCCACTACCGGCAACAGAGAGTTATTTAAAAAAGTAAAGGATACCAATACCCTTCGGATTTTTGTTTTGGGAGAATCTACTACCATCGGCTATCCCTATTTTCATAATGGCTCGTTTCACCGCTGGCTGCAATACCGGTTAATGCATAACTGCCCCGATAAGCGGCTAGAGGTCATTAATCTATCACTAACGGGCGTTAATTCCTATACAGTAGAGGGGTTTGCAAAAGAATTACTGCCTTATCAGCCGGACGCCGTACTTATTTATACCGGACATAATGAGTACTATGGTTGCCTCGGCACCGGCAGCACCGATAAGATAGCAGGCAGCCCTTTCCTGATTCACCTGATCTTACAATTGCGGGAGTACCGGATCACGCAGTTGATGGCGAATACCTTGCAGCAATTATCCGCGCTGAAGTCATCCAACCCGGAAGGCGAAGGTAAAACAAGGATGGAGCTGATGGTGGCCGAGCATGAAATCCCTTTCGGATCTGCCATATACGAAAAGGGGATGACGCAGTTCACTGCTAATATGGACAACACCCTGCGACTGCTCAACGAAGCGCAGGTGCCTGTTTTTTTCAGTAACGTGGTGTCCACAGAAAAGGACCTGTTTCCTTTTATCAGCATCGTACCGGATAGCACGAAGTTTCCAGGCTTTACACCGCTGTATAAAAAAGGAGAACAGTTATTAGCCAGTGGCGACTCCGCAGCTGCACAAAATGCATTTCTGGCGGCAGACAATATTTACCCGGTACATGCCGGTTGTAATTATTACCTGGGCACATTACTTTTTCAGAAAGGAGATACTACTAATGCAAAAGCATATTTCGATAAGGCGAGAGACCTGGATGGCCTTCGTTTCCGGGCGCCTTCCCGGCTGAATCTGATCATCCTGGAATTATGCAGCAAATATAAAAACGCACACCTGGTAGATGCCAATGCGGCATTTGAAGCCAACAGCAAGGGACATATCATCGGCAGTGACCTGATCCTCGAACATGTGCATCCGGACCTGAAAGGATACGCTATATTATCCGATGCTTTTTATAAAGCTATGAAACAACAGGGCATTATAAAAGTAAGTGCTGCCGAAGAAATGACCTTTGCCGCCTTACAACAAAACATGCCATTAACAATTGTGGATTCCTTATCGGGTGCTTATAAAATAGCCAAGCTGAAAAGAAGCAAGCCTTTTAATACTACTTCAATAACAAGCGATACTACGCTGATTTCCACCCCGGAAGAACAACTTGCTTATGAAGTTGCTTTCAGACATACTTCCTGGGCTGTCGCCATGGAGCAACTATACCAGGCATACAATCAGCAGGGCAATTTGTCGAAAGCAGGCACCATTGCAGAAGCATTTGTACAGGAGCATCCAACGGAAGCGGCCTGGTATGAAGTAGCTGCTAACTATAACGGCAAAGAAAATAATACCGCCGCGGCCACTTTTTATTTCAAACAGGCATTCGCGTTATCGCCTTCTTTTAAGTCGGCCAGGATGCTTTTTGTATTGTACCTGCAACAGGACAAAACAACCGAGGCACTGCCTTATCTCGATTACGCCATCGCCAATAATGAGCAGCATCTGAATTTAGCACCCGTGAAAACGTTACTGATGCAGGTGCTGCAATTGCAGCAGGCAGCCGCAAAAGATCCCGGGAATGTAGATGTGATGAATGAAATAGCAGAGCGGTATTTTAAGATGGGTAATAAACCAGGAGCCGAGTTATACGTAGAAAAGGTATTACAAACATCACCCGGCAACAAAGCCGCACTCGCATTACAAAGTCAGCTGAAAAAAGTATAGGTCATGCAGAAAAGTTCCGCCGTTATCACCCGGCAGCAATGCATAGAATTCGGACAGGTAGCTGTGTTAGCCGCTATTGTGGCCGCCTTGTATTACCGGAATTTTCAACTGGTGGCACTGGCATTGGTGGCATTGGCGATCACTATTTTAGTACCGCGACTTTTTCATCCGCTGGCCTGGATATGGTTTGGCTTTTCAAAAATACTTGGTGAAATAAATATACGCGTATGGCTGACGCTTGTTTTTGTACTGGTGGTATTACCGGTAGGATTATGGCGCAAACTGCGTGGCAGGGATAGTTTGTTGCTGCGCCGCTTTAAAAAGGACGATGCCTCGGTGATGGTAGTACGAAATCATTTATATACGAAAGAAGATTTGCAGCATACATTTTAAAATAACTATAATTCACACGTGATGGAATTCCTGCAGGAACTATTTCACTTTTTAAAAACACGTAAGAAGTTCTGGTTGCTTCCTTTGATTGTCATGCTGTTATTGCTGGCTTCATTGGTGGCACTAACCAGTGTATCTGCACTGGCACCTTTTATTTACTCCATATTTTAATGGCATTGCGGAAAATCATTCTGGGCATATCAGCATTTTATCACGATAGTGCAGCGGCGCTGATAATAGATGGACAGATAGTGGCGGCTGCCCAGGAAGAGCGGTTTACCCGCATCAAACAGGATCCTTCTTTTCCGGCACAGGCGATTAAATATGTATTGTCAGAAGCTGGCATTTCATTTAATGAACTCACCGCGGTGGCATTTTATGATAAGCCGTTATTGAAATTTGAGCGACTGCTGGAAACGTATCATGCGTTTGTACCACGGGGCTGGCGCAGCTTTCTGGCAGCGATGCCGGTATGGATGAAAGAGAAGGTGTTTATGAAGAAGTTGTTGCGCAAAGAGTTTCGCGCGCTCGGTGCCAGCAGCAATATCCCGCTGCATTTTCCGGAGCATCATTTATCACATGCAGCCAGTGCATTTTATCCCTCGCCTTGTGAAGAAGCGGCCATACTCACGGTGGATGGTGTGGGAGAGTGGGCAACGACTACCATTTCCTATGGAAAAGGAAAAGATATTACCGTGCTGCGGGAGCTGCGCTTTCCGCATTCACCGGGTTTACTATATGCTGCCTTTACTTATTTCCTGGGCTTTAAAGTAAACAGCGGTGAATATAAATTAATGGGACTTTCGCCTTATGGGCAGCGGGAATCCTTGCAGACCGCTGATTTCCGGGAAAAGATCCTTACCATGTTAGTGGATATACGAAAAGATGGATCGCTGTTGTTGAACATGGATTACTTTGAATTTGCTACCGGTATGAAAATGACGGCTACGGATAAATGGGAAGCCTTGTTCGGCATGTCGAGGCGGGAGCCGGAGTCGGATATCGCCCAGGAGCACATGAACCTGGCGATGGCTATTCAGCAGGTAACGGAAGAAATAGTGGTGGCGCTGGCACGCACGGCAAAAGAAATCACGGGTAGTCATTACCTGGTGATGGCAGGTGGCGTGGCATTGAATGGCGTGGCCAACAGCAGGATCAGGGACGCCGGTATTTTTACAGATATATGGATACAGCCGGCAGCCGGTGATGCCGGCGGGGCTATCGGTGCGGCATATGCAGCGTACTATATTGGTATGGAACAAGAGCGGATTTTTGTTCCGGGAGAAGATGGTATGCGGGGCGCATTCCTTGGTCCGGCCTATGGCGACCGCGATATCAGAAATATGATAAGCCGGTACGATGCACAAGGAACATACTGGTCAGATTTTAATGCACTAACGGATTTTATTAGTGCAAAGTTATCTGAGGGAAAAGTAGTAGGCTGGTACCAGGACCGGATGGAGTTTGGTCCGCGCGCACTCGGCAATCGCAGTATCCTGGCTGATCCGCGGAAAGCGGATATGCAACGCCTGATCAATCTGAAGATTAAATTCCGCGAAGGTTTCCGTCCGTTTGCACCGGCAGTATTAGCGGAAGAAGTGGCCGGTTATTTTGAAGTGGGCACAGCATCTCCTTATATGTTATTTGTAACACCGGTAAAAAAATCGTTGCGGCTTGCCGTGAATGATGATGCCCATACTTTATATGAACGGTTATATGAAATACGTTCTACCGTTCCTGCTATCACACACGTAGATTATTCTGCGCGTGTACAAACCGTACATCGTACACTTCATCCAAAGTTCTGGGCACTTATTAATAGTTTTAAAAAACTTACTGGTTGTGCGATGCTTATCAACACCTCTTTTAATGTAAGAGGAGAGCCGGTAGTGAACACACCATCCGATGCGTGGCTGGCTTTTATGCGTACAGAAATGGATTATCTCGTAACAGGTAATTATGTTTTTGAACGCAGTCAGCAAAAAGCTTTGCCCGCAAATATGTTTACAGCATTCGATAAAGACTGATCACGTTATTCATCTCACTGAAATTTTAAAAAAAAATATAACATTAATGCCCTTGTTAGTTCATTATTAGCGCTGTTGTTAGGCCAATGATACTTACTTGCAGGGTATTATTTTTTATCAATCGAAATATCGTTCGCGTTATGAAAAGATTACTATTGCTGATGCTCCTCGCATCGGGCCTGCTGCAGGCCTATGCACAAAAGCAGTTGACAAAGGGTAAAGTGCTGGATGAAGCCGGCCAACCACTACCCGGAGCAACTGTCAGAGTAAAAGGTACCAACATCTCAAGTCCAGCCAATGGTACGGGCGACTTCCAGATCGCAACCGGCGATGCCGCGTCTCCGATACTGGTAATTTCTTACATCGGTTACATCACGGAAGAAGTAGCCATCACTGGTGACAATATCACCGTTCACTTGAAAGCAGATTCACGGTCACTGAATGATGTGGTCGTAGTAGGTTATGGTACACAAAAGAAAAGAGATGTAACAGGTGCTACCAGCACCGTAAGAGCGGTAGATATTGCCAAACGTCCTTTGGTAAGAGTAGAACAGGCTTTACAGGGGACCACTTCCGGCGTCACTGTTCAGAGTAACAGCGGTCAGCCTGGTAAAGGGATGAGCGTAAGAATCCGTGGTGCCAGCTCTGCGAGTGGCAGTAATGATCCATTGTATGTAATAGATGGCTATATCGGTGGAAGCATTGAGTCTATCAGTCCGGCAGATATCGAATCTATGGAAATTCTGAAAGATGCATCTGCTACAGCGATTTATGGTTCGAGAGGTTCCAATGGTGTGGTGCTGATCACTACCAAAACCGGTAAAACCGGTAAGCCACGCGTTGATTTCAGCACCTGGCTGAGCAAAGCTGAGATTCCTAAGAAGTTGAGCTTAATGAATGCGTATGATTTCGCCAACCAGGTGAACATTTACACCATTGCAAAAGATCCTTCMGCTACCAAACCATTTACACAAACACAGCTGGATGGATTTAAAACAAATCCGGGTACCGACTGGCAGGATGAACTGATCCAGTCTCCCCTGATCCAGAATTACCAGGTAAGTGTTTCCGGTGGTTCAGAGAATGTAAAATATTTCTTCTCTTACAACCATCTCGATCAACCCGGCTTATTAATTAACCAGTGGTATAAGAGAAATACCCTGAGGGCAAACATTGATGCAAACCTGAACGACAGGATGAGCTTCAAAGTAAATATTACCGCTGTATTGCCTCAAACACATAATACTGATTTCTCTGGTGATATCACGGATCCATTTGCACAGAGCTTCCAGTGKGATCMTACCTCTCCTGTAAGAGATGCTTCCGGTAAATATGTTCCTGGTTCAGCGTTTGCATCCAACCAGTATAACCCGGTAGCGAATGCGAGAAACAGGTCTGTAGATGGCAGCACTACCAACATAACAGCTACAGGCGTATTTACCTATCGCATCCTGGATCACCTGACCTTTACTTCCAATAACAGTTATGAGTTACAGTCACAGTTAACTCAATCCTTATTCCCCCCGCACACCAACGAAGGTAAAGTGGGTGGTGACTATGCGCAGGCTGAAACCAACCGTTACAGAAGCTGGCAGAATAGTAACTTCCTGACTTACAGCAATAAGTTTGGTGATCACTCCATCACAGCTACCGCCTTGTTTGAGCAAGCATCTAAAACCAATACCAATGTAAAGGCGCAATCTAAAAACCTGTCCACCTATAACAACGGTTATTACAACCTCGGCTTGGGCGCTACACAGCTCACTACCAGCGGTTACTGGGCAGATGCATTGATTTCTTACATGGGAAGGATCAACTACGCTTATAAAGATAAGTACCTGCTAACGGCTGCTGTTCGTACAGACGGATCTTCTCACCTGACCGAGAAATATTCTACTTTCCCATCCGTAGCATTAGGCTGGGTAGTTGACAAAGAAAATTTCATGCGGAATGCGGGTGTACTTTCAGGTTTGAAAGTACGTGCCAGCTATGGACAAACCGGTAACCAATCCGTTCCTGCTTATGCTACCATTGCACAGGTGAGCAGTGGCGGACCAGCTTACTACTTCGATGGATCTACACCGAGCGTTTCTACTCCACTGGGAACACCAGTATCCCAAACCCTGAAATGGGAGCGTAACACCACTTATGATGCAGGTGTGGATATGGAATTTTTTCATGGCCGCTTAACCTTTACCGCAGATGCGTATCAGCGTAAAGTAACTGACCTGTTGTATAATGTAATCAACGCAGGTTACTATGGTGGTGGAAACTACCAGAAAAACATTGGTAGCCTGGAAAACAAAGGGCTGGAGTTCAGCATCGGTGGTACACCGGTAGTTGGTAATAAATTTAAATGGACTTCCAACTTTAATATTTCCTTCAACCGCAACAAGGTGATAGACCTGGGTGGAGTGGATAATATCATCGTTAACAATATCGGATCTGCGCAAACCGGCGCCGCTATCCTGAAAGTAGGTGAACCACTGGGTTCTTTCTATGGTTACAAATTCCTGGGTACCTGGAAAACCAAAGATGCAGCCGAAGCAGCTAAATACAGTGCAAAACCGGGTGATGCCAGATACGAAGACCTGAATGGCGATGGCACACCAGATCTGCAGGTAATCGGTCATGGTTCTCCCAAATATGGTTTTGGTTTCATCAATGACCTGTCTTACGGTAACTGGAGTATGAACATTATGTTCCAGGGTACCCAGGGCAACCAGATCTACTCTTTCACCACACCTTATACACTGGGTGGTTTAGGTGATGCCCGTCATGCTACTTCTACTGAAGTACTGAATATGTGGACACCGGAGAAAGAAACAGAAGTACCTACTTACACCAGTAAGAGCTACCTGACCAGCAGCCGTTGGGTATATGATGCCAGTTATATTAAACTGAAAAATATCTCCCTGACATATGCTTTCCCTGAAAGCTTACTGAGCAGGATTAAAGTTCGCAGCTTCGATATTTATGTGAGTGCACAGAACCTGTTCACTATCACCAACTATCCTGGCTACGATCCGGAGGTAACCAATGCTACCAATGGTATCACCCAGGGGCTGGAAACAGGAACTATTCCGAATCCTAAAACCTACACTATCGGTTTAAGACTTGGATTATAATTGATATTGACAGTGAAGGATTCCATTTTTCAAAAAACTACGATTATGAACTTTAAATATTTCATGCCTTTAGCACTGGCGGCAGTATTGGGAACTGCCTCCTGCGTAAAGCTGACGGAAGATCCAAAAGGTAACTTAACACCTGATAATTATTTTGCCACCCAGAAAGATCTGGATGCAGCCGTTGCTTCTATTTTTCAGAAATTAAGTGTGGATGGCGCCTGGGCTTTCACCAATAAAATGACTTCCTACTTTGGTGCAGATGACCTCACCACGGATAAAGGATTAAACAAACAGGACTTCCGCGATTTTGATAAGCTGGAAGGACTTAGTACCAATGAGGGACTGAAGGCACAATGGGATGGCCCATGGAACGCCATTTACCAGGCGAACAACGTGCTGGCCAATTATGAGAAAGTACCCACCACAGATCAGAACAGCATCAATGCCCGCAACTACTCCGCCGGACAGGCATACTTCATGCGCGCATTGGGCTACTTTATGCTGGTTAGAACATTTGGTGCGGTGCCTATTGTAGATAAGAAAGCAGAAATTGCGATTGTGCCACCCAGAGAAGATGTGGGTAAAGTATATGCGTTCATCGTAAATGACCTGAAACAGGCGATTGGTATGTTGCCCGACAAGTGGACAGCTGCCGCAGATATCAGCCGTCCGGGCAGTCTCGCTGCCAGAGCTTTGCTCGCCAATGTATACCTGACTATGGCAGGATGGCCGCTGAACCAGACTTCCAACTATGCGTTGGCTGCTACGGAAGCCGATGCAGTGATCAAGTCCAATAAGTATTCACTCGTAGGAGATTATCTGCAGGTATTTACTACCAACAATAACTCCGAAAGTATTTTCGGTATTGAGTTTAATGTAGGTGGTAATGCGCCTAACCGTTCATTCGGTTCTACCAGCGTACCTCTGGAAGAATTGGGATTGGATGGTTCCAGTGGATGGGACGACTTCTATCCTGAGGTGAATTTCTATCTGAACGCACCTAAGTGTAAACGTACCGATCAGACATTTTACACCACCATCAAACTGCGCAATCCCGATCAGGT
Organism: Chitinophaga sp. 10T418; assembly: GCF_056394125.1. Taxonomy (NCBI): domain Bacteria; kingdom Pseudomonadati; phylum Bacteroidota; class Chitinophagia; order Chitinophagales; family Chitinophagaceae; genus Chitinophaga; species Chitinophaga sp. 10T418. The sequence continues at coordinate 180,474 of NZ_JBFTHG010000009.1, forward strand.
AACATACACCCTGGTTAATTGGGACGATGCACGTACCAACGCCAGGCATCCTTACTATAATAAGTTCCGTCACGGGCTGAATGATGGTGTAAAAGAAACCGCTACTACCATCCAGACGATTCAGCCAAGTACCAATAAAACAACGGATATCATCCGCTATGCAGAGCCACTGCTGATTTATGCAGAAGCTTCTACCATGGCCAGCGGTACACCTTCCGGTCCGGCTTACGATGCCATCAACCTGGTAAGGCACCGTGCAGGTTTGCCCAACCTCACACCGGGATTATCTGCTACTGCCTTCCGTGATTCAGTAGTATACGAACGTGCCTATGAATTTGCCGGTGAGTTTGGTCAGAGATGGTTTGATATCTGCCGTTTGCAATTGCTGCCAAAAGTATTGGCACAGCGTAGCAAAACAGCAGAACAGAATGCGATCAACACCAACTCAGCCAGTAACCCTGCACCTAAGTATCTTGCTCCGATCATTTTCCGTGATCTGAGCCTGAGCCCGGGATGGACGCAGAACCCATCTTACTAAGCAATTTTTGATTTGGCCTATAAATAGTTTAATCATGCCTTGTGCATGATTAAACTATTTTGTTAATTCGCTGCACAGGCTATGAGAATTTCTTACTGTGCATAAACTTTAGTGAATGAAAAAAACAACGTGGACGCTGTGCAGCCTTTTGTTGCTGACACCCTTTGTATGCTTGTCCGGCAGCGCTGCTGCGGCTGTTCCGGACACAATTCCCGGCCATAAGCAGCCTGTTGACCTGATTGACCCTACCATTGGCAACGTTGGACAATTGCTGGAACCTACCCGTCCTACGGTGCAGTTACCCAATCAGCTGATCCGGTTTACGCCGCAACGCAAGGACTACATGGATGACCAGATCTCCGATTTTCCATTGACCATTGTATCGCACAGATTAGGACAGGTGTTTTCGGTGAAACCTTCTGTAGAAGTCCCCGCAACAGCCGGATGGGAGAAAAGACTGGCATATGATCATAACCTGGAAATCAATCAGCCCTGGTATTATTCTACCTGGTTACTGAATGAAGAAGTAAACGTAGAATTTACCGCCGGTAAAAAAACGGGCTACTACCGTTTTCGTTTCCCACAGGGAAAAAATAAATCTTTATTATTTGATGTATACAACGACGGCGATGCCTCGTATAACTTCCTGCCAGGCAATGTAATGACCGGTATGGAAACTTATAACGGTTACGTGAAGGTATATATGTATGGCGTTTTCAGTGAAGCCGGCATACCCGGTGTAGTAGAACAGGGGCAATTGAGTAACAATAAAAGTATTGCTGGTAAAGGCGTTAAAGCCTATATCAGTTTTCCGGCCACTACAAAAGAAGTCACTTTTAAATATGCCATCAGTTATATCAGCCCGGCACAGGCAAAGAAAAGCTATGAAGACGAAATCAGTCGCCAGCAGTTTGATGCCGTAGCCGCCAACGGTAAAAAAGCCTGGTCTGATGTAATGTCGCAGATCAAAGTAAAAGGAGGTACCCTGGCACAGCAACGTTCTTTCTACACGGCTTTATATCGCTCGTATGAAAGAGCCGTGGATATTACCGAAGACGGACAGTATTACAGTGGCTATGATAAACAGGTCCATAAAGACAACCGTCCTTTTTATGTAGATGACTGGACCTGGGATACCTACCTGGCGCTGCATCCGTTGAGAATGATCCTCAATCCTGCGAAGGAAGAAGATATGCTCGAGTCGTTCGTACACATGTATGAGCAAAGCGGCTGGCTGCCTACTTTCCCGGTGTTGTTTGGAGATCATGCCTGTATGAATGGTTTTCATTCTTCTGTGGTAGTGTTGGATGCCTGGAGAAAAGGGCTGAAGAAATTTGATATTGAAAAAGCCTACGAAGGCATGCGTAAAAATGCCACTGACGCTACCATGTTGCCATGGCGTAATGGTCCTAAAACTGTACTGGATGATATCTATCATACCAAAGGTTATTTCCCCGCTTTACATATAGGGGAGAAGGAAACCGTAGCAGAAGTGCATCCATTTGAAAAACGGCAGGCCGTAGCAGTAACGCTGGGCGGCGCCTACGATGACTGGGCACTTGCTGAACTGGCAGGAGATCTGAATAAGAAAGATGATCAGCGTCTTTTTGCACCAAGGGCAAAAAATTATAAAAACCTGTGGAACGCCGATAAGCAATTCTTTTTGCCGAAAGATGAGAAGGGCGACTGGATCGATATCAATGTAAAATATGATGGCGGCATGGGCGGTCGTGATTACTACGATGAAAACAATGGCTGGACTTATCTCTGGCAAGTACAACAGGATATTCCCGGTTTGATTGGACTCATGGGTGGTAAACAGGCATTTGAAAACAGGCTGGATCAGTTGTTCCGCGAACCATTGGATATGTCGCGTTATGCTTTCTGGAGCAAATTCCCTGATGCCACTGGCCTGGTGGGTCAGTACTCTATGGGAAATGAGCCCAGCTTCCATATCCCTTATCTGTACAACTATACCGGTTCGCCATGGAAAACGCAGGAGCGCATCCGCTTCCTGCTGGACACCTGGTTCAAGGATAACATCTTCGGTATTCCCGGTGATGAAGATGGTGGTGGGATGTCTGCTTTCGTGGTATTTTCTTCTATGGGTTTTTATCCGCTTACACCGGGTATTCCGGAGTATACCATTGGTAGTCCTGTATTTGAGAACGTAAGCATTGCCTTACCCAATAAAAAGCAATTTACCATTGTTGCACACAACAGCTCGGTGGTCAACAAATATATACAGCAGGCGAAGTTTAACGGCAAGCCTTTAAACAAACCTACTTTCACCCATCAACAAATGGTAGACGGGGGGACCCTGGAATTGTTCATGGGACCTAAGCCTAACAAAAGCTGGGGCGTTCAGTAAAATCGTTTTCCGGTTTAGTGAGCCGGTAACATTGATGAAGACGTAAGAACAGGCCGCATTTGTGCGGCCTTTCTTATTTTTGTGTATATGATTCTTACTTTACAACTGGATCCTGCTGCCACCGGTCTTTTTAACCGGTTGCGCCGTTTGTATTATCCGGCTTATGCAAATGTGGTAGATGCCCATCTTACCTTATTTCATCGCCTGCCGGCAGATGAGCCAGGCGTTGTTGCTGCCCTTGCCAAAATTCAGGCACGAGCCGCCTTTACTTTACAGGTGAATGGATTGCAACGTTACCTTCACGGTATCGCCTATACGCTTACATCTGAACCGTTGCAGGTGCTGCACCAGTCGTTACAACAGGAATGGGCACACTGGCTGATCTGGCGTGATCAGCAATCATTACAACCACATATTACCATTATGAACAAGGTAACTGCCTGGAAGGCGCAGGGAGTGTATGAAAAGCTGCTGGCGGATTTCCAGCCATTTGACATACAAGCTACAGGACTGCAGTTGTGGCGTTATGAAAAGGGGCCGTGGGGGTTAGTAGAAACGTTTTGTTTTACTGAACAACGTCCTGCTTAATCTTTTATTTTTGCGGATAGCTCCTGTACTTTTTTATTCAATTGAATAATGTATAACATTTGCTCTTCAATTTTCTGCAACAATAATTTATTCATTTMGCCCAGGTCTACGCCTTCTTCTTTCACTTGTTTTTCTGTTGGAATGCCCGGTAAATGCTGGTTTTCGCGGATATAATTTTCCACTTCAGATAATGCAGGGAGTTGATAGTTGCTGTGAAATACAAAATCGGCCCAGGTTTCCTGTGTTACTTTCACACGGCGCCCGGCAATAATCCCGTTTACAGCCAGCTTATAACTATTGGGATTGGCTCCTATGCCTACATTGCCGTTACCCGCCACTTTAAATTGCACACCGGATGCATTCTGTAAAGTAAACATGTCCCACGCAGTACTGGCGCCATTATCCAGGAATATCCCCCTCTTAAGAGTAATGTTACTACTGTCGGCCGCAGTTCCCGGTCCGAAAAAAGCAACCGTAGCGGTAGATTTGAAGACGCCGGCTATTTCCAGATGTCCTTCGGTACTTATTGTTAATAGTTTCCGCTCAATCCCGTTCCAGTTTAAATTTTTAAAGGCAAAACCTCTTACTTTCGAATTCAGGCTGAAGTTTGCGGCATCGTCATTTGCGCCCATACTTAAAATATAACCGGAACTGGAAGTACCTGTTCCAAACATCAGCTCTTGCACTCCATTTTTAATGTGCAAGGGGGCAGCTGGACTCGCTCCTGTGCCTATTCCGGCATTACCTGAGGGCGGGAAATAATTTGTTTGTGCAAAAATGCTGCTGCAATACAGCATCGCCATCAGGAGGCAGATAGATTTCATAAGTATTAATTTATTATAGGTATAAACATTAGAACCATGGATTAAACAAAGCAATGCGGTAATGTTAACATCACTACATGATAACAATAATGGTTACAAAATTACGCGGCAAATCTATGGTATTTCGCAGAGTAATTCAATACTGGCTCGAAGAAGGCAGGATGAGGTAGTGGTCTGAGTCTCAGGTAGTTTAAATACAAAAGCCTTCCCATTTAACCGGGAAGGCTTTTTGTTGCTTGCATGCTCGTTTATTTTCTGGTCACATGTTTTACTTTTACAGTCACCTCATAAGTTCCTTCCTGGAAAATCTGGAACTGGAACCTTGGATTCACGTTATATATGGGATCACTGGTAGGTGCATAGCCGGCATCCACTTTAACAAAGTTGCTGGGGATACGATAATAGATCAGGTATCCGTAAGCACTCTGTAATAAAGGAAAAGGCGTTGTTTCAAAGTTGCAGGTCATTGACGTATCTGTCAGTTCCAGCGGGTGGAATTGAGCGTATGTCTGGAAATCACTGCGGTCGCCTCTTCTGATAATTTCGCCTTTAGATGGATTAAAATACCTGCCATTCTGATCCGCTATCTTCAGGATGATATTGGTGCCTTCATCAGATATTTTTTTAATTGTGACAATGGGTGCGCCAAGGTCGCCACTGGTGGTGGTACCATCCCGGAACCAGGCAGCACCGCCGTCACCAACATTATAGGGTGGTTCATCCTGCATGGTAATGGTGGCAATGTTTTTGAAAATTTTAGAGCCGTTCTGATTGGATGCCTGGATATCAAATTCATAGGTGCCAAGCGGTACTTTCACGGAAGTCCCGAAAAAAGTAAAGGAGCCGGTGAACTCATTAAACTCCCAACAGGGCGTATTTACTTTTTGTCTTTTTTTGTTCAGCAATGCTACCGTGGTATCCTTTGTAGGATCAAACTGTGCGGTCCACTCATAGCGTTCATACTTGGCGTACATACTGTCGGAGTGCTGATGTTTGATGACATCACGGATATCCAGCAGCTTATACGTTACAGGGGCACTGGATCCATCATTGCTGACAGGAGAGGTTTTTTGCACCTGTCCGCGTTTTATCCTGATGGGATTGTCTACATAACGTATCTGGTCACTGAGATAACCGTTTTCCACTTTTGAGCAACTGTATATCGCAGTAGCAGCAAGCAGTATAGCACTGAAGGTTTTTATATGTCTTTTCATGATAATTGCGTAAGGGTAAAAGCTTAGTTAAACAGATCCGCGTAATAGGTGAAGACGTGCCCGTTATTGACTACGTGCAATATGCCGGTAGTGGTAATAATGCCTGTTGTCTGACAACGTGTTTGTAAAAACTGGTCAGACGTAAGGTTAGGCAGCCCTGATTCATCCGGAGGTACCGGTCTGCCTGGCTTAGCGATTACTTTGGTCAGGTACAGGTATACAGGGTACTGTGTAAATACACCGTTGTTGGTATAATCACTGGAAGGAATCCCTTGTATCAGGCGCTTTTCACCGTCATTGGCCGTGTAAAACTTTCCCACTTTAGTGGCCTTGTCCAGGGTGATTTGATCCTTGAACATGTAGGCACGGAGAGAGTCTTTTATCGCTTTAAAATCTATTGAATCATAGTCAAATTTCACGTTGGGATCTGTCAGCCTGGCTACATCACGTTTCTTGTCGATGTAGTTGTCCAGCGCGTAGTTGGTGATGGCAAAAAAAGTACCGCTGGCATTTACTTCATCCTTAAGACCTGTTTTGTCAATCAGCAACACGATCGTATCAAAGAGGTGGTTTGTTTTCAGATAGTCGTAGGTTGTCATGTTTACATGCGGATCATGCACGCTGCCGCCGATGGTGTAATCCTTTTTACAAGAAAACAGGATGATGCTCACAAAGGCGATGATACCAAGACATAATTTATTTTTCATACAGCTGATTTTAGTTGATTAAAGTTTACCTCTCCAGTAAGGCGTTTGCACCAGGGTATAGTCGTCTTTGAACATGGCAGGATCCACCGGCCATAACCAGCCACCTGTGGGAGCGCCATTCATGAATTGTGCGCTGGTAAAGTGCTCGTTATAATCGGAGATTTTTTTGGTACGTACGAGGTCGTAATACGCATGTCCTTCGTAGTAAAGTTCTCTTAAGCGTTCTTCCAGTATGGTAGTACCCAGATCGTCAGTAGCCTGGTAATCGCTGATGCCGGCTCTGCTACGTACTTTGTTAAGTAAAACAATAGCGTCTCCGTCTTTACCCAGGGCATGAAGCGCTTCGGCTCTTAACAGCATGATATCGGCCAGCCGGAAGATGATAAGGTTGTTGCTCAGGCGTCCGTCTTTTTTCGCTGCTCCATCTGCATAGGCAATGTTGGAAAATTTGATGATCTGTCCTTTATCGCTTTGTGATTCATAAAAGAAACTCTTAAACCGGATATCGTTCGCAGTATCTTTATAGAGTCTGTTTACGAAGTTGGTACTTACCGGCCATTCTATCGGATCTTTACCATCAATGAAGGGCATTCTCATGGTTACGCCAAAACCCGGGTTGTTTTGCAGGGAAAGTCCTTCTGACTGGGCATCACTGATGTTGATTTCAAAAATGCCTTCGTTTGTTTTGCCAATAAATACTTTCATATAATTAACCGCATCCTGAAGTACATATCCGCCTTGTGTGATCACTGTATTGGCAGCTTCTGCACAACCGGCATAATCATGCTTCCAGGCCAGGATATGTGCCTGCAAAGCAAAAGCACTTCCTTTATTTGCCCTGACAGCTCTTTCGCCTCCATCGGCATCATAGCCGAAGTCAAGATTTTGCTTCGCTGTTTCCAGGTCAGCCAGACACTGTTTCCATACGCTGTCTGCCGGGCTTCTGGCTATGTTTTTGGCGGTAGATACATCCAGATCGGGTTGCAGCTTCAATGGCACATCTCCCCAGATCCGGCTCATATAGAAATAAGTAAAGGCACGCAGGAAATAAGCTTCTCCGATCACGTGACGCTTGGTATCAATAGAGGCGAATTTGGCATCCGGAATACCTGGTGCTTTATTAATGATCAGGTTTATCTGCTGCAGCAGCTGATAGTACTGTTGCCAGTTCCAGTTGTTGCCACCCACATTTAAACCGATGAACTCACCATTGGAAATGTTGAAATTACCGTTGTCTTTACTACCATCAATACTCAGTTCCCCCGATACGATGTCGCCGTATTTATGCCAGGAGTTATCCCTGATCAGGATATTTCTCAGGATAGAATACGCGCCGGAGAGCGCGGTTTTGGCATCGGACTCACTGGTGAAGTAGGCACTGGTGAATGTGGAGTTATGCGGCTCCAGATCCAGTATTTTTGAACAGGAAGATACCAGGGCCGTTGCTGAAATAACAGCAGCAGCATATGCGATATATAAGCGTTGTTTTTTCATGATGTCGTTTTTGATGGTTTAAAGGCTAAGATCCAGTCCCAGTGTGAATTTTTTAGGAATGGGATAACCACTGCCGCTATATATTCCGAAAGCATCTACCTGTTCCGGATCAGGAATGTTTTTAGATTGTTTAAAGAGATAAAGATTGTCGGCCAGTGCATAGATCCTCAAACGTTTGAAATGGAGCTTGTCTAATACGCCCTGGTTAAAGGAGTAGGAGAGCGACACATTTTTTACGCGGAAATAAGCACCGCTTTCTATCCAGGCAGAACTTACCATGGCATATTTATAACGGGTACCATATACGGAACTCAGACTTGGATACTGCGCATTATCACCCGGGTTGTTCCAGTAGTTGATACCGCTCAGGTCAGGTAAAGCATGGGTGGAAATAGAGTGATATGGATTGGGATCGCCATCATCTGTAGGCACCAGCTGCGACAGTTTACCAGCGAGATAGTCATTAAAGATTTTTCTGCCTGCGGTGAATGTGCAGAATACATAGAGCGTAAAGCCTTTGTAGCTGAAGGTATTACCAAAACCACCGGTTACTTTAGGGTTTGGATTTCCGGCAGGTATATAGTCTTTATCATCTAAAATACCATCACCGTTGGTGTCCTGCCAGATCGGATCTCCACCTCTGAATGCACCACCATAAAAGCTGAGTGGCTGTCCGGTTACTTTATTGATAGGCACATCCGCATCTGTTTTGTAGATGCCTGTTTTATTAAATACGTTGTAAGAATTGAGTGGTTGTCCCTGACGTAACAGGAATTTATCGAGATAAATATCGCGTCCGCCATTAGGCAGGGAAGTAATAATATTATCGTTATGGGCCAGGTTTAATAATGCCTGCCATTGGAATTTGGAAGACGGTTTTAATACGTTGGCGATGAGCTGCAGTTCTATCCCGGTGTTGCGGATACCAATCGCATTTGCTGTCAGGATAGAATAGCCGGTAGTTACAGGTACATTCAGGTTAAAGATACCGCCGTTGGTATTTTTAATATAAGCATCTGCTACCACATTGAACCTGCCGTTCAATAAGCTCGCATCTATACCAAGGTTGGTTTGTGTATTCTTCTCCCAACTCAGGTTATTATTGGTCAGTCCTTTATCAAAATTCAGTGCTACAGCGGGTATGCCGTTATATCCAAAAGCATAGTTGTTGCCGGTAGCAGGGTTGCTGCTGCCCGGAAATCCGCCGGCGCCGATGTTGTAGGTGTTATAAGACAGGTAGTTGTCGCCACCATCCGGTTGTCTTCCGGTTACACCATAACTGGCGCGTAATTTCAGCAATGTGAGCCAGTTGCCGGCAGATTTCAGTGCCGGTTCATCACTGATGATCCAGCCGCCGGATATGGAGGGGAAGTAGCCCCAGCGATTGTTCTTACCAAAACGGGAAGATGCATCCGCAGTAATTACACCAGACAACAGGTAGCGTTCTTTATAGCTGTAGTTGGCTCTCAGGAAAAGGGATTGAATACCACTCTGCAGCAGATCGGATCTGGTGTCGGCCAGGTTCTTATTCAATACGGTCACTGTATGGATCTGGTCATTGGGAATACCAATGGCATAAGCATAGGTGGAGCGGTATTCCCAGAACTCTGTGTTTTGTCCGGCGAGCAGATTGATGGAATGATTGGCACCCAGTGTAGTGGTATACTGGATGGTATTGCTCATTAAATAGTTATTGGATTTATCAGTAAAGCTGGTGGCTAAACCGGTACCATCTCTTCTCGCAATACCCGGCGTATAGGCATCCATCCGGCTGTTGGTTTGTGTAAATGAGATGACAGTATTAAAACTGAATTTCTTTGAAATCCGCCAGTCGATCACCGGGCTGATAGAAAGGTTATCATTGGTATTCTGATCAGTAGCGCTACTGCTCGTACCAAAAATGAAATCCTTCGAAGCATCCGTCATATACATGAGTGACGTTGGCAGTGGACTGGAAGCATAATATCCTCCGTTAAATGCGCCAAAGCCGCCGGAGAGATCATTGATAGATCGTGGTCTGTCGAGTTTTGAATAGCGGATCTGGGTAGAGATCTTCAGATTTTCTGACAGGTTCAGACCAGTGCTGCTACTGAAGCTGTAGCGCTTTAAGCCTGATTTGCGCACAATGCCCTGTTCATTAAAATAGTTAAGTCCGTAGCGGTAGTTCACCAGGTCATTACCGCCGGAAACAGATACATCGTAGTTGTCAACCCTGCCGGTGCGGTATATGCCGCCCTGGTAATCGTTGGCGTTGTTAAAGGCCGGATTGAGACTGTCGGTTAATATCTGTGGCAGATCTTTCAGGTTACCCCAGCTACCGTAGTGATTGATCAGGTCCATTTTCGCCCTGCGCTCTTCTGCGCCAATCAATACTTTTTCCAGTTGTGGTTTTTCGGTGAAGCCGTGATAGGTAGCGAAATCTACTTTAGGTTTTCCGGAAAGACCTCTTTTTGTTTTGATGATGATCACACCACCGGCGCCTCTTGATCCGTAGATCGCAGCAGCGGAGGCATCTTTCAGGATATCTATACTTTGTATATCGTTGATGGCAATACCGGCCATTACGTCTGTATTGGTACCGGTACCGTAGTTGATAGCTGCAATATCTTCTGTAGTTTGAGGTACGCCGTCAATCACGTAGAGCGGTCCGCTCAATGCGCGGGCGAGACTTGTTTTACCAACAGGGTCGGCCGGGTTACTGTTGATCGTGCGACTCACCGCCGTGTTACCACGCATCACCACATTACTTCTTACACCCGGTTCACCGGAGTAGTTCTGTACGTCCAGCCCTGGTGCACGGCCCTGCAGCAATGCATCAAAAGTAGGAGCAGGAACATCCAGTAATGTTTTTGGATTGATGGAGGTCACCGCTGCCGTCACCGTTTTACGGGAGGTTTCCTGGTAGCCGATGATTACCACATCTTTCAATACTTTTTTGTCTATAGGTAAGGAAACATTCAGGTGGGCATTGCTTTCCTTTACGGTGATGGAACGGGGCAGGTAGCCTACAATGGTAAAGGTAAGCATGCTGCCGGGATTCACTTTAAGGGTGTAGCTGCCGTCGACATTGGTGATAGCACCCGATTTGGAATCTGAAATGCTGATAGATACGCCCGGTAGGGGATTTCCGTCAGATCCGTCCCGTACAAATCCGGCTACCGTGATTTTCGTTGTGGCAGGATTTACCTGAGCGAAACCGGGTAGGGAAAGGACGGTGAGGCAGAACGTTAATAACATAACAGCACAGCTATGGCTGTATTTTGTAAAATTAACAGTCATGTAATTTAATTTGAAGCTTATGAAATGATACTGGAATGCTGATGCCAGTTGTTAAAATGAAATTGGTTGACGTATTGTATTTGAATTAATAATGCCTATCTACTCTTTTCGTTGGTATAATAAATTTTGGTTTGATATATTTTATCAGATGCTAAATCGATTTTCTAAATAAATCACAGGTGCTGAATAAGGCAATGAAGTTAGTATGCAGGAGAAATCTAACTTGTTAATGAAATTTAAAAGATTGTAAACAATGTTAAAAGTGGGATAGAGAGAGGAGGAGGGTGGCCGGCTGTCTGGGTGCGGTATGGCGGCCTAAATATCTGAAAGATAATTGAATTATCGGGGTTGTTTTTTGGGCTGGTTCTGGGCTAATCCGTGTCCCGGGGAAACGATCCTCTGCCTGTAGGAAAATATTAATATATAATTAAATATATTATATTTATGGCGTAAGAAAACCTTTACCCGGAAATTATACCTATGAAAAAACGCTACTCACTTTTTTTAGTGCTGTTTACTTTTTCGTTTATCAGCACTTTTGCACAGCAACAAGCGATCAACCCCGGCAGCCGGGCGAAAGCTGCGATTCAATTCACCAAATTACTGAATGAAGCCGCCACCATTTATCCGCCGCAGTTATCTTATCTGACGGAATCCGGTGCCAAAATCGAATCCTCTTTCCGCATCAGCGAAGACGGGATCTTATCAGTTACCTTTCGCTACCCGGTGGAAAATAGTTTTACACTGTACCGCTTAACTGCGCCGGTAAGCGCCATTAAATCCGTATTCTACGACTATTATATAGGACTGGAATTTGACGGCAGCGTGGTAACGATAGCTGAAAGCGATAAAGGCAGCCGGGAATTGAAAGAGAACAATTCACTATCACTTTTTCATATTGCCAAACCAGGTGACGGCCCGGAAGGCGAGCGCCTGAAAGCAAGGATGGAGCAGGGATTGCAGGCATTCAGGGAGAATTATAAGTAAGACAACAATTAAGGGAATGACCTGGTATTTCCATCCACAACCATTCAGAATATTATGTTAAAAAAAGGAGAGGTGCGGCAACGTACTTCTCCTTTTCATTATTACAGAGTTATATTTAGTAGGCAAAAATCCGACATGAAAATTTTATTACACTATTATAAATCCCTGAATAGCTTCAATATTCCATTTTCTCTACTCTTAGGTTGTTTCGGTATGATTGGCGGCGATAGGCTGGACGGCTTTCTGTTGATTTTTGCTATTTCTCTTCTTACGGGTGGTTTTGGGTTAGCATTATTTTTTTACGGACTAAAATATGAACACTGCTATTACTTCTATTATAATAAGGGCTTTTCAAAAATGAAACTGATAGGGTTAGCATACGGTATCAATGTAGCCGGCATCACTGTTTGCTTACTGATTAAAAACAGTATCTCATGAGTATAAATCAATTGGTAGCCGACAGTATTTTCAAGTATGTTGGCCACTGGGAATTGCTGACGGATTGTTTTGTGAGCTGTAACACCGGAGAAGTGATTGGCATTTTAGGGAGAAATGGTGGTGGTAAATCTACTTTTCTGAAAATCATTTTCGGCACGGTTTCCTGCCACCATAAATTTGTAAGCATCAATGGTAAAAAGTATGATGCGCCCTATAAAGAAAAAGGGCTGATCGCTTACTTACCGCAGCATGATTTCCTGCCGGGMAATGTTACCGTGCGGCRAGTGATAGCCCTGTTTTTAGATAGCCAGGTGGAGCAGGAACTGGTAAAGACGAATGAAAATATAGTACCCCATCTCCATAAAAGAGTAAGTGCCTTATCGGGAGGGGAATTAAGATACCTGGAAATATTATTGCTGGTGCATTCTCCGGCTAAGTTCATTTTGCTGGATGAGCCTTTCAATGCGCTGGACCCACTCTTCAAGGAAAAGATTGTGGCATTGATCCAGGCTGGCAGGGCTGGCAAGGGGTTCATTATTACGGATCATGACTACCGGAATATTATTGCCAGTAGTGATCGTATTATCCTGGTCACCAATGGAGTATTCAAGAACATCAAGGCGTTGTCGGAGCTGGAGGATTTGCGTTATTTGCCTGAGGGAAGTTTGAAGGATCTTTGATACAAAGAAAAGTGGATGTGACAGGGAGCCCCTATCACATCCATTATTTTTAGACAGCTTTCGCTTCCGGTAATTCTTTGCTGAGATACCCGATGAAAGTCCATATTTCCAGCACTTCTTCGATATTTATAATCGCGGTGTCGTAATTACTATTCAACGAATGCAGTGTTAAGGTACCATTCTGTTTAATATGGTTACCGACTACTTTGAAAATAATTTCTTCTTCTCCACCTTTCAGTATGAGGATACAGGCTGTATTATTTTTTAAGTGAGACCAGTCCTGCAGGTACTGTGCAATGATATGGCTGCCATCAGGAATAGGCTCCATGGAGTCGCCGCTGATAGGGAACATTCGGATGGTTTTACCTCTGGGTAATTCCGGCAGGGTAAATTTCGGCAGGGCGGCAATGAAGCCGGGATCGCTGAAACCGCTGCGGTACCCTGCTTTGGCCCTTGCGGGTACGTATTCCATATTTTCCTCGTTACTGTTATCTACCGTAATGGGGAGAATACGTATATGCCTGCCCGTGAGGTCCACTTTTTTACCGGCTTCCAGTTCTTCCAGTTGTGCTTCCGGGATTTGAGACAGGTCCGTTTTGATGAGGAGGTCTATGTCAATCCTGAAAAAGGTGGAGATCAGGACCAGGTCTTCCATGCGTGGATTGCGTGTTTTGCCGCTTTCCTGCGCAGTGATCTTGTTCCGGTTCAGTCCCAGTAAATCAGATAGGTGTTGTTGTGAGATCTTCTTTCGTGTCCGTAATAATTTCAGATTAGCGGCCCAGAAAAGGGGCTGTTTGTCCATGTTTTATATAGTTACAATAAATTACATTTATAATTGACAAGGACAAATGTAGGGCTTTTTACTCATTCTCATGGAGTAAAAGACTACTCAGCTGTTGTGATAGAGATTCTCCGTGGAGGTCCCGGTTGAAAATCATCCCGGTAGAATCGATCAGGTAATTTTGTGGAATGAGTTTGATACTATAGGCTTTTGCCGCCTGGTTTTTATCTCTGGCAGGATCGGCGAGGTTGGTCCAAACGAGGCTGTCTTCCTGTATGGCCTGTATCACATAAGACCTATCCGCCGGGGGATCCAGTGCAATGCTGATCACGGTAAAGTTTTTATCCTTGAATTTTCTATAGGCATCCCGGACATACTGGTGTTCTCTGCGGCAGGGCTCACACCAGGAAGCCCAGAAGTCGAGCAGCACTGTTTTACCTTTAAAATCAGACAGGCGCACCATTTTGCCGTCCATGTCCTGTACTTCAAAGTCGGGGGCATCGTTGCCTACGGTAAGGTTACGGATGCGGGTGAGTTCCTCCTGGAATGCTTTTCCTTCAGGCGTATTGCGTATTTCAGGTGTTAATTTCTGAAAGAGGGGTTCAATCTGATCCGGATCTATTTGTATGCCAGCCACATCTTCCAGGGCCAGCAAACTGAAATAGGAACCGGGGTTTTCAGCGATATATTTTTGCTGCATGAGCTTTTTGGCTTCGTAGGCCACTGCATAGCGCTGATTCATTTTTTGTTGAAATTCCTTATTGGCTTTTTCGGCTGCAGATGCTTTTGTGTATGATTTCGTGATCAGGCTAATGGCTTTTTCGACTGTTTTCAGGGAGTTATTATAATCGATTTCGAGCTGGTTGGTGGTGGAGGTAACGTGTGCTTTGCTGACGTTTTCCTGGGTTTGTATTTTTGTATCGCCTTTTTCCAGGTAAAATATCCGGACATCGGCATCGGCGGGTAGTTGCATAAAGTCCATCGTAGATCCCTTATGATCGAATATGAGCATGGCCCGTATCGGCCCATCCACGGTGCCTTCAAAGCGGAATACGCCATCCCGTACATCTGCGGAATCAATGACGAGCTTTTCGTTGATCAGTTGGTTAAGATATACTTTAACCGGGCCGCTTTGCTTGGTCACCTTGCCATTCAGAACAAACTTTGCGGGCTGTGCCTTTATGAATACAGGGCAACTTAACAGGGCTAAGATTGTTATTTTTTTCATAAGATAATTTCTACCGACGAATGTCTTGACTAAATTTCTTCAATTCGTGTTACAAAGCATTTGTTAAGCAGGAATAACAAAAAAAATATGGCAAATCATAGCAAGTCGCCGCACATTCTGAATACCTCCACCAACCTTTTGGGTTTTTGTTTGATTGTTCTTACCTCAATAAAAGTGGCCAGATTCAATAACGCCACCATTATCGACGATTTCACCGGTATTGCCGCACTGCTCCTGATGGCCAGTTGTCTGCTCTCATTTTTATCTTTAAAAAGTAAAAATGATAACAGCAGCGAACGCCTCGAACAAGTGGCGGACTACACTTTCCTGGTGGCATTAATTTGTGTCAGCATTACAATAGTTTTTGTATCTTTTAATTTATTGAGCTGATCGTTAGCCTTTGTTTTCCCGTTGCCAGGACATTTTGTTTTCCTGTTACGGCTTATTTATTCTGCAATATCCTGGTATGCTGAAAATTCGTTTGTATGAAGAAGCCAGAAAGATCTGGAATATCATGGCGGAGAGTAAGGACCCGCCCGACCTTACACTGGAGCTGGAAATTCATAAAAAAGTACTGAGCTTTTTCCAGGTAGGCGATTTTTGCTATTTTATTTTTAATGTCGTGAAAGGGGAGTTTGATTATGTACATGCGGGTGTATATGATTTGTTGGGATATAACGTCAATGAATGCACGGTGTCGTCTATGGTGAGTTATATTCATCCGGAGGATATGGGATGGTTCCTTGATTTTGAAAATACCGCCGTGGCATTTTTTGCAGAACTGCCACCGGAGAAGGTCCTGAAGTATAAGGTGCGCTATGACCTGAGGGTACAGAAAGCCAATGGCGAATACCTGCGCGTTCTCCAGCAAACCACGCCCATTCAGCATGATGGGGCAGGAGGCCTGCTTCGCACCCTCGTAGTACATACAGATATTTCGCATCTTAAAATGGCCGGGCGTCCGGTACTATCTTTTATAGGACTGGAAGGCGAACCTTCTTTTCTGAACGTGGAAGTAAAGAAGGCTTTTGTACCCGCACGGGAAGTGCTGACGAAGAGAGAGAAGGAGGTACTGAGACTGATGCTGGGAGGGATGCCCAGCCGGGAAATCGCTCAGCATTTAAATATCAGCCGGCAAACAGTAGATCAGCATCGTAAAAATATGCTCAAGAAAACAGGCATTAAATCATCCGCTGAGTTGATAGTGAAGGCCATTAGGGAAGGATGGGAATAACAGCTGTTAGCCATTAGCTGTTAGCTTTTGGCGGAATGCAGCGAAGGTGATCCCTGCTGCATTTTGCCAATAGCAAATAATTATTTCCTGAAAGTAATCATGGTGGTTCCTGCTGCCAGCAGTACAAAAATTGCTGCTATCCAGGGGGTAGCTCCCAGCCCAAGTGATGACGCCACAATGTTTCCACCCACATAAGCCCCAATAGCTGCTCCGGCATTGAATGCCGCAATATTCAATGCAGAGGCCACATTCACCGTGGCCGGGGCGGTCTTCTCTGCGGTTTGTACCACATATAATTGGGAAGCCGGTACCGTAGCAAATGATAATCCTCCTATAATAAAGAGATTGATAATAGCCGTGATACTGTTATGTACCGTAAAGGTGAAGATCAGCATCGCCACCATCTCGGCTATTAATATATAGCGGAGGGAGCGAAGCGGATTTTTGTTGGCCAGGCTGCCCCCGGCAATATTACCAATCGCCACCGCTACACCATATATTAAAAGGATCATACTCACTTTGCTTTCCGCGATGCCGGTAAGATCCGTCAGTAAGGGCGACAGGTAAGTAAATACCAGGAATACGCCGGCGTAGCTAAGGACGGTGGTGAGTAATGCCAGTAATAAAGGTTTGTTGGACAGCACCAGGAGTTGGGCTTTCCGGCTACCGGGGGCTTCCTGGGGAATATTTCCCGGCAGCAGGAGCAGATTGGCCAGCAGACCGATAGCGCCTAATATGGCCACCCCGGTAAAGGTGGCTCTCCAGCCCAGTTGTTGCCCGATAAAGGTTCCTAAGGGTACCCCGGTCACCATGGCGATGGTGAGGCCCGCAAACATAAGGGCAATGGCACTGGCCCTTTTGTCGGGAGATACAATAGCTGCTGCGATGGTAGCCCCCACAGAAAAGAATACGCCATGGGCAAAGCCGGTCAGCATGCGGGCGGCTATGAGCAGGTAGTAGCCTTTTGAAAAAGCTGCCAGCGCGTTACCCGCAATAAATAATATCATGAGGGAAATCAGTAGTTGTTTACGTGGCACTTTAGCGGTTAAGGCCGTGAGTATGGGGGCGCCAATAGCCACTCCGATGGCATAAAAGCTGACCAGCAGTCCTGCCGCCGGGATGCTCACTGCCAGGTCTTTTGCAATGACAGGCAATAATCCAACAATCACAAACTCTGTGGTACCAATGCCGAAAGCGCTGATCGTTAATGCCCATAATGCAGCAGGCATGCGACTTTGGGTGGTAGCCGCTGTTAATGTTGTTTCCATTTTTAATTGATTTGAAATATTCACCCCGCAAAGGTGGTACAACTATATGTATAAAATAAATAAGGTGATTTTGGTAGATCTATAAATAAATTTATACTAGAAAGAAGGTTTGTTGTTTTTGTTAATCCTTTTTTTTATTATTGCTACGGCAAGGGGGCCAACCAGACTATTCCCTTTTAACAAGCAACCAGATCAATCAGGAAAAGTTTTCGTTTTTTTTTGTCTATTTAGCAAAAACGTTTTAGCTACACATGAGCATGGATGAGATTCGTGAATGGCAGATGCAAATAGCGCGTTATGATGATGAGCAGGCTTTCTCCCGCTTGTTTCRCCATTTATATGACCGGCTCCTGCATTTTTGTATCAGGTATGTACATGTAAAAGAAGCTGCAGAAGAAATTGTATCGGATGTTTTCGTGAAGCTCTGGAACCGTCGTACGGAACTGGAACCCATCGTAAACCTGGAGGTATATCTTTTTGTGGCGGTTAAAAATCATTCGCTTAATTATCTTGAGCAGTACTCCCATTTGCGTATTGTACCCCTTTCCGGTTCAGATACCGCTGATTTGCGAAACAGCGTGGACCTGGAACGTGACCTGGAATGGAAAGAGATGCGCTTTAAAATGGATAAGGTAGTATCCTCTCTGCCAGCTCAATGCCGCCGCATCTTCCAGTTGATCAAAGAAGACGGCTTTAAATATAAAGAAGTTGCTGAAATCCTGAGTATCTCTCCCAGAACAGTTGAAACACAACTTTTCCGGGCCATGCGCCGCCTGAATGAAGAACTGGGCGCCATTGGCAAGGGCAAAAATGTGTTGCCGCCATTGATTATGTTACTGGCATTGTCTTTCCCCGGCTTTTGCTAAGCCATTACTTTCCCGCTACCACTACGCCAACCACCTCATCAGCCAGGTAGAAAAAATATTTTCCCCGCTTGTAAGTAATTCTCCTCCCGTTACCTGTCCTTATCTCTGAACACGACTCCATTTTATGATAAACGAAGAATATTTCGTCTTACTGGTGACCCGTAAACTAGCCGGATCCGCCACTCCGGCAGAATTGTCGGAACTGGAGACCATGCTGGACCAGCACCCGGTATTGAAAGAGCGATATACCCACCTGCATCATTACTTTGAAGATCCATTACATCATGCGGCCGAAAATACCGAACAGGCCCTGCAACGCACGCTGGCAAAAATAAAATCCCAGCAAACGGCGATCCCATCTCCCACAACAAAAATTAAAAAGATACATCCCTGGAAATGGGCGGCAGCAGCTGCGGCAGTATTTATGCTGGGCGGTGCGTTCTACTTTTTCAATAAAGGCAGTAAACCTCCGGCAGCAGGGAAGGAGCAATGGGTGAAACGTAGTAATGGCAAGGCTACCCGGTCATTTATAGAACTGGCAGACGGCAGTAAAATATGGCTCAATGCAGAAAGTATGCTCACCTATCCGGAAAAATTCAAAGGCGACAGCCGCGAAATTTTCCTGGAAGGAGAAGCCTTTTTTGATGTAGCCACCAATGCTAAACGTCCCTTTATTGTTCACCTGAAAAAAGGAACGATCAAAGTACTGGGTACCTCCTTTAATATCCGCGCCTACGAGAATGAACCCGTGCAAACCGCGGTGGTAACCGGTAAGGTGGCCTTTATTCCGCGGTATGAAGAGGCAAAGAAAATTAATGATACCATCCTGATTACCCCGGATGTGAAAGTGAGCTTTACTGCCAGCAGCGGTACGCTGATCAAAGGCAATACCATCGGCGCGGAAGATAAGGCCTGGACGGAAGGTCGCCTCATTTTCAGAAATGCTACCCTGGAGGAAATCGGCGCCAGCTTAGAACGCAATTTCAATAAACATGTGGAGTTTGAAGCCAATGCACCTAAACAATATCGTCTTACAGGTTCTTTCCATAATAACTCCCTGGAAGATATCATGTACTACCTGAGTAAGTCTAAAGCATTCCACTATCGTATTACAGATTCAACGCTTGTCATCGGAGAATAATATAAAGCCAACATTTCCATTTATTCATTTTTAATCACCACTACGTTATGAGAAAGGAACTATACAAGCCTTCTTTTCGTCCACCTTTCGGGTCGCTGATAATTTGTTTATCGCTACTGAGCGTGCTGGACCTGCATGCGCAGGTTGCTTACGCGGCTGGTACGCGGCGGCAGGTACAGCATCAGCCGGCGAAGGAGCGTGAAAGACCGCCAGCTCTCAACTACCTGGTTAGCCTGCAGGTAGAGAATGCCAGTCTGTCCCAGGTGCTGGACAAAATCGAAGCACAAACTTCCCTCGTGTTTGTATATGCTAATGATGATATTAAAGCTGCACAGAAAATATCCCTGAACGTAAAAGATAATAAACTGGATGATGTATTACAGATGATCCTCTTACCACTGGAGATCAACTATGAATTCATTGCCAACAAAATCATTTTAAAACGGAACGGTACCACCTTTTCCGCAGAACAGCAGCAGGAAATTATTATTACCGGCCGTGTAGTGGATAATAAAGGACAAGTCATCCCCGGCGCCAATATCCGCCTGAAAGGACAGTCTATCGGTACGGTAACAGGCGCAGATGGTACCTACTCCCTGAAAATACCTGCCAACGCGGCGAATGGCGTATTGATATTTTCTTCGATAGGATATGTTTCTTCAGAAATAACTATCGCCGGCAGAACTAATATCGTAGCCATGCTGACCGTAGACTCCAAAGATCTTGGTGAGGTAGTGGTAACGGCGTATGGCCAGCAAAAGAAAGGACAGGTAACCGCGGCGATCAGCACGGTGAATTCCAAAGACATTACCAGCAGGCCGTCCGTGAACATGTTCCAGGCGCTGCAGGGACAGGCACCTAACCTCATTATGCAACAGGCCACCGCCGAACCTGGCGCCGGTATGGTGATGAACATCCGTGGTGTGGGTAGCTTAACCGGCAACGCCCCCCTGGTGATCATTGATGGTATACAGGCGGGTACCTCCGGTTTGCAGAACCTGAACCCCTACGATGTGGAAACTATTTCTGTATTGAAGGATGCGGCTTCTTCTGCTATTTATGGTTCGCAGGCAGCTAATGGTGTTATCTATATTACTACAAAAAGAGGTAAGAAAGATGAACGCCCTTCTGTACAATATAATGGCATGTATGGCTGGCAAACGCCCACCACACTGCCCCGCAACGTGGAAGCATGGCAATACATGACTCTGAAAAATGAAGCACTGGTGAACTCCGGTAAAACACCGCAGTATACACCGGAAAATATTCAGTACTGGCATGACCGTGGTTCTGAACCCGCCATGCTGCATGAAATGCTGCGCAAATATACCCCCCAGCAAAACCACAGCTTAAGTTTAACCGGTGGTGGCAAAAGCAGCAGCTACCTGTTTTCCATGGGCTACCTGGACCAGGGCAATATGCTGCAGAATAAATATGTACCGCAGGATTTTTACTACAAAAGATACAATGCCCGTTTGAACGTATCCGTTGACGTTAGTAAGTATGTAAAGGTAAATGCCAATGCCGCATATACCCGGTCCAACTACCGCACACAGGTGGCTGATATCGGTTTCCTGATTCGTGATGCGATGCGCGTTCCCCGTACCAATGCCGTAAAAGATTCGCTGGGTAACTGGGTGGTGCCTAGTCTCACCAGCAACAGTGTTATCGCATTACTCGCCAACGGAGGTTTTAATTCAAGAACCATCGATAACCTCATGGGTGGGTTAGATGTGGTGATCACACCGGTGGATCACTTCAAGATTAACCTGAATGCTTCCGGTGTTTACAACATTGATAATAACGTACAGCGTATTAATAAATTTACTTACGCTCCTTATTATACCACTGCTACACCACCTTTATATAATCAGTCGCAGCAGGATGAATACAAAGATCTAACGACAAACGTATATGCTACTGCCGAATATGAAAATACTTTTGGTAAGCATTATGTAAAAGGACAGGTGGGTGTACGTAGCGATGCGGTAGATGAAGGCTACGGTTTCAGATCCACACGTTATGGTACCACCAACCTGGATCCAAGCTGGGCGATCGGCGGCGGTTATATCCCCAAGCCGGATGGTACTTACGATTACAAGGATATAGGCACTTATAATGATTTGCGTAATCCTAATCTGTATGCGCTTAATTCCCTGTTTGGTCGCGTGAACTATGCGTATAATGATAAATACCTGGCGGAAATCACCTGGCGTTATGATGGCTCTTCCAAGCTGGCACCGGGTCATCGCTGGCAGTTTTTCCCGGCATTTTCGCTGGGCTGGAGACTGACAGACGAGGCCTTTATGCAGGAGGTGAAAGACAGGATAGGCAATTTCAAACTGCGCTATTCCTGGGGTCAGGTGGGTAACTCCAACATTGGTGGGTTCAACTACCTGTCGAGAGTATCCATCAACAACGCTAACTATTCATTTAATAATTCTATTGCCCCGGGCAATACATTTTCTACTTATAATGACCTGTTGAAATGGGAAATCTCCACCATGAGCAACTATGGCGTGGATGCAGATTTCTTCAACGGTAAGTTAACCGCGTCCTTCGATTATTTTAGTAAGATGACCGATGGGATTTACCTGTTCCAGACGGTTCCCGGAACTGCCGGTACATCCGCTCCGCTGGAAAACGTAGGTAAGGTAAATAACAAAGGCTGGGAGCTGGCATTGTCGTATCGCGCCAACACCGGTGCTTTTCATCACACCTTTGGTTTTAATCTCTCCGATAACCTGAACAAGGTGATTAAATTCGGACAGGAATCTGTTCGCGGATCGGATGTTAGCTTTATCATTAAAGAAGGATTCCCGATTTCATCTTACTATGGCTACAAATCGGATGGTTTGTATCAGAACCTGGACGATATAAAAAATGCGCCTAAAGTACCATTTGCCTACAATCAGCAGGTAATGCCGGGAGATGTGAAATACATAGACCGTAATAAAGATGGTGTGATCGATGAAAACGACCGCTATGTATTCGGTAATCCTTTCCCCCGTTATACTTTCGGCTTTACTTACAATGTAAGCTGGAAAAACTTTGACCTGACGATGTTCTGGCAGGGAGTGGGTAAAAGAACACAGTTCATGCGCGGCGATATCGTGGAAGCCTTCCATAACAATGAAGACCACGCAATGGTGCAGCACCTGGACCGCTGGACACCTACCAATCCGGGCGCGTCTTATCCACGTTTGACCATCGGGTCTGCTGATGCCAACAACTTCGCCTATTCCGATTACTGGTTGTTTGATACCAAATACCTGCGTCTGAAAAATTTCCAGATAGGATATAACCTGCCCGCCTCCTTAATGAGGAGAGCCGGTATGCAGGGCGTAAGGGTATATTTCACCAGTCAGAACCTGATAACGATTATGCCTAAACGATTCCGTGAGCTGGGGGTAGATCCTGAGTTTACGCAGTTCGATGATAAGCTGAATATGAATAATTACAACGCCATTGCCGGCCGTAATTATCCGAATGCAGCCACCTTCGCTTTTGGTTTGGATGTAAAGTTTTGATGCCTAAACAATCATTGTTATGAAGAAATTAGTTTTATCAATATTAGTCGCCGCGGGATTGTTTGGCTGTCGTAAGCTGGACCAGCCCATTACGCGGGAGTTTACCGAAACAGCCTACTGGCGTGATTCACAGGATGCGCTGGATGCATTGACCGCTTGTTACGAGCATCTTTCAAAAGATGATTATTTTTTTGGAGATGAAGCACTGAGTGACAATGCCTATAATAGTGGTGGTGGGTTATTGAATGTTACCGCGATTGCCAACGGTGGTTACGATGGCGCCAATGGCCGTGTAGTGGATACCTGGCCTTATTATTATACGACTATCCGCCGTTGTAATACCGTTACTGCGAACATCGATCGGGTACCCAATATGGATGCCACGCTGAAACGCCGTATCATCGCAGAAGCGCGTTTTATCCGTGCCTATGCCTATTTCCAGCTGAGCACCTGGTATGGTGATGTGCCATTTTACACCGATCTGATTACGATAGATCAGTCACGTACCATTGGCCGCACCGATAAAAATACTGTTCAGCAATTTGTATTGACAGAGCTGGCGGATATTCAGAAAGACCTGCCTACCAATCTGCAGCAGTCGCAGAATGACCGTGGTCGCATTACCCGTGGCGCAGCAGTAGCCCTGAGTGCCCGTGTACACCTGTTCCGTAGCGAATGGCAGGGTGTTGTAACAGATTGCGAACAACTGATTACAAAAACCGATAACGGCACTTATTCCCTGTTTGGTAATTACAGCAACCTGTTTACCGTAGCCAATGAATACAACAGTGAGGTAATCCTGGACCTGGAATATGGTGGCGCCAGAACATACGACAAGCAACGTCAGTTTATGCCGCAAACCATTGCTGCCCTGAGAAGCGTGCTGGTGCCTACACAGGACCTGGTAAATGATTACATCATGACCAACGGTAAAGCTATCGGCGAGGCCGGCTCCGGGTATGATGAAAACAATCCTTATATCAACAGGGATCCACGTTTTGAAGCGACCATTTTGCATGATGGCTCCAGGGTGACAGACTTCAGTGGTGTAGTACAAACGATCCTCACCAAGCCAGGGTCAACACCTGCTACCAACACCGTAGATGACCAGGGTGCTTCACCTACCGGTTATTACTTCTATAAATACTACGACCGCGCAGCCACCAACTATGCCTCCGGTTTAAACCTGGTCCTGATCCGCTACGCCGATATATTGCTGATGTATGCAGAAGCAAAAAATGAACTGGGACAGATGAATGCCGCTATATGGAATCAGACTATTCAGCCTTTGCGTGCCCGTGCAGGATTTACAGATGCCGGTGCGCTGCAGTTTAACGGGGCGTTGAGCCAGGCACAACTGCAAACTGTCATCCGCCGTGAAAGACGTGCTGAGTTTGCGTTTGAAGGGTTACGTATATGGGATATACGCCGCTGGAAAACATCGGACATAGTCATGAACAGACCTGTAAGAGGGATCAAAGTAACCTCCGGTGCATTCAATAAAGATCCTAACGGATATATCATCGTAGAAAACAGGCTGTTTACCAATCCCAAACATTACCTGTGGCCTATACCTACCATTGAACGCGATCAGAATAAAAATCTTTCACAAAACCAAGATTGGTAATCCTTCCACCTAAAACTGTAATAACATGCAAAAATATTTAATCATCTTACTGAGTGTTATATTGTTTAGTTGCAAAAAAGACTACACACTCAATACCAATATGCAGCCGGTAGCGAAACTCACCGCACCGCTGGACAATAAATACATCAAGCTGCAACCTGCCACCAGTGCTACGTTGAGCTTTGAATGGGATCAGGCCCGTGCAGAAGATGGTTCACTGGTGATCTATGAAGTAGCTTTTGATAAAGAGAATGGAGACTTTTCCAATCCTGTTGCCAAATTCGCATCCGATGGTGGTGGCGTACAGAACAAACTTACCTTATCTCACAAAGACCTGAACAGCATTGCTGGTAAAGCAGGCATTGCGTCTCTGGCTACGGGTAAACTGAAGTGGACAGTGCTGGCAGCAAAAGGATATAATATCCAGAAGGCAGCGGAAACGAAACTCATAGAAGTAGAAAGACCTAACGGCTTTGCTGAAATTCCTACAGATGTATTTCTGACAGGCGAAGCAACTGAAGCAGGCGCTGATTTGTCAAAAGCGCTGAAGATGAAATCCACCGCACCGGGAGTATATGAAATTTACACCTCTCTCAAAAATGGTAAATATCATTTTGCCAACAGAAATACAGGCGCACCTACTACTTACTCTATCCTGGGTACTGCTGTAAAAGAAGGGGGAGAAGGAACGCAGACAGCGGGTACCAAAGTATACCGTTTACGCCTGGACTTCAACAATGCTGCAGCTTCTGTAACAGAGGTCACCACCATAGGGCTCTGGTTTGCGCCACTGAACAAATTCTTATTTGAAATCAGTTATGCCGGTAATGGTACCTGGAGTATCAAGAATCAGCTGATTACTTTCAAGCAGGAATCATGGGGTCGTGATGAGCGTTATAAATTCCGTTTAGCCGTTAAAGATAGTGATGGCAATGCAGGTGAAGAATGGTTTGGCAGCGCCAACAGCGATAACAATCGTCCTACCGCCGCCACGCCGCTAAGTTTCTGGGAACTGCGGCCTATTGCAGGTAATGACCAGTGGGGTTATTGCTACAAGTTTGCCACCGAAGCAGATACCAAGAACTGCGATATCAATGTATACTTCACCACTGACAAGAATTACACGCACGAAATAATCGTCAAATAATTATAGCTATGAAGATAGTACGGTATTCTATATTAATGCTCACCCTGGCCTTCACTGCCTGTTTGAAAGAACCGGTAGATGATGGCCCGGGTCCGGGCGCCGGCAAAGCGCGTTATGCGTATAACTGGCCGCAGATCGCAGATTCGTCTACACAAGGGTTGATCAGTAACTTCTGGAACCAGGAAAAATATTTTAATCAGAACAGTACCGGCGGTACCACGTTTAATTACTGGCCTAATGCGCACGCACTGGATGTACTCACGGATGCGTATATACGTAAAAATGATCCTGCCATTAAATCCCGTATGGATGATTTGCTGGCCGGCATGAAAGTGAAGAATGGCGGTACTTACATTAACCACTTTTATGATGACATGGAGTGGATGAACCTGGCTTGCCTGCGTGCTTTTGAAGCCACGGGTGATACGCGTTACAAAGATGTAGCCGTGATCCTGTGGAATGATATCAAAGGCGGATGGGATGATGTTTGGGGCGGCGGTATTCACTGGAATAAAGACAAATCCAAGAACTATAAAAATACACCCGCTAATGCACCCGCCTGTATAATTGCCTGCAGAATGTACGGAGTTACTCAGAACGCCGACGATATCGCCTGGGCAAAGAAAATATACGACTGGCAGAAGAGTGTGCTGGTAGATCCTGTTAGCGGTCTTGTTTGGGATGGTATTAACCAGGATGGCAGTGGGCAGGTAACCAAGAACTGGAACTTCACTTATAACCAGGGCGTTTTCATCGGCGCTGGTGTGGAGTTGTACAAACTCACCGGTCAGGCCAGCTACCTCAACGATGCGCTGAGAACAGCCAACAATACGCTGGGTGGCGGTTTTACCAATGCCAATATCCTAAAGGATGA
Source organism: Chitinophaga sp. 10T418 (assembly GCF_056394125.1). NCBI lineage: Bacteria > Pseudomonadati > Bacteroidota > Chitinophagia > Chitinophagales > Chitinophagaceae > Chitinophaga > Chitinophaga sp. 10T418. The sequence continues at coordinate 207,290 of NZ_JBFTHG010000009.1, forward strand.
AGGCGCCGGAGATGGCGGTTTGTTCAAGGGCGTACTGGTTCGCTACCTGATGTTATTGATCACAGATGGAAGCATCAGCAGCACAGATGTTACCAAATATGCCAATTTCCTGCAACTGAATGCAGAAACGTTGTGGATGAAAGGCACCACCCGCCCGCAGGTATTATTTAATAAAGACTGGACCACCCTTGCTGCCAGCAGCGATCTGACGACACAGCTGAGTGGTGCGATGTTGATAGAAGCCGCTGCCAGGCTCAAAAGTATGGGATTGATCAAGTAACGAAAATTACAGTGATGGGGAGCAAAAAGACGACTGTTACCTTATGGTGCTTGCTTGTTGCCGGCGGGCTATGTGCCCAGAGCAACAGGCAGCGGGCGGCAGTATTGCAAAAGGCAGTGGATCAATATCTGTATGAACGCAAGACCGGTTTATACATTCAAACCAGCGACCGTACCAAAAATCATAATCTGCATGCCGACCTGTGGGGTCTTTGCGGGCTGATACAGGCGGCCAATGAAATGGAGAAATTAAACCCGGGTAAATCGTATATGTTGCCGGTAGTAGCGGCTATTAATCAGTATTATGATCCGATTCCGCCTGCACCTGGTTATGCGTCGTACGTGGTGAAAGAAAGAAGGGAAGACCGTTATTACGATGACAACCAATGGATCGGCATTGCTTACCTGGACGCCTATACGAGAACAGGTAAGAAATGGTACCTGGAGAAAGGGGAGGAGATCTACCAGTTTATGATGACAGGCTATGATACGGTGAGTGGTGGTGGTTTGTACTGGAAGGAGGGGGACAAGACCACAAAAAATGCCTGCTCCAACGGTCCGGGTATATTACTGGCGCTGCAATTATATGATGCGACGCATAAAAAAGCCTATCTCGATACGGCGAAGCTGTTGTATAGCTGGGTAAATAAATACCTACGTTGTGGGGATGGTGTGTACTGGGATGCCCTGAAACCCGAGGAGAACAACCGGATTGACTCCGCCGCCTATACTTATAATACCGGTACGATGCTGGAAGCCAATGTAAAGCTGTATCATATCACTAAAAATGTGCAGTATTTAAGAGAGGCGCAGCATATTGCGGCAGGAGGCTATCAGCGGTTTTTCAGGAGGGGTCGTTTTCATTCTTCTTACTGGTTTAATGCGGTGCTGCTGAGAGGTTACGAGGCATTGTATAAAGCCGATAATAACAAAAAGTATATTAACGCTATGCAGGAATACGCAGATAAGGTGTGGTGGAATGATCGCGACAGCAGCACCAATATGCTGGGCAACCGTCCGGAAAAGGAGCTGCTGGGACAGGCGGGGATGATAGAGATCTACGCAAGACTGGCTGGTATTTAATATTTAGCGCTACACGCTACAAAACAAGCCCGCAACGTTCTCGCTGCGGGCTTTTGTTTTGTGTGTATGAAGCATGCGTTTATGAGAATCTTGTTACCAGTGCAATGCCCTGGTAGGCATTCAGTGTATTTTCATCCATGAATACTACTTTACCGCCTTTTTGCAGTACACTGTCGATGATGATCAGCGAAACATCTTCTGCGCCTGGCTGATCTGATTCCGTAATGGCGCCGTCTTCAATGGTACCATTGTGGAAGTAGGTTTTTTCGAGGTAAAGTGTGTCTGCTGCGCCAGCTTCTGCGGCCCGGTAAATATCTCCCAGGTCTACCAGCAGGCGTTGTCTGGATTGTGCCTCACCTATAGCAGACAGGGCTGCCGTTTGTTTGTCGGCCATGTGCTGTTGTACCAGCGGGAAGGTCACCTTCAGAATTTCGTGGCTGCTGGTGTCATCGTAGCTGCCGGCGGCGGTAGCGATCACGATTTTTTTGATATCCATTTGCTCCTGGTAGTAAGCAATACTTTTGGTATCGCCTAAGAGTACCACGGGGAGTGGATTTTCGTGATAATATTTTTTGAATTGTTTATCGGCCACATTGAAATATTCTTTCAGCAGGTCATCTACAATAGCGTCCTGTTGTAATTTCATGGGGTCTTTGGTGTAATATTCGTTGGAGAAGGGAAAGTCGTCATTATGTATTTCCCTTACCAGGGTATCGTTATAAGCCTCCAGCAGCCTGATTTTCTGGCGTGCGATGGTGAGAATATAGTAATGTTCCTGTTGTTGTAACGCTTTGAGCAGCGGTCGTACTTCAAAGCGGTCGCTGATCACTACGCGGTCCGTAGCCGGAACGGGGAGTTTCACTACCTGTATGCTGTCGTGGTTCGCAAAAATGGTGAGGCTATCCAGGTTATAGTCGTGATTGATGTCCAGTTCAGCGGCCTTGATTTTATCCAGTACGGGCCATACTTCCCTTTTGTCGAGGTGTCGTATAACCTGGTTTCCGCTTCTGCTACCAGTTTTTTCAGGTTGATAGGGTCCTGTTTATTGTCGGGGTGAGTTCTGTGAGTAGAGAGTAGTATGGTGACTGCCGGTGCTCCGTGGTATTGACTCAGTGTCATTAATGCTTGTTCCATAAGTTCCATTTTTATTGCTTAACAAACAGTTGAATACAATGTTTAACTGTTTGGTAAAGGTAGTATGCAAGCATTGCGCCATTCATGACAAGTATCACCCGTTCGGCTGATTTTCATCAGTTCACGTTATTATTTTGCTATAATATTACATAATTCCTTAATTTTATGATATTTATTATTAATTTATCACCGGGAACAGCTATTCCTGTTCCCCTGTAAAAAGAGTAGACGAAACCTATCCTATCCCTATGAGGCTGATGATATTGCTGTTTTTTGCTTTTGTGCACATGTCTGTTTATGGACAGACGGCAGTGCCGCCGGCTAAAAAAGGCAATCGGGCAACAGAGTTCCAGATGAAGGAGGGGAGCTACCTGAGTTTTGCGCAGGTGAATTTAAGTCTGGGTGAAATTGGTTTCCGGGTAGAAGTCGCCTCTGAACATAAAAAGAGTAATGCGCGTATTGAATTCCGGATCGACAAGCCCAAAGGGAAAATTATCGGGACCCTGGAAATACCCTATACAGGTGATAGTACCTACGCATTGAAATTAACGGGTAACCTGCGACATGCAGAAGGCGTGCATGATTTATACCTCGTAGCAAAGGGCGCCATGCCATTTAGCATCACTTCTTTTGGCTTCATCTACAATTATTAATATAGCCATTTACGTTAGTTTGATATTTTTTTTGGTGAAAAGAAATAGGTGTGTATATTTGCAACCCCTGACACGATATCAGTTGCCCAGATGGCGAAATTGGTAGACGCACTGTGTTCAGGTCGCAGCGCTCGCAAGGGTGTGCTGGTTCGAATCCAGTTCTGGGCACAATACAAAGAGGACGTCTCAATATTTATGAGACGTCCTCTTTGTATTAACGTATATTTTTTATCAAGTTGATATGAAAAATAAAAAAGAATAAATGGATCAGAATTTACCATTATTGTTTTTCCAGTTCTCTTTTGCCGGAATTTCTTCGATAGTGTCCCAATGCTCGACAATTTTTCCGTTTTCTACGCGGAACAAATCATAAAACGAACTGTGCTTACTTGCAAACATCCCTTCACTTATTGTTAATACAAAATTACCTTCGCCCAGTACTTTATGAATAGTGCTGTATTTCATAGCTATACCCTGCGAGGCCATATATTCGAGTGCTTTTCCTAATCCCGACAAGCCATCACCAATTTGAGGATTGTGTTGAATATAGTTATCACCATCAATATATACCGTGATTTTTTCCATTCGTCCATTTACTAAGATGTCGTCTACAAAACTATGTACTAAGGCCTTGTTTGCTTCCGTTTTATCGGCCTCCGCACTTGTTGCAGGCCCATCTGTCATCGTATGTCCGCTTGGATTTGGCCCACTTGTTTCCTGCAAATTATCCCAGTGTTCTACAATTTTGCCATCTTCAAAACGAAAAATATCAAAACCGATTTTTGGGCCGAAAAAATTATAGTCGGCATGGGTGAAAACATAATTGCCGTCTTCAAAAGCTCTTATGATATTTACTTTTGCAGAATCCTTAGGCAATTCCTTGAGCAACGCTCCAAATCCGGCAAGTCCATCTGCCGCGCCTAAATTATGCTGGACATACTTGTTTGGATTAATATATCCAATAGGTTCTGTAGCTCCCGTTTCAATGGATTTTAGTAACTCAACTACATTTTGTTTGTTGCTCATTCTTTTATTTTTTAATTATTATTTAGATGCGACATATTATATTAATTGTTTAAAGCGGCGTCAAAGTCCCTTTTAGGTTTAAAAAATTATGCCCGGCATCTGCAATATTGGTATATACTGTATTGTTTTCAAAATCCTGTATATGTGTTACCCTTGCGCCTGATTTTTCTTTCCAGTACACCATAAACAAATTAGGTCTGATCTCGGTTCTGGTAATTTGAACAGTTTCAAAATTACCGAAGCCGCTATCAGCCAAAGCGGTCCACGTTAGCTGTGTTTCACTTTCAAAATGTAATTCAAAAGCATAATTACCAAAATCGGCTTTGAATTTCTTTCCAATAATCTCAATTTTATTTTCCATCTTCTTTTGCCTTTATATTTTAAGCCAAAGGTCTGAACTTTGAAACACGTTAGAAAGGTGAAAATCCTACTTTAAATGATACATTTAGTCCCGGTATTTTTTCCGGAATTCAGTAGGGGTTGAATGACTAAGTTTCTTGAAATATTTAATAAAGTTTGTCGGCTCATCAAAACCCAAATCAAAGCCAATTGCCTTTATGCTTTCGGTGGTATGCACTAAAAGCCGTTTTGCCTCCAGCATAACCCGATCATCAATAAACTCCTTGGGGGTTTGGGATAGAAGCTTTGTTGTAGCCTGATTAAGACGTTTTTCTGTAATGTGTATTTTTTTAGCATAAAAGCTTACGAGTTTTTCACTTTTGTAATTTGCGTCTAAGGCATCTTTAAACAACATGACAAAATCAAGATCGGGACCTTTTTTAAACTCAATAATATTTTGTTTTATCCTTTCCCGCTCAGAAAGTAAAAGCAAATTATGAAGAAGGTTTTGCAGGATCTCGTCTTGCGAACTGTCTTTTTCATTTTGCAATTCATTAATTATTTGTTGAAATATACCTTCAAATATCTTCGCTTGATGCCCGACTTCAATTTGCGAAACGGGAAATAAATTATTGAACAAAATAGTATCCCGCAAAAACTTATGGTCGGCTTCTGTCTTGCAAAAGAAATTGTCGGTAAATAAAATCGCCCGCCCATCAAACGGATTCTTACTATCAAACGCATGAACCGTGTTTTTGTTTAAAAAAAGAAGTGTATTGGGTTTGATGCTTACAGGATTGAAGTCCACTGAATGTATCGGATTTCCTTTTTGAAACCAGATTACATGATAAAACCTTGCCCGGTGTACCGTGGTTATTATACTTTTCAATCTTCCATAAAATTCAGCAAGCTCTACAATTTCAAACTCTTGTGGAAGACTCTCTTTGAAGGTATATTTTTTAATATTTGCTGTCATTTCCAGTATTTTTTTAACTACTTGCTTGCAGGAATCAATTGATTTCAAAAATAATAATTATAAGGCATACATCTTTGTAGCTTGTGATACGGTCATTATTACCGATGCATCGCCAGATACTATATGAAAAAGCTGAATACAGACCCGGAATTGAACACAAACTCGCCTATTGGTGATAGGACATTGTTGATGGATTGAATTGTTGTGCCATGAAAGCATTTACATAGCCAACCTCTGACGTGTCATTTATGCCAGCTAATGAATTTCATATGGAAGTTCCGATTGTATTGCTCCCATCTTGCCGAACTCAATGGTTTCATTATTAAAAAGTATCTGTGGAATAGAAAATTAAAAGCGAAATGGCTACTGCTAGTTCTAAATGATATTTTGCACTACTCATAACTTGGTTAGAGACTGGTAGATTTTTTCACCAAAGAGAGGTGAAAGGATTCTATGCTTGTCTGACCAAAAGTAAAACCGATGTTAGAGTGTGTTTTTCTTTTGGCGGAGATGATATTGTAACCCTTTATCAAACGTCACAATAATTCATTTGACATACTTTGCCTAATTTCTTTATAATCAATAAAAATTGGTTCGATAATGTTCCCCTAGTGGGCACAAGAATGGATAAACTTAGGTTTGTCCAGTTTTATTTTGGAGAAAGATCCCGATTCATAATTTGTATTGGCTTCACCTTATCGGATAGCTATGGATAGTAGCGTAATATTTCCTGAAAACTTTCTTAATAGAGTCTAATTTTTAATCATGAAAATTAAGTTTACCGATAGTAATCCCAATGGAATCAAGCAAAGTAAAGCGCTTAAATTTTCTATTTTATTTGTGGGTATTGTTTTGATCCTACTGGGGAGTGGCGGGTTTTATTATTGATTTGTTTTTCCCTGCTTCTTTTATCAGTTTCCATAATATTGCAGGTAAGAGTAAATTTTAAGTGCATTTAGGAACCCCCATCATTATAGTCAACATTACCTACAAAAGTGTATTTTCATTATGTAGACTCCGTCGAGCCTATGCTTAGCACCCGCTATGTACCTATAGTAACAGCGCAGCAGAGGTGGACTTGATGCGGGGATGAGTTCCGGATGTATAACCCCAGTGAAATTGCATCAGAAGACGGATGGAGGTCGGAAATGGCAATAGGAGGGCCGCTTCAGTGCCAGGCTGTAGTTGCGGAAAGAGATTTACTATTTAAAGGAAGCAGGTATAAAGGGTTTATTCATCAAAATATCTCCGGTGGCAAATTAGCTTTATTCCAGTTGAATAACAGCTGGATATGCGTGTGTATAGATAAGTTTGGGAAGCAATTTCGTCCGCTTGGGGTAAGTACGTTTATGAGCATATTTGTGTACCTGTGGCGCTACCACTGCAATAATATCGGCTGCCATATGTTGTCTGTTGCAGGACGGACCATCTTTGTACATGGCTCTTACCTGGAAAACCACTACCAGTGAACCCTCTCCGGGTACATCGAGCGAAACATTTGTTTCCTGGAAAGTGGTATCCGGCTCTATCATTAGCGTCACCGTTTCGCTACCTGCCACCTGACGTGATATAAAATCAATACGCGTTGCGATCACTTTTACTTCGAGGGCAGCAATACCTTTATACCCGTCGATGGTTTGTGCTGGAATATTTAATATCCCGTTACTCAAGAGGCGGGGAGCCACCGGAAAAAAACGATCTACTCCGGTATGCTGATTGAAGCGGAAGCCTGCTATGGCCGCATGATGGTCGCCGGCAGCAATGAGCAGCCTGTTGAGCCGATTGATGTGGCCACCGTCGCAATGGATATCCAGGTTGCTGTAGAAAGCATGCCGGATAAAAGCGGCTTTCCTGCTGGCGATGCCAAAGCGACGGGATGCGCGGCGGGTAGCAGCCGTTTGCTGCACGCTTTCAGGCATGCTGCGCAGGAAGTAGTTGCCATTGCGCTTATACCCAATGAGAGGGCCGAGTTTTCCCGTAAAGGGAATAATAGACATTTGTTTTGCCATGGGAGATTATTTTGATTACTATAAATATAACGTAATTCGGGGAACGGGTTTTCGGGGCAGATTGAAGATTGGCTAAAGGGAGTGTATGGAGCATTGTATAATATTCAAAGATAGTGCAGTAGGTATTTGAGAATGACAAATACGAGTGTATTGGCATTTAGAGAATATCGAAAAAAGATATTCCCCGTGTTTTCGGCTTGATCCCGCAAGGATAAATCAACAGGTGTAATAAAAGTACTGATAGAATACATTGATCATTATACTTATATCATAAAGACAATATATTGGCTTGTACTATATCATCCCTAAACCTGTTCTCGACTGATCACTCTTGCACAGCTTAGAAACTCCGGAGCCAGCAACTTCAACGGCACAGCGTCCACACAGTAGTGTTCAGCATTAATCAAGTAAACGGCGGTTATGTTGGTAAGCGGCATGATCCATTTAAAATAAGGGATCAAGTGTCTGTATATTTGTTCTACTGTTGTATTACTATGCTCTTTTATCACTAATACAGCAATACCACTTCTGGTTCCTGAAAGGTATTTTGCAGCCTTCATCATATTGCCTAAAAAAGCCTTGCGGTTAGTACCCGTTTCACTTTCTATGATGATATATTCATCACCACCATTGCGGAGCACCACATCTGGTTTATATCCAGTATCAATTTCCTGTCCGTTTAGCATGATAAAATATCCATCAGCTCCATGAGCCAAATTCTTAAAAATGCTGTCTTCCATTATAAATTTTTATCTCCAGCAATCAGAATCAAAGTCTTCATACTCTGTTAAGTATTGAATTTATAAATCTTGACGCGGTACGCCAAGAGCCATAGCTAAGGGATATACAATATCGCCCCAGGTAGTACCCGAAAAGATCTGCCCGCCTAATTCCTCTTGCAGGGTAACCAACGTAATGTCAATGCCCTTTTCTCTGAGTGCTATCAGTGGAGTCTCATAGCTAATATCATTTGCTACAAGAATTACGTTATCTGAATTAATTACTCTCTCCAGATATTCTACCACCTCGAAACTAATGATCTCTCCGGTTTCAAATATATAAAAGGTAGCCCCAGGCACATGCTCAGATTTATAGTAGGCATCATGCCCGTACTGCATAAGACCTGCAAGGTTGTGGTGCTTGCTCGAAAACAATGCTATGTTAATTGGTACGTTGGCTTTATCGTACCTGTTGTAGCATTTTAATATCTGTGTGACTACATCATCCAAACTCATATCACGTACTCCCAAATCAGGGTAAATATCCCGGTACAATTCGATCACCTCAGGTATTACCTTTTCCAGAAAAACGCCATCTATAACAAGGGTCGTAAACTTTTTCACCGGCTGTTTTGACAACAACATTCTTATCCGCTGCACATTCTGTTCATTGAACAGCTTATTGGCAAAATCAGGCAGTTTATTTTGTGTCAATGTAAGCCTATATACCCGCTCATCCTTATTCCAGCTCTTTACATCCTCAGGAAAGAATACAAATAGTTGATCATTGTTTTGATCATCTACTACATAGGCAAAGACAAGGAAATGATCGGATACATACTCAATAGGTATTTCAATATTGCTGGATTTATTTGCGGCAATCTTGCGGTACTTACACTGTACATTCAATATATGGGGAATTTTACTCTCAAGGCTGTCAACGATCAGTAAATCTGCCCCATGCTGGTCAAAGTTAGGCTTGCAATTTAAAATACCGGCCTTTAAAAGTACACTTTGAACATAGTATTCAGCCTGAAGTTCAGAGGGTCTAAAGTCCTTCATGTGTTTTACAGAAATTAAATGTTATAAAGAGAGATACTTATTGATGATTTCACTCCAATAGTGCATTGTTTCAAAAGGATTATCCCACCTGGAAGAAGATGATGAGCCGATCAACTCAATGGGAATCTTGATCAGGATATCTTGTTCCGACTTTTTCAAAAAGTGCCGAGACTTAACACTTGTGCACAACACGGCCTTTATATTACTACGATTTACGAAATCAGCAATAGGATTAAACCGGGGGGCTATGATCTTACTATCGAGATTTCCACCCCTCAAACAATCAGAAACCACATCCCAAACCGCTATTTTATTGCGTTTCAAGAGCTCGTATCTATCTTCCTTGGGCACAGTCATATCGAAGCACTTGCAGACTGGGTAATCTGGTTGTAAAATGCGATAAATATAATTCCAGAAATGGTTCGATTTATTCGCATAATACATATCTGCGGCAATAGAATCATTACCAGGCATTGTACCGAGAATGAGTATCTCAGCATCTTCATGGAACACCGGCGGCAGACAATATTTTCGTGAAGGATCTATCATCTAAATTAAATATAAAATTGTCTATGCAAAAGGCGAAGAAGTTATAAAGATCACTTGACAAACATTCTCTTGGTGCGTATAAAATTGTAGCCGTCCAATTCCCGTTTAGGAAGAAACAGAGCTCATTTTTATAAACGAGAATTGGGGCTACACCTGTTAATAATGGCAATGATATGGGTAGTAGTTCAAGAGAGTTCACTTTCAGCATCTAAAGCCTCATGAATGGGAGCAGGAGAGCTTGTTTTATTATTCTCTACCATATCGACAATAGCATTGATACAATTATTAAATAGTTCTCCAACTTTAGCATAATCCTCCTGATGCTTATCTATTTCCTGCAGCAGGGAATAAGGAATACGTAATTGGATGCAGAAGCCGAGCGAAAGCGTTAAATAGCTGCGATCAGTATTTTCGAAGTTATCATACCATTTACATTGTTCTTTCCAATCCATATTTAAATGATCGGATAAAAAGAGGTCTAACTCATCCCATTTACCAATATCCCATCTGCCGGAATTCTCATAGAAATTTTCGTAAGTGTTTATTTCTTTCTTTAATAATAATTTGTTATCGATGGGGATACTTATGTGGGTGATATACCGGTTGAAATGCATGAATTTTAAATGCCGTTCTATATAGATATCAAAAGTATGCTTACCTACTGTAACTTTCTTTGCATTGATCCATTCCAATGAGCTATTGTAAACTGCATATCCCTGTTGCTTGGTATTTCCTGGCCACACATAAAGCATTAAGGAAGGGTTAATAGCATCGAATTCGAATTCAGGAATTGCTTCAGTGGCCCATGGCTTTTTCAGGATGATAACTTTTCTGTCCGGAAACATCGTAAAGGAATCCTTCCCGACAGAACGCATTGCTTTTTCAAGGCGTTTATTCAGTTCAAGCCAGTTTAGTTCTGTGTTATGTTTTGTGTCAAATCCAAGGTGCCTGAAAGGCGTTGTTGGTATCCAGTGGTTATACTTTCTTTCAATCAGCCGTAAAAAGGAAATGGTAAAAGGATTTTCATTTTTATTCAGCAGATTGAAGTGATGTATCTTTTTTACATTGTGTAATATTGTCTCCCATGGCAAATGAAAAGATTTCAGTTCCTTCTGATTTTCTTCCTTTATAAAAGGTAATATTTGCTGAAGAAGTTGATCTTTACAATCCTCTCTTGTTCGTTTTACCTCAATGATGATAGTAATGTCTTTAATGACAATTATAATGTCAGTAAAATTAGATTTGTCTACTTTTACAGCATCAGTTAGAATATCACTCCAGTCTTCATAATTTATATTTTCTGTGAGCCCAATTGCATACAACTTACGTGTATTTTCAACAAGGTCTCCGGTCTCTCTTTCTATGTCAATTTCAATTTCAGCATCTTCAGGAGGATTAGATAATAAGAAATTAAAGTCTTCTTCTTGTAGCCAGGCATTCAGGAAGGAAAAGAGTAATACTTTGTCGTTTTTAAGACATAATGCAAATGCCCGCGCAAGGTTTTTTTCCAAATGAATTGGCTCATCATTTTCGTGGAAAAAACGGAATAGTTGTAAATGATTGTTCATTAAGTGTATTTAATTGAGGGATGATAAATCGTAATTTTTAATACAGGGAATTTACTGATATAAGCTACTTATCTAATGGTAATTTAGGGCCCAGCGGAGTGAATATAGCATATTTTGCCTTTAAGGCAAAAAAATAAGCTTTATGGAAAAACGTACATCATCATCTCTATAAATGTATGAAAAAGAGAAAACTCTTCCTGTTGCCTGGTTTAGCCGCTAGTGTATTACTCATGATATTCATGTGGAACTTTTTATATGTAAACCACTTCAGGAAATTGACCTTGATAATAGTGCCTGAAAAATTTCCGGATTGGCTTCCCCCAATACCTTATACCACATTTCGTAATTATCATAACATCCATTATACCGGTAAAGACCTGCAGGACAATATTAAACTGGAATACGCAAGAATCAGAATAGCTGAAATCATCCAACAAAATGATACCATTAATGGTCTCCATTTTACTTTCAGCGACAGTGCCAAAGTGAACATTTTCATCCATACCCTGGATGTGTTGAAACAGGAAAACGCACAGAGGTATGCCATTGACAGAGGTGAAATCTGGTTTTATGAGGAGCCGTTTGAGCCGCAAGCATTCGACGGTAATGACAAACTTAAAGTGATCGAATTATAAGACAGTACTGACACATGGATGTCTTTCATATATTAAAATTATCTGATCAATAAAAAATAGCTTCCTGATCGCGCAATCGAAGAAGCTATTTTTGCCTCATCCCAGAAGATAAGCCCGGGGTGATATAAGGGTACTTAGCATATTATATATTCATATCCCACCATCCTATTGCCCAACCGCTTTATTAAGCGCTACGATCGCTGCTTTGAAATGTTGTCTCGTAATAACAAACTGGAAATTGACTTTTCTCAACGCTATCCCGACGCTTAAAATATTAATCTCAGCCTGGGCCAGTGCGGCAGTAGCTTTGGCCAATAATCCCGGCTGATCCATGTTTGAGCCAAGCAGGCAAACCATTGCCACTGGTTCTACAGTCACATGTTCATATTTTGCTTTCAGGTCCTTCAGCAACTTCTGATTCAAATCACTTTCCCAGATGACGATGCTGATGCTGTTGGCGCTGGTAGCCTTAAAGGTATAGCTGATGCTATAACGGGCAAATACCTGCATGATATCGAGATCACTTCCCACGGCGCCTACCATTAGCGGGTCATAGATGTCGATGAGTAGCTGTTGGTCAGAGCCCGTGATCACTTCCACGCGCTTATGTTCAGAAACATAATTTTTAGTGATCAGTGTACCTGGATGTTCGGGCTCAAAGGTATTTTTGATACGGAGATTGATAAGGGCTATCTCCAGCGGTTTGGCCGCCTTAGGATGAATAGCTTCCATGCCAACATCGGCCAGTTGGTCGGCAATGTCATAGTTGGTATACCCAACTGGTTGTACGTTTTCTATGCCTACCAATGCCGGATCGGCGGTTGACAGATGGTATTCTTTGTGGATGATAGCTTCTTCCGGCCGGAGTAGTTGCGCTATCCTGCTGAAGGTTACTTCGGAATAGCCGCGGTCAAATTCTCTCATGATCCCTTCTGTTCCCTTTACATACCCTGTTGCAATACAGAGGCAGGTTTTAAGATCGATGGTCGCAAATTCTTCCCTGATGCGTTCATCAATGGTGAAGGAGCGTCCATCACCCAGGCCACTTAGGTCTGCCAGCGCTACGTTAAGGGCTTTGTTTTGCAGGATGTTTGCCAGCACAAAGGCGGAGTGGCTTTCACCTACGGAGGCGAGAATCTCCCGGACAGCCAGCAGAATGCCCTCATTGAGGTATCCGGAGGCCAGCATGGTGTTGGCGCTATCGAGATAGGTCAGCACCCGGTTAATAATGCCATCCGTTACTTCGTCGGCATGCGCTATATTCAGCCCAAGTGGCCCGTAATGGGCATTCAACTGTTTAAGGTGAAGTCTGACCGCTTCAAGTGCTTTATGGTAATCATTTCCTGTTGCGAATTGATGATAGGCGCCGGGGGCTTTTGTCTTTTTATTCTCCAGCAGCAGGTTGGTGACGCCGGAAAAAGCAGAAACAATAAAGACACGATTGTATAGCCCATCGCCGGTACGGCCGTAATAAATGATATTGTCGATTACATCTTTCAGGGCGGTCATTGAMGTGCMCCCGATTTTTTCCACAGTTAACATACTGCGAAACTATATAATTTATTAATGAAATGAAAGCGGGGAGCCGCCAAAATAATTTTAACGCAGAAGGCATCTTAGAACTTACCATTCGTATTCTTTCTGTCTTCTACTGGTGGGATGGTTTCAAATACGTCCCAGTGTTCTACTATCTTGTTCTCTTCAACCCTATACAGATCATAGATGGCAGTATGTTTTCCCTGCCAATATGCTTCGCTTAATGCCAGTACAAAGTTTCCTTCTCCCAATACGAGGTGTAGCTGTTTATATTCCAGGGGTTGTCCATTGGCTTTCCATTCCTGCATGGCTGATACATAAGCAGCTACGCCATCGCCCAGGTAAGGGTTATGCTGTATGAGCAGGTCATTACTGAAATATCCGGGTATTTCTTTCCAGTTTTGTGGTATCAGGATATCTTCTGTGAACCTTGTAATGATTTCTTTATTGGCGGCCGTTTTATGATGATCTGTTGCCTTTGTTTTACCATCTGTCATGGTACGGCCCGAAGGATTTCTTTCTTTAGGTGTGGGTTGGAGATTATCCCAATGTTCAACACTGATACCTTCTTCAAAGCGGTGTATGTCGAATGCAACGGTAGGTCCGAACAGGTAATAGTCTACATGTACGAAGCCATAGTCTCCGTCCTGGAATGCACGTACTACATTGGTATATATTTTTTCATGTGGCATCTGCGCGTGTAAATCCAGGATAGCCTGTCTGCCGGTGGCCACATTCGGATTGTGTTGTTGGTACCTGGTAGGGTGTAGCAGGCCCGTTTCCAGCAATGTGTTTGTTTCTATGCTATTCTGGATGGCCGTTGCTTTTTCGCTGTTTGATAAATTGTTCATTGTAGTCATTTTATATTTACGGAAGCAAAACTCCTGATAAGCGGGGATGCAAACAATACCAGTGAAAATTATCAGATAGGGGGAAAATTATCGCTATGGCCAGTTAATGGCGTAAGGCGTATTTTTGTAGTAATAAGTATTAAGATGTATCAGAAGAAAACAACAAATGACCTGATTGCCTGTGGTATGGGCATTACAATGGAGGTGATTGGCGGTAAATGGAAGCCCTGCCTGATACTTTCTATTAACAGGGGACTTAAAAGGCCGAGTGAACTGCACAAAGCACATCCTCATGCATCCCCACGGGTGCTTAGCCAGCAGCTATCGGAGCTGGAAGACTATGGGATCGTTAAAAAGTATGTTTATCCGGAATTACCGCCAAAAGTTGAATACACGCTGACGGCTTATGGAGAGAGCCTGTTGCCTATATTATTTGCCATGGAAGCATGGGGAGAGAATTTTGAAAATGTATTTCAGCCTATGCACTTAAGCAGGCAGCACAAGCTCAATAAAGTGCTGTGAGCGCAAGGCTGGTATCTTTCATAAAGACGCCTTTTATTTTTTAAATACATTTTCATACAATTTGCTGAGATCTGAACACTTTTACCTTGGCATTCCGTGGGACCTTTGAGTACATCAAAATATTTAAAATGAAAATTGTACTTACCGGCTCCCTCGGGCATATCAGTAAACCGCTCACTGAAATGCTGGTGAAGGAAGGACACCAGGTGACCCTCATCAGTACAGATCCCAATAAGCAGGCCCAGATACAGGCCATGGGTGCTCAACCCGCTATTGGCAGTATTCAGGACCTGCCTTTCCTCGTTAAAACATTTACAGGCGCAGATGTTGTTTATTGCATGAATCCACTGGATTTCACCGCAAGGGACCTGGATGCATGGGATGGAAATATGGATAATTATGTTCAGGCTATCAGGGAAACCGGGATAAAGCGTGTATTCGTGCTCACCGGCTGGGTAGCGCACTTGCTGAATGGTATCCAACCAGAGAAAAAGTTTGAGACACTTAAGGACGTGTCTATTACCTTTGTGCGACCAGGACCGTTTTACACTAATTTTTATCACCTGAAGGATATGATCCGCCAGCAGGGCATGATTACATCCAATTACGGGGGAGAAGATATGGTAGCTTTTGTGGCTCCGGAGGACATTGCGACTGCCATCGCGGACGATATCAATACTCCGGCAACTGCCGGATTGAATGTGATGTACGTGGCCAGCGAGGAGCTTACCTGCACACAGGCTGCACAAATCATAGGAGCAGCCATTGGCATACAAGACCTCCAATGGATAGTGCTTCCCGGAGAACAGGTGAAACAAGGGCTTGAAACTAGTGGTGTATCGCCTGAGGTAGCGGGACTACTGGTGGAAATGCAGGAAAATATGCATAATGGGAAAGCACAGAAGGATTACTATCTTCACAGACCTGTAACAGGAAAAAGAAAACTGCGGGATTTTGCCAGGGAGTATGCTGCCTGGTACCATCAAAACTAACTATTATGGCCGGTAACCTGCCCCTGAAAATAAAAAGCATCCACGAGCTATTGCAGCTGAGAGGCCTGCCTGATACAAAACACCCGCTGATGAGTGTACTCAATATCGGGGAGTTAAAAAAGCAGGCTAAGAATATTGATATAGTGGTGACTACTGATTTTTATTTTATAGGTATGAGCAAGTCCACTCAGGCTTGTTTGAAAATGAAGTATGGGCAGCAGGAGTATGATTTTGATAAAGGGGTGATGAACTTCATTGCACCGGGGCGGGTATTTAGTTTTAATGCTGATCAGGAGGAAGAATTGAGTCAGTCCGGATGGTTGCTACTGCTCCATCCGGACTTTCTCTGGAACCATCCCCTTGCATTGAAGATAAGGCAGTATGAATTCTTTGATTATGCGGTAAATGAAGCCCTGTTTCTGTCTGATCAGGAGGAGCAGACTATCAGCGGGTTGTTTAAGAACATAGAACAGGAGTATAGCACTAATATAGATAAATTCAGCCAGGGGATTATTATTCCACTCATTGAATCTCTACTGGGATATGCAGAACGCTTCTATCAGCGGCAGTTCATTACCCGTAAAATCACCCACCATGGTATCGTGAGCCAGCTGGAAGCATTGCTGGAAAAAGCTTTTGCCCAGGAAACACTGGAAGATAAGGGGATACCTACGGTAAAAGATATATCCAGTCAGCTTAATATTTCGCCTAATTATCTGAGCGGTCTGCTCAAAACGCTTACAGGCAATAGCACCCAACAGCACATACAGGAGAAGATCATAGAGAAGGCGAAAGAAAGACTGAGTATGACAGATTTGTCCGTAAATGAAATAGCTTTTGAACTGGGTTTTGAATATCCACAGTCTTTCTCGAAACTATTCAAAACAAAGACGAATATTTCACCGCTGGAGTTCAGAAAGTCCAGCAGGTTTTAATCAAAGATGTAGGCGTGGTTATTCATCAGTTATCGTTGCCATTCTTTATTAAATTTTTCTAGCTCAGCTTCTGAAGGCGCGGCAACTGCCGTCACCTGTCCATTCCCAGTCTTTGATATATAAAACTTTAATGGGCTGAATTGTTTTGAGCTTTCCAGAATGGCTTCATAATATACGTCACCATTTTTTACGCTTCTGTCTAATTTAAAGAAGGACGCGTATGGCGCCAATCCAAGCCTGTACACGTTACCGGTGTCCACCGATATAGTACTTGCTGCAGTTACAAGAGAATAGGAATTGTTGGTAATAGCAGTATCAGGTTCAGGTAAATTTGAAGCATTCACAGCACTGTTTTTTTGACAGGCAACAATAAGCGGGAAAATCAGGTAGCAAACAAAATTTATATTCATAAATGAATTTACAGATTTTATTTATACTTAGCAGCTCATTTGCAACCCGATATTCCAAAACTTTTTCTTTGTAAAGTTTAACAAGTTAAATGAATAATTAAATATAGCTATGCCACCATTTCTTCTCCCTTTGTTTAAGGCGCATAAACCAACGGCAGGGGATATAGAGCATAGCCACTACCATTATCCAGACAAGATAAACTACAGGAAGATTGAATCCCCACCCGGAAGGAGGTGCACCACGGAAAGGATAATAGAGCATGGTTTCAACAGAGAAACCACACAGAAATGTAATCAGTAGCTGAGCAGTATGCATTAAATAGATGTGCAGCACGTAAAAGAACATCGGTACTTTTCCATATACACTTAATATATCCGTCAGCCAGTTCTGTTTATACTCAAGAAGCGCCAGGGCAGTAATGGCTACTCCCAATGTCATCAGGATATATAATAACGATGGGGGATACTTATTACATTTTATAAAATCAAGGATACTTTTCCACCAAACGTCCTGTAGTTGCCATGGAAATGGATCTCCATAAAAATTAAAAAAACGTAATAGTACAAATAGTAACAGGCATCCCAATCCCATCTTTATAAATATGGGCACTCTGAAAGCAGGAGCGTATTTAAAGAGCGTTCCGAAAGCATAGCCAACAGCCATTACACCTATCCACGGAATGAGCGGATAAAGAACGAATATACTTTCATAATTGTTTACCTTATAAATTCCGGATTCGTGCAGCAACATCCAAAGGTAAGCGGAGCGTCCAAAGCTACTGGCGGGTATCTGGTCAAGGGTGTTATGTCCAAAAATGATTACTAAGCCAATCCAGAGAATATATTTAGGAGGTAAAAATATCAAGCCGGATAACAGGATCATACTCCAGCCAATGGCCCAGATGACCTGTAAAAATATCAGGTGAAATCCAGGATCAAACTGCCAGCCAAAGTTAAGAATGGTCAGCTCCATGAAGATGAGCCATACACCTCTTTTAAGCAGTATTAAAGAAGCCTCCTTGTGACTCTTTTTTGACAGCGATAAAAATGCACTGGTCCCTGACAGGAACAGAAAAGTTGGCGCACAAAAATGGGTGATCCAGCGCGTCATAAAAAGCAGGACAGATGTTTTATCCAGGTCTAAAGGATCATACTTAATTAAACTAAAGTAATCACGGGCATGATCAAGCACCATAATGATCATTACGATTCCCCGAAGCGTATCTATGGAATTAATTCTTTGGTCATTTTTGGTTGAAATAGCTTCCATTTTTTTATTATAATATCATTGTATAAAATTGTCGCATGACGAGGCCAGCTATGGCTTGTTTCATAAATTATAACAACGCAAATACATTTTCAATGATCTGATGAGCATACCTGCTGGAAACATGTTGTATAAAATCAGGGAAATCGATAGAAGAGTTTTCATTACACTCATCTGAAATGATCCGGATAACCGCAAAGGGTACGTCATACTCATAACAAACCTGGGCCACGGCTGCACCTTCCATTTCTACACAAAGTGTTTCCGGGAGAGAGCTATACAGTTGTTCTTTATCCTGCTGACTGGCGAAAAACTGATCGCCACTGGCTATCACCCCGGTATATAAGCGCGGGTTATCCAGCACAAAACGCGCTATTTCCACAGGCGCAATAAATGATCCGATACCTTTCTTTAACATACCCTCCACCGCTTGTTGTGCAATAGCCAGGTGCTGCTGATCTGTTTCAAAATAGCTCATTTGCAACAGTGGAATTTCATACTGCGGCATTAAAGGACGTGCATCCATATCGTGCTGAATCAATCGGTCGGCTACTACAATATCTCCAATTTTTAATTTCGCATCGATGGCTCCTGAAACACCAATGAACAGAAGATCCGTGATGTTAAATTTAGTAATCAGGCTGGTGACGGTGGTTGCCGCCGCGACCTTTCCCCACCTGGAGAAAACCAAAACAGTTTTTATTCCATTGATAGTTCCTGCATAATATGTTCTTCTGCCAAAGGAAAACTCTTCTATGCCAGACATCAGTTCCAATACGCTGTTGATTTCTTCATGCATGGCCCCCATAATGCCAATTACCTTTTCATTCATAAGAGTAAGCTTGTTTTGTATAACCAGTTGGTAGGGATGTTTAAGATATAAGTAGGCGACAAAAATAGACCAAAAGGGCGAAGTTCAAAATTTATTTAATTAGCCGCCACCACCAGCTGCAATGATCCGTTGAAGCATACATTTTGTACATCGGATATTTTACGTATGGCCGTAAATAACTTACTCCCTGTTCCGGTGGGAAGCAGGGAGTAAGTTAGGTGATAGTAAGGATCAGGCTAATTTCTTTCTTACTAAAAGCAGCATACACAATACGGCGGCAATTGAATTGATGATGCTAAACCAATCCCCCCATCTGCTGTAAACGGTCGTATGGTGTTGCGCATCAATGGTTCCAGTTAACAGGGCAGGAGTACCATTGTCACCATTGGCTTCAAACAGCACTTTCCCGCGGTAATCGTTAATGGTCAGTCTTCCTTGCCGGGCATTTCTGATCATACCAAACCCGCCTTCCACACTTCTCATGATGGCCATACGGCTATGCATCCAGCCATCGACGACAAAGTCCCAGGCCGGAACATATAAAAGATTGCTTTGTGACTTTCCATAGCCCAGTATGTACTGTTGGAAATCCATATCCTTGCAGATAGCAACGCCTTCTGTAGCACCGTTCCGTTGGAATAATGCCATTTCCTTTCCGGGTCTGACGGTGTCCAGCACTTCCCCTTCAAATAAATGGACCTTCTGGTAATCGGTTATAAGCTTTCCCTCATCAGAGATGACCCAGGCCCTGTTTTCATAATAATCCGCTTTCTTATTTGCTACGGAGGCAATGATGAATACCTGGTGAGCGATGGCCGTGTCTTTGAACATCTGCATGATTACGGGGCGGCCGGTATCCTGTACAGTAAACATCTTTTCAGGGAATACCACTACCTGGGCCCCTTGTTTTGCCAATACAGCCACTTGCTGCAGGTATAGACTGGCCCGGTATAAATTCCTGTCTTCCCCGGCCGCATACTTTTTGTGATATGCCTGCTCATCTATGGTGGCCATGCCCACGCGGACTAATTTTTTAGCGGAAGGAGTGTCATTAAGCCGCAGGATACCGAAAGCCATTGTTGCAACAAGAATACCGATTGTAACAGAGAATAATGTCCTGATGGGAAGTTTGTTTTTATACCTGAACAGGATGAGCGCAGTGGCTGCCGGAACAAACGTGGCCAGGAAGGTAATGCCTTGTATCCCTGTAAGGGAAGCTACCTGCACAACAGGCAGGAAATCGTTTTGAGTATAAGCGATGCTGCCTACCGTGCCATCCCGGGAGTAAAGGAACAGCAGGTATTCAAAAGTGGTAAATAACACCGGAAATGCAAATACAGTAGACCAATGCGGGTAGGTGAGCATAATTTTCCGCGCAGCTATTACCAGCAATGCAAATATCAATGGTAATATCAGCGTAAAGATCAACACCAGCGGCATAGGCAACACGCTTAATAAATAGGGGACCCAACTGAGCCTGCCTAATAAATACCCGGCAAAAGCGATGGCAAACGCCCACTTCCCGGAAAGCCGTAAAGAAAAATAGAGTATGGGAACAGGCGCCACCCATAAGGTATACCAGGTATGTGCGGTAAGACTAAAGGATAAATACCAGCAAATGCCTGCAAAAAGTACTCCTGCGGCTAGTAAGATTTTGGATACGGGCTGTGAATCCGACATGTTATAAGTTTGGTATAAATGTCAAAGCTATAAAGGTTTTTCGGGGCAGAATTGTATATTTTAGACAGGCTGATGTTTTATAAGAATGGCTGCTATCTTATTATCCTCTTTTTTAAACTGGCCTGGGGTAGTACCGGTAAACTGCCGGAAATCCCTTATGAAATGCGCCTGGTCAAAATAATTACATTCATAGCAAATATCGGTCAAAACATCCGTAGTTCGCATAATTCTGACTGCCTTATTGAAGCGTAGGAGTTTGTGGTAATACTTTGGCGTGTAGCCGGTGTTTTTCAGAAAAACTCTTTCCAACTTCTTATAGTACCAACCTGTTTGCTGACAGATGGTTGCAATAGAGATATCTTCCTGACTGTTCCGCAGCGCATCGATGGTGAAGTTGACCAGCAACCTGTCGTCAGGCGTACTTTTTAATGCCTTTTTCAGTAATACATCCAGCGCCCGCACCATCTTCTCATCAGTAGACTGTTCCTGCAAAAGCATCTCCCAGCTTTTTAGCTGTGCGCCTAACACCAGTTCAGCAGGCATGAGAGCGTTTAATAACCCGGATGCCGGCATTGGAGTAAATGCCAACAGGCCACCGGGTTTAAATCTCACCCCCAGCATGCGGGTTTTACCGCTGCTTTTGGCATAAAATATCCTGTCACGTTGCCCCATCAGTATAGGACCATTCATACGGGTTCCTTTGGGATTGTCCGCTGATATCAGCCAATCCAGCGGCGCGCCGAAATTAAATATCAATTCCACACGGCCACCTGGTATTAAGCGATCCGGAGTATCCATAAACCTGCCAGGCGCATCTAATAGCCAATAGCATTCAATGAAGTCTGCTAACGGAGCGGATGGATAATATTGCTGATAGCTGAACATGGCATGAATCGGTTTAGTCTAATGACGGAAATTCCCCGGCGAGACTTTTACGGTCGTCCGGTGTGGGCTGCTGTATTGGATGGGCTTCTACCTGAACTTCTTCTGCTACCCACTCTGCTGTTGGGTCCTGGCTGATGACTATCGCTGCGGCTACCAGTTTTTCAAAATCGATACGTGCCGACCCATCTTCCTCATCTCTCAGTACCTCCCGCGTTACAGGAACAGTTACATACGTGTCTTCGTATATGATCCGTCTCATCCTCAAAGCAATCKAATAGGTTTTATTCTCTGTTGTCATATAAAGTTCGAACTAATTACCAGACAAATTAATGATTTGTTCGCTTTGGTGGCGCTTTTTTTAATACATGCGGATAAATAATTTGTAAAGCACAAAAAGAGGCAGCCAACTGTTTTCAGCTGGCTGTCGATCAAAGTTTATTTTATACTATTTGCCGCTTCTTCAATTACATGTAAAATCTCCTTAGGGTGCGCTACCATCGCCACATGCCCCGATTCAATTTCGATGGTCTCAGCGTTGATACGTTTGGCCATAAACCGCTGCAGATCCGGGTGAAGCGCCTTGTCATTTTTCGCTACTACAAACCAATTCGGTTTTTGCGCCCATGCCGGTGTGCCGCTTTTATCAGCAAATAATGTTTGTTGTGCCGGTGCCTGGGTGGCATAAATCAGGTGCTGTTGTGTTGCACTCAAATCCTGGGCAAAGGCTTTTTGTACGCCTTCTTTTGAAAGAAAAAGAAAGCCACCCGCAGGCACAAAGTACTTACCTATTTCAGGAGCCGCAGCATGTGAAGATAAAGTCTGTACGCTTTCTTCTGCATCAGGTGCAAAGGCAGCGATGTATACTAAACCTGCTACTTTCGGGTCATTGCCGGCCTGTGTTATTACAAAGCCTCCCCAGGAATGACCTACCAGGATTACTTTCCCTTGTGCTAAGTCTATCGCTCTTTTGGTAGCGGCGACATCATCGGATAACGAGGTTAAAGGATTTTGTACGGAAACAACGTTGTAACCTTTGTTCTGTAAAGCAACAACCTGATCGGTCCAGGAGGAGCCATCTGCCCATACACCATGTACAAAAATAATGGTTGGTTTTGCGGGTGATGTTACCTGCGCTTGTGTATTTACGGATCCGAAAAGGAGGAGCGCAAATAATGATAGTATTCGTAAATTTTTCATCTGGTTTAATTATGATGGAATGATTTAAATCGTGATATGCTTTTATCAGCGCAGCGACTTGAACGCGGCGCGGAGTTCTTCGGAGAAGAGTTGTGGTTGTTCCCATTGTGCAAAATGGCCACCGTTGTTAGCTTCGTTGAAGTAAATAAGGTGATGGTAGCTACGTTCGGTCCAGCTGCGTGGTGCCTGGTAGATTTCACCGGGAAATACGGTTACCGCTACAGGGATGGAAATTTCAGCAGTCCTTTGTTCCACAGCATTGAAGTTGTTGTT
Source organism: Chitinophaga sp. 10T418 (assembly GCF_056394125.1). Classification (NCBI taxonomy): domain Bacteria; kingdom Pseudomonadati; phylum Bacteroidota; class Chitinophagia; order Chitinophagales; family Chitinophagaceae; genus Chitinophaga; species Chitinophaga sp. 10T418. The sequence continues at coordinate 230,702 of NZ_JBFTHG010000009.1, forward strand.
ATTGTTTTCCCAGTAAAGTTGTGCAGAAGACGCTGCGGTGTTGGTGAACCAATAGAGAGAAATATCATCCAGCATTTCATCTTTGGTAAGTACTTTTTCCGCATTCCCGCCGCTATAAGTCCAGTCGTTAAACTTGTCTAAGAAAAACGAAGCAAGACCAGAAGGGGAGTCCGATAACCCATAGCCCAGTGTTTGCGGACGGGTTACCATGAGTGCAGCATAGCCACCGCCTTTGGTATATAAGTTATTCAATGAATTGAACGCTGCCAGTTCCTTAGCAGATAATCCGGCTGGTGCAGGATCGCCATTTTTAAGTGCTTTTGCTACATCAGCAGGTACTGTTGCGGGCATGTTCACGTGGATACCTATGAGGCCTGCATAATGCTGACGTGCCATGGCATCTGCCACTACTGAACCCCAGTCGCCACCCTGTGCCACATAATGGGTGTAACCGAGACGGGTCATCAGTTGATCCCATGCGTTGCCGATGCGTTCCGGGCCCCAGCCGGTGCCTTTGGGTTTTTCAGAAAAGCCATAGCCAGGCATGGAAGGGATGACTACATCAAAGGCATCTTCCGCGCGGCCACCATAAGCTTCGGGATTGGTCAACGGACCAATGATCTTTATAAGTTCGAATACGGAGCCAGGCCAGCCATGGGTGATAATGATCGGCAGGGCTTTTGGATTTTTGGATTTGACATGAATAAAATGAATGTCAAGGCCGTCAATTTTAGTAACGAATTGTGGGAGTGCATTCAGTTTTGCTTCTGCTTTGCGCCAGTCGTAATTTTTATCCCAATACTTTACGAGACCCTGTATCTGCGCTAATTTCACGCCCTGAGAGCGGTCCGCCACCGTTTCCATATCTGGCCATCTTGTTGCTGATAACCGGTGATGAAGATCAGTGATCGCCGCTTCCGGAATACTGATATGGAAAGGACGGATTTGTTCAGCATTATTGGTATTAACCTGGGCGAAAGCTGGTACGGTGGYCAGCATAAGGGCGCTTGTAATAATCCGGCTGATAAGGGTGTGTTTGTTCGTTTTCATCATGTTAGGTTTAAATTTTTTTTCTTTTTGTTGAGATGTTGATCATGCGGCAATCCTGTGGTTTTTTTTCAAAGGATGCACTTGCAATGAATAGCATGGACAGCAGTGATACCAAACCGATAATTAGTTTGTGCGGCCCGTGTGTATGGTGTTTGTCCATGGTGTTTTTTCTTATTTGCTTCTCAAAAGTATTTCAACCGCAACAGGCGAGCTAACGGGAGTCAGCCAGCCGGACATAATCGTAGGGGAGTTAGACATATTAATTGGTGAACCGGACAGGCTAACTATCCTTTTAACGTTATGAATAAAAATTGCGGAGGCATAAAACGAGGAACCCCGCCATTATAGCGGGGTTCCTCGTTTTATCATTTCATTTCCGGCAATTACCGGATCAGTGTTACCGTGCCCTTGTGTGTGGTTGTGCCACAGCCGGTTGTGACATTTATGAAGTAGATATATGTTCCGGCAGGTTGGTCCGCACCCTTGAATTTTCCATCCCAGCAAGCATTGGGATCCGTACTCCTGAATAACTGTTGTCCCCAGCGGTTGAATACAGCAATGTCCGAACTGATAATATTTCTCCAGAATCGAATACCAAAACAATCGTTCCTGCCATCTCCGTTAGGTGAAAAAGCATTGGGTATATCGTTGGCAACGGGAGGGACTACCGTTATCGTATAAACGTTGCTACAACCGTCCAGGTTGCCGGTGACGGTATAAGTGGTCGTTTGCGGCGGACTGGCAATCGGGTTGGCAATATGTGGATTACTAAGCCAGGTGGCCGGTGACCAGCTATAGGTGGTTGCGCCGGTGGCTACCAGGTTAACGCCCGCCCGGCAACCGGGAGCAACAGACTGACTGACAGATAATACCGGTCCGGGTTTGACGGTGAGATTTAATGTGGTGATGCTGTCGCATCCGGTAGGTAGCGTGGTAGCGTAAGTGGCCACCGCCTGACCACCTGTGCGGATGGTTATGCTGTTCCATAAATAAGGTAATTCATTTTCACAGATGGTAATATTTTGAGTGGCCCTGGGTATAGGATTTACGGTCAGGTTGAGCGTAACGGTACTGTCGCAACCTTTGGACGAAGAATTGGTATAAGTAGCCACCCCATTGCCGCCGGTATTAACCATCTGCCCGTTCCAGGCATAAGGCAGTTGGTTCTGGCAAATGGTGATATTAGCCACCGCGGTGATAGTAGTATTCACAACAAGCTGCAACGTGATCGTACTGTCGCATCCCGCAGAAGAGGTAGTGGTGTAGGTGGCTGTACCAGCAGCATTGAGTATTTGTCCATGCCAGGTATAAGGAAGTTCTCCTGAACAGATACGGACGTTTTCTGTAATGGCCCATACCGGATTAACGGTCAGGTTGAGGGTAACGGTGCTGTCGCAGCCTTTGGCGGAAGTAGTGGTGTAGGTAGCCACGCTGTTACCGCCGGTTGTCACTGTTTGTCCGTTCCATACATAAGGTATTTGATTCTGGCAGATGGTGATATTATCTGTTGCAGTTACGATGGGGTTGACGGTAAGATTGAGGATGACTGTACTATCACAACCTTCGGAGGAAGTAGTGTGGTAGGTAGCCGCATTGTTACCTCCGGCAGTAATGGATTGTCCGTTCCATACATATGGCATTTGATTTTGGCAGATGCTGATATCAACAGTAGCGCTTTTCGCTGCATTTACCATCAGGTTGAGCGTAACAATGCTATCGCATCCTTTGGAGGAAGTAGTGGCGTAGGTAGCCACCGCATTGCCGCCTGCGGTAATAGTTTGGCCATTCCAGGTATATGGGAGCTGAGGTTGGCAGATGCGGATGTTGTCAGTAGTCCGAATGGTACCGCCAGACGATTGCGCCTCGAAGCAGCCGATGTCTACGATGCTATTGTAAATACGGGGTTGACCACCGAGGTCTGTTGTAATAATGCCTGGCACCAGTGAATTATCCCCGGCATCAATGGCCGCGCTTCCGCAGGGTTGCAGGTGGTAGTCGCCGTCCGTGGTGGGGGCCGCAGATGCGGGCTGTGGTGCAATGAACAGGGGATCGGCATTGCTGTTGCCTGCACCTGGTGGCACAGTGGGGCCCTGGATGATACTATGTGCAATTGTGGCATTGCTGAAGGTCAGCAGGTTAGGATCGGAAGCCGCTTCGTTGCCCCAGATAATACAGTTGTTGAAAGTAAAATTTTGGTTTTGCCCATAGAAGCCTGCATTCACACCACCCGCTTTATTACCGGCGATGGTAACGCTGGAAAACACCGTAGTGCCATTGCTGTTCATCCATCCGCCGCCATCGCCATTTGACCGGTTACCAGTCACCAGTCCGCCGGTAAAAGTCACGTTGCCGGCGTTACGCCCTGCTGCGCCGGTTCCGGAAGCAGTATTGCCTCTTAGAATAACGTTGGTCAGCTCCATGATACCGGAACCACTTTCGAAACCACCGCCATTGGCTGCACTATTTAACTCGATGCTGCTGCTACTGATGACCAGTCTGCCGTTGGTGCCGTTGTCGAATCCTCCGCCGTTCATCAGTGCCGTATTCCCGGACACCTGGCAATTGTTAAGCGAAACATTATCCGTGAATTTGGAAAAACCACCACCGTTCTTCTTAGCATGATTCAGACTAATAACTGTGTTTATCAGTGTAGTGGAGCCGGAATACTGATAAAAACCTCCACCATTTTCAGTGGCGTTATTCGCTCTGATGGCACTGTTCTGAAAGGTGACGTTACCACCTGAATTAGCCATCCCGCCGGCGCTCCCGGAAGTTTCATTGCCCTGAATGGTCACGTTGTTCATCGTCACATTGGTGTTGCGGGAAATGTAAACACCGCCGGCACCATTCCCGGAGGTATTGATGTTGATACCGGTGGAGGTGAAGGTGGGATTACCATCTTCAATGTATACGCCTCCGGCATAGGCCCGGGCGGTATTGCTGCTGATATAACAATTCACTATAGCAGGACTGCTACGCTTAACGTATAGTCCGCCTGCGTAGGAGCCGAATATGAGGTCACCGTTGACGAATGTATTAATCGTCCTGGTGGCATTGCCATTGGTAATATGAAAACCATCCAGCACCGCATTGCCCACAGCGCCTACGCTGAGCACCGTGTGATAGCAGTTGTCTGTTGCATCACCAGGCACCCCAATGTCAGCGGTCAGAATGCTGGGCGTTGCATTGATAATTCGTTGGGAGGGATCTGTTTCTGTGCCCAGGAAACCACCGTAGAGCTGTACATTGTTCACCAGGGAAAAGGCATTATCGCGCGGGTCGATGCCAGGACATCCGGTGGCGGGGTCGTACAGCGGTTTATAGGTGCCCTGGCCAACCCATATCTGCTGAACAGCCGCATTGGCCTTTGCCACCGCCAAAGCGTCCGCAAGTTCTTTAACGGCAGTGCCCCAACTGCTACCATCTCCACTGGTAGCTGCGAGGCCGTTTACGTACAATATACCTGCGGGTGAAGGTGTGATGCCGGCAGGCGTGCATTGCGCCGCTGCGGGAAGGGAAAAGAATAAGGTGGCTAACAGAAGGGTTCCCCCTGGCAGGAGGAAAGTTAATAATGGACGAATATCTACAGACAATTTGATCATTATGTTGTTGGCATGCTACCTGCATGGCTTACGGAAAAAGCAAGCTACTGCACAGATGTCGGGTTTGGGTTATGTTGATATTTTTCTGAAATCAATGAAACCATAGCCCATGAGGGCTGTAGTGCGGTATGGGAGACAGGACGAAGGACTGTATTAGTCGCTTCGGGGCTAAAGATAATAAATTATGACAGAAGCTTTCTATTGCGATCGGGCTGGCTGGCGACAGGCCTGGCAGGGCGACATGCTTTCAGAATTTTAGGCAACCGGAGACCATTGACTACAGCCGGTTTTAACTTTTAGAACGAATCATTTTGAACAATTACTTTTCCTGTGTGTTCATTTTGAGAATTTATCAACCATATCGTATGCTGAGAATACTTCCTTTGATCCTCCTTCTCACAGGGATCAGCCAATTTGCCTGGGCGCAGGATGCCAATTACTGGTCTAACAACTACGGACCTGCCGGTTTTTTTACCCCGGGTGCCGTGCTGGCCAACAACCGTGACAGCGGCGTGCTTTTTTACAACCCAGCCTTGCAGGCATGGACGCAGAAGAAGGCGGTATCTATTTCCGGAACTGTTTACCAGGTGGAGTCTATCAAAATCAAGAATGGGGCGGGCATGGGGAAGGATTTAAAATCACGTATTACATCCAGTGTTCCGCAGATGCTTTCCGGGATGGTGGCGTTAGGCAAAAAGAAGCCCGTGTATATTGCCTATGCGCTCATACATACAGCCGTATTTAATTACAATGTATCCCAGCAACAGGACACCAAACTGAATATACGGGATAGTGCGAATGCTCCCGGCCCGGAGTATTATATCGGGCAGTATAATTTTCAAAATATAACGAGAGAAACATCGGCGTTGATCAGCACCGGTTTTGCACTTACAAAACGATGGGCGATAGGGTTTATGGCCGAAGGGCAATCACGTTCCCAACATTACAGTGAAACCTTCAGTTCGCGGGCATTGATTGGCAATAGTACCACCAGCACAATGCCGCTGGCCAGTAATGAAGGAGCCTACCAGGTAGACTATCATCATATCGGACTGAGATTGAAAGTGGGGCTCAGCTATGAAATGGAAAAGCATCATGTTGGATTACTGTTTTCTTCGCCACTCATTCACCTTGGCGGAAAGGGCACTTTACTGAGTAATAATGCTATTGCTAATATCCATTTCATCCCGCAGGAAGTAGTGAATTTACTGGCGAGTACGCGGCAGACAAAACTAAAATCTGATTATAAAGTGCCGGCAAGTATTGCGCTGGGTTATGCATATGACTACAACAAAGGACAGGTGTATGTTGCCGCAGAATATTTCCTGAAAGTAAAAGAATACAATATCCTGACCCCACGTGCAGAAGGTTTTGTAAGGCCGGACACAGGCGGCTCCCATTCTTCTACGGCGGCATTGCTGGAAATGCGGGAAGCGAGGAAAGCTATTTTTAATATAGGTGTTGGCGTTAGCTATCAGCTTAAGCCGCAGTTGGCAGGATATTGTTCGCTACGCACTGACTTTAACTATGCGACCCGGGAAACCACTGATGGGTTCTCACCCAATACCGCTATATGGGACAATTATTATTGTCAGTTAGGGTTGAATATAAAGAGAAGCAAATACAACCTCCGCACCGGCATTTTATTGGGATACGGTCATACGGGTAGCTACCAGCAGCCGATTAATTTTGATGATCCCAAAGAATCCAATTTACTGACCGGTACCATCGGTACAGTACCAGCGACCCGCGTAACGGCTGCGTTAATGATCGCTTTTATTCATAATCTGTAAGCGCAGGTAAAATAAGTGAGCGCTATATGGAGAAGCGTATGCTTCTCCATATAGCGCTCACTTGTTACAACGGTTTATTCCTTTATTACTTTCAGGGTTCTCACCTGACCATTATGTACCAGTTTTATCACATAGATACCTGCCGGCAGTGAAGCCGCGGTTATCATTTCCGTATAGGCGCCGGCGTTAAGTTGTCCGTTTACCGGTATCAATCGTTGTTTGCCTGTCATATCATACACCGCCAGTATCGTGTAACCATTTGAAGGCAGACTGAATTTTACCGTAAAGTATGCCCCTGCAGGATTAGGATATACTGAGAACGCAGGTGCTTTCGACAATTTGGAGGCAGCCAGGCTGGTAGTTGTTTTAATTTTCACTTCCGCATAGCTGTTCCACAGGTTTAAGTTGTTGCCATGTCCGAGAATGCGTACATACTTCGCCGTTTTACCGGTAAAAGTAAAGCTCTCAAAATTGACGGAGGTGCCACTGCTCTGTAAGCCGGTAGCGGCATTGGTCCAGGTGTTACCATCTGTGCTAACCTGTACATCAAATAGAGAACGGCGGGTATCACCTTTAAAAAATGCTATATCCACGCCTGTAACAGTAGCGGTGCTACCCAGACAGAATTGTATCCACTCTCCGTTGCCGCTTGCTGACCAGCGGGTATTCAGATCATTGTCAAGGGCGTTGGCGGCTACGTTTCCATCATCGCTGCTGGCAGTGGCAGGTGTGCAAGCCGGGGCTCCTGTTGAATCTGCAATCACTGCGAGTTGCGGACGATTCGCTGCTGCCTCTTTTGAATTGAGGAGTATACGGGGATCGTGTGCCTGCTGACTTTTCAGTACCAGCGTTATCTTTTTTCGTCCTGCCAGCAGTTCACTTTGCACATAGCTGGTTACATCCCAGGTATAATACCTGGCGGTATCATTGGTCAGTACGGCAGATGCTAAAGCGGTACTGCCAGTTGCCGGTTTATTATTCCAGGTAATGGTTTTTTCGGACCAGGTAATATTAGTGGCCGGATATGCTGCTACTGGTACGCTGGTGGCAACCGTACCATCTACACGGCCAAATACTTTCAGCACTACGGATGATACGGAGCTCGCCGCATTGGTGAGGTCAAAAGTAAAGTAAGATTCACGGGCATTATTCAATTGTCCGGCTGGTGATACTTTAGTAATCAGCAAGGTGGAATCTGTTGTACCAAATGTGATGGCTGCATTGGTTCCATCTCTCACATATGCATCCTGTACCGGTGGCAATGTGGTGGCAGCAGGTGCCGCTTTAAATATAGCCGTATACGTAGTATCATTATCGGTAATCCGGATGTTTTGCACCCTTGCACCTCCATGTACCCAATGATCAAAAATATAAGTAACCCCGTTAAGCGTTTGCGGAGAAGGGGCATCCATGGGTCTTACCATACCGGACAACGTAGCCGAAGAATATGGTGTGGTAAAAGGAATATCATTGAGGCGGATCTGCAGGCCGGCAGGTTGGGTATTCAACGTTATATTGGAGGTCACCGGGAACATTTCTACATAGGTGGTATCCAATTCACCTCTGCTATCTTTCACAGAAAGAAGAATGCGATACCAGATATCTGTTTCCGTATGCCCTTCTGCAGAAATAACAAAAGTGCCTGTTTTAACACTGTCTGGTACTTGTGGACCGGGATGGATATGATTGGCGTGATGGAAATCAATCCACCAATGAAATGCACTGGCGGCAAGTGTTCCATCTTCGGCATCCGTACCGGTACCTGTAAATCTAACGGTATCGCCTGCACGGAATGTAGCACCATTCACAGGAGCCGTAATAGTGGCAACAGGTAGTGTATTGGGTTTGGCAATAGTCAGTTTTGCGTTGCTGCTGGTAACGCTGCCTGCAGTGTTGGTTACTACTACGCTATAAAGACCAGAATCTGCCGGTTGTACGTTGGAGATGGAATAACTGGCCGCTGTGGCACCACTGATATTCACCGCATTCTTTCTCCACTGGTAAGTGGGAGCGGGGTTGGCAGTAGCTACTACACTAAACGTGGCGGTTTGGCCTTGCGGTATGCTAAGTGATTGCGGCTGCGTAACGATGGCAGGGGCTTGTGTGCCGGTATAAATAAGTTTGTACAGCGCACTATTATCCCGGCTCAGGAAATAAAGATTCCCGTCATTACCTTGTTTAAGATAAACAAGTCCGCCGCCTAAACCTGTTGCAAAGGCTGTCCGTGTGGGCGATGCAGGGTTGATGTAGTTGATCCATCCTCCGCAGTAGTCCAGGAAAAAGTATTTGCCATTATAGGTAGACGGATAGTTGCTGATGGCGCCATTGAAAAAAGTGCCTCCGTTGATCGCACAACCTTGTCCATCCGGAGGAGTAGTATTCCTGTTGGTGCTATATTTATAAATAGGATCGGTTAAGCCGGTACAACCGGATGAGCAGGTACCTTCTTTGTCGGGCCATCCGAAGTTACGGCCACTAACAGCAGCATCGTTGATTTCTTCCCAGGTAGATTCACCCACGTCATTGATCAGGATTTTGCCGGTAACGGGATCAATGGAATTGGTAAACGGGTTTCGTAAACCATATGCCCAAACGCGGCTGCGGGCAGCTCCACCGCTGAAGGGGTTTCCGGAAGGCACAGAACCATCTGAATTGATGCGTAACAGTTTCCCCATGTAGCTGTCGAGATTTTTAGCATTATCGCCTACTTTATTATCTCCTACAGAAACATATAATTTACCATCATTACCAAAAGATAATCCGCCTCCGTTATGGTAGATGGCACTTAAGGTAGGAAGGTCCAGTAATGTGGTTTCTGAGCCGGCAATGTCTCCTGTCATTGTAAATCGGCTTACGCGGTTATGTGGACCGGAAGTATGGGTATAATACAGGTAGATATAATGATTGGTAGCGAAGCCAGGATCTACCGCAATGCCTATCAGGCCGCGTTCTCCGCTGCTATTAACGGAAAGCGTAATAGCCGGAGTGGATAGCAGACTACCGTTTTTGATGACGCGTAGCTGCCCTGTTTCCTGGCATACCAGGATGCGGCCATCAGGAAGAAAGGCCATTGCGCTGGGACTGCTGATACCATTAGCCACCTGCACCCGTTGAAAGTTGGCGGGGAGTGATTGTGCTCCGGCCGGCAGCCATAAAAGTGATAAGAATAAGTAGAGTAGTAAACTTGTAATTGCGTATTTTTTTTTCATAACAGGTTTTCTTAAGAGAGAAATGTTTGAGGGTTCGGTACCAGACATAGGTTGCCCGTTTATGCATAATCTTGTTGTTATACATAGCAATGCTGTTACACACTGATGCGGACCGCCTTTTTAACGGATATAATAAAAGATAGGGGGACTCATAAAGCAGTTTTTAAGGATGAACAATAGGGTTATTATATGTACAAAATATAGAAACGAAGTAGGTTACAACACTGGCTCGATGGTCTTTCAGAATAATACTACAGGCTACAAATATTTCTGCCGGAAACTACATGGGATTTTAGCTGTGTACTGAAGTTATGCAATCGTTTGCAATAATTAGCATATTATTTTCACATTTTCCGATAGTATATTTCAGGTTATGTGGTTTGTGAAGAGAAAGGGGAAGATATAGATCTGTTGTAAATGCGCGAAGAATGCCTATTGGTCTTCATTACTGTTCAATCGCTCTTTTCAGCATGACCAGTGTGGTATTCCAATAGAAATTAAGGTGATGGTAGATGACATCTGTTGGGAAGTTAGTTAAAGATAATTCCAGCGAAGTATGCTGCTCCGTGGGAATTAGGGTGAACCGGATAATGGTGTAATTTTCGTTTTTATCGGGCAGTCGGGATAAGGAGCTCAGGAAATTATAACTAAGGATCTGATCCGGTAAATATTCCAGTATAACGCCTTTGTTTTCAAACCTGGCGTGATGGAAACCTTTTATAATAATGGGGGCTCCCACCTGCCAACTGGTAGTAATGTCCAGATCCAGTGCTGCGTCTCCCATCCATTTGGCCATTAATGTTGCATCCGTAAGCGATTTCCATACTTCGGCGGCCGGTGCATTGATGTCTATTTTTTTGTCTATGATCTTTTCCATTGTTATTGACCTTAAATATTAATCCAATTTAAGAAATCGCTTTCGCAATGCAGTTGACTTCTTGATGAGGTGGATAAAGTATAGGATCAGTGGTTACTTAATAGATAAAACTATTCCGGACCCATCGTAACTGGATAAATTGATTTTATAATGAAAGTGTGTCTCCTGCTGAAAGGAAGATGCCTTTTTTCTGAGATCGGAATATATGTATATATTAGGGTGTCTCTAATTTTATCCTGCTATGACACTGAGAAATTTTGAATTCAAAGACAACAATCATTTTGTTGCCATGGAATACTACAATTTAATTCTCAACCGCACCTTTTTGGTACTGCGTACCGGTAATTGTTTAATAGGATTGTATGGAAACGGAATAGTAAGTACGGAGGGGGGCAATGATGTTTTGACAAAGGCTGTCACCCGCAAATTAGCCATCAGAGGGGACTTGTCTAATCCTTATTCTTATTTGAAGGGAAAATATATTGACTTAAGTATGGATGATGATTTAGATGGAGAAAGTATTTTACATACGCACAAATCAAATTTCAGGATAGCCTGGAAGGACATCCAATCTGTACATTACGACCCGAAGAAGAAGTGGGGGATGGGACCTTATCCTCATGACGGAAAGGTGTATGTCAAAACAATCAATAATAAGCAAAGAGAATTTATTATCCTTGGGGATCAGTCCGGGAGGGAAATTGCCAGTTTTATATCCGCATCGATCTATTCATAGGAATGCTGTAAATAACAAACGGCAGACAAGTTAATAACTTGCTGCCGTTTGTTTATTTACAGCACCCCAAAACAAAGTAACGCGCTGCATAGACTATCTTCTCTTAATAAAAAAATTGCTCTAATACAATCTGACCATCTTTTACTTCATATAACATGATCTGTTCAATTTGTATTCTGCCAAAACCGTCTACCGTAATATCCACGGTACGTCCAACAGAAAAATGGTTACCGCCTACCACAGGTAGGGTAGTACTTGCTGCATGAACAGCTGTTATTTTCGCTACAAAGTCTTTTCCCTTTTTCCGAACGGCTTCTTTGCCTTCGGCATATCCCATATAGGGAGAATTTTCAGGGTCTATACTTCTTACATTATCTGCAAAGAACTCGTCCTGGATTTCAAACCACTTTTCTTGTTGAGCAAGCTCGTTAAATCGTGTGGCCACTTCCTGAGTGGTCAATGCTGTTGCGATCATAAAAATTTGTTTTTTAGTCCGACAATTTTTTATTTAATAAGAATTCTAATTTTTTCAGTTTCGATGTCCAGAACTTATCAAAGAAGGAGATCCATTGCTGTAATTCATTGAATCCTTCCTGTTTCAGTGTACAATACCTTTCTCTGCCGATGTCCTTGATAGAAATAAACCCGGCGGAGTATAGTATTTTGATATGCTTTGAAACAGCAGGACGACTCATGTCGAAATTTTCAGCGAGGCTGTTGATGGTTAAACTTTCTTCTGAGAGTAGTGTTAACATCTTCCTCCTGCTCGGGTCAGCAATTACCTGGAATACATCAAGTGTTGGTTGTGCCATTTACTCTGGTATTTATACGGTCAGCGATTTTATGTAAGTTTTTGAGCCATCCGTCTGTCAGTGCGTTGTACATGTTGACATTTTCTGTTTCCGAAAAACCGCTATGTAAAAGGAAAAGTTGAGTCCCCTGATCTTTCTGTTCCAGTTTCCATTCCACTACTGATTCAATAGTGATCTTGCCGTCTCCGGAGCCGCTATTCCAGGAATAAGAAAGCTTTTTGAAAGGGACGATCTCCAATACCCTGCAATAAACTATTCCGTCGAAGTTGAGGCTGGGTATGGGGTTGGTCTTGAATTGGAAGTCATGCCCAATGATGGGCTGAAAATCATTTTTCATGAGCCACTGTTCCATCAATTCTGCATTCGTGAGATATTCCCAAACTATCTCGGGAGGATGGGGGAAGAAAAACTGGTGATTAATGCTTGCTGCCATAATGCGTAACTTTTAAGTTACCTAAAGGTATATGTAACTTTTGAGTTACCCAAATATTTTTTGAGTTTTTTTTAATTTCTTAGAAAACTAACAGGAATGAGGCTGGTGCATATTTTTTAAGATCAACAATGAACCTGTTGTTTTTTACGCTAATCCGCTTCCCAATTGGGTTACCGCGTAAATCAACCGGTTGAACCGCTTTGGCATTACATTTTTCAGGAAAACTAACCGTACAATTGCCTGAAATGCCTGATTGTTCCCACAGTCGTAAAATAGTTCCTTCGCCATCCGGATTTTCTCCAAAAGCGGTGATGAGTACACCGGCTCTTGAAATGGAGATACCTGTATTCATTGCCTTTAACTTTCCGGCTTCGCCCTCTGCTATCCCTGTTAATAAAGGTACACGTGCTTCCCAGGAGTTTTGAATCAGATCAGGAACGGCAGGCGTGTGGGCATCTATGGACCAGATCCGGACTCTTTCACTCCATGAACCATCCTGCCATAACGGGAAATTGGTATTCCACATATTATTGTAAATATTTACAAATACGGAGGGGATTTCCGGGGAGTGATCCAACGCAAACTTCCATAAGCCAGGTTCGCCTAAACAAATCAACGGCGCATCAATAGGAGTTAGTCCCATTCCTGATTGGTTGGCCTGTGTAATAGCCACGCCGGAATTAACCGCCATCAGGTACTTATTAGTGCCGGTAATAATGTCTGTCTGAGGATTTATAGGTCCACCCAAACGTCCCACCGTAAAATGAGGTTTCGTAATGGCAAAAGGAAAACAAAGCCATCCTCCTTCCGGTTGCTTGTCTGCTGTTTTAGAAGCTACTTCCCATTCCACATCCACGTAGGGTGTATTTCGGGGGAAGGTAAATATCAAAGTATATTTTTTTGCGAAGCCGTTTGTCTGCTCCGTAGTCAGCGTAGCAATATCCGCTATGGCTGAATGAGCCACCGTGATGTCCCAATGATGTGGCGTAAAGGCGATGTAAGGAGCTTTATCCGCACTGATCATTCCGGGCTTCCCCAAATCATTCAAACCCCAGCCATCTTTTATCCGGCTATAGGCATTAAACCATTTGTCCACCTCGTTCGTGCTGAACCGTTCATGCAAAAACTGGCCAACAACATATTTTGAGGAAGTGTCCACCAGTTCGCGACCAGTTTTCTTCTCAATTAAAGAGGATATTCCTCCCCGGGTTAAATCAAAAACTATGTTGAAATAAGGGGTGCTAAATATAGATTGACTATCGTTTGTAATGGTGGATGCTTTTAAATCGCCGGGAGAATAAGTAACATAACCACCTGCCGGAATTTCTTTTGCATAAAAGGAAGTTCCTTTTTCCCAAGGATTTTCAACCATGCCTGATCTCTTCCAGGGTAGGGGATTATAAACGATCAACCGCTTTCCTGCAACATTTACAGATTTTGCCAGCAGATCGAGATGAGTATTTAGTTCCGTACTAACAATGTTGTTTGTGTTGCGGATATACTGACGCTTTTCATCGTATGATTTTAACCATTTCCTTTTGCTTCCCTGACCGGTGTTTCTTGCATCACTATTTTTAAGTTTTGAATAATCACCGTTTTCAGGAATGGGCTCTGCTTCGGCTTCAGCCAGCCATTTTTTCCAATCATCACCATAACTGTAACGTGGGCCATATTCAGCATTCATGCCCCAGGTATGTTCGGCGTACAAAAGGCTCTGCTCATAAGCTTTTGCCAGTTTCGCAGCAATAGATGCACTGGGAATGCCCCAGATGTTCATTTGTGTGTGCAGCGCATCAAGTGCTGATGTTAATGGGCGGATATTTCGTGCAATTTTTGTTTCCTGGGGATTTGATTGTAAGCCATGAATCCAGGAATCGGGTGTGTCTCCTTTAATAGTAGGTAAATCAGGATGCTCCGCAAATATTGCTCTTGCAAAATCATCGAGCGTTCCAAAATGTATCCTTACTCCTGGCAGATCTCTTTGCGTTTGTGCAATGATGTCCTCCACTTCTTTTTGGTTAGGCGGGCCGTGGTTGTCACCAGTCATGATCATCGCAAGATAGTTCTTGCATGGCCAGTTGGCAGGAGGTTGTATTTCAGAACCATACAGCGGGGTATATTGACATAAAACTTTAGCACCGTCAGCACCTTCCCACCAGAAAATGGGCGGAAAGCGCGGATACTGACTCGCTGGATTACAGCCCAATTGCAGGAACTTTATACCTGCATGGCTAAGCAAGGTAGGCATCACCCAGGAATGACTGGGAACATCGGTCATTTTAGCACTGATGGGTAATGGCAGTCCATAGGTACGGGCAATTTTTGAAGAGTAGTTTAACCCGCGCACTAAATCTTCATAATCAAGTGACTCGGTATGCGTTGTAAAAGGGAGGGCATGTACCACGATGGCTCCTTCTCTGATCGCTTTTTCTATTCTTATCTTTCGTTCCGAACTTTGTTGTGGCCCTAATATCTGTGCATAGAGTGGCCATCCGGGTACTGTCCAGGCAAAGCGTTTGTCTTTCGGGAGTGTTGCATTTTTCTCTATCACCTTTAATGCCTTGTCCATCATCTCTCCCCGGTATCGCGCAAAAACATTTTCCGGTAAATCGGTAAAGCCTAAGTCGAAGTGAGTTTTGAATACCAGCCATACATCTGTTACTTTTGAGATGCCTGCATTATTTGCGGGTTGCTGTTGTGCAAATGCTCCCGCCGTAAAAAGGAAAATGATAAAAAATACCAGGTAGATTTTTTTCATAATAATTCAATCTTTTTGGGTGTTTGATGCCAGGTTGATTACTTATTCCTGTTAGTCTTTTTTAAACAGTGTCCCTTTAGCTCCTGCTTTAATGGTCCACTCTTTACCTGCAAAATGTATATTGCGTAGCTCCCCGGTAAAAGGGCGTGGTGTGGATGAATTCTGAAGACCTGTTCCTTCACCGGCTTCCGGAGAGAAGCCGAAGAACGTCGTGATGACCACATCACTGAACGCAACGCCGCTGATACATTCTTTCATGCAGCCCTGCCTCATGGCAATACGCACAGGCGCGTCATAGGCAGTACGGTTGGGGCCAAAAAATTCCCGGGCCTGTGCAAATGGGCCTTCCTTTGTAACCACTGCCGTACGACAGTAAAACGCATAGGCTCCAACCGGATCACCCAGGTGCCACATGGTATTAACAGTGAGTGGAATCCAGCCGTCATAAGCGCCCATAGGGCCATGATCCGGGCGGTCTGAATTCATGGCCGCAGCATCTTTCCCGCTCATCGCACGCATCCAGTCACGGGTAATGAGTTCGTTTTTAACGAAGGAAATCATTTCTGATTTTTGTGCAGGAGAGAGGTCCCGCTTTAATGCATTGCCGGTATATATGAAGTCTACACAGTGCCGCAATTCCACACGTTTACCATTTAAGTGCCAGGCATTCCAAACGCCATCTCCCGACTTGTAGAGCGACAGTACCACGGGAAGTAGCATCGTCGCTTTCTGCTGTAGTTCATTTGCACGTACCGTATTGCCATGCAGAAGATACCATTTTGCGGTCTCCCGCATCATCCATATATTTTGCGCATTGCAGGAAGGGACACAGTGGATATAAGCGGGAGCACATTCAAGCAGGTTGTTGTTTTCACCATAGTTAGCCAATCCATCATGACCTTTGGGTAGTGATTCCCAGTTGGTAGCAAGTGAGTCCATGGTTTCCATGATGGTGTGGCCATTTTCCAGTTTTTCATCGAGGAAGTGGCGGTCATTTGTGACGCGCAGATATTCATCAATGGTTTTAAAGATAGTACATGCATTGAATGCATAACCGCCGATGTTGTCATAATGATTCGTATCAAAACCTGTCGTATCCCGTAAATCGAGCGCATAGCCACTGGCTTTTCCGCTACGTGGGTTCTGTACCAGCCAGCGGCGAAGCGTTGCCTTCATACCCGCAGGTTCCAGCAGTGCCCATGCAGTTGCCTGCATAGAGGCATCCCAGTAATATTGAGTGCCATCTTCCCGTTCACCACTGGTAATAAAAGAGCGGGGGTGGACCGGAAACTGTGTACGTTCCAGGGCTAACATCGTCCATGCGCCAACGTAGTAGTTGCGTACCAGTGCAACGTCAGGACTTTTTAAGACAGGCAGATGTCCTGAAAAATGTGTATTACCCGGAGTGAAAGCGTCCGCCCAACGATTCTCCCAAACCTTTTTGCAGTCATCGAAGTAAGTGTTGAAGCTGGCCGCCCACCTGGTCACTAAAGCATCGGTTTGTGCCGTTTGTGAAGATGCTTCATCACCCGCCGCAAATTCAATATGCATACTGCCTCCTTTGGGTAGTTCCATTGTCCAGCGCCAGATAACCGTATCTTTTTCTGTTGATACATTATCGGGTTTGCGTGATGGACGCAGGATGGATGTTACTCCCTTGCGTTGGTTGCTATTGGAAACGCCAATGCCATCAGCCAGGAGTTTACCCGGTACGCGCAAAGTCAGCGTAGTATGGCGTGGTATAATCGTTGTATTGGTGGCAAGGATGCGACACATCACATTTCTTGATTCGTTGATCATTCGCGTGTCAGTTTCCACTGATATGCCATTGCAATATGGATTGCGCCGCAGCGCCTTATAGGGGAAACAGCGGGTTTCCGTGGCCGGATATTCCTGCCCGTCTATGGTCAGTGTAGTGACAGGATGTCCTTTCCGCCAGGGATATATTCCCCCTGGATAATAGTAATAGGAGGTCAGGTCCCGGTTAACCACCAACATATGGTGGAGATTATGGACTGCAGGCATATTATCCACCTGGTCCATCGGGATCCAGTCTCCGGCAATGTCATCAAGCGTAGGAATCCCCAATGCTGCCGCGCGTTTCGAAGAAGAATCAGTGATGATTACAGGGAGGTGATCTGCTGATGCAAAGACAGAAAGCGTATTGAAAATAGCTGCTGTAAGAATAACAAAAGCTATACTTGTTTTCATAACGTAGAATTTAATATGTACAAACATATATACATATTGGTACATTTCAAAGACTGGCAGGTAAAATTATCCTGTTGATTTGCGGTAGATTTCCTGTCCACTTTCAGACATGGAGTGTTCGGATACGGACGTCCATAGCAAAATAAAATGCGTAATATCGTTGTACAGCGCAGGTTGTGTGTATGGCAGCATTATTGTCATTTAACGGAAAATTGCCAAATCATGTTAAGAAGTCATGCCAGGGTGGCCTGGAGAAATCTTTTAAAGAACAAAACTTTTTCTGTCATAAATATCATAGGGTTGTCTACCGGGATGGCGGTGGCCCTGCTGATTGGTTTGTGGGTTCATGATGAATTGACGTTTAGTAAAAATCATGCGCATTACGATCGTATTGTGCAGGTGATGCAGCACCAAACTTTTAACGGCGTGGTAGGTACGCAGCCTTCCAATCCTTATTTGTTAGGACAGGAGATCCGCGATAAATATGGTAGTGACTTCAAGTATGTGGTGATGTCGTCCTGGACGGGTAAACATATATTAACCCATAACAATAATGCGGTTTCCGAAACCGGCAATTTCTTTGAGCCGGACTTCCCGGAAATGATTACGCTTAAAATGCTGAAAGGTACCCGTGGCGGGTTAAAAGACCCTGCATCGATCCTGTTGTCGGCCTCGGCTGCAAAAGCATTGTTTGGAGATACAGATCCTACAGATAAGTTGATAAAGATAGATAACCGGCTGGATGTGAAAGTGACTGGTGTGTATGAAGACCTGCCTTACAACTCCGATTTCAGGGAGCTGGCCTTTATTGCCCCCTGGGAGTTATATGTCAACAGTCAACCCTGGATTAAAGCGATGGACAATCCATGGCGGTCCAACTTCACCCAAACCTATGCACAACTGGCCGACAACGCAGACCTGGAAAAGGTTTCGGCTAAAATAAAAGATGTGAAGCTGCATAAAGTGCGGGCAGAAAGTGCGGCATTTAAGCCGGAAGTATTTCTGCATCCTATGAGTAAATGGCATTTGTATGCGGAGTGGGACAATGGGAAAAATGTAGGTGGAGGTATTCAGTTTGTATGGCTTTTCGCGATCATTGGTTTTTTTGTGCTGCTGCTGGCATGCATTAACTTCATGAACCTAAGTACTGCCCGTTCTGAAAAGAGGGCCAGGGAAGTAGGCATCCGGAAGGCTGTAGGATCTGTCCGTGGCCAGTTGATCATGCAGTTCTTCAGTGAATCTCTCCTGGTAACGGTAATTGGTTTTGTATTGGCATTGTTGCTGGTGCAGTTGGCATTACCGGTATTTAACAGTGTAGCCGACAAGAAGGTCAGCATTCCAGTATCGAATCCCTTATTCTGGCTGATTGGCCTTGCGGTGACGCTTTTTACCGGCTTAATTGCCGGTAGTTACCCTGCATTATATCTTTCTTCTTTTGAGCCTATCAAAGTGCTGAAAGGTACTTTCCGCGCAGGACGTTATGCGGCCATTCCCCGGAAGGCATTAGTGGTGACACAGTTTACTGTGTCGGTCATTCTTATTATAGGAACCGTGGTCGTGTTCCGGCAGATTCAATATGCACAAAGCCGTCCGACCGCCTATAACAGGGAAGGACTGCTTGCCATTCCAATGAAGACTGCGGAAATGAAAGATCATTTTGAATTAATCCGCAATGAGTTGCTGGCAACCGGCGTGGTGAAAGACATGGCCTATTCTTCCAGTGGTACCACTGAGCTGAATGCTATTAATAATGGCTATACCTGGAAAGGAATGCTGCCGGGAACACAGGGAAATTTCGGCTCCGTTAATGTGACACATGATTACGGAAAAACCATTAACTGGCAGATCATCGCAGGACGCGACTTTTCGAGAGCGTTCGCTACAGACAGCACTGCTATGATCCTCAACGAAGCTGCCGTTAAATTTATGGGCCTGAAAGATCCGCTGGGAGAAATCGTAAAAGTAGATGGTAAACCATTTCATGTGATAGGTGTGGTGAAGGACATGATAATAGAATCGCCTTATAATCCGGTCTTCCGCACTGTTTTTACCATAGATTATGACAATGCCAATCTGATCAATGCTAAAATAAATCCTGATAAAACCACCGCTGCTGCGCTGGCGCAGATCGAGGCGGTCTTTAAAAAATATAATCCCGGCGTTCCCTTTGTTTACAATTTTGTAGATAAAGATTATGCTGAAAAGTTTGATACGGAACAACGTATCGCCAAGCTCTCCAGCTTCTTTGCGGTGCTGGCTATTTTCATCAGTTGCCTGGGACTGTTTGGTATGGCCTCTTTCATGGCAGAGCAACGCGTGAAGGAAATCGGTGTGCGCAAAGTACTGGGCGCTTCCGTTTTTAATTTATGGCGTTTGATGACAAAGGATTTTGTATTGTTGGTCGTGATCGCATTGCTGTTGGCAATACCGGTAGCTTATTATTTTATGAACAACTGGTTGCAACACTATAAATACCGCACGGAAATATCCTGGTGGATCATTGCATTGACCAGTGTCGGCGCGTTATCCATCACTTTGCTGACAGTAAGTTATCAATCCATTAAAGCAGCGATGATGAACCCGGTGAAGTCGTTAAGGTCGGAGTAAGGATTTATTTAAGTAGCTCGAGTTCAATATATTTTGTACAGTCGTTTTTCATATCAGGAGAATTATCAAGCAGGATGGCACCACCACCTTGTTTGATCATTTCTTTTACGGTGTTATAGCTTACCATAGCACCTTCCGGGCCTTGTCCTGTCAAATCAAAAATGATATGGTTTGTATTGGATAACGTAGCATAAAGACTGATTAATTGCTGATGATTTCCTCCCAGCGGATTCATTTTTGTGCGCTTGTTAATAAGCGGATGCTCGTATATTTTGCTGGCAAATTCATGGTGTGGTTGGGCATTTTTTTTTAAGTATTGCCCAACAGTCGACGGATAGAAACGCTTTCTTATCCATGACTCCGTGAAATGTGGCACATAGGTCAGCGGCTGATATATTTTAACAGCATCATTCGAAATCCTACCGGTTAAAATGTCAACCAACTTCATTTCCAAATCATTGAAATGTGCCCCACTATATAAATAGACGACTACCATTTCCCCTTCTCTCAACTCAAAAGGAGGTATGAAATATTTTTCTATCGTTATCCCTTTACTTTCCACTATTATCGCATTGCTCATAATCTACCCGTTTATCTAATCATAAACTAAAATAAGGTTAATATCGGCAAAGAAGCCATCAATTTTGGCATATACCCTTACCCGTTATTAAACTAAATTCGTAGGACGACAACAAAATCGAGGCTATTACGATAGTAAAGAGCATTAATGAACCCGTTTGTGAGGGYTGTCACAGGCCAATCTTGTAATTCAACCAAAGCAATCAAATCAACTGTCTTGAATATTCTATGCCCTGCAGGTTAAAATAGTATCTCCAATTCCATCAGCTGATTTATCATTCAGTTAATAAAAGCAATCTTATGAAGTAGACTTTATCCACTATGACCGGCTACCGCGGAAATATCCGTCTGTTGCGGGTTACACGTTATACGTTTTTTTTCTGCGGGTAGCATGCTGCTACCTGTCGTTATACTTTTCTCCATACATTAAACCATTTATATGTCACATTTATCACGAAAGATAATAGTGGGGTTGCTATGCCTGGCCATCAGCCAGGGAGTTGCCGCACAACAAAAAAATGCACCGGCGCCATTGCCGGATCACTGTTCCTCTTCCAGGGCGATGCAGGAACTATATAAGAAACATCCTGCATCCTTACAGGCTGCACGCAACCAGGAGGTTAATATCCGGAAGATGGTAGCCAGGCTGCAGCAACAGCGACAGGCATTCGGAACACAATCTGTGCAATACACCATACCGGTGGTATTCCACATTAATGACGCCGTGAATCCCTATAAAGTAACGATGGCGCAGATCCGTTCTGCCATAGATATTATGAACCAGGATTATAACCTGGCAAACCCTGATTACAGCCAGATTGACTCCCGTTTTATAGGATTGGCTGCTAATCTTCATATTACTTTCCGGCTGGCAGATATTGACCCGCAAGGCAATCCTACTAATGGCGTAACCTATCACTACAATGATCTGGATGGCCGCTCTCCGGACGGTTCGGGCGCTAATGTAAAAAGCGTTTCCTACTGGCCCGGAGAAAAATACCTGAATATATGGATCGTGAGTGAAGTGGAACAGAAAGGGGTATTTAATAATTCCGGCTGGACTTACCTCCCGGACGACTGGGTGGCCAGTAATCACCTGGATGGCGTAGTTTATAACTGGCGTTATCTGGGCGCACCGGGCGTAGGGTCTTCTGAAAACGGCTATCCATATATGAAGCGGGTGCTTACACACGAAGTAGGTCACTTTCTTAATTTACAGCACACCTTTGAAAACGGTTGTACCGCTCCCGGCGATGAAGTAGATGATACACCACCTACACAATCCAACTATGGGGGATGTAACTTAAATGCCAACTCCTGTGGTACGGTGGCGAATGTAGAAAATTACATGGACTATTCTTCCTGCACCAAGATGTTTACAGCAGGTCAGGCAGACAGAATGCTGGCCGCGTTAACCAGCACGGTGGCTCACCGGAATAATTTATGGTCAGCCGCCAACCTGGCCGCTACTTTGTTGTCGGATTCCACTAAAAGGATGGTGCCGGCTTTTAATTTATTCAACGAAAGTGATGTAAATAACGGATCTATAACGCTAACGGATACACTGAAAATGCTGGGCGGCGCAAAGTTTGCTGTCAGTAGTGGCAGCCTGACGCAAGGCACGCACTTTACAGTGCAAAACCTGCCTGCCGGCTTGTCGGCGGTTATCCAAGTGGTTAACAACACCACAGCGATATTGTCTTTTACCGGCCAGGCTACGCAGAATAATGTGATCAATAATATGGACAGTTTAAAAATTACTTTCCTCAATGCGGCCATACAGGGTGGGGCTGGCTCTCTCTATCGCTCTTATATCAACCTCGGTATTCATTTCCTGGATCCTTATAAGATCATTTATAATGATATCCCTGATATTGTAGTGAACAGCACCAGTACCTGGACTCGCTTTAGTTTTAATACAGGAGATGCGGACTTCGGCGGCTGGTTCAACAGTGGCAAACTGCGCCTGGAAACCTATCAGAAAGCAGCAGTGTGTGAAGGCAGTACCCGGAATATTTCTCCGCTGCCGGTGAATACAATGATAGGAGATACGTCTTCTTTTGTGGCCGGTGGTGCATACCCGGATGAACATGATATCTTCAGCAGCACTTATACCAAATGGGGTGGTAAGACAGCCTACGTAGGTGTTAAGTTTACCGTAGGAGGCAAACCCCGTTATGGCTGGATTCGTATTACGGTAGCTGCCGATGGCAGCACTTACACCATTAAGGACTATGCCTGGAACCAGGCGCCTAATGGCAGTATCAGGGCCGGTAATGCAGGAGCGCCTACGCTATCCTGGTCAAAGACCCAGTTCCGCGAAGCACTCGCTAATGATGGTGGCATTACAGATTCCTCAGAAGTTGGTATTCTCGGTAATACCTTCGCCATCAGCTCCGGGAATTTCACTAACAACGTGCATTATACCGTTAGTAATCTCCCTGCTGGGTTGAGTGTACAACTGAAAGCTTTGAATAATACCACGGCAATCCTGAAATTCACAGGCAAGGCTACCAGTCACGCGGCGGCTAACAATACAGCAGTGACTGTCAATATCTTACCTGCAGCTTTTAGTACGCAACAGGCAGCAGATAGCGGCCAGAAACAGTTGCTCATCAACTTCCGCGATCCTTATATGATTAAGTACGTGGATGTAAATGATACGCTTTACACCATCAATATGACCAATAACTGGTATTATTTCCTGGTAGATAATATTCCGGAAGCCGCCTATGGCTTGTGGGCAGACAGTGGCAGGTTAAGATTTGAAGCCTACCAGAAGCCGATCGTTTGCCAGGGTACTGCTAAGAATATTTCCCTGCTGGCCCCCAATACAGTCATCAGTGATACCTCTAACTTCGTAGCTGGTGGCGCTTACCCGGATGAACATAACCTGACTACCGCCTCTTATACGGTGTGGAAAGGAGCAACGGGTTATGCAGGATTTACTTTCACGACCGGTGGTGAAAAATTCTTTGGCTGGTTCCGGTTTAAAGTAGCCGCTAACGGAAGTGGATATACGTTAATGGATTATGCCTATAATACGTTGCCTGGTGGCAGCATTAAAGCAGGCCAAACCGCTTTGCCTGTAACAGATTCCGGGTTTCATGTAACTGATTACTGTACCGCCAGTACGGCATTGAACTATAATACCATCACACGGGTACGGTTCGCTAACCTGGACAATAGTTCACAATGGGATGGTTATAAAGACTTCACCGCACAATCAGCTACCGTAACAGCCGGAGGATCTTATCAGTTGCAGATAAATCTGAATATAGAATACTGGCCGGACATTTCTGTGGCCGCATGGGTAGACTGGAATGGCGACAAACAATTGAATGATACCACAGAAAAAATATTTGTTAGACGGGGTACTGGTCCTTTCACTCAAACCATTACGGTGCCTGCTAATGCGAAGAATGGCACAACGCTGCTTCGCGTCAGAATGGGGTATGGCAGTAATATGAAACCTTGTGGCATTGATGGTTACCAGGGTGAGGTAGAAGATTACACCGTTAAAGTAACCGGAGGCACAGCGTTGCTGAAGAAGATGGGGACTTCCAATTACAGGTTGAGTGCGACCAGTCCTTTTTCAGACAGGATTAATATCAACTACCAGTCCACCGTAACTGGTATGGCAAAAGTGAAGCTGTATAACCTCAACGGCTATATGCTAAAAGAACAGGATGCGCATGTAATAAAAGGTAATAACACCTTGCAGATAAATAATCTGTCTGCATTACCGTCAGGCGTGTACATCATTGATGTATCCTATGGCGGAGAAAGACATACCGTGAAAGTGGTAAAATAGATACTATTCCAAAGATGAAAACAGGTGGTATATCGAAAGATATACCACCTGTTTTTTTTAGCTGCCACTATACACCGTGTTAATCACGTCATCCAGCCCTTTGTCACTCCCCAGTGTTCCCCAGGTTAAATGTTTCTGTGGTGAAAGTCGTGCTTCGCAAAACAGCGGCGCCAGCGTTTCCGGTGCTATCCGTATTAGTTCTATCGCCTGCATGGCCAGCGCCATTTTTTCAACGATGATGCGCGCTTTATATTCATCCGGATGTGCTATCAGCGGCTGCAAATTTTCCAGGTGATGATCTAAATGTGTATCAAAGCCTTTGGCCTGTTCTAAGTAATCCATGAATGCGGTGATGCTGTGAGGTTCTTTGTGCATGCTGCGCAGCACATCCAATGCCTGTATGTTGCCGGAGCCTTCCCATATGGCGTTCACCGGTACATCGCGGTATAGCCTGGGCATAATGGATTCTTCCACGTAACCATTTCCGCCAATACATTCCAGGGCTTCACCGAGTACCAGCACTGCTCTTTTGGTGTTCCAGAATTTTCCGATAGCGGTAGTGATGCGGGTAAAGTGCATGGCTGCTTCATCAGTAAGTGCGTCATCGAAACCTTTCGCCAGGCGCATGGCGAGAGCGGTAGCGGCAGCGGATTCCAGACATAGATCGGCCAATACATTTTTCATGAGTGGCTGATCGATCAGTTTTTTTTCAAAGGCACTTCTGTGGCGACAATGATGGATGGCTTCTGCCAAAGCCCGCTGCATGGTGGCAGCAGAGCCGATGGCACAATCCAGGCGGGTATGGCGTACCATCTCCATGATGTTGGCCACGCCGCGACCTGTTTCTCCGATGAGCTGTCCCCAGGCTTCGTGGAATTCCACTTCACCGGATGCATTTGATTTGTTGCCCAGTTTATCTTTTAACCGCTGAAAGTAGAGCGCATTCTTTTTTCCTTCCGGTGTGAACCGGGGCACCAGGAAACAGCTTAATCCTTTATCTGTTTGGGCCAGCACCAGGAAGGCATCGCTCATGGGAGCGCTGCAGAACCATTTTCTGCCGGTAATTTTGTAGATACCATTGCCTGCTGGTTTCGCAAAAGTAAGATTAGCACGGACGTCACTGCCACCTTGTGGTTCGGTCATGGCCATGCCAAAGGTGACGCCTTTTTTCAGGGTGTATGGAATAGGTCTTGCATCGTATTCACTGGAAAGTACCAGTGGTAGCCATTCTTTGGCAATGTCGGATTCGATGTTGAGTGAAGGCACTACCGCAAAGGTCATTGTTAAAGGACAGCTACTGCCTTCATCTATTTGTTGTTTGAGATAAGACAAGGTGCTGTGTGCGAGGTAGGCGCCTTTCTTGCTGCCCGTCCATGCGATGGAATGCACCTGGTGACGGATGGCTGCTTCCATCATCTGGTGATAGGCCGGATGATATTCAACGATATCTGCGCGGTTGCCAAAGCGATCATGCGTTTTTAGTACAGGAATATTTTTGTTGGCCAGCTCACCAGCACGCTGCATCGCTTCACTTCCCATCAACGCGCCGAATTCAGTGGCCTGCTCCTGTATCCAGTTGCCACCATACAACTGAAGTGCTTTTTGAAGCAGGGGATGGGTGGTAAATGAATTGTAATTTTCAAGTACAGGTACCTGGTTGGCGGAGTTGTGAAAATCAAAATCAACAGGAAGCATATAATGTGATGTTTGATATACACTAATTTAAACTATTTGCGACAAAGGCTACCGGAGTAAATACTATAAAAAAAGGCCGCTCCATCTGGAGCGACCTTGTATGACGGGTTGGTTTTAAGCTTATCTTCTTTTTCTGTAAATCAGGAGTGCTGTTGCCAGTAGCAGCAACGATACAGGGATCACCCCAAAGAAAAATATCCGCATGGTGAGGATACCTGCATCATCGCTGTCTATTACATCTCTCGACCTCATCGCACCGGTGTTGATGGGGAACTCTCCATAGGTAAACCACCGGAATATTTCTGTGGCAAATGGCTGGTTCCATACGGATGGTTTTCTACGGGAAATTTCTGCGGAGCTCATGAAGTCAGCATCGCCGGCAACAATGATCCGCTGCGTTTTTCCGGCTTGTTTTCTTTCCATGGCAATAGCCAAAGGCTGGTTATTTTTCGATAACAGCAACGGTACCACCTGGAAACCGGACGTGGTACCATATTGCAGGTTAACCGCGCCAGACACAGATACCACGCCACTGTCGGCCTGATAAGCTCCCAATGCCGGTGAAATAGCACCTGCTTTATCAGAGAAATGAGACAGGATGAAATCCGGCGCATAGTCCCTGCTTTCTTCCTGCACGGTGGCATCGCCGGCATGTACGTCCAGTTGCTGCAGTAAAGGCGCCAGCACCGCCTGTGATCCGGGCTCCGTCATCAGGAACAGGTTCCTGCCACTGGCCACATATTGCTGCAGTTGTTCCTGCGTCTGGGGAGAGAACGCGGTTTGTGATGCAGCAATCACCAGTATGGTAGTATTAGGAGAAATATGCCGGAGATCCAGGTTAACAGTATCCACCGTAAAGCCCTGGTTGATCAGCGCAGCACGGAAGGAGCCTTCTTTTACAAATGTTTTCAGGGCAGCATCTCCGGCTTTGGCAATACTTCTTTCTCCGTTACCGGTAAGGAAAGTAACTACAGGAATCCGGGAAGGTGTGACAATATGTTTCAGGGCCGCAGTAAATTCCCGCTCACCCGGATAGATCATCATATCGTTGTAGTACCGCAGAAAGGTTTGACCATCGCCATATTGGAGCAGTCGTACCAGCCTGTTTTCTTCGGGCCGCAGATCTACCATTTTCCGGATAGTGGCTGGTGGCAGTACCTTTTTAAAGTCAAGGTCCTGTATGTCAGCTACTTTTTTGGCAATGGCGGCATCCGTTTCTCCCGGGTAATTTTTATAGAGATTTTTGTTATCACCAAAATCATAGTAATACACATAGTTCATTTGCAGGTCTGGCATAAACCGGCGGTAAGGGATCATCAATCTTTCATCCGCACTTTTCTTTTCCGGTGAGCCCAGGTAATAGTTGTCATCGAGGATATTCACGTAAGTTGTAATCTTCAATGGCTTATCCATTTTCTTTACCAGCTCGCGGCTTTGTGGACCCAGTGTATGGATCCTGGTAACGGTCATGTCAATATAACCGGTAGCTGCCGGGAGAGAGCTGATATAGCCAACGAGGAAACAAAAAGCCACCAACCCAATATACCTGGTAGTACGGAGCCAGGTGGATTTAGCTTCCCGCTGATCCTGCAAACGCATACAGGTAATAGTCAGGAAAAAGCCGATGACGAGGAAGAAATACAGTACATCTTCGGAGCTGATTAACCCGGCAATAAATTGTTCTGTTCTGCCGGAGATAGACATAAAGTAGGTAATATGTCTTATCGTATCATTACCCTGAAACAGGCCACCAATAAAGTTCAGCAGGGCCAGTACTGCCAGTGTGCTGATAGCTGCTACTACCTGGTAGGTAGTTAGGGAAGACATGAATAGACCGATGGCCGCGTAAGCGCAGATCAGCAGATACAGTCCCAGCGCACCGGATGACAGTAATTGCCAGTCGATATGTTCAATAAAGTAGGCACCGGAGATACTGTATAAACAGATAATCACCAGTAATAATGCACCATAGCCCATCATGGCCAGGTATTTTCCCAGCACAATATCTTTGACTTTAATAGGGGAGGACAATAATAATTTGATAGATCCGCTATGTGTTTCCCGGCTGATCAGGCCCATGGTTAGCAGTGGAATATAGAAGTACAGCGTACTTTTTACGCCGGGATAAAAACCTTCCCTGCCGCCAAATACCATAGCTGTCACTTCTGTAAAATGATTGCCCATACGTTGTGCGCGGCCAATCATCTGGATATAATGGAGGTAGTCAATACCTATTTGTATCGGGAACACAATTAAAATGAGCCATGCTACCGGTGAATGAAAAAGGAGGCTCAACTCCTGCCGGGCGATTCTGATAATTATTTTCATTACTKTAAAGCAGGTTTAGTTTTTTTATTAGATAACTGGGCGAAGATGGCGTCCAGCGAACTTTTTTCCAGGGTGATTTCTTTCAATCGCCACCCGTTCTGTACGCTCAGTTCCACAATGCTTCCGGAGATATCTGTTGCTGGTTCAAAGTGCATGCGGAAGGATTTGTCTGTCAGCAGCTCCACTTCCTTAATGCCTTTTATTTTTTGTAAAACGGTGAGCGGGGGAGGATTTTCCATGGTTGTAATCAGGCTATCCGGCTCGATGTAGTTATTGAAAGATTCCATGGTGTCTTTAAATACCATCCTGCCACCTTCAATCATGATGATATCCTGGCAGGTAGCCTGTATTTCAGAGAGAATGTGTGAAGAAAAGATAACGGCACGATCGGTGGCAATTTCTTTGATCAACTGTCTTACTTCCAGGATTTGGTTGGGATCGAGACCGTTGGTGGGTTCGTCCAGTACTACCAGCAATGGTCGGTGGATCAATGCCTGTGCAATGCCTACGCGCTGGCGGTATCCGCCGGAGAGGTTGCCGATCAGGCGATTGCTGAAATGGGCTACGCCGCATCTTTCTTTCACCTCTGCTACTGCGGTTTTAATGCGCCGTTTATCTACGAACCGCAGATGCGCGCAATAGGTCAGGTATTCATCTACCGTTTGTTCCAAATACAAAGGTGCATTCTGCGGCAGGAAGCCAATTCTTTTCTTGGCTTCTTCCGGGTGTGTACGCATATCAATGCCTTCAATGAGCACCTTACCAAGGGTTTGACTGAGTACGCCACAAAGAATATTCATGGTAGTGGATTTGCCTGCGCCATTGGAGCCGAGTAATCCTACAATACCTTTTTTATTGATGTCGAAACTGACATCCTGCACTGCCCAGTCTTTACTGTACCGGTGAGAGAGTCCTTCAATTTTAACGATGTTATCTTGCATTTTCTGATTTGATTAAGTCAACAGGAAAGTAAGGGTGCCGGCATCACCGGCACCCATGGAATAGGAATCAGGACAAAAAAATTACGGATTCAGTGGCCAGTCCGGGTTGAAAATGGTGGCTGCCGGCCATAGCTGACGTACATAATTATTACTGTTGGGCAGCAGTTCATATGTTTTGCCTTCTGCTATATGCGTCACCGTTTTCTGGAACCGGGTTTCTTTGTTCAATCGTTTCAGGTCAATCACACGTATGCCAGTGAAAGCCAGTTCCCGTCGTCTTTCTTCCAGTACAAAGCGCAGTACTTTTTCTGCATCATTGCTGAAGTCGGCCGGGGTAAAGGCTTTATAGGCAGCGGGCGTAATTCGGTTCAATCTTAACTTATTAATATCATCCAGTGCGGCAGACAAGTTGTTGGCGCGCGCATTACATTCTGCTCTTACCAGGTAGGTTTCTGGTATGCCCAGAAAGTTGTTGTAAAAATCACCCCGCAGAAATAATTTTACATGGTAACGGCTCATATAATTGAAGGGAGGCGCCGGAGGCCAGCCGTCAGCATAATACAGCATCCAGCGACGATCATCACTGCTGAAGAGCGCCGTCAGCTCAGGAGAGGCGCAAACACTCATACCTAAACCAAAAGGCCGGAGAAAATGACGGGCCACAATCGTTTCTTTGTTATACTGACAATCGGGAATATCCGTCCATCCCACCGGTGCGCCGGGTACATTAGGGAAGGGGCCGGGAATAACAACTTTATTGTCGTTCATATTGGCCAGTTCCGATTGCAATGCAAGCGTGAGGTCTGCATTCTTTTTGGCATTAGCATAGTCGCCCATAAAAAGATAGGCCTTGCTCAAAGCGGCATAGCCACCGGCTTTGCTGGCCCTGAATTTTGTGAGTTTGTGATCCGGCGGGAGGTCGGGTATCGCCGCATTGATATCATTGATCACCTGGTCATATACTTCCTGTATAGTATTTCTTTTGAACTTCGCATTAATGTCCGCAACCAGTGCAATGGGGATACCCAACTGCGTGGCAGCAGTGGCGGCATCATAATGCGATGCGTACATATTTACCAGCAATAAATGCTCCATGGCACGGTTCAGGAGGGCTTCTGCGCGGAGTCCTTTTTTAGCAGCTTCCGTTCCCTCTGTAGCATCCATGATGTTATTGATGATGGTGTTACTATAAAAAATTCTCTTGTAACCTTCACTCCATTCATAGTCATTATCACTTTCTGAATAGGGAAGGGGATTGAAGGTGTAGATCTTGCGACCCGATAGAGCTTGTTTGCTATACAGGTTACCCGGTTCTCCTTCCGGCAGGAAAGCATCATCGGTCATCAGGTCCCAGTAGTAATCGCCATAATTAAGGTTGTTGGCTGAATTGAGCAGACCTTCATAATCGGCTACTGTAATCGGAATGAATTTATCTTTAGGCTTAATGTCCAGGAATTTGGTACAACCGGACAAAATTACCAGGCATGTTATGATAGAGAGATAGATTTTCCTCATGGCTGTTGGTTTTAAAAAGTGACATCTAATCCTGCCATATAACCTGGCATTACCGGTGTGGTTCTGGCGGCTGAGTACGAGGAAGCGGAGTAGGCTTCCGGATCAATGCCAATAGCGTTTTTATACCAATGGAAAGGATTTTGTACCTGTAG
This sequence comes from Chitinophaga sp. 10T418, assembly GCF_056394125.1. Lineage (NCBI taxonomy): Bacteria > Pseudomonadati > Bacteroidota > Chitinophagia > Chitinophagales > Chitinophagaceae > Chitinophaga > Chitinophaga sp. 10T418. The sequence goes on from NZ_JBFTHG010000009.1 coordinate 261,814, forward strand.
TGTTAACCTGGCAGAGGATATTTTTTTCGTCCGGGATAACAGCGATGCAAAATTATAAGACAATGAAATGTCCCTTACTTTGATATAATCGGCCTTGAGTACATTCTGATCAGCTGCATACCAGGTCTGGGTAAAATAGATGTTTCCGTTGTTTTTAAGATCTGGTGCCGGTATAGTTCCCGGAATTTTTTCATCTCCCGGCTTACGCCAGAAATTCATCACACGGTTATCAGTATTGGAGGAGTTAAGAGCGCCGTTGAGAATGGGCACTACATCCCGCATCACATTTCCGCCGTTGGCGATGACCATGATATTCAAGGTCAACTGATGATACGTAAAGGTATTGGTAAAGCCGGCGGTGTATTTAGGCCGCATGGTACCACTGTATTCCAGTGCGTTTACATCTGTCATGTTCATGACCAGCGCACCTGTCTGATCATAGTTTTGCACTACTTTTCCGGCAGCATCATATACCAGCATGGTACCATTGGTTGGATCAAGTCCGGCAGATTTAAAGCTGAATACGGCATCCATCGGATAGCCCACCCTGTTTACGCCATAGCCGCTGGTCAGCCCAACAACACTCGGATCTTTTGTGTTGATCTCGGTCATCCTGTTTTTATTCAGACTGAGTGCCAGGGTACTGCTCCACGAGAATTTTTTTTGCTGAATGTTTTGTGTATTGAGCGCCAGCTCTATGCCTTTATTATTCAGACTACCAAAATTGATCAGTGAGGTAGGAAATGCATTGGTAGGATCAGTGGCTTTATCTCCCAGGAGGTCCGTGCTCTTGCGGATATAATAATCGATGGAGCCGGAAATCCGCTGGTGGAGCAGCGCAAAGTCAACACCTATATTGGTGATGGCAGTTTTTTCCCATCTCAGTGATTTATTGGGTGGGTAAATAATGTTAGAGCCAGTAGTACCTGTTTCCCGGATAAAAGCGGATTGTGCCTGCAGGTATGGGCCTACTTTTCTAGCCACGTTACCGCTTAATCCATAGGTAGAGCGGATACTGAGGCTGCTGAGCCAGGAAATATTCTTCAGAAAATCTTCTTCAGATATTCTCCAGCTGGCGCCGGCAGACCACAGTGGAAGATACCGGTAACGGGGATCTGTACCAAAGAGATTGGAATTGTCGATACGGATACTACCGGTAACATTGTATTTACCATTGTAGGTATATCCTGCATTACCGTAAGCAGAAATGTAACGGTCCTCTGTATAGCTGAAATAGTTTTTATCGCTGTAGTTGTAAGAAAATGTACTACCAATAGCCTGTGTCCCTTCTAAGTATCCGAGCAGGGATTCATCCACCGGCAGGAATTGCAGGTTATTATCGTTGTAGCCCATTCTGAATACAGAAGTATTTTCCTGTGCCACTGCTCTTCTTTCTATACCTGCCAGCGCAGTAATATGGTGCTGCGTGTTAATCTGCCGGTCAAAGTTAAGCTGGGCGCGGGCCGTATAGGACTTGTTGGAGGATCTTATTTCCTGTATTTGCCCGCCATCCGGTACATTTTTTTTGATCACCCCGTTGTTGATTTGTGTGGCGTTATTGATCATATCCTTCGTGGAAAAGGCATCGGTCCTGAAAACCTGTGCATAGTTACCGCCGCCACGTTCTGTCTGATATTTCAGGTCCAGGCTAAGGCCTTTAATAATTTTCACGGTGAATCCACCCTGTAAGCGGAAGTAATTTGAAGTGGATCTGAAATCATTTTTATCAACATCATCCAACGGGTTGTAGGTTTCATCCAGCAAGCCCAGGTTTTTTAACCGGTCTATTTCATATTTTGATTTCAGGTAGTTCCATGGAGCGGAGCTGCCATCGGGGTTCCGCAATACCTCATACGGCATGCGGGTGTAATAAGACGTAGGGTAGAACGCATCATATTTACCATTGGCGATATTGGTAAATACCGCTGCATCTGCGTCGAGCCATTTGAATACTTTTACTTTATCTTTCAGGCCGATGTTTACCGTTTCGTTGGTACTCTTAAGTCCATAGCCACGGTTGCCGGTATAGTTCATATTCAGGTTGTACTGATGTATTTCATTACCACCATTGGCAGAAAATGCATGTCGTTGCTGGAAATAGTTCCGCATCAGCAGGTCCCTGATCTGACTTTGTCCGTCCGAACTTCTTAACCTGTTGAGGGTGGCATCCAATTCTGCTTTGCTGATGATGTGCTGTTCGTATTGATACAGTGCCTCATTTACTTTGGGTTGTGCTTCTCTCAGAATTCCGTCGTCGTAGGAAGGGTGCCACATATTAAACAGTTCCTGCTGCAGGTCTACCATTTGTGGAGCATTGAGCAGGTGCATGTAACCAATGTCTGGTTTAGGTACGATGTAAAAGGTGCTGCTGAAATTCACCGTCATTTTCCTGGCGCTGCCGTAGCGGGTGGTAATCGAAATAACGCCATTGGCTGCGCGGGTACCATAAATAGAGGCGGCTGCAGCATCTTTCATGATGGTCACATTTACCACGTCGGCAGGATTAATAAAGTTGAGGTCTCCTTCATACGGAAATCCATCCACTACATAAAGAGGGGCCTGGTTACCATACAGGGTGGAGAGGCCGCGAATGGTGACAGTACCATTCTGCATAAACAGTCCGGGTACGGTGCCTTCCAGGCGGTCGAGGAGACTGGTTTCCAGTCGGGCGCCCAGTGTTTTTTCTGTGATGATGCTGAATGACCCGGTGGCCCGTTCTTTCGGTATAGATTGATAACCGGTATTGGCGGTCACATTTACGTCTGTGAGGTTGGAAGTGAGTGCCGACAGCGTAATAGTGCCGGTGTTACCACTTTTCAGCATCGCTGCTGTTACCACCAGTTCTTTTGTTTTGAAGCCAATAAAACTAAAGCGCAGCACCTGCCCGGCGGATGCAACGATGGTAAAATTACCTTCGATATTGGTAATGGTAGTTTGATTGGTGCCCATGAGCATCACGGTGGCGCCGGGCAAAGGTGCGCCAGTGCTGTCGGTTACATGGCCGGTTACGGGAGATTCTTTTCCTGCAAGGTCTTCTGTTACATCGGTTGGTGAAAGGCGTTTACCAGACAACATAATCGTGTTACCGGCAATTTTGTAGTTAAAGGGCTGGTCTTTCATGACCAGGTCCAGAAAGGTGAGCAGTGGCATGTCGCGAACATTCACAGAAATCGCTGCGGCCTGTTTCAGCAGATCCGATTTACCCCACACCACAAATCCTGTTTGTTTTTTGATGGTGGCAAACAGTTTTTCCATTGGCACTTTCTTCCCTGAAAAGGTGATGGACTGTGAAAATGTGCTGGCTGATACATGTAGGCAAATGGCAAGAAGGAGGACACTTGTTAGTCTCATAATCCGGAGCATTTTGGTTGGGAGCCGGCATGGCAAGTCCCAACGGCTCCAGTAAGCAATTTTTTGCATAGATTTGCAGCGTTTGGTTGTTAATAATGGCGGTCGCGAAACCCTGTTTAAGATCAACTGAACAACCCTTTGAGCGATCAAAGGTGACCGGAAGTGTTAGTCGCACTTCCGGTTTTTTTATGTTGGTTGACCTGTCGTGTTAATTTGTTTTTTTATTTCAGGCATAGTATTTTTTTATATTAAGGCATCACAATCAGCCGCCGGCCTTCTTCCAGCCGAAAATGTACCTCTGCACTTTCCAGCCCTGCCAGTACATCCGAGAGCTTTAATGACCGGCTCATTTCTCCGAAGAAGTGTACATCCGGAACATTTCCTTCATATACCACTTCCAGGTTGTACCAGCGTTCCAGTTGCCGCATCATCTCTCTTAAGCCTACTCCTTCAAAATTGAATAAACCGTTTTTCCAGGCAATAGCTCTTTCTACATTAGCATCCGGGCTTACTTTCAACTGGTGATTCTCCCAGCGTACCTGTTGCCCCGGTTTCAAAATTACCGGCTGGGATGCTTCATGGGTAAGGGATACGCGAACAGCCCCTTCTATTAAGGTAGTCGCTATATTTTGTTCATTCGTATAGGCGTTTACGTTGAACCCGGTTCCCAGTACCGCCACTTCCAGTTGTTTACGCACCTTCAGTTTAAACGGCTGTGTTGCCTGTTGCGCCACTTCGAAATAGGCTTCCCCCGTGAGTTCCACCAATCTTTCTTTGCCGGTAAATGCCACCGGGAATTGGAGTACGCTGCCGGCATTCAGCCATACCCGGGTGCCATCCGGCAATACCACCTTAAACTGTTTGCCATTGGGCGTAGTGATGGTATTGTAAGCCACGGCTTCCATGAGGGTGCCGCCGGGCGTGTATTGGAGCCCGTTATCCTTCAGCACTACGCGGGTATTGCCCTGGGTGGTGATTTCACCGTTACCCATACTATCCAGCACCACCTTTGAGCCGTCTGCCAACGTTAATATGGCACCGTTGCTGCCAGGAGTGGCATCCGGTGTGGCCTTTGCAGCCATTCCGGAAGGAGGTTTTTGCTGCTGGTAATGATTCAGCAGGTAGGCGGCCGTTCCCAGCATAAGTACCACTGCCGCCGCCCAGCCCCATTTGTGCAGGAAGTGAATGCGGTATACCGGTTTGGTCACCGGCTCTGAAAGCTTATCGGCCTGTAGGATCTTGTCGGCCACTGACATCCAGTGGGGATGATCGTATGCCGGCAGGGCTGATGCTCCTGGTGCTTCCAGCAGCGACTCCACCTCGCTGATGGTATCGCTATCCTGTTCTACCAGGGTAGTGAGTTCCAGCAGCTCTTCTGTGGTGGCCGTGCGCTGAACTAACCGGTTCAGTAAATATTGTAATCGGGTGTGTTGTTCCATTTAATGTGTGGTGAATACAGGTAAACGAAGCCCTTTATCTCCCTCTCCCTATTACCAGACAATTGAGCGGGAGAATGGTACCGAAAAAAAAGAAAGTTTTTTTCACGTTAGCTGAGGATATCGATGAATAGGGCCAGCAGCAGGGGATAACCGGCTTTCAGGAGCGACTGGCGAATACTTTTCAATGCCATCACCAGCAGATTTTTGACCGTGCTGACAGCCAGTTGCATGTGTGTGGCAATTTCCGCGATGCTCAATCCCTGTTCTCTGCTCAGGCGGTAGATCTGTTGTTGTTTTTCAGGCAACTGCGCCACTGCTTTGTTGACCAGTTGCAGCAACTGCTGGAAGTCGACGGTGTCGGAAACCGGGATGGCGCTTTCCGGCGCAACTGCATCCATTACTTTGTCCCGGATCGTTTGGCGCCGGACATAGTTCACGGCCAGGAAAAAGCAGATCTTCTTTATCCAGGCGGCAGGATGGGTTACTTCCGTGAGCTGGTCGCGGGTGAGCCATATTTTTAAAAAAGTATCCTGCACCAGGTCGTCTGCCACCGCAGCAGATCCCGTAATACGGGCTGCCATGGCCAGCAGCCGTGGCGCATGCATTTCAAAAAGACTCCTGAACGCCGCTTCATCGCCGTTAGCGAGGCGTTTATAAAGGTCAGGAGCATCAATAGAATGACCGTCGCTCAATTAAATGATATTTTATTATACTGGCTATGAGATGGCAATAAAAAACAGACAGGCGATCCGCCGTAGTTTGATTGATATTCACATGTTGGCATTGGTATCAGACAAAATAACAAATACGGAGACAAGATAAAATAATAATGCTGAATATTACCTCCCCGTTGTATCAATCTTCCTGTACAATTGAACGTTTTGACCGGTAGCTGACCCCAAAATGACAAGTACTTTTATATAGTAAATCAATTTATTAAACCAAAATCTACAGGATGAACACGATCTGTACACGATTGCCACAGGTGACTATTTCTCCACCTCCTTACCACATTTTTATATCCAGAAACTTGTAATTCCTAAACCCTGACAACCAGATGAAACCCGGCCGATGCCCTATCGGAATGGAAGCAATATGTTTTCTAACAGTGAACGATTACCCGGTTGTCCAAACATTTATTATCAACATGAAAAAACAACTTATTACCCGGTTGCTGGTGATGCTGGCAGGTATGCCGTTATGCACACAGGCCGTAACCCAATCATTACCGGCAGTGTCCAGCCAGGTTATTCCCCTGGGAAAAGACAGTAGCTTTAAAATGATCAGCCGTTCCCAATGGGAGCTGACACAGGTACCCAGCACCGCCAAAGAAACAGGCAGGCTCAAAACTTCCCTGCAGGTAGCGGACTATGAACCGGTAGGACTGAGAGCTACCGCCAATACCCCCTTGGTGTTAAACATCACCCAGATCAGCGGTACTGGTTTACCGAAACTGATTGTAGGCACTTACGACCGTCAAACGGTGACCACCTATACGCTCACCGCCGGCATCAATACCATTACGAATGTAAATGGAGGTGACCTCTATTTGCAGTATGCTGCTGATAATCCATCGGACGCCAACAAAGTACAGGTGACTTTCCAGAGTGGCTACCAGGAAATGCCTTTCTATATACTAGGCGCCACCACCCACAACGACTGGCTGAATATGCTGACCGCAGATACGTTGTCACCCAACGCAACACTGGTGGCGAACCGTGTATTTATTGTGGTGTCGCGGGTGAAGGCCACGGAATATAAAAACGAAAATCAGGATACATTGCTGCAGTTGATAGACCAGGTGATGCAGGCGGAAGGTGATATCAGCGGCCTGGACAACAGTACGCCCGTGCACGCACCCTTCCTGAAGAATAAGCTGATGCTGCTGGAAAAAGCCAGTGGCAATCCTGACGCTACTTCGTTGGGGCGTGTACGTATTCCCACCGGCAGTATCAACTGGATCCTGTCGCCTTCGTATATCCTTAACAGTGGTGGCTGGGGTGTATTTCATGAAATAGGGCACCATCATCAGCATTATAGCTGGACATGGTCTACCTGTATTGAAGTATGCGTAAATATTTATTCCCTCGCCGCCAAGCGGGCCATCCACCCGAATGATCCGGGTATCGGTGCCAACGACTGGAATAATATTTTTACGTACCTGGCACAACCAGCTGCATCGAAGAATTTTAACGCCAGCAGCACCGCACTCTTTGTAAGACTAGGGATGTTTCATCAGCTATGGCTGGCTTATGGAGACTCCTTTTACCATACGCTGCATAAAAGGAGCAGGGATGAAGCGCCTTCACCAAGTGGCGATGAAGCGGAAATGCGCGGGTTCATGATCTATGCTTGTCAGATCAGTGGCGAAAACCTGGGCAACTTCTTTAAAACCTGGGGACTGAATGTGAGCCCCTTTATTTATGCTGAACTGGACGCACTGGGATTACCGGCCCCCGCAGTCGATCCCTCCCTGCTGAGAGATGATGTGGCTACTGCTATCACTACGCCGGCGTCAAATACCGTGTATGCTGCAGGTGATACGATATTGATCAATGCCACTGCTTTCGGACCCAGGAAAGTAACCAAAGTAGAATTCTTCCAGGGCAGCACCAAACTGGCAGAAGACACGACGGCACCTTATTCTTTCGCCTGGAATAATGCGGCGCCGGGCAGTTATACACTGACCACGAAAGCTACTATTGCAGGAGGACAAAGTGCTGTTTCAGCACCTGTGAATATTACATTGAATGCGGTTAGTCTTACTGCGCCGGCAGACTATGCAGCTTTTCCTGCGGGAGTAGCCATACCTTTTACTGCCAACGCTGCCGTGATTAATAGCCCTGTGCAGATGGTAGAGTTTTATGCAGACAGTATAAAAATAGGTGCTTCTGCCACTGCTCCTTATGGTTTCAACTGGGCACATCCAACAGCCGGTACGCATAGTCTCCTGGCAAAAGTGATCTACCAGGATGGAACCACCGCTTTTTCTGCCAGCAGCGGTATTGTTGTAGGTGGCACTTTCCCCATAGCAGATTCGTATGTGCGTGATGGTGGTACTGCCAATACTAACTATGGCAGGGACCTCGGCCTCGTGGTGAAAAAGGATGGTAATAGCGGCTTTAGCAGAACTACCTATCTGAAGCTGGACGTAAAGGACCTCACCAATATTGACACCGCGAGGCTGCGGATGAACATTGCAGGTGCTGGCTCAACGATTGGCGGCACGCAATGGCAAATCTGGAAATGTGAGGATGATAGCTGGACAGAAACGGGCATCACCTGGAATAATAAGCCTGCAACCGCCACTTTACTGGCCAGCCAGCCGGGTAAGAAAGCAGGTTATGTAGAATGGGATATCACAGGGCCTGTATTGCAGGAACTGGCGGGCGATAAAACACTTACACTGGCAGTTGTCTCGTCCGTGTCTGGGCAATCAAATGATGCGACCTTTTCTTCCAGGGAGGTAACAGATGTGAAAACCCGGCCGGTGTTGCTGATTGATATTGTAGATACTATAGCGCCATTACTGACCATACCTGCTGACACAACAATTGATTACAATACTTCTGCTGCGCCGGCTGTTACCGGCTATGCCGCCGCTACAGACAATAGTGGTATACCAGCGGAAGTGATTTATGCAGACAGCAGTTTGCAGGACGCCGACACCACAAAAACAGCGCACTACAATTACCTCATCCAACGCAGGTGGACAGCCACCGACCGTGCAGGTAATCAGAATATAGCCGTGCAGACCGTGACGGTGCAATATCAAAAAAGTGTATTCAACACCGTTAGTCTCTTTGCGGGAACCACCAATAATGGAGTAAACGGAAGGAGGGCAGACCTGCGTGCGGAACTGATACTGAATGGAACATCCGTAGCATCCGGCACCCTGCTGAATCAGCAGTTGAACGGAAATTCGTTGAGCAGCAGCCAGCTATTCCATATTCCACTGAACGGCAGTCCTGTAGTATATACACCTGGTGACCTACTGCAGTTGAAGGTTTCAGCCCGGAGAGCAGGAGGGAATGGTACATTTGGAGTGAAGATATGGTACAACGCAGATTCGCTGAATGCTACTTCCAAAGGATATAGTCAGCTGCCTAAGTATGCCGCAACCGGATCTGAAAAAACGATGTTATTCCTGGGGACCCAATACCTGTTACAGGCAAATGCCGGTAACGCACCTGCAAGCGTGGAACTTAAGCTGGATAATAGTTTTAGGGAAGTAGCTACCTGGTCCACCATCCAACAAAATGATACCTCTATAGCCGCCACTAATCATGATGCACCATTACAGGCCGGCTTGCTGAGTGCCGTGGCTTATCCCAATCCCAGCAACAGTGATTTCACATTAACGGTAACGAATAGCAACAATAAAGAGATACAGGTATTGGTGCTGGACTTTTTCGGCAGGGAAATAAAACAACTAAAATTCCCCGCAAGGCAACCGGTGCGTTTTGGTAATGACCTGAACCGCGGTGTATACTTTGTGATTATTAAACAGGATGGAAGAGAAGCTCTTGTAAAACTGGTGAAGCAGTAAAATTGTTTATTTATTATTAAAAACGGATAGCAGGTAGTATCATCCCTGCTATCCGTTTTTTTTGAAATATTATAACAACCGGGATATCTCCGGATGTTTAACTCAGCGTAAACCGCAACACCACAAACGCTTTATCAATGGGTGTTGCCATGCTTTGTATACTTAGCTTCCAGTCTTTGATAGCATCTGCCGGTTCCGTAAGCGCGAGGCTTTTTAATGCGCCTATAGGCTGACTATCCGTTAATGGAGCACTATTTAAAGAAAAGATGGCCGTCTGATCACTGGATACCAGGAAGAAATCCTGCACCACCAAATGCTTCGAAGTATAGGTAGCGTAATAAGGCAGGAAGTTGGTCAGCTTGCTGAGGTCCATCGTATTGTTGCCGGACGCATCTTTTATGGTCATCGCCTTATGCCATTCTGTAGGCAGATCGTGTTTCAGGTCCACAAAAATAAACAGTCCTTCTTCTCTTGCCAGGTCATCGGTTTTTTTGATGAAGTTGGTGACACTCTTTGTCGCAGCAAGTTTCAGCCGGTCGCCTCCCTCTACAGCGGTGTAGCGGATAGAAATAATAATGTCGGTAATGGTATCATAATCGAATTGCTGGAATGTAGGCAGCTCAAAACGCCATTTGCTGATCACGCCGGCACCTTCAAACGGCAGGTAACGCTCATCTTTAAAATTTAATTCAAACATACCGCTATCATTTTGCCCGGAACTGGCGGCAATAGCTGAAATGGGCACCATGAATTTCATAAACCGGTCATCACTTTCATCCGTCTTTTCCGGATAATTATTGGTGGTGGCGAGGGCAGAATTTCTGAAGGTATGATCCAGCAAACGCAGCGTGGCATTTAAGCCGGTATATGGACCGGCAATACAAGGAACAGAAATGGATACCGCCTTGATCCTGCGTTTATAATGTCCGGGATAGTCCATATCAAAAATGTATTCCGGTATGGAGAATTCACAGAAACCATTTTCCTTCAGCGACAATAACGCCAGTGGATTTAGCTGCCGGATAGAAATATGTTTATTGATTTCATAATCATATCCCCGGTTTTCCTGGTAAGCGGCTTCCAGTTGTTTTAAGCCCACATACAGTTGTTCACCGGCCAGTAAACCATCATGGCTGGCATCCCAGTAGCCGCTCTGGATAAAGCTGGTGGACGACAGGCCCCGTTCGAAGCGATATGTTTTCTCGGCTTTTTGCGCAATATCGTAGGCTACACTATACACCTGCCGGTACAAGGTTTTCAGCTTTCCTTTCATCCAGGTATACAGTTCTGCGTTTGAATATTTATTTTTCAGGAAGTCTTCTATTTCCTGGGAATTATCTATTTGCTTTTGCTGATTGATAATATCCTGGTTTGCCATGGCAATCCTTATTTGCTGCGAGGCGATCTGTTTATCGATCTGTTTGATTTCATAACCTGCAGCATTGGCCTGCATCACCCGTTCCTGCAGGGCGCGTTTAAAGCCTCCTTTCTTGGCGGCGCTGGCCGACTGGTACGACATATAGTTGGCGGTCATCTGAAGGGCCTTAGACATGGTTTGTGCAGCCTGTCCTAAATTGCTGCCACCATAGCTGGTGCCTACACCCACGCCGAAGGGCTCTGCTGCCCCGGTAATCATCGGGATGGCAAATAATATTCCGGCGATGACTTCCGGCGTGCCAGCGGCCAGTTGGAAGCCGGCAGCCAGCGAGGCCATGTTCATATCTTCCTGTTCGTAAGCAATTAATTTCAACCCACTGTCATCTATTGGTGTTTCAATGGCATTGGCGATTTCCGAATAGTCAGTATCTATGTCAGGTACTTTTCCGGCATCTTCACCGATGAGCTGCAAATAATACTGCATGCGGTAAACAGGAGATTTACGGTTTTGCTGTAATCCTTCCAGAGCGCTCAGTGCTTCATCTACCTGTTTTTTCTTGATTTCCATCTGCAGGTTTTGCATCACACCTTCATGTTTTGCACGAATGAGTGATAAAGATTCATTGTCTCCTTTTTCAATAGCAGACAATATTGCGGCGCCAAGTGATTTAAGTTCATTGCATAATTCCAGGGCCTTTTGCAACAGGTAAAAGAAACGATAATTAGGCATGGAAGTGTTGAGGTCATTCAATACGGCGTCTATACTTAAGCCTTGTGCAGCGGCATTTACCAGCAGGGCCGGATCAATCGGTGGCTGGAACAGCGGCAGTATCCGGAATACCCCTTCTATATTTTCGGAATGCCGGATTTTAAACAGCCTGTCGTCCAGTGTATCCCAATATCCCATGAGGGTAGGGTTGTTGGGAATACAGAAGTAGAGGGTAGAAGCAAATCCAAAAATGTTGGCGTATTCAATTTCCTTCTGCGCATTCACCACTCCCGGCGCGATCAGCTGATTACTAAAGGGTGCCACCAATTCCAGTTCTACGATGGCATTGCCAAAGGCATCCCATTTGTTCAGCAGGGATTTATAGGTTTGCGGCTGAATTTTGCCGCGAACAGGAATAAAGGTAGGACGCTGTCCCAGTATATGATATGCCAGGATATACATTTGTGTGGCCTGGTTAATACTTTCTATACTATCCTGGCGGAATAAATAATCTCCCCACGCCACGAGGTTATCAATGTATTTCATGACCACCCACTTCATATATGCTACGGGACGATTACGGGCTACTACATGCGGCATAAACGGATGGTTGCGCCATTCGGTCATGTCTTCTCCGGCAGCAGTATTTGCCTGTAGTTGATTGAATATTTTATCGAGAATACTTTTTGAATCTATTTCTTTAAATGGTGCAAACTGCCAGAACCTGGTATCATCCTTACCTTTGGCCATCGGGTTAAATACATAATGGTACCATTTCATGGCTTCCTCAAACTGCTGACCTTCACTCAGCGCATTGGCCAGCATCATGGGCGCATGGAAAAACAGCTCCCAGTTGTAGAGGGAGTAAGGGCGCTTCAGTTCATGATACGTTTGTACCTGTTGGTTGGAATAGGCGCCAAAAGTATCGCCTTTGTTGATAGCGGGAGATAAGTTAAAACCAAAGAAACTGGCTACATCCGGGAGGTTGATGTTGCCCAGCAACTTGCTGCTAAAAGGATGATTGAAATTATTGGTCCCTGGTAAGCCATTCGATAGCTCCACCAGGTCCGGCGACTCAAAATAGATATCTTTATTGACTCTTTTTTTATCGGAAGAAGCTATTTGCCAGGAATACAAATCTCCTTTCGACTGATTGAAGAAATCGATCGGAATTGCTTCTGTGGTCACCGGGCTGGCATTGTTGATGACATTGCCATTAAAACTGAATGCTCCTCTGAAGGTACCGTCACTGTCGTATTTATCATCCACATTGATCAGCACATGATCGGGATATACTACTGGTACAAATTTAAAGTACTCTATATCCTGCATAATACTGATGGGCGCAGAATTGAAGAAGTCACTTCCAATTTGTTTTTGTGTCCATTTACCATTCTGGTATTCACTCCAGCCCATTTTTATTTCATAGTAGTCAATAGGCCGGTTATCGTTGGAAGAAGTTTTAGCCAGGTCATTAAAAGTTGTACTTCCGTTTTCCGCCGGTTTTGTTTTTTTGATCATCTGTGGGAAGAAGATCAAGAGGCGGTCGTTCCAGACTACTGGTATGAGGAAGCAACCATTCGTATTTCTTGTCCTGGTTAACAGCCCCATAAATATCCCGGTAAAATTATCTTTATCCCAGCTTGTTTGTATGATTCTTCCTACGGCGGTTCCATCAAGGGCAGGAACGTGGATGGAGATTTTTTTAAGGACACCGATGGTATTTACGTTGCCTTTCCAGGTATAACTGCCACCTGAAAAATCAGGTGTGTTGGGCAGGTAACCTTTAATACTGCAATGGGTAAGATAGAAATGGGTATAGGGTGATTTGTATTTGTGCGTACCCGAAACGACCATCAGAATTTCTTTATCCGTGATATCATAACTGGGAATATCTATCTGCATTTTCTCCCAGGGATACCAGTTACTTTCCACCAGGTCGAGGTAACGATAGTAGAAGAAGAAAGGCGTATTACGTGTACGGGAAAATACATGGAGCTTTGCCCCGGGCGACCATTGGTTGCCCGTTGGGGTGCCATCAATATAAAATCCCACCACTTCCATATTCGATATCTCGTGTATTTTATAGAGATAGGATTTCAGGGCATCGGTAATATTTTGTTTATTGATATCTTTTTGAAGTAGTTCGCTTTCCAGTTCTTTGAAGAAAGCGCTTTTGTCGTCCCGGAGATCACTTTCAATCCAGTTTTCGGGATATAAAAATACTTTCCGGTTGGCTTCCCATACGCGGTAGCGCTGCATCCAATCCCAGCGGTCGCGGTCAAGGATATCGTTGGAGATGCCTGATTTGTCTGCTTCCAGTCCAAGGAAGCAACGTTGTATAAATAATTGTACGGATGATATGGCCTGTACAATCCGGGAGGTTTCCATCACCGCATCCATCTGCACATCAATCAGGAAATATTCAAAAAGACCATTGGCATCCGTTACGCCCCAGTTTTGTATTTTTTCATCTACCAGCAAATAGCCGATGAGTGCATCTTTTTGATGGTTCCTCAGCAGATCGTTAGCAGGTTTGATGACCTGTTCCCAATCCGTTTGTTTGTATTTGGCATGAATAGCTTTGTTAATGCTTTCTGCAATCGTATGACAAACAGAGAAGGTCGCTCCCGGCTGCGCCCAGTCAAATAGCTGGTCCACATCCATTCCTATTTTGCTGGTTACACCAATGGCCTGCTGCAGGGTGAGTAAATTGATTTCGTTTTTGAAATATACCGGATCGTTCCAGTTAAAATGTGCAGGCGTAATCAGCTTACCGATAGCAATTTTATCCCACAATGTTAATGCGGCTATTTTGGGAATCAGCTGCGTTTTGTCTATGCCGACTGTGCCAGTCCATTGCAGGAATTCCAGCAAATTGGTACCGGTTGGCGGCAGTGAATTGCGCAACCTGGTATATGCTTCCAGCCGCAGCCACTGGGTAATATCGGGGGCATTAAAGTCAATACCAAAATCGGGCACATTTTCAAAAATATAGTTGACTTCATCTGCACTGATACTAAATCCATTAATGAGTATGGCCGCTTTTATCAGCAGGGTATAGGCGGCGCTGGTACTATTGCTGGCAAAATCAGGTAGTAAAACGGCGGTAGGAATGGGCGCGGGCATCGCAGTAGCCGTTTTCCAGCTCAGGTCTTTTAAAGAGCTATCCAGGTCGTTTACCTGGAAGGTGTAAATTTTCCCTGCCAGCAATTTAGTAGGTACCGACCACCATTCATTGGTAGGATCATCCTGCTGTACAAAAGGAAGTGCTGTGTTACCCAGCAATATCACCGGCGCCACTGTTGTGCTGCCGTTTTGCACGATGAACGTCACTACACTGTCGGAAGCTGGAATGAGAAAGCCATTCCAGCCGGTGGCAGCAGGAGCGGTGCTGTTTTTAATACTTTCAAATACGTTGTAAACCGATACCGGTGTGGGAATAGCAGGTACCTTTAAAATGGTGGACACCAGCAAATCTGTTACAGCCAGGTCCATCCCCGTTTGATCCGACAAGCGGTTGATGATAAAGCTGTGATATAACTGTTGACGGAGATAAGGCAGAAAAACATTCAGAAAAGCGAGTCGCTTTACCGGTGCAGTATTGGGGTCGGGGAGTCCATCTATCATCTGGTCGGCGGTCACTACTTTATCGCCTTGCAATAAAATACTTTTGATCGAATCACATACACCTGCTAACAGCAGCTTAAATTGTTTGTCCTGTTGTTTGGTGATGCGGTCCATAGATGGATCCCAGTTGGGATCAATACTCAAATCATTAAACGCGGTGATTTCTCCGGGGGTAAGAACGCCCGTTACCTGGATACGACCATTGGCCCAGTCATAAATCAGTTTAGTCCTTAACGAGAGCAGATCGGCAGATGGTGGGCTGGCAATGAGGTCATTTTTACTATCAAGACCATCGCGGGCGGTATCAAGATGTACGGGCACATTGGTGCTGAATACATTGGTGCCATTCAGGATACCCATGATGAGCGTTACTTCCGCCTGGTTATATAATAAACTGACTTTCGATTTTACCAGGTCGTTCGACGCCTGGTTTTGCAGATCGGCCTGTTGGTCATCGGGAGAAGCGGTAGGGTCAGCAGCCACCAGATCCGGGTTCGCGGTATCAATTCCATTCAGGCCGTCATACATGTTTTTGGCCAGTTGAAGAATGGTGATGAGGGCGGGCGTAAACGGCTTTTTAGTATTATCAATGTTATGGAGAATATAATTCAGTTGCCGGTAATCAAATCCCGCATCATCCATTTTTGTCCAGTTGTTGATGAAGGTGAGTGTTGCATCCGCACTGGTGAATGGATCGCCGAAAATGGGCCATGCTGCAATGAAATCCGGCATTCGTAAGCCTACTACTTTTGCGAGTAAAGTATACCGGTAAATAAAAGAAATGTTGGACAGTGTCAGATTCACCAGGGTAGGATGCTGGGTGAGGATTGCATTCAAATCATCTGAGGATAGATTGAATGCGGACATCAGCACCGGGATGTGATCTTTAATAAGAATGGGGGTGGTCAGGTAATTGCCGTCACTATCCGGTTGGAAAACGGTGTCTTCTCCGGTAATGTTATGTGTTAGCAGCAGGCGGGCATACAGCGAAGGATCGCCTGCGGTGCTGATATTGCTCCAGAAGGAGAGTAGCTTTATCAACTCCAGCCCGGTGAGGTCCAGTAATTTTTTTACGGCCACCAACTCATGAATGAGTGCGGTGTTAATGTTATAATGGAGCCATACCTGTAATTGTTTGTTTTCGCAGCTGCAGTCGTCTACACTTTTACGCTGGCATTCAAGCGGATCAAATGTGTTGCCGGCAGTGTAAGACAAACTCATGATGGCTTTGTCTGTTTCATCGATGCTCCATTCCAGTTTACGCCACAGGCGGATAAAGCGGTGGAAGCGATCGTATTCCGCTTCCGTAACAGGGGAGCCATCTAAATGAATCATCACGGTTTTTGAAATGTCGCAGTCGGCAGTAAAATCGACCCGGCTGAATTTGTTGTTCTGGAAATGGCCGATGGTTTTATTATTCAGTACAACTGATCCTGTTAAGCTTTTGAAGCTGTCATTATAAGATTTGTATTCCCCTTCAAAGGTGATGATACCTGTTTTGCAATCTATCGTTGCCATGCGGATAGATTGTTTTCTTTCTTCTCTGTACAACACACAATCCCGTATTTCAAATTGTATGGCAGATGGCGCCACCGCTGCGGCTACATTGTGGGTGGGGCTATTCACGATCAGGGTGCCATTGATACAATGACAGCCTTCGTCGAGCACAATTATTTTTCCCACTTGTTTAAACGAACAAATCAGCCAGTGTTCTATTTCTTTGAGATCTATGGGTCGCTCCCGTTGTTTCGGCTGACAAGGGTCAGGTGCTGGTTTTTTAAAGTCCAGCCCTTTTGATGCCGCCCATTTTTCAGGATTGTGGATGGCTTCCAGTTGTTCTTTTAACGACAGCGTCATGAGGTAGCGATAGCTGAAGGGCAGGCTTTCCATAATGGTCAATGCCCTGCCTTCCGGCATCATAAAATTCAGGAACCTGGTTTTCAATAATGCCACCAGCTCCGAATACTGAATGCCTGTACGTGGCAACAGTTGCCGCTTTACAAATTGGAGTCCCACCATTGTTGCCTCATTGGTGCTGAGCATCTCTGCGGTATTGACAGTGGTGGTTTTGGACGGATCGTCATAGCCGTAGTAGTCGCAAACAGGCTTCACCTGGATGGCATCATGGTATGCCTTCGCGGTGTTAGCATGATTGCATTGGATGTCCCATTGATTTCTGCTGACGAAAGCTTCCTTTGTCAGGATGATGTATTCATCCTGGGTAATCTTTAAATATTCAGCATCCGTGGCACGGGTAAGGTATTCAAGATGATATTGATCCAGTTGTACATTCCTGGCTGCAGTAGGATCCGGGTCGGGACTGGCGACATCCGCGTCGCTGCCTACCGGATCAGGTGTGGGGGTAGCATGGATTTGCCGGGGTGAGCGGAAGGTATCCATTAATTCGTAGCGACTGGTTTGCAGGAACTCCAGGTAGTTCCGGATCACATCAATAGGCTGATGATAGGGTAAGTTAAACGGATATACTGCTTTTGATAAGATCGTGTAGGCGTGGTAGTTAGTATGCTGTGGCTGTGCCAGCAATTCGCTGCTGGTTTCGTTGGACACATTAAATGCCTTTAATTTTTTTGGATCATTGTACACCGCATATTGCTCCATTACTTCATTTACCAGGTCTACGTAAGGCAGAATGGTATTGGTGTTGGCGCAGGTGAGCTCCAGGCAGCCGAGGTCCGGGCGGCGATCAAATAGTTTTTGTAAGGGTGTTCCTGAAATATCTGCCGGGTTACTTTTTATTTTGATGGAAGGATCTGCGCCGGATTCTTTTTCACTTAGGTTGTTATTCCTTAAGTATTGCAGCAGCTCCACAAAGTAAGAAGCTGCGCTGTATACGGACGTACATTCGCCACACTCGCAGAAGTCGGCATCTGCAAAAAGGGCATTCCAATCCAATGGGCTGGTGGGTATGGTGTTGGTAGTGGCCTGGCTGGCTGCATTCATTGATTGATCAATTAAAGCGATGCCGGTGCCACGCATGGTTTCTATGGCAGATGCCATGGCTTGTTCTCCGGTTACCCGTCTTGCCATGGCTGCTTCATGGATGCTGGCCGCTGTGTTTTCATCCAGGCCATTGGCCGTCATCATGTTGGTGAACTGCTGCCGGGGCATTTCACTGATGCTTAAGCCAGTGGTGAAATTAGCGGATAACAGCGCCGGTACGGCTTCCGGAGCCGGGCTTACCCGAACTATTCTCTGTAATGATTTTAAATCGTTTTTTACTTTTTCCTGATCATCCGGTGAGACATCTTTTAATACATCTGCCTTATTCAACAAATCATAAACAGGATGCGACCGGATATTAAAGTCCGGATTTTTTTCCAGTATCGTTGCGGTAGTGGCGCCGGAGGGGGTATTTAAAAGGGGGACCTCCGGATCTTTCACCATGTTAACTACCACTGCTGTTGGCTCGTGCTGAAAAAGGCGGGTATGCAATGCTTTTGCGAAATCTGTTTTATCTGTGCCTGCAGGTATTGCATCATCCGGAATGCTATCGGCCAAGGAAGTTTGATTGAAGCGGAGCGCAATATCCCGCAGGGTATTGGTGGCAGCGTCCTTTTGGAATTTGTCTACAATGTGCGCGTTGTTGCCCGACCAGGTGGCCAATGCAGCAGTAAACTGCAGCTTGTTCAATAGTTCAGGAGTAAATGCTTTATCTCCTTCCAGGGTGGATATAGCAGCTTTCGCGTCCCCGTTATGGGTTGTTAGCAGCGCTGTAAAAGTGCTCAGTAAGGCTTTGTCATTGCCGAAATCAGCATGAAAAAGATGGGTGGAATCGCTTTTGGGGGCTATCATGATAGTGAATTTTATTGTTTGTTATTATCAGCTATATACACATGTAACTATATTGTTCCGGAAGTGCAGGGCAAAATTCTTCCTTGGATTTTGAAGACAGAGGGCCTTCTACTTCCATGCCTCTTTTTTTGCTTAACACTTCTTTCATAAAAGTGGACTCGCCTTCATTAACGGAACCCACCGGGTTAGGCCATTTGGATTTAAACAGGCTGGCAATCAGGCCGGCTAAGCCGAAGATAGCGCCGCCAATTAACTGACCAAATGAAGCACCTTCTCCTATCCATTCTGATCCCGTTATACCACCATTTCCATAGGATTTCGATTTACGACTGCTGAATACTCCGATGAAAGCGCCAACAATGGCCCCGATAATGGTGCCTATCATTGCGCCAATGGTGCCGGCGATCATACCAATGATGGGTATTAAACCACCACCATTCAACAGGAAAAATGCATCTTCGTATTCATCTTCCACTTTTTTCAATCCTTCGTATACATTCCGCCATTCCTTCTCTGAAATTTTTCCCAGTTTTGAATGACCTTTTGTGATTACACCTTTGTCTTGCATTAGTTCGAGTGCCTTTTCGTTATCCCTTACCAATGCCATAAAATCCTCAAAGCTTTTACCACGTACTGCGAGGTCGGCTTCCGGGAACATCAGATGCCCTAATCTGTCGCCCAGCAGGTATTCGGATTTATGGTAGTGCGCATCCTGTATAGGATGCAACAGGTTTTCTCCGGCACCTTCCAGTGTTGGTGAGGTCTCCTTTTTGAATTTGTTATAGAAGTGGCTGAATTTCTCTTCTGTGGTACCATTATACAAGGCATGGCCTTCTATATTCGTTTCCTTTACATAGTGGCCAAAAAAGTTCATGCTGTTGCTGGTGGCGTCCAGCTTATCTCTCCGGTCACTTACATTAGAAGCTCTGCCTATATTCATGGCCTCCTCATCACCTACATACTGCGATGCAATGAGTATGGTAAGATACTGGTGGATGGCAATATCAGCCCTGCCATTGACGTCCGATCGGGTAACGGCATTGTTTCGTGCATACCGGTAAAGATTTAATCCTGCACCGGTGCCAATGGGATCGGCGCTACACCATCGTCCCAGCCAGGTAATATAGTATCGTGCGCTGTGGTATTCCAATCCGGTTTCTTCATCCCGTTCTCTGCTGGTGTAGCGATAGCGTTTAGCCGCTACGTTTATAGCAGCGTTGTTCGCCTGAAAGGCGGTAGTACCAAAGGGATGATATTCTTCATAGTTGATGATTTGTGCATTTTCATTCAGCTCCAGGGTAACGCTTTCCAGGTGATTGTCCAGCTGATACCTGATGGTTTTTACTACCGGCGCCTGTTGCTGACTGCCTCCTATAATAACAGCGGGGGCAATTTCTGTATCCAGCATTGCTATACGGGTTTTGTCATCCATCACATGCAGGGTTTCCCTTACCAGCCCACTGGAATTATTATATACTTCATAGCTGCCGAGGTAGATCCGCTCTTCTTTTTTGGAAGGCGTATTGCCATCGGAGGCAGCATATTCCGTTACTTTCCGGGTTCTTTGCCCGGTGCCGTCGTACACATAGTAAGTCGTTTCCGGTGTGCCGTTGTTGACCACCTGCTGTGCCGTGGCTTGCAGTTCTTCTTTAAAATTCCAGTTCATCACCGGCAGGTGCGGCATAGCAGTCATGAAGCCGTGCTGTGCATGGTGTGGATATAACCAGGTTTGACTGCCAATGGTGGTACTTTTTATCCGGTTGTTATGGTCTTCGTACAAATAATCTCTTGTCCAGGAACCTGTACCAGCGCTGTGCCCCATCTGTTTAATATTTCCTACCACATCATATTGATAACGCTGACTGTAATTCCGCAATGCATTGTTATCGCTGGTAGCATGTTGATTTATAAAAGGAAGGTCATTCCAGTTATCGGTGGTACCCAATGAAACAATGATATCGGCTTCTCTGCCGGTAGCATTGATCAGGCGGTATTGCGCATCATAAGTATATTCATTGGCTGCTGTCACGAGGGTATTTTTAAAGAAGGTATCAGGCAGCGCGGGATCATTTATCCGGAGCACGTTGCCGGTGGGATCGTATACGTATTGCAGATCCTGTAACTTTTTGGCAGTACTGTTGGTGGTAACAAGACTGCTGAGCCGGAAGGTGAGGGGATCGTACTTATATTTAGTTAATACGTCATTGCCATATAAGATACCGCTGCGTTGTCCTTTTTCATTGTAGTCAATGTTTTTTATAAAGGGGCTGTCATGGCCGTTTTCATGAACAGTAACAGCGTTGAGTAATCCGGCTGGATTAAAGTCCGGTGTGGTGATTTTATTGTCGGGGGTTGTTTGCCGGATAAGTCTGTTCAGCGCATCGTACGCAGTAAAGGTGGTACGTGTATATTCCGGTGACGTGGCCAGTAAGCTGTCGGGGTTCACCATATCCCAGTTGGGCATGTGCTTATAATCCAGTGCAAATATGCGGGTGGTATCCAGCAGGTTGCCTTTAAAATCGAAGGTGCCGGAGATGATTTTGCCGGCGCTGTCATACAAATTTTTCAACTGGCCGATGCGGTTCAGTAATTTTTCTGCAGCGCGTTCTGCGGCGGTCATGGCGGGTTTGTCGCCGTACACTACTTTTTCATACAGGGMCTGCGCATAAATAACGGTATCGCCTCCATTGATGCGTTTGCCTGTTGGCCGGTGTAAGGCATCATATTCAAACGATAGTTCGTGGCATCGTTCATCCCATATCTTTACGGGGTTGCCCATGATGTTATGCAGTGTCCAGCGTTTGCCGGTATCCATACTTGTTTGTACTACCCGGTGGCCCAGCATATCATAGCGCCATGCCATCACGGTATTACCACGGGCGTCTGTAATGGTCAAAGTATTTCCTTCTATGTCCATGTTTGCCCGGCTAAAATATTTTTCTTCCAGCACGTTGCCGATGCCGTCTTCCCAGCGATTATGATCTATGCTCAGTATTGGTCTGGCTAATGTATCGGTGATAACACAGGAAGGCGTGTTGTAGTGCACGGCTGATTTTATAGCGGCTATTTTCTCCGGATCATTTGGGTTAGGAAGGTTAATGCGTGCGGCGTACCAGGCACTTTCTTTAACGGTGTCGTTGACGTCATAAGAGCATTGCTTCCAGGCGTCAAATACCACCCTGTTAAACGTTCCATTGGGTAGTTCGGTTTTAACGCTTCTACCGGTGCCGTCATAGTAGAGGATAGGAGAAACGCCTTTTTCTACCCAGGCAGGATCGTTTTCGTAGGCGGGCGTAGTAGAAAAATACGGTTCATATTGCCGGATAGGATTGCCTTTATTATTCAACACGGTCCGGCCATTGCCCACCCAGCGTAATTGAGTGCCGGTGTTTAACGCGGAGCCATCAGGCAGTTGTACTTCTCCGGCTTCTGCCTGTATTTTTTTCATGGCTACCTCTCCAAATCCATCGGTATATTCAAAACTGATTTGCAGCGGGCTATCCGGATTAACCGCGGCGTGTTGCTCCCGTTTAATGACGGCCGCTACACAGGGGTGCTGATGAAAGTCATACACCATTCTTACTGAGGCGTTGTGGAGTAATAGCCGGGCCTGCGTTTGTAATTGGGTGTAATCGCAGATACCGGGTGCTGCTGTATTAGCTAATGCAAAGAAGGTGGCTATATTTCCGGATTCAGGTGATCCGGTGTAGGCGGTGATCCCGATTAAGTTGTCGGCTTCTTGTCCCTGCAACGGGTCGTTGCTGGCTTTCCCCTCTATGGCAGTGGCTTTCACCAGTCCCAGTTCATCTGTGATGACGGAAGAAATATTATCGTTGATATCCAGCATGCGCAATGGCGACAGCGTACGATAGCTGAATGTAAGTACCCTTGTTTCATTCTGATGGGCATCAAGTGTTCGTTGCAGGAATAAGTAATATGGATCGTAAAATACGGTGGAGATACTTTGCAACGGATCGGTATAGCTAACAGGACTAAAGAACCGATTTTTTATGTTAGTCAGCGTTTCACCATTCTGACAGAATTGTATAGTGCCTGATGGTATCCACCAGTTAGTAGCATCGGATATAAAGCCTCCCTGCTGCAGGTCTGTATCTCCGACTACAAAAGGTAAAGAAAAAGCATCGGGCATAAAAAGATCCTGCAACAGGCCGGGTGTATACGCCAGTTGGTAGCTTTCGTAAGTGACGCCGCGTACTTCCATCAAGCCTTCGGCAAGCGGTAAGGTGAGGGAAGCATTGTAAAAGATGGTTTTAACATGCTCCGTCAAACGTTTCTGGGGCGAGAGATTATTGGCGGTTTGCTGGTAGGCAATTTCGGGAGTGGGATCTATGACCCCTTTGAAGTCGGCGATCGTAAAAGCAGGATGACCAACACCCGGTGTAAAGCCGGTGAGCTCATAGGTTTGCGTTTGCCAGGATTTTCTCAGGTAATAATTTTCCGGTGTGATAATATCTTTTGTAAAACTATTCCGTGTAAAAGTGATCCATTGTTGCTGCTGCGCTTCTTTTGCTTTTTGTTTTGCCGATGCGGTGGCGGGAGAATCGCCCGGAGCCGGTTGCAGCAAAGGTTCCTGCTGCTGCCGGGGATATACCACGGATACAGATTCCAGCACATTGCCCAGTTCATCGGTGTCAATGGTAAGCGTATGTGCAATGCGGGGATCTGTTGCCTGTCGTTCATATACGTAGTTAATTGCTTCACTTTCTTTTACCAGGAAAGCGGCGTATTTATTGATCCCGCGTTCCTGTAATAATTCAATGAGGCAGTTGTGTGTTGCTACGGAAAATGGAATTTGTTCCGTTTCCCAAGCGGCGGCTTTGAAGGTGATAAAAGCGGGATCATTGTCTGCATAGTTGTGAGCTAACTTTTCATCCGCTATTCTTTTCGATGCATCGAGTCCAAATATTTCCTGGCGCAGCACCATGCCCTTACAGGCTCTGAGGGCTTCGCGCCACTCGGCGGCGCTGAGCTGGTCTATCGAAAATCCGCTCAGTTTCGGATTGGGTATTATCACCGCATCGGGTAGTGCATACTCTGTTGCAGTGGTGCTAAATCCATTATTCTTAAAAAGTACGGACCAGTATTCCTGGCTGAATTGACTGAGGATCCTTTCTCTGTCGAGGAAGGCGCCGGTATGAAACCAGGTTTTGGTGAGCACTGGTGGCTGATGATGTTCGTTGGCGGGATTGGCGGCAGTGAATACATCAAAGTCTTCTGTATCGGTTTGTTCTACTCTGCCAAACCCACGAAACTCCCGTTCTGCAGCATCATAATAGCCATGGTGATAGGTATACTGCGTAGTATATCTGACGTTGGTGACTGATTCGGTAATAATGGTTTGTGCAACTACCTGGACAGGGAAAGGCAGTTGCGTGATCCAGGGCGTTCCATTCTTTTTATCCTGCAAATAGTAATGCGTGGAGCTTTTATAGACTACGGTAGTTAGCTTGCCCATGCCATTGTTATGACTGCACATGATATGCGGCTTACGGCCACCCATTAAATCGATGTAGCGCATCGGTGTTCCGCGATAGGCGGGTAATGTGGAGGACCATACGATGCAGGCGGTTCCGTTGCCTGTGAGATCCGTCACCGTAATTTTATTGGGTTGTTCTGTAGGAAGAAATGGTTGGATGGTGGTTACGTCACTCCAGGCATTGCCGCTGAAATTCAGGTAGGCACAGAATTCCTTTTTGCCGAGGTACATCATATCGGTAGCGCCGGTGCCACTGATGTCTGTCAATTGCAGATAGGCAGGATTGAATGCTTCCGGTGTATCAAAGAGGGGGGAATTATCCATGGTAATTTTGGCGCTGAAACGTCCATATCCCATATTGGCCCAGTAACAAACTTCTCCGTTCCTGATACGGACAAGATCCGTTAATCCATCGCCAGACATATCTGCGAGGAAGATCCGTTGTTCCGGATCTGAAAAAAGAATGGCGGCCCCTTTTTCTTCATCATAGGGTTTGGTGGCCAGTTCCGGCGCACCGTAACCTGTTTTGCCTTCATTTTCCCAATACCAGAATGCACCTTGGTCAGAAAAAAGGATCTCTGGTTTACCATCACCATTGATGTCGAGCATGCGTACATTCGGGTCATGCAGATCGAGGTTGAGTGTTTTCAGGAATGACCGGAAAGGTTGCCAGTGGCCATCATCTCCTAATTCAAAATAGCCTTGTGAAGTGGGCGAGTAGACTACGATCTGCTTCTGTCCATTGGCATCGAGGTCCTGTAGTTGCAGGGTACCGTTGCTGATGCCGGTGAAGGATGGTTTTGGGAGGATCGCAAGGGCGTTGTCAAAGCAGAGGTCTCCGTTTTCATCTGTTCCCCGGTTGGATTTATAATACCATCCGTTGGCTTGTTCTGTGAGGATGCCGTTGATGCCTTCGTTATATAAATCTACCCATTGATAATTATCGGCAAGTCCGGAAGGCGCATGTACAAGGCCTTCCTGGCTGATTTCTTTTACTTCCGTATTCCAGCGCAGCCATTGATAATCGAAGGTCAGTGGGGGCAGTGATTTAACGGAATAGGCACTGTTGTGCCATATATAGCCTTGCTGGGTAATGCCTGTCAGATAGGTGAGTGCAGTGGGGCGGTCACTGCCCGGCGGTGGTGTGCTGGCAGGTGCGTAGGTAAAATCGAGCGACTTCACCAGGGTGGGCATACCGGCGTTCAATTCCGCGAAGGTATGAAACAGTAGCACCCTTTGACATAACCGGTAGCTGCGGAGTTCAAATCCTGCACGGCAGCTGGAGAATGGGTCCTTACGGGCCTGCCAGTCGCCGGGATCGTTGGGTGTTGGCAGCAGCAGGTCATGCTCGCCATAATCAAATACCAGCTCAAAGAAATGATCAGGATCCGGAGGCGGCTCCACAGCATAAACGGAGCTGGGATAATAAGGCGTTTTGTTGCCGTATTTAATACGTTTGAGGTGTTTGTTGACAAAAGGTTGCAGACCATTGTACCTGTTTTTTTCAGGCAACGCTTTCGCCACATTTTTAAGATCTTCTGCTTTGTATTCATACCAGATCCAGGAGCCTTTATCATCAAAGCTGCATTCGGGCAGCCACTTGAAAATCTGCCGGGCATCATCCGGATGCATGATACGGTATGCAGGACTATAGCCGAAGAAGGTAACCGTATTTTGCGGCGTGGTGACACGCCAGTAGTAGCCATTATCGGGATGAAAGATCCGTTCTATCCTGGAGAAGCCACTTTCAATCCGGGGGCGGTACTGTCGGATGGTAAGTGCACCGATGGTTTCCTGTCTTACCTGCCAGGCATTGCTTTTCCAGTCCATCAGCGGCACCAGTTCTTCCAGACCGGTAAACATAAAAAGATCTTCCCCGGAGATGTCATCGATATCATTGGTATCAAAATACCGGGGCAGTTTTTTATCCGTGCTGCGTTGAATGGCGGGCAGACCTATGTCCCAGCCAATGCCAAAAAGACTGTTGCCGGTACCTGAATTATAAGACAACGACAACTGTGGCTGGAAGCCATTTCTGTTAGGTGTGCAGGGTAAGGGAATGGTGAAAGACGCGGTTCCGTTAGCGGCATTTACCTGGAACTTTTCATCTATGCTCTTTAATGCGCCACCGCCGGCAGGAAGCGATATGCGGGGTATGTTCAAGGCGTTTGACGGGGTATTGCGCTCTTGCCCGAGCACGGAAAATGAACCATGCCTATCCTGGACAGCGCTGTCATTATTATCCATAATGTTCTGATACTTTTAAAATCGGGGTTTGGGGGTATCGAGGTTATCTTTTGGGGATCTTATTGCTATCGATCTTTATCCAGTGCTTCTCTCTAAATATAACACTATAAAGATAAAAAACAATTTTCTCCTATCCGAAGTATACAAATTTTAACATGCCCTTCGGTTAAAATTGGTATACTTCGGGGTAATTTTTACATAGGATACATTCAGGAAATAGAATAAATTGGCGACCAATAACCTGATTCCAGTGGCGCTAACTGATTCCGATAAGCATATAAGGCAACTTCCTGTACACAACAGCCATCTTGCGGCAGCAACCGGGCTTGCCGTTTTCTGGAATGAACTGCAACAACATAATGAACACGGCCTGTATAAGATCTATCATGAACTGTATGATAGCTTATATCATTATGGCATCTCGGTAGTGCCGGATACGCAGATGGTAAAAGAAGCCATTAATGATGTGTTTGTAGAGTTATGGAAGAAGCGGGAACAGTTGATCATGCCTGACCATATACCGAATTATATTTTTATCTGCTTTAAACGCCGTCTCAGCAAATTATTAGGAAAAGAAAACAAGCGCTCCGGTAAATATGCCGGGCAGTTATTCCAGGAGCCGGAAGAACAGCCCTATGAAACGGTGCTGATCAACCTGGAGTCAGACGGACAGCTACGCGATAAAATGGAAAGGGTGCTGGCCCAGTTAACTGCCCGGCAAAAAGAATTTATCCGGCTTCGCTTTTATGAAAATATGAGTATGGAAGAAATTTCTCTTCAGACCTCTGCTTCCATCCGTACCATATATAATACCCTGCATACCGCCATCGTACAGCTCCGCAAGATTATGTCCCTCTTCGTGCTCACACTTATGTTGTATTTTGGAAAATAGTTTCCATTTCTTTGGTAAATAATTAAGATACCGGTCCTCTTTACATTAAACGGGTGATACATGAACCTACAATCCTTCATGGCGGAAGACTTTATGCTGAATGACTCTTTTGTGCGTTACTGTCTGCAAAGTAATGAGGAGGACGTTGCTTTCTGGAATGACTGGATTGCACGGAACCCACATAAGCAGGAAGAGACAGATAAAGCGCGGGAATGGGTACTACGGCTAGGTGTAAAGCTAAACGCGGAGGAAAAGCAGGAGGAGTTCAATAAGCTGCGTGCACTTATTGAAACAGATCATGACTCGGTAAAGCGCCGCAGAAATTATCTCCCTTATGCCGCAGCAGCTGCATTGGCAGGTTGTATGGCTTTTGCATGGATGTGGAAAAAACAATCACCCACCAATAGCAAGGCCATTGCTTACACCACGTATCGTGCGGATAGCGCCCGTAAACAGGTATTACTGGCGGATGGCAGCACGGTAATTTTAAACCGTAACAGTGAATTGCGCGTGCCTGATAATTACAACCAGCAGGAACGTCATTTAATACTTACGGGAGAAGCATTATACGATGTACAAAAAGATGATAAGCGCCCCTTTACCGTTACTGCGGGTAACACCAGGGTACAGGTGCTGGGTACCGTTTTTAAAGTGCGGGCCTATCTTTTCGACAGTAGTGTACAGGTATCATTGCTCTCCGGAAAAGTAAGTGTAGCTGCAGCAAACAAGGCAAAGGAATTATCACCGGGACAAACCGTAAAAACAATCCACGATCAGCTGATTACCGGCACCTTCGATGCCACGCGCGAACAGGACTGGCGTAACGGGAAATTGTCGTTCAGAGATGCATCCCTGTCTGAAGTGGCAGATCAGCTGGAATACTGGTATGGCATTAAAGTACACATCACCCCGGGCAATTATCCGGCTATTCATTTCAATGGCGAATTCGTGAACAAATCTCTGCCAGATGTATTAGCTTCTATTTCTTACATCACTAATCTTAAAACAGACATTCATAAAGGCGAGTTATTTATCAACCATTAATTATAGCAGCAAGCCTGCGATTCCATTCTAAACAATAAACTTTCTAATGTTATGAGAAAGAAATGTATCTCTTGTACCTACAAGGGTATAGCCCGGCGCGTGCTCTGTATCGCGGTGGCAGTATGTTTGCTGTCATGGGTACAGGTTACCGAAGGACTTAAAAATAAAGTAGAGATAGGGTTCTCTCAATCCAGTGTAATCAGTGCTTTGCGTTACCTGGAGAAAAATACCGCCCTGAAATTTTCTTACAACCGCGATGACCTTGAACGTACCGCAAAATTTACCATCGATAAAAAAGTACGTACCGTAGAGGCCTTACTAAAAGAAATCTGTAACGCTACAGGTCTTGAGTATAAAATAACGGAGGACATGATCCTGGTAAAGCCAGTCGCTCCACCCGCCACTTCTAAATCAGATCAGCAAAAAGAAGGAGACCTGCAGGGTATCGTAAAAGCCGCTACCGGTGAACTGATGCCGGGTGTGAGCGTAAAGGTAAAAGGAGGAGGCAGAGGTACA
The DNA here is from genome assembly GCF_056394125.1 of Chitinophaga sp. 10T418. Lineage (NCBI taxonomy): Bacteria > Pseudomonadati > Bacteroidota > Chitinophagia > Chitinophagales > Chitinophagaceae > Chitinophaga > Chitinophaga sp. 10T418. The sequence continues at coordinate 290,878 of NZ_JBFTHG010000009.1, forward strand.
CTGACCGCCGAGAACGGAAAGTTTAATCTCACCGGTGTTCCCGAAAATGCAGTACTGGAAGTATCCTTTATAGGATATGAATCACTGGAAGTAAAGGCCACCGGTCACCAGGACCTGAACATTACCATGTATCCTTCAGTAAAAGTATTGGACCAGGTAGTAGTGGTAGGATATGGTACACAGCGGAAAGGTAATGTGACCAGCGCCATTTCTTCTGTAAAAGGAGATGTGATTGCGAACATGTCTACCAACAACCCGGTGGATGCACTGCAGGGCAGGGTAGCAGGTTTAACGGTAACGAATGGCGGCGGACAACCCGGCGCTCAGGCGGATGTACGTATCCGCGGCCTTAGTACCATGGGTAGTCACAAGCCTTTATATATTATTGATGGATCTCCCGGTGATGCGACTTACCTGAGCAATAATGATATTGCTTCTATGGAAGTATTGAAAGATGGTGCTGCGGCTTCTATTTACGGTTCTTCCAGTGCCAATGGCGTTATCCTCATTACCACCAAGAAAGGTAAGAAAGGGGTACCTGTCATTGATTTTAATGCTTACTATGGTGTGGTAAATCCTACTGGCAAATATGATATGCTGGATGCTGAAGGGTATAAAGCCGTTCACAAAATGATGTATACAAATGCAGGTCGTACGTTACCTGCTTTTGTCACTAAAAATACCGGTGTGAATACCAACTGGCAGGATGAAATTATCCGTCCCGGCAGTGCTGAAAATTACAACCTGAACCTCCGTGGTGGTGGCGACTATATCACCTATGCCCTCAGCGGAGATATTACCAATGAAAAAGGTACTTATATAGGATCTGATTTTAAGAAGAAAACCATCCGCTCCCGTAATGAATACAAGAAAGGAATTTTAACGGCAGAAGCTAACCTTACCTATTCAGAAACGAAATCCACTGTTCCCAGGTTCGCCGTGCGGGAAGCCTATTTCCAGTCACCTTTACTMCCCGTACTGGACCCTAAAGAGAAATATGGTTATGGTTTGCAGGTAGATGGCTTGCCCAAGTATCAGAACCCCATGGGAGCAGATCATTATTTTCAGAACGCTACCAACACACAATACTTTAATGTGAATACCCGCTTCACGCTGGCGCTGTGGAAAGGGCTGAAGTTTGTGACCAATCTGAACCTGGTCAATGAAAACGATTTTGGCTTTACTTACCGGCCGGCAGTGCGTATCAATGCCAACGATGGTGCGGTGCCTTATGCTTATCTCTACAATGTGCGCACCAACGCGAGGCAACGGCTCATGGAAAACCTCCTGTATTATGATCTGACATCAGGTAAGCATTCACTGAACCTACTGGCAGGCTACACCGCACAGGAACGTACCAGCGAATGGCTGGATGTTACGGCAGATGGTAAAACAACCGTACGCACTATTCAGAATGGAGAGCTGGTAGAAAAAACAGTTCCCGGTGGTTTCCTTGACCCTTCCTTCGTTACCATAGATGGTGCACTGGGGGGTACTTTTGGCGCTGGCGGCAGCAGAACAAAATATGTTCGTTTGTCTACATTAGGTCGTATTAACTATGCATACGATAACCGCTATATGGTGCAGTTGTCCATCAGAAGAGATGGTTCCTCCAAATTTGACCTGGCCAGGCATTATGGCATCTTCCCTTCTGTAGCATTGGGATGGAATATGCAAAAAGAAAATTTCATGAACAGCATTACCTGGCTGGACATGTTAAAATTACGCGCCAGTTATGGTGAGTTAGGTACGGAAGAAGCATTGGACCCCTATGATCACCTGAACCTGATGGTAGTGGATAATACCTGGGCCGGTGGCTCAGTACAGGGTAGTGGCAGTACACCATGGCCTGGTATCATTGGCCGGGATTTGTTGGGTCGTGAGCTGCACTGGGAAAACAGCCGTTCCGCCAACGTTGGTTTTGACTTCAGTTTAATTCATAATAGTCTGAGTGGTTCCTTCAACTACTTTAGCAATAACACCAATGACTTATTGGTCACCAAAGAAGTGCCGCCATCTTCCGGCGTAAATAATCCAACATTGAACGTGGGTAAAATCAGGAATCGTGGCTGGGAGCTGGAGTTTACGTACACCGGTGGTCGTAAAGAAGGTTTGCAGTATAGTCTTACCGGTACACTCAGCAGTGTGAAAAACGAAGTGGTTTCTCTGGCAAACGCCGGACAGACTTTATACGGTACAGGTCTTAAATTCGGTGCAGATCATTATGCCAACCAAACCCGTGTAGGTCGTGAAGTAGGTGCTTTCTACCTGTATGAAGCAGATGGTATTTTCCAGTCAGATGCAGACGCCGCCAACTACAAAAGCAAGACCGGCGACCGCTTACAACCTGCCGCTAAAGCAGGTGATATCCGCTTCAGGGATACGAACGGTGATGGCGTAATTGACGAGAATGATAAAACCTACCAGGGTTCCGGCTTCCCAAAATTTGAGTATGGGTTTAATGTTACGCTGAATTATAAAAGAATAGACTTCTCACTTTTTGTGCAGGGGGTAAATGGTAGCAAGGTGTATAATGGTAACCGGTTTGAACTGGAAGGAATGGATGCCGGCCGTAATTTTCTCACTACCACATTAAATGCCTGGACGCCGCAAAATACCAATACAGACATGCCACGCGCCGTGTTGGGCGACCCTAACAGAAACGCCCGTGAATCTACCCGGTTCCTGGAAAGCGGTAACTACCTGCGTCTGAAGACTATCCAGCTCGGCTATACGTTGCCGGAAAGTTTGTTGAGCCGCTATAAGATCCAACGGATCAGGTTTTATGCCAGCGGACAAAATCTGCTGACAATTACCAAATACAGCGGATTGGATCCGGAAGTCTCCAGGGCATCGGTATTAGATGCAGGTCTGGATCGGATGCAATATCCACAGAACAAAAAAGTAATGCTGGGTGCGCAATTGTCTTTCTAAGCATAAAACTATTTAAAATGAAAAAATTACACTTATATATTCCGGTTGTACTTGCATTACTGGCCATCGCGCCGGGTTGCAGCAAAGACGTGTTGGATCAGCGTTCTCCGGACAAGCTGGAAACCAGCTTGTACTGGACTTCCAAAGAAAGGGCGTTGTCAGGGTTGTCGGCTGCTTATTCGCAGGTAGAAGGATTTGTATATTGGGATAACTACGTAGAAGCACGTTCTGTGCGGAGCTTTTACCGCGAAGATTATGTGGAAGCCGGCGATGATGCTTATAATTATTCCTGGTGGATAGAGCATTATAATTTCAACTTCACTTCCGGTAATTACGCCATCGATTTGTTATGGCGGGAGAATTACCGTGGCATTTATTATACCAACCAGGTGCTGGAAAATGTAGCGGCGATGAAGCCGGAAATGATAGATGATGCGTCCCGCAACATGATCCTCGGAGAAGCACATTTTCTCCGTGCTTACTATCACTACAAATTGCTCGTCGATTTTGAGAAAATCATTATCAGGGATAAAGTGCCTTTGAAAGAAGGAGATCTGCCCAAAGCTTTATCTGAGCGAAAAGAAACCTGGGATTTTATCTGTAATGAGCTGAAAGCTGCAGAGAAAGTACTGCCGTTGAGAAGCGAGCGTCCGGATGCCGAATTGGGGCGTGTGACCAAAGGAACTGCACAGGCATTGTTAGGAAAAGCGTATTTGTATCGTGCAGGAGAGGATAAAGGTGCTGCCACCGCTTTACTCACTGAATCAGGAGAATGGCTGGGTAAAGTGATCAGTTCCAACCAGTATCACCTGGAAAGTAATTTTATGAGCATGTTCAACGGCGCAGCCAAGAACACCCAGGAATCCGTTTTTGAATTACAGCAGTCCTCTGATGTTAATAATGGCGCAGCCTATGGTTCTTACCTGGGTGACTGGGTAGCTGCGTCTCAAATGGGTGGCTATGGAGAGATTTATGGCACGCCGCGGTTGCTGACAGAAATGCTGAAAGAAGGCAGAACCGCCAGCGATCAGTTGTATGATCACCGCGTATATGCCAGCATCGTTTTCAACGATCCTTATTTTAATGATGGCACTACGCCAAGAGCCTATGGCTATACTTACGATGACATTTTCGGGGCTGGCACCAGTGTAATCGCTTTCCGGAAATGGGTACCTGCTTCGCTCGATCGTTTGGGTAATGACAATGCCATCAACGTGCCGCTGATCCGACTGGCAGATGTGATGCTGATGCAGGCAGAGGTATTGAACGAGTTAGGTAAACCCGGCGCTATGGACCTCGTGAATGCAGTGCGGGACAGAGCGAAAATGCCTGCCTTAAACATCACCGGCAAAGCTGCCGTGTTTAACCAGATAGTGCATGAAAGAGTGATGGAGTTTACCATGGAAGGTTGCCGCTACTACGACCTGCGCAGATGGGGTTTGCTGGAAGCAAAGATGAAAGAAGCCGGCCGCTCGTTCCCGGCAGACAAAGCTTTTTATCCGCTTCCGCTGAAAGAAACGGTTAATAATCCTATGGCTCAATAAGCGGATGTATGTACTATAAATTACTGTTGTTACTGGTGCTGCTACCGTGCATTGCTCCCGTTTACGCACAAACGAATGACTGGGAGAACCCGCAGAAGGTAGCCGAAAATGTATTGCCACCGCATGCCCATTTCATACCCTATATCAACACAGCGGCAGCTGTACGCCGGGATTCCGCGCGTGCAGCTGTGTTGCTGCTGGATGGCACCTGGCAGTTTCATATTGCCCGCAATCCCGCTGCACGCCCCAGAGATTTTTATAAGAAGCATTTTGATGTCTCCCAATGGAAAAAAATACGGGTACCGGAAAACTGGCAAACAGCAGGATATGACAGTTACATTTTTACAGATGTAGAATATCCTTTTCCGCCGGATCCGCCAAGAGTGCCGGCAGACTTTAACCCGGTAGGTTCCTATCGCCGGGATTTTACGGTACCTGCCAACTGGAAAAATAAACAGGTGTGGATACACCTGGGTGGCGTGAATTCATTTTTCTATCTATGGATAAACGGACAATATGTAGGTCTTAGTAAAGACAGTAAAACCCCGTCTGAATTTGATATCTCTCCATACCTGCAACCAGGCACCAACAGTGTTGCGATCCAGGTATTCCGTTTTAATGACGGCTCCTACCTGGAAGGGCAGGACATGTGGAAGCTGAGCGGCATAGAACGCAGCGTATACCTCGTGGCAAGGCCAAAGCTATGCTTGTACGATTTCTTCGCAAAACCATTACTGGTAAATCAATATAAAGATGGACAGTTCAACCTGGCCCTGACATTGAACAGACTGCCCCTGGCTAAGGAAGCAGGGCAGCGGATGCAGGTGCAGTTAATGGATGAAGGAAAGGCGCTGTTGACCAAAGAGTGGACGATAGGGAAAGATAGTAGCTGGGAGATGGAAGCCCTGTTAAAAGACGTGAAACCGTGGAATGCAGAGCATCCGGCGCTGTATACCCTGGTGGTCACACAACTCGACCAGCAAGGTGCAGTCGTGGAAAGTATGGCGCAGCGAATTGGTTTCCGCACCGTTGAAATAAAAGGTGGTTTGTTTTTACTCAACGGAGTAGCCATTCGTTTCAAAGGTGTGAACCGCCATGAACATGATATGTATCGTGCCCGCGTAGTTTCAACGGAAGGCATGCGCAGAGACCTGGAGGTGATGAAACAATACAATATTAATGCGGTGCGCAACAGCCACTATCCTGATACGGAAGAATGGTATGACCTCTGCAATGAGTATGGCATTTACGTGATAGATGAAGCCAACATAGAATGCGATGGCATGTCTTTTCATCCATGGCAAACACTCTCTGATAAACCGGAATGGGAGCAGGCCTACCTGCATCGCACTAAACGTATGGTGGAAAGAGATAAGAATTATTGCAGCATCGTTACCTGGTCGCTGGGCAATGAAAGTGGCTTTGGACAGAATTTTATCTCCACCTATAAATACATCAAAGCAAAAGACAATACAAGACCGGTACAGTATGAAGCTGCCGGCAGCAACGAGTGGACGGACATTATATGCCCGATGTACAAATCTATTTACGTCTTAAAAAAGTATCTGCAGGCGAAAGATAATCGCCCGGTTATTCAATGTGAGTATGCGCATATGATGGGCAACAGCGGTGGTAATTTGCAGGACGACTGGGAAATGATGTACCAGCATCCCTGGTTACAGGGAGGGTTTATCTGGGACTTTGCCGACCAGACTTTTTTAAAGAAAGATGCCAATGGCCGGCAGATATGGGCCTATGGCGGGGATATGGGCACCGTAGGCGCTACCAGTGACACCAGCTTTTGTGCAGACGGCATGCTGGCTGCGGATCGTACTCCGCATCCGCAGGCATTTGAAGTAAAGAAGGTTTATCAGAATGTGCAGGTGAAACCCGAAGCAGGTAAGTGGCGGGTCAGCAACCGCTTTGACTTTACTAACCTGAAGGCATATACGATTCGCTGGAAAATTAAAGGAAACGGAGCTATTATAGCAGCAGGGGATTGCCCGCAGTTATCCCTGGATCCCGGTAAAGATACGCTGATGAGCATCGCCCTGCCTGATATCACACCCACCGCAGGAACGGTGTACTACATTCATTTTGAAGTAGCAGATCAGAAAAATACCATCGTCGCCACGGAGCAGTATAAACTGCCGCCGTATCTGCCGATCGTGAAAAGTAGCCTCATTGGTCCACCGCTGGAAGTAAAAGCAGACGGCAGTATTGGCAATGCTTTATTCAGTGCCGGATTTAATAAAAGCACCGGCTGGCTGGAAACATATACGTCCAATAACAAGCCGCTGATGCAGGGGCCTTTGCTGCCACACTTCTGGCGTGCCGCTACCGACAATGACATTGGCAACAGCCTGCAGGTGCGTTGCGGTGTCTGGCAACATGCGCTGGAAGGTGCAACGCTAAAGCAGTTTGAAGTCACGCCTCTGAGTACTACGCGTACGCAGGTAAAAACAGTACACTATCTCCCGAAAGTAAAAGTTACCTACGCCACCACTTATACCATTGCGGTGAATGGTGATATTACTGTAGCCGTACAGTTTACACCGGCCGATACCACTCTGCCGGAAATTCCCCGCATGGGCATGCGCATGATATTGCCGGCGGCATATGACCAGGTCAGCTGGCTGGGTCGTGGACCTTTCGATAATTACCAGGACCGGAAATATGCCGCCGATGTAGATGTATACCATCTGCCGGCAGATGCGCTGTTCCATCCTTATCCACGTGCGCAGGAAAGTGGCCACCGCACGGATATCAGCTGGATGGCGCTGCAGGATAAAGACAAGTCCGGATGGCTGTTTTTTTCCGACACTTTACTCAGCGCAGGAGTATTACATTTTAATATGGATAACCTGGATTTCGATCGTAAGCAGAATAAACATGGTCATTCTATATTGAATGAAAACCTGATCTGGTGGAATATTGATTACCTGCAACAAGGCGTGGGCGGCGATAACAGCTGGGGTGCCAAAGCACATCCGGAATACCAGTTGCCCTGCCGTACTTATCAATACACTTTTACATTAAGACGATTAATGCCCGGCACTGAACCGGTACAACAAGCTAAACAAAGATTCGAATAATATGAGGAAATGGTGGTGGTTATTGTGTTGCAGCACCCTCGGGGTAAAAGCGCAGCAGGCAGACAGGCAGCAGTTTACAGACGTACTGAACATCAAACATTTTGTAACAGATACTTCCCAGGTAGGGGTTAGTTTTTTTTCAGATATGGGTGCATGGCATGCATATGCACTGCCTGCCAGAACAAGTGACTACGGCGCTTTCATCGGCCCGCTGCTCATGGATATGGACGGTCGCTGGCTCAGCAACGCTATTGCTAAACTCCATGTGTTTGAAGCCGGCAAAGAGTTGCTGCCGGAGAAAGGAACACAGCATTACTATCCGGGACTGATAGAACAAAGCTATCAACTAACGGATATGGATATCCGTTTACAGCTGATTTTCAGCAGTGCCAATACGGCGATGATTCAGGCTACCATAACTAATCGGGCTAACCGGCGCAGGGAATTATCATTAGAGTGGGAGGGGACCACAGCCCTGCGCAACCAGGTATGGCAGCAACAGGATCAGCAATTGGAGGTTAACGGTAACGGACATACGTTTTATATGACGTATTTGTCGGCAGATAAATGGAAAATAAAATCAGCGGGTAGTAGTTATTCCGCTGTCAAAACCATCGGCCTGCCGGCAAAGGGGACCTGGCAGGAAACACAGTTGCAGAGCTACAGGGAGCAATCAGGTACAAAAGATTTCGCCACGGCTTTGCAACAAAACAGGCAACGTTGGAATAATTACCTGCAGGCATGTTTTACAGTTGATACCATACAGCGTCGCCTCATGGTGAAATGTATCATGACGCTCATCACCAACTGGCGCAGCGCTGCCGGCGATCTGAAACATGACGGCATTTTTCCTTCTGCCAGCTACCAGGGATTCTATGGCTTCTGGGCATGGGATAGCTGGAAACAGGCCGCTGCAGTATGCGTGTTTAATCCTGCTCTGGCAAAAGATAATATCCGCACCATGTTTGACTATCAGCAGGCAGATGGGATGGTAGTGGATTGTATTTATACCAACAGCAAAGAAAATAATGCGCGGGATACCAAACCACCGCTCGCTGCATGGGCGGTGTGGGAAGTGTTCCGGCAAACAAAGGATACTGCTTTTATCAAAGAGATGTACGCACCATTGGTACGATATCATCATTGGTGGTATGCCAATAGAGATCATGATGGGGACAGTCTTTGTGAATATGGCGCCACTGATGGGACGCGCATTGCCGCCGCCTGGGAAAGCGGCATGGACAATGCCGTGCGTTTTGATCATGCCCGGATGCAACAGAATAACGCGCATGCGTGGTCACTCGATCAGTCGTCTGTAGACCTGAACGCGTACCTCTATGCAGAAAAATTGTATCTTGGTAAAATGGCTGCACTGCTGCATTTGCAGGATCAGTGGACATTACAGGCGACTTTGTTAAAGGAAAAAATCAATCAGCAGTATTATGATGGGGAGACGGGATTTTATTACGATCGTGATACCTCCCTGGTAAAAGTTGCCGGTGCAGAAGGCTGGATACCGCTGTGGGCAGGTATCGCCAATCCACAGCAGGCAGCATCAGTAGCGGCAGTGCTGAAACAGGAAAAGAAATTTAATACCACCGTTCCTTTGCCGGTGTTAACTGCTGACCATCCCAACTTTGATCCTTTGAAAGGATACTGGCGCGGTCCTGTGTGGCTGGACCAGTTTTATTTTGCGGTGGCAGGATTGAAGGCATATGGATATGATCAGCTGGCAGATGAATTTTTAGGTAAGCTATGGCAGCATGCCACCGGGATGAATGATCAGTTGCCATTGTATGAAAACTATCATCCGTTGACCGGCAAAGGCTTGAATGCACCGAATTTCAGCTGGTCGGCAGCACATACTTTATTGTTATTGCGCGAGTAAATTAAACATCATGGATATAGCAGAAATGAAAGCCCTGGTGCAGGAGCACTACGGAATGGAGGTAAGTGTACAACCGCTGGACGGCTATGAAGAAAGCAACTACCTTCTGACAGATAATACCGGTCGCCGTTACATTTGCAAGGTAGCAGGTATGGACAGTAACTGGTATCTGCTGGATGCTCAGGTGAAGATATTGCAGCACCTGGCAGATACGCCGGTTGTTGAAGGTTTTCAACAGGTACAGTTAAACCGTAGTGGTGAGGCGGTAACGGTTACGCCTGCGGGCTACATGCGGATACTTACTTTCCTGGAAGGGAAGATATGGGCAGAAGAAATAGCGCATACCCCATCGCTTTTAAACAGCCTGGGACAATTTATGGGTAGCATGGATCGTGCATTGGACGGATTTGCCCATCCGGCAGCCTACCGTATCTGCAGCTGGGATCTTCGTAATACCATGGCGGCAAAGGAGCATTTAAGCGCTATTAAAGACCATGAACGCCGCCGGATGGCAGCTTACTTCCTCCTGCAGTTTGAAACGGAAATAGTGCCGCAGTTGCCGCATTTGCGGATGGCCGTGATACATAATGATGCCAATGATTATAACGTGCTGGTGAAAAATGAAGCTGTCACCGGCCTGATAGATTTTGGCGACATGGTATATACACAACTCGTGAATAACCTGGCTATTGCCTGCACCTATGCGATGCTGCATCAACAGGATCCGCTGACCGCCGCCGCAATGGTAGTGAAAGGCTACCATCAGGAATGGCCGTTAACAGCGCCCGAAATTGCCAGCCTGTATTACCTGATCGCTGCGCGTTTATGCATCAGCGTTACCAATTCTGCCAAACATACGGCGGAAGGAAGCAGTAATCCTTTTCACTTTATCACGGAAAAGGCGGCCTGGAAATTATTATATCAGCTGATAAAGATAAACCCGATGGCCGCCACAGATGCGTTCCGTGTAGCAGCCGGTCTTTCTCCTGAAATTATGCCCGAAGACAAATATACCTCCCTGCTGGCTGAAAGAAAACAACATATCGGGCGTAACCTCAGCATCAGCTATCAGCAACCACTCAAGATATGGAAAGGTGCGTTGCAGTACCTGTATGATGACAAAGGCCGTACATATATCGACTGTGTAAATAATGTAAGCCATGTAGGCCATTGCCACCCCAGCGTAGTGCAGGCCATTCAGCAACAGGCTGCCCGGCTCAATACCAATACCCGCTACCTGCACGATGACCTCGTAGCCTATGGCCGGGAGCTCACCGCTACCTTGCCGCAAACATTACAGGTTTGCTATTTTACCAACTCCGGTAGTGAAGCCAATGACCTGGCTATCCGCATGAGCCGTCATTTTACCAAACAAAAGGATGTAATTGTCCTTGACCACGCCTATCATGGCACCTCTACTGTAGCCATGGAGTTAAGTCCCTATAAGTTCGATGGCAAAGGCGGTTTCGGTAAACCTGCCCATACGCATAAAGCCGTCAACCCGGATCTGTACAGGGGCCCTTACCGGTACGGACACGAAAATGCCGGCGCCGCCTATGCACAGGATATAGCAGACATCATTGAAAGATTATCCGGTGAAGGAAAAGGTGTTGCCGCCTTTATCTGCGAAACGCTGCTGGGTGTAGGCGGACAAATTCCGCTGCCTCCGGGATACCTGGAAAAGGTATATCAGCATGTGCGGGCCGCTGGGGGGCTTTGTATCGCGGATGAAGTACAGGTAGGCTTTGGCCGCGTTGGTAATCAATTCTGGGGCTTCCAGTTGCAGGACGTGGTACCGGACATCGTTGTATTGGGTAAACCTATTGGCAACGGTCATCCGCTGGCGGCAGTTGTTACTACACAAGCCATTGCAGATGCCTTCAATAATGGCATGGAGTACTTCAATACCTTCGGTGGCAATCCTGTATCCATGGCCTGCGGCAGAGCAGTATTACAGGTGATACAGGAAGAAGGGATGCAGCAACATGCACTGGAAACAGGAGAACATTTTTTACAGGGACTGCGGCTGTTGATGGATAAACATCCTATCATCGGTGATGTACGCGGGCATGGCTTATTTATTGGGGCTGAACTGGTACGCAACAGGGATACCCAGGAACCTGCTGTACCGGAAATAGATGTAATAGTAGAAAAGATGAAGGACCGCGGATTCCTGATCAGCACAGACGGGCCATTACATAACGTATTAAAGATAAAACCACCCATGGTGTTTAATAAAGAGAATGCCGATGCATTTTTATGGCACCTGGATAAGGTATTGGAAGAATTGTAACCAACCATCAGCATCATACACCTTTACTACAACGGGTATAGCGTCTGCTATGCCCGTTTTTCATGATGGGGGTAACAATTTGTCCGGTTTGTTGATATACCTGTACATAACAACAAAACGCCCGATCATGAAAACAATTACTATTGCCATTGCACTTATAATTTACAGTAGTATACACCTGCTGGCACAGGAAAACAAGCCAGGACAACCCATAAAAGGTGTTATCGTAAAGGGAGGCAAAAATCCCGGCGGAAATATTTCATTATCGGCCAACGGAGGTACTTCTTCTTCCACCGGCGTATCTAGTGGCTGGAGCCTTAATCCTAATATAGGCCTGGAATTGTTTTGGGGCGGATTTGGTATCGGAGCAGATGCAGGCATGTTTACCAGCAAAATGGACAACGCGTTCCATCAATACAGTGAAGCGTTAAAAGGAATGGATGCTTTCGGCATTCATAATGGTAGCAACAAATGGACCAGTACCTACGTGCTCGCTGGCCCGCAATATACTTTTCATAAGCGCGCCTTGGCACTTACGTTCTCCCTGAAAGGAGGGATCACCCACCGTACCGCTCCGGAGTTCGCGATCGTAGATAATATTTCCGGTACTAACGTAATGGCTTATCAGCCTCCGGCCGATGACGCCAATAATGTTTTTACGCTGAAGCCAGGCATAAGTCTCGCTTGTAATATCTCTGGTCGCTGGGCAGTGGTGGCTAATGTCCAGTACCTGCTGCAGCCCGGGCAACAGGAAACCACCATCTCCTACAGAGATCTTAGTCATGTTGATTTTACCGGAAATGGCAAGGAGCTGAGTGCACAGCTCTCCAATCAGCCCTACATTACCAGCACTACCAATGGACCAGATAAGTACATGAGTGCCGGAGTTGGTCTCCGCTATACTTTCAGGACAGGTCATGTAAACGGTGGCAGCGCCGCACAAAGGCATCGCTTAAGAGGTAAAGTCACCAAACCGGGTACGCTTAACCTGGAGACTTCACCTGTGGAAAATAGTGCTACCAATGCTGCTACGGCTACTGCAGAAGAAAAACGTACCTACACTGGCGGTCGTAAAAACGAAGAGCAGCCGGCAGCGAAAGGCATTTCAGAAAAAGGTGTTTCCCGTCCATACAAAGAAGACGTTGAATTTTTAAACTCCCTGTTCGTAAATAACGGTAACGAAAAAGTATTAGATCCCAAATTGTTTAAACTGGTCACATCAGACAGTGAATTAAAAGGAATGAAAGTTTCTTTCAAAAAGGATCATAAAGTATATAGGTATCTGGGAGATCAGCAGCGCATTGTAGAGATATTACAATCTGCTAACCGGCCTGCCGGCTGTACTGATTGTACCACCAGAGAATGCAACGGAAAGGTATACGATTGTGCCTGTGTAAATGGTTTTTGTTATTGTATTATTTGTATTGAGATTACTAAACTGAGCGAACTGGCAGAATAGAGGGGTGTTGTTAATGTCAAAGCCCGGCAGCTGATAATATCGGCTGACCGGGCTTTTGTATTTATACGCGATTTACTTCAGGTATTTTTTGAATGTCATGGAGTATCTGTCACGAAATATTTTCCAAAGCAGTACAGCATTTTGTTGTTAGTTTTTTCTTTCATGGGGCCAAAGGTGTAAGTAAGGGGTAATAATGACATCTACATACATCAGCTTATCTCCGCCAGTATTTCTCTGATACTGGCCAGATGATGATCATCATGTTCTGCTACAAAATGTGCCAGATCAATTACCCGCATCGGCGTTTTCAGACGGGGATGCAACGCAGTTTTGACTAACTGTGCTTCATCCAGGTTCGATAGTTTGGCGACGAATTGTCTTCTGTGTTCTCTGAACCGCTTCAGTAATACCCTGATCTCGGTAGCATTATGATTGGCTTTATGAGTGGCTTGATTCGATAAATCGGCTACCCTTAACTCAGGTAGTCCTTTAATAAAATCATCCACCCGGCCAGACCAGAGGGGCTCCAGATCAGAAAGATGGCCTATTTCTTCTTTGATGGACCATCGATCGGTTAACTTATGGGTGAGTAAAGCAGGGGCCAGTTTGCCGGCCATTTCTTCGGCCCGGGCAGGGGTACCACTTAAACGTTCAATAATGGAAGGCATCAGCCCATTGTCTTCAATGGAGGGGAATACTCTTTCAAACCAGGCAGTTCTTTTCATTACGCATAGAATTTTTAGGATGATGTAAGTTATCTGTTTTTTGATATATGTTTGCAGGAAGATTTAATAAACCGGCAAACATCCCGCTCTATGAAAGCAACGATCCTGTTATTATCTGCCTTCAGCGTCCTTTTATTTTCCTGTTCTAAAGATGACAAACCCGCTGCCAGCCCCAGGCTCATCTTTAAATATAAGTTTGATGCATCCCAGGAACGGTTGAATAATCTGGGTAAACCTGCTACTATTGCTGCCGGCAATGCAGCCCAGTCGCCCGTGATGAGAGGACTCAGTGTACATTACATAGAACTGACGCCCCTGCCGGTGACCATGCTGGGGAGAGGGACCGTGTTGTATAAAAATCAGGAAACAACTGCTGGTGGCTCCACTGCCATTGATTTCAGTAAGGCGGTGATAGGAACAGATAACAGCGTTTTTTTTGAAATGCCGCTGAAAGATGTGAAGCCAGGAAAATACCAATACCTCCGGGTATCATTGGGCTATCAGTTTTACGATATTCAAATCAATATCGCCGCCCTTAAACGGGAAGTTACCGGCACGCTGGCTTCTTTTATCGGGTATAAGAGCTATATAGATCATTATAAGATCAAAGACAGCACCATTACCGTCAAAGGCAACAGGCCACAGGGCTACTGGGGACTCGAGGTAGCCGGAAAAGTGATCACTGGTCAGGCACCTGCCGGCGCTACTACCGTCCCAAATCCGCTGGCTGCCACTTCTCCTGTTCCGGCTGGTTCCTGTGTGGTGACCGGGGCATTGGGCAATTCATTTGAAATTACCGGTAATGAAACAAAGGATGTCGTGATTACCGTTTCCTTGTCGGTGAACCGCAGTTTTGAATGGAAGGATAAAAATAAAAATGGTAAGTTCGATCCGATAGAAGGAGAGAAAGTGGTGGACATGGGCATCAGGGGATTGAAGACGATCATTCAAAAATAAATCCTGCTTGTTTTTTTATCAAAAAAACGCAACTTAGCCGGAAGTATCTGAACAATCTGACTAACATGAAAGCATTTGAAGCAACGGTATTATCTCCTGCAGATATAGATAGTTTATTGCAACTGCAACGGAATAACCTGGTGCAGCACATCTCTCCCCAAACCGCTAAAACACAGGGTTTCCTCACATTTGAATATACAAGGGACATACTGGAAAGAATGATGACAGATATGTCGCAGCCAGTAATCATATCTGAAGAAACCCTGGTAGGGTATGCGCTGGCAACATCCATCCGCGCGGGAGAAGAAATTGAATTAATGCGTCCCCTGGTAAGAATGGCCAATGAACTGAGCCTGAATGGCAGCCCGGTGTCGCAGCTGCGGCATTATTTTATGGGGCAGATATGCATCCGCGAAGGCTGGCGCGGAAATGGTTTGTTTGATGCATTATATGCCGCTCATAAAACATTGTTCTCTCCCTACTTTGATTGTATGATCACAGAAATTGCGGTGGATAATCTTCGCTCCCAGGCAGCCCATGCAAGGGTAGGTTTTCAAAAGATACATACTCACAGAGATGCTACCACCGAATGGGATGTAGTAGCATGGGACTGGCGATCTTAATATCCTGCTTCATTTTTGGTTTTTTGTTTGTTCTTTGCCCGGGTCTGCCCGGACCGGGTTTTAACAGGTGTTTAATATTTTTTACTATATTTATTATCAATACAATACGTAGCTTTTTCTTTCATTTTTATATCAATTCTTTAATCGTACAACACGTTTAAGTATGAAAAAAGTAACGGGCCTTGGCGGTGTATTTTTTAAATGCGATAATCCGCAAAGCATGAACGAATGGTACGCCAGAAATCTTGGCTTGGCTACCAGTGAGTACGGAGCAACGTTTGAGTGGCGGCATGCCGATGATTCATCAAAAAAAGGAACCACTGCCTGGTGTACGTTTCCGAAGGATACTAAATATTTTGATCCGTCTACCAAGCCGTTTATGATTAATTACCGGGTGGAAAATATTGTTGCGCTGGTAGAAGAACTGAAAAAGGAAAACGTGACCATTGTTGATGAGATTGCGGAATATGACTATGGCAAATTTGTCCATGTGCTCGATCCGGAAGGAAACGTTATTGAGCTTTGGGAACCCAAAGAGGATCTGGATCCGGATAGCGCCGCAGGATAAAATTTCCGGGTCAGCTTTTTAATTGTATAATAATTTAGCATTAATGGTTTACATATAACGGGGCCGGGTATCGTATACCCGGCCCCGTTATATGTAAGCTATACCACATTTTACTTCACTGCAATATTTTTTCACTGTCAGGTATTAAATTTAAGTTATCTCCTGTTTTGTGAACCCGTGTATATATATCCTAAACATGAAATTTCTTATTTTTGAATAGATAACCTGTAGGTGAGTGATAGTGATTAAATGAAGGTTTGAGGAATGATGCCAGTTTCCATCAGTTAGTGAACATGAAAAATGAAAGTGTAGTCATACTAAACCCTTACGTATCCGTTTTTTATTATCTGCCGTATGATTTAACCTGTTTCCAAACCAGGATTTTGTGAAGTATGCCTGGATAGATTACCGGCTTTTTAATGCATGTTTTTGCTGAATAAAAATGATTCAGTCACGATCCTTTTGCCCATTCGAATGAATGATTTATAAACCCAAATCTATCCAAAGACAATGAAAAAAAATCTGAAAGGAATTGCCTTGCCCGTATTAGCTGTTTTATTAGCCAGCAGCTGCACAAAAAATCTGACAAGTAACCCGCTCCAGTCAGATGTGAACAAATTAGCCAGCGGTGTTACCGCTGCGGCACTCACCATTGACACCGCTACCATCACGCTGAACTGGGGTACGGTGTATCAGAAAATAGATGGCTTCGGATCGTTTGCCGGTCGTGCCGTCCCTTTCTTTGAAGCCGCCAAGCGTGATAGTTTCATGCAGTTGCTCTGGGGAGAACCAGGCTTGCAGTTGAATATGATCCGCGGCGAAGTATTGCATACTTATCCGTTTGACAAACCATCTGGTGTGGTAACGATCAAGCCCGCAGGCGTAAGCATCGATGATGCCGCCAATAGCGCCGCCTACCTGGCACTGACACCTGATCAGAAAGAGCAGCTGGCACAACTCTGGATTCTTAAGAAAGTGAAAGAACGCTACCAGGTACCCATCATGTTTGCCAGCACCTGGACACCGCCGTTGTATATGAAAACAAACACCAGCAGCGAGAGCGCAAAAAATTTCAACGGACTTAATTACAGTTGCTGTTCCACCGATTTTGCCAACTACCTGGCAGGATTTGTAAAATCATACCAGAATGAAGGACTCAGTTTCTATGGTATTTCGCCCACCAACGAACCTGAAAACGTTTTCTCCGACTGGGCTTCTTCCTACTGGACAGCGTCGCACCTGGGACAATTTATTAGCAATAATCTCCGCCCGGCGTTAAATGCACAGTCACTGAATACCACGAAGATCATCTCTTCTGAAAATGCTGCCTGGGGAACCGCTAACAGCTTCCTCTCCGGCATGGATAAAAGTAATGTAGACATTCTCGCTGGTCATGGTTATGTAGAAATAGGCGACCTGATTTTAGGCAAGAGAGGCCTGAATCAGAACCCGGTTACCTGGAATTATGCCACCGGCAACAGGCCAGTATGGATGACCGAAGCTTCTGACGACAGTGGTACCTACGATGCCACCATGACAGGAGGTTTGAAGCTGGCCATCAACATGCATAAGTTCCTTGCGGAGTGTAACGTGAACGCCTATGTGTACTGGCTCGGAATGTTGAGTTTTAATAACAATGAATCCCTGTTAGGGACCAATGGTGATGGCACTATTTCTTACCCTAAAACATATGATGTAATGGGGCAGTATTCCCGCTTCGTTCACGCAGGCTACTATCGTTTCAATAGCACGCTGGCTAATAATTCAACCCTGAAAATATCGGCCTTTAAAGATCCGGCCACCGGTAAGTTCAGCCTGGTAATTGTTAACCCGGGCGGCAATGAAACACACTGCCGGCTGAATCTGTCTGGTTTCGCTGCCGGCAGCGTTACTTCCTATGTCACGTCAGCAGCTTCCGGCACACACTGGCAGCAGAGTGCTGCTATTGCGCCGCAAACAAACGGTAGCTTTGTATTAACCGTTCCAGCTGCCAGCGTCATTACTTTTACAGGTACTGCCAACTAATAAATTATGAAGACTAGAGCAAAGATGCCGGCAATGATCTGCCGGCATTTTTGCTTTATGTAAGATCTCTTTTAAAAAGTATATTTGATTACTATTGCTAGCTATTGTATGGGCATTATTCTATCACCCGGTCATTACTTTGGAAAAGAGCAGCAGTTTAATGAGAATGCTTCTTTTAAACTGAATATTACGGCTTATCAGCCGCAAGTGGAGATCCGTGAACATTATCATGAAAATGCCTACCTGAGCTTACTGATCAACGGCAGTTATGAAGAAGTAAACAAAAAGACCAGCAGCGGAATTACTCCCGGTGAGGTGTTGTTCAGACCTGCCGGATACAATCATGCCAATCATTTCCACGACACAGGTGGCCGGTGCCTGAATATTGAATTCAAACAAAACGGTTTGCAGGAGCTGGAATGGAGGGGGCCTTTGCCGGATAAAATGACGGTATATAAGGCCGGCACATTTGATTATTTATACCGGCTTTTGTATTTCTTTTCCCGGGATCCTGGTATCTCCCTTCCGGAAGAATACATTTTAAGCTGGCTATCAGAATATACTACCGATCACATTCCTGTTCGTTTGCCCTGGTTGCCCAAGGTGAAAGCGATCCTGGAAAATGAATTCGATACCCATCATACGATTAAATCTATTGCTGAGAGGGTTTTTGTACACCCCATTTACCTGGCCCGCGCCTTTAAGGAAAGAGAGGGGATGACCATTGGTGAATACCAGCTCAAAATGCGGGTAAGAAAAGCCATGGCACTTATTTTTACCACCACATTGCCGGTGATAGATATTGCTTTCGCTGCCGGTTTTTCTGACGCCTCCCACCTGGTCAGGTCTTTTCGTTTCTTTTACCTGGCTACTCCCCACCGGTTCAGGTCACTCCTGAAAAGTTAATCTGGTACCATTTTAATTGTGGCCGGTGCTGTTACTTTGTAAAAAAAAGTATGCGTCAGGTTATTGCCGTTATTTGTCTGTTGATGCCGTTGTGTTTATCTGCCCAGCATAAGCTGGATTACCAGTTGCAGGTACAGGTAGATCTGTTGCAGAAAACATTTGCGGTGCAGGGAAGTCTTTCTTTTGAAACGGAGAAGGCCAGTGCAGACTCTGTTGATATTACCATCAGCAGAGGCGTAGGAGAGGTGAAGCTGCAACTGGAGGGGGCTACGGGCCGCATGGACACCAGTATCAATGCAAACGGCGATAAGGTGTATCGCTGGTATTTTAGTCACGCGTTGCCGGCAGGTACCGGGTTGCGGTTTACCTACGCTTATGAGCGGGGCAGCGCACCCACTTTTCAATACTACCTGGATAGTATTTTCTGTATGGCCGGCGGTTATGGATCGGCATGGTATCCACAGGTGATTTCGCGTGAGGAAGATAGTACCGGCAGTTATACGCGGGGAACCGGCACCATTGCTGTTACTACACCGGCCAATATCATGGCCGTGATGGCGGCTGGTACGCTGAACACGACTATGGTGGCAGATAAGCGCACCTATACTTTTCATTATACCCAGCCGGATATCTTCTCTCTATATATCGGAAATTATTCCCGACAAGAGTATAAAGGCAACCGTTCTTTTTATACTTATAGCTTAAGTACAGCCATTGATGGCAAAGATTTGTCACGCAAGTCCGCTGCTGTATTGGATTTCCTGTCCGCTCAATTTGGTCCGCTGACTATTCCAAACTTTTCCATTATTGAATTCCCGGAGTATGTGTCGGAGCTGACCGGCATTGGCGGGGCCAGTATCCTGGGTGGGGTAGTGATGCCCACTGCCGCCCTCCGGCAATTCAATTATGCGCTCTTTGGTCATGAAATAGGACATCAGTGGTGGGGGAATAAAGTGAGGTCAAGAGGAGAGCGCGGTGCGTCTATCATTTCTGAAGCCCTGGCCCAATACAGCTCGTTACAGGTAGTATATCATTTCGATAGCGTCCATGCGGTAGATTACCGCAGAACGGGCTATCCAGGGTATATCAGAGATCAATGCGGACTGGGCTATCTGAAGAATGTGGCTGCCGGAAATGACGAGCCGCTGGTGGCATTAACTGGCGCCAATGATCATATCCTGGCGGACAGTAAAGGTTTCCTGGCGCTGGAACTGTTATCAGCCACGGTGGGTAAACCGGCATTTAATAAGGCCATGCAGGTGATTGGAGAAGAGTATAGCAGCAGGGGCGTTAGCTGGGAGGATTTTCAAAGGGAGATAGAAAAAGCATACGGGCATCGGCTGCAGTGGTTTTTTGACCAATGGTTCGAAAGAACAGGTGTACCCGAATGGCAAAGCAGCTGGCAGCAGCAACAAAATAAATTGCAGCTGACGGTGATACAAAAAGACAGCATTTACCAGCTGCCGCTGGAGGTAATGATCAGGTACAGCAATGGCACTACGTCTTTGCAACATATCACGATCCGTGATCGCAGTCATACCTTACAACTGCCTGTAAATGGCTCCGTGACAGCTGTTCAGATAGATCCTTACTTTAAGGTATTACATTGGGAAGAAGCATTGGTGCCGATTGCAAAGTCGCAGGCCAAAGTGATAAGGGTGCAGAATTTACGCATTCAGGACAAAAGCGCGGAAGCCATCAGCCTGGCACAATCCTACCTGAAGGAAGGTATTCCGGATGATAGCGCCGGAGTAGAGTTCACACTGTTGTATCAGCTGGGACGTATGACTGCAGTGCAAAATAAGCCGGAAGAAGCCCTGGCTTATTACCAACGCTCCCTGCAATGCGTGTCGCGCGCACCGGAATTATTGGCCTATACGTATTACCGGATAGCACAATTGGCGGCCACGAAAAAAGATACCGCATTACTGCAATGGGCCTGTGCCAATGCTGTGAAAGCAGATAAGCTCAATCACAATGCCGATGGAATGGAAGCCAGGGCAGCACTGTTATTGGCAACTGCTCCCCGGCATCCGTGAGGATCGTTTAATTGCCCCATCTGCCATGGATGGTATTTTCTTCCATCCGCGTAATACCGTTGCCGGTAGACCGCTCCCGTAATAATTCGCCCGCAAGGGTATATGGGTGGCCTTTTGCCGGATTGGCCCTGCATTGTCCCACAATGCAATCGGTAATCGCGGTAGCTAAAGATAAACGGGGATAGGCCGTGAAAATGGCGCTGGCCTGTTCTTCCGTAATAAACGCAGTAACAGGACCGCCGAAATCCATTACAATTCCGGCTCTTGTTAACCGCGGAACAGGACCTCGTCTTTCTGCAATGCCGGAAGAGGTGTGCAATGCGATAGCCTGCCATACGACGTCTGCGTCTTGTTCGCTAAAAGAATTTCCTGAGAGAAAGAGCAGTGCCTGGTCTGCACCCTCTACTTCAAACCGTTGTGGTCCGTTGCCGGGTTCTGTTAATCCCATGTCATGAAATATGCAGGAGATAAACAGTAACTGTTCATTGTAGCCAGGGTCAGTAAGCAGACCGGCATGAGCGGCATACAAACGTGCGAAGATGAAACTGCGGATACTGTGATGATAAACCGGCACGGTTTCATGTGTTTGTACAAATTGCAATGCCTGGCGGGAAATGTGATCATCAGGTAAACGTAGGAAGTCTGTAAGGATTTGTGTTTGCATGATGTTTTATTTTTAGTGAATAGACATAACAATGCCATTATGAAAAGTCGATGTTTTCATATGAACAGGTTGGGCAGGGGAGATGGATACTTACGGCCTGTTTATTAGCGATGATCTTTGGCCAGCGCTGTCCGGAAATTCTTTCTGTAATCGCTGGGGGAAAGCAGGAGTTGTCTTAAAAAAATCCGCCGCATCGACACCAGTCCTCCAAAGCCGCATTTCTCTGCAATGACTTCTATGGTGAGCGAGCTGTCTTCCAGGTATTTCCGGGCAAGTTCCACCCGGATTTTTTCTACAAACTTTGCGGGTGATAGTCCCGTTTCGCGGGTAAACATCCGGCCGAAATTGCGGGTGCTCATATTCATGTGTTGCGCCAGCTCCACTACGCCAATTTTGGTATGCGCATGTTTTACCACCCAGGACCGTAGCGGTCCCGATAGGGTGTTATGAATAGCATATCCCGGCAGCAATGCACCGAAGGAAGCCTGTGAGCCGGGTTTCTTTAGGTAAAGGACCAACTTACGGGCTACCTGCGCGGCGAGGTCTTTGCCATGGTCTTCTTCTATGAGCGCCAATGCGAGGTCCATGCCGGAGGATACGCCGCCGGAGGTATAGATATTATCATCCTTAATAAAAAATGGATTGGGATTTACCTGTACCCCGGGGTAGCTGTTTTGCAGTTGTTCACAGTACTCCCAGTGTGTAGTGACCTGCCTGCCATTCAGTAACCCGGCTTTGGCTAACGCAAACGCGCCTACGCAAACGGAGCCTATTCTTCGTATATGCTTTGCCGTGGCAGCCAGCCAGGCATAGAAGTCATCATAGTATTGGCTGTTTTCTGCTTCATTGTCGTAGCCAGCCACAAGGAGGGTGTCGATGGGTTGTTGAATACCCAGTACAGAAGTAGTGCAACTCAGCTGTATACCGGCGCTGCAGGTGATTCGGGTAGACCGCCCCGGAGAGGCGAGCAATACGTCATAATCTTCGGCTGCAGCTCTGGCAGCCAGCATTTTGCCGGCCGTCACAAATACGTCCACCGGTCCTGCAATATCCAGTAAAATATTACCCGACATAATAACGATGACGGTGAGCTTTCGGTCCCGGATCACGGGGGCAGGTGGTGTTGCGCGTTTCATAATGTAAAAGTAAGGAGCTGGCAGCTTGTCTCAAACGACATAAATTATACAATTTAGGCCAGATTGTCCTTTATACTTTTCCCACTATGGCGCAGCATGATAGCGTAACTGTACATGATACACGCCATTCCTGTATTTACGGGTGTAGGTACCGGTAATATGATGGTAAGCCGCCGAGCCACCGGTAATCGGGAAATCATGATCCGGAGCAATGGTATCGCCGGGAGTTAAATTAAATACACCGGTAGCAGCAATGCTGCCATCAGGAAACTGGAAGACGGTGGTAGTCACGCAGTCGTATTGGCCACTATGCCCGTTTAGATACATGCTGGAAAATACATCCTGGGTAATGGAACGGCTGCTGTCGCTCCCATGACAGATGGCCAGCGCCTGTTCAATAAATCCATTGTATACACCAACCGTGGTTTGCTGATGGTTATACAGGGTGTCAAACTGTTTCTGGATATCCGTTTGCCGGTACGTGAGCGAAACAACGGTTTCACTTGAATGCCCGGGCTGTTTACAGGCGAAGCACAACAGCGCCATCATGCAGGTAAAAAGAATGGTTTTCATAGTATTGGCTATTGATGAGTATTCCCCTTAAATTAAGATATTTTTCATCACGGAATACAAATTCAATATCGCTTTTATTAGCCGGGGAAAGCCTGACAGACCGTATCAGCACTTTAATTAAACAGCGGTCACAGAAAACGTTGTTGGATCAATTCCATGAAAGCAGCCCTGAACTTATCACTCAGCGGAATGCTTTTACCTGCAATAAATACGTGATTGTCCTGGATCTTATCAATCCGCCCAGTGTTCACGATGTAGGAATTATGTACCCTGATAAAAGGAGGACCCAGCTGTTCTGCAATATCTTTCAGGCGTTTATATACCAGCGTTTCACCCTTAATGGTCACCACCCGTACATACTCCTTTTCTCCTTCAAAGTATAATAACTCCGGTAAACGGATCTGCTGCCATGTTTTACCGGATTTTACAAAGAAGTAATCAGCGTCTGTTTGTTGCGCCGGTGTATCCGGCAAACGGGAATGGCTCAACGCTGTTTCTATTTTTTGCCGGGCTGCCAGGAAACGCTTCAGCGTAATAGGTTTCAGCAGGTAGTCGATGGTCTGGAAATTATAGCTGGCAGCGGCATACGCTGTATATGCAGTAGTAAATACAATTTTTAAATCCGGTGGTAATAAGCCCGCCAGCTCCATGCCATCCAGTTTGGGCATGTTGATATCCAGGAAGATCAGGTCGGCTTTATTGGTTTTCAGAAAAGCCAGGGCCTCCAATGCGTTATAGCATTTTGCCAGCAGTTGCCAGTCGGTCGTTTGTTGTATATGCAGCTCCAGCAGGTTGACTGCGTTGGGTTCATCATCTACTATGATACATTTCAAACTCATATGGGAACAGATAAAAAGGCGGTGAAATGAGTCGCTGACTTGTCCGTCTGCAACGTATAGTTGTTACCGTATAACAGTGTTAGCCGCTTCCGCAGATTATCAATACCGGAGCCATGGCTATGGGCAGCGGTATCTTCCGGCAAACTGTTCTGTGTAGAGAAAAGCAACCGGTTATCCTGTTGTGTCAGCGAAATATTGATGACGTTATGCATACTGGTTTTATCAATGCCGTGCTTGAAAATATTTTCTACAAAGGTCATCAGCAACATAGGAGGAATACTGCCGCCTTCTGATACCTCACGGGTGAAGTGAAGCGTTATTTCATGCCGGATGCGGATCTTCTCCAGGGCGATATAGTTCTCCAGGAAATTTATTTCAGCAGATAAAAATACCAGGTCTTTCGGGCTTTCATCTACAAAATATCGCATGATTTCAGACAAACGTTCTATCAACACCGCCGTACGCGGTGCTTCCCGGTACGCTTCGTAATAGATGTTATTTAACGTATTAAACAGGAAATGTGGCTGCACCTGTGATTTCAGGAGGTTCAGTTCCGTTTTTGCATTTTGCAGCACCAGCGCAGCGGCCTGTTGTTTCAGCGAAAAATATACGATGGCCATCCTGAAAATAAAGCTGAGCAAAAACAGTAATGGTATTCCTGCCAGGTACCGCAGCAGGATGGGGAATGTTATCGGCTTGGGCATGGTGGTAAACCAGGTGTTATAGATCCAGACCGACAGGTATGCGCGAATTAATCCTGTTACCAGTAAGAATAACAATACCGCAAAAATATACCCCACTATGCGACCCTTCAAATATAACTTCGGATACAGCCAGCTAATATTGCCATAGATGATGACTACATAAAAGAGCCCGTTCATGGAGGAAAAAACGGCGGCTTGTTTAAAGCCGTCTTCCGGTAACATCGAAAAGAACATCATTAAAAGCATAATCAGCCACAGTAGCCATTGCAGACGGGTGCTCGTTGTCATCTCCCTGAAAAATTGCATACCTCAATTTACGAAGGTTTTGAACTTATCCCGCAGGGGGGCGCTTTTAAATAATCGCCCGGCCCCCATTATTCAACGAATGACGGTGACAGTTCAACCGCTTTAGGGATATTTTCAACCATTGCCAGGTTGTGCCCGGAAAAGGCAACTATTTAAAATATAGCGGTGGTCATTGAATGTATTTTCAGGTGTCCCGAAAACAGGAAAACTTTGATACCGGTTCATCACCTATGCTTCCATTTAGGGATCATCCTTCTTTATTATTCAACTTAAAATCCCAACAAGTATGTATCTCAAGTCCTGTAAACGAATATTTTTACCGGCAGTTATTGCGTGTTTGCTGATTACTTCTTCCGTTACAGCGCAAACGGATACGGTAGATCAGCAACATCATCGGCTGAACACCAGCTTCCTGAAGCCAGGCGTAAAACAATACCTGGTGTATTTCCAAAGCCCTGCACATGCCAATAAACTGAACGTAAGTTTGTGGGTGCGTGAAATTGAAAAGACCAGCAGGAATAATGAACCCGTATTCCGGATTACGCAGCATTGGTATAGTGAAGATACCGCCCGGTATGCGGTATTCAGCTCCGTTAACACCGTAGCGGACTTTTCTCCCTTATACCATGCAGAAACCAGGGGTACGATGCAGAAGGCCTATAACTGGTCCCAAACCGGCATTACAGGCGATAACGCCCCCGATAATAAGGCGGCAGATTTTAAACTCGCTTTTGAACGCCCTAATTATAACTGGCACCTGGACATAGAAACATTTGAAATGCTGGCCCTGGCAGCCGGCAAAACCTTCGTGATCAACTTTTACGACGCGGGGCTGGAGCCTCCAAAATACGTGATGTATAAGGTAACCGGTAGTGAAGTATTACAAACGCTGAATGGTCAGCAAACAGACTGTTGGAAATTATTTACAGAAGGAGACGCCCCGATGGGACATTATACCCAGATTTTCTGGATCAGCAAGTCCGGTCATGAGTTACTGAAGGAAGAAGATAGTTTTGGTGGCATGTACCGGTACAAAGTGAAGCTCCCCGGATTAGCCCCCTACCTGGAAGAACGATTTGTGCAAGCGAAATAAAACAAGGATGATAAGCCGTACAAACAGTATCATGCCTGTTTGTACGGCCCATCCCGATAAAGCCGGTTTACCTGTTTCAAACTTTCCCGGCATTCCACAGCCATTACCAACCTACTCCAACAGGTGCGCCCGCTTCTTCTGCCAATAGCTTATAGGGATACTGTTTTTTAAATATCCTGTGCTGCCATCAAACTTTTCCTCTCTGAAACCGTTATAAGGCAGTACACCGGAGAGAAGCATACTCCGGCACACAGGCATCATACATTTCAGCATCATTAAAAGGCAGAAAAAATGGACATCCAACAGTTTGAAGATAAAGGACTGGCGCATTACTCTTATGCTATTTACAGCGAAAAAGTCAATGAAATCATTTTGATAGATCCCTCCCGGGACGTAGCGCCTTACCTGGACTATGCAACCTCATTGAATGCAAAAATTGTCGCGGTGATTGAAACGCATCCGCATGCCGATTTTATCAGCGGTCACCTGGAATTGCACCAGATTACCGGCGCGAAGATCTATTGCTCCCAGCTGGTGGGTGCTGCCTATCTGCATACCGGCTTTGATGAAGGAGATAAAATTATGTTGGGAGATATCACGCTCAAAGCATTGAATACACCCGGCCATTCGCCGGATAGTATCAGTATTGTGCTGTCCTATGCTGGAGAAGACAGGGTGGTATTCACGGGAGATACTTTGTTTATTGGTGATTGCGGCCGGCCGGATCTGCGGGAGAATGCGGGTAATGTTACTGCCGGCAGGGAAGCATTGGCGCGTATGATGTATCATTCTCTCCGGGAAAAATTAATGGTGCTGGACGATGATGTGCTGGTATACCCTGCACATGGCGCCGGTACACTTTGTGGCAAGTCGCTCAGCGAGGAAGACAGCAGCACCATTGCAGCAGAAAAAGTAAGCAACTGGAGTCTGGATGAGTTGACAGAAACCGAATTTGTAAAAGAGCTGCTATCCATGCAGCCATTTATTCCAAAATATTTCCCCTACGATGTAGACATCAACAGAACCGGGGCTGCGCCGCTCGAAATCTCTCTGTCAAAGGTGCCGGTTATTTCCGGAGTGCCTGTGTTTGATGCAGGAACGATGATCATTGATACCCGGCCGGAAGTCATTTTTAAACAGGGACATCTGCCCGGTGCGGTGAATCTGCAGGACGGTGTTAAGTTCGAAACATGGCTGGGGAGTATAGTGGCTCCCGGAGAACCTTTTTACCTGCTGGCAGGAGAGGAGACCGTTTTGCAAAGCGTGATCAGGAAGACCGCCAAAATTGGCTATGAATCATTTATAAAAGGGGCCGCGGTGTATACTGGCGGATCTGAACAAATAGATGCTATACCCCTGGAGGACTTCAGGGTACATCCGGAAAATTATACCATTGTAGACGTACGCATGGCCACAGAAGCGGCGGAGTACAAAATTTTCGATTCCGCCATATCGATTCCACTGGATGAATTACGGGAACGTACCAACGAAATTCCGGTAAGCCGGCCCGTAGTAGTACATTGTGCCGGTGGCTACCGTAGTGCCGCGGGTAGCAGTATCATTGCCGCTGCGCTGAAAGACCAGGTGAAAACATATGACCTGGGTAATGCGGTCAAACAGTTTGAGCCTTAAATAACAGCGCTGTGCCGCGGTTGTTTGTGCGCCAGGTGCTGTACGCCCCAATCATACAGGGGCATCACCACCGCTACCAGGGAATGCCCCTGGGCGGTAAGTGTATATTCCACTCTGGGCGGAATCTCCGCAAATATTTCACGGGTGAGTAGTTCATCCTGCTCCAGCTCCCGCAGCTGATTGGCCAGCATCTTGCGGCTGATACCCGGTAATTGCTTTTCCAGCAGGCTAAACCGGTTAACGCCCTGTGTAATCAGATGGAGGATCATCGGCTTCCATTTGCCGCCTATAATATTTAGTGTAAGTGCCATCGGGCATAGCGCCGGTGGATATATTAAAACCGGGGACATCTCTTTTTTCATATTCCTTTCATTTTAAAGCAGGTAACTATAAAAGTGGCTAAGTGAGTTTTTGGTTACCTATGGGTGCTTCCACCGATTAGCAACAACTTTGTAGAAATTTATACGATGAAACCACTACAAAGAACCACTTTTTTTACGGCCCTGCTGTTATTACTAACTGCTGTTCATCACGTTTACGGCGCTATTATCTATCATACCCACTGGCGGTTGCATGTCCTGTTTGTAGCCATACCGGTTATGTTACTGGTATACCTGCTGGACCGGCTGTTGCGGAAGTATCCGGATAGTAATCCGCTTTTGGTATGCTATCTGTTTTCGGTGCTCTTGTTTCCTTTGCTGATCATTGGTTTATACGAGGGCGTATATAATCACCTGGTTAAAAATATTGTTTTTTTAGTAACCGGTAACAATTCTTTTTTCCGGCTGTTGTTTCCGCCACCGGTTTATGAATTACCAGGTGATTTCTGGTTTGAGGCCACCGGTATATTACAGGCATTGCTCTTTTATCCGCTGTTAATGAGTATTAGTAAGATGATAAAATCAGCGGTCCATTACCGGAAACAAATCATATAGCAATTGTTGTCGCATAATACCCCGTACTTTGCCTTGTTTGCACCCCTTACTATTGATGAAATGATGGTAGATTTACAGGGGCGTCTTTATTGAACAGGCCGCTGCGGCTTGTATTCTTCACCAGAAAAATATTTTTTATGTTCAGGAACACAAAAGCATACAGTGGGTTTTCTGTAAATAATCTGCAACAGACAAAAGATTTCTATCAGCAAAAATTGGGATTGGAAGTGGAAGGAAACGGGGAGTATATGCTGACCTTAAAAATTGCCGGTGGTAACAATATACTGATCTATCTGAAACCGGATCATACCCCTGCTACTTTTACCATTCTTAATTTTCCCGTGAGTAATGTGGAAGAGGCAGTAGATAAGCTGACGGCGGCAGGTGTTAAATTTTTACAGTATGAGGGAGCCATCAAAACAGATGCAAAAGGTATTCACCGCGGAGATAGTGATCCTACTGTCGCCTGGTTTGCAGACCCCGCTGGTAACATACTTTCCGTTGTTAGCCAGTAAGGAGGAGAAAGTTAGTACACGTTATAATGCCGGTGTGTATKATACACACCGGCATTATTATTTTATTTTTTTTCAAATATAATTTTTTACATTCAGGCCGTTATCATGTGAATGTATCATGTTTGTGACATGCCCATAACCTGTATTCTTTACAACCTCATACTTTAAACATCAAAAAACAATGAACAAGACAATTTTATTTTCTGCTGCCATGGCGGTAACAATTGGATTTGCATCCTGTGGCGGTGGCAGTAAACCCGCTAATGACAGTACTGCGACATCAGCTTCCAAAGTAGCATTGAAAGATGATAAGCTCAGTAGTTTTATGCTGGGAGGTATTTATTTTATAAACGGCTACGGTGGTCAGGAAGAAGTAAGCAAAAGGATCACAGGTGATGACAAACAAGCCATCATTGATGGCTACAAAGGAATACTCGAATTTCCTTTTCAAACGGATGATGCAGCGGGTGCGCAAGGCATGCTCAAAGATGCCTGGGGTATCACAGATAAAGCTACGCTGTTGAAAAGCCTGGAAGAACTGACAGCAGGAGACGCTAAAAATCCGCATCGCGCCTGGGACTACGCGCGTCTCGTCAATAATGCCTGCATGGGTTATGCTGCAGGTTATATAGGAAAACCGGAAGCGGAAAAATATATCAGCGCTACTTTGCCGCTGGCCCGCAAAGATTTTAAAACATGGGATGATTACTTTGCAGACTGGCTCGCTGGTCGTAAAGTATGGGGCGGCGATGAAAGTCATACCAAAGAATTTGAAGACCTGACCAAAACGATCACCAAAGGAGATAATAATATTTACCAGATATTACCGCTGAACTAAGCGTTATTTTTTTATGAAGAAGGTTGTACTGCGTCTGGTGGTACAACCTTTTTTAGTAATTTCAAGGCTCGTCTCTTACCTGAAGCATCATGCATACTTATACCACTGCCAGTCTGTTGTTATTATCCGGCTGTATGGCCTGTCATCAGTCTGTGAATAACATGTCCGCCGCTACAACGGGGGAAGGGCTCCAAAATAAAGATAGTGCTATCTCCGGGGAAATCATGAGTGCTCCTCCGCCTTCACCGAAAGTAATTATATACGACCTGGATCAGGACAATAAACCAGACACTATCCGTTTGGCCACCACGGGAAAGAATGGAAACTTTTATTGTGTAGATGAAGTTACTTTTTCCCTGACACGGGGAGGAAAAAAGATTTTTTCGGATGGCTGCTGGGGCCAGGTAGATAGTAGTTTTCAGAGGATGAACAATAATGCGGTGGCATCTGCCGAGGTTTTTATCTACAAAAAAAAGAAGCAAACCTGGGTGCTGATTTTTGGAGAAAGGAATGCTTCCTCTACTGAACCAACGGCAGTTATACGCATTGAGGATAGTCAGCCTGAAATGATCCTGCATACAGAAATAGATTTCCCCGTAGCCGTAGGGGACGACAATGCACAGCACCAGGTACTTTTGATAGGTAAGGGGGTATCAGAGAGAGAGGGTGGTGACGATAGCCTGCATACAACTATATTTAGCTATGATCCTTACTATGTATATAACCTGGAAGAAAATGGAAAGATTGATAGCATAGCCATGGAACAATACAATCGTACCCATTATGTGTGGGCGGGCTGGGGGCCGGCATCGGATGCACGGGTGATGGTTGATGAGGGTGGCAGGCGACAGTTAATAAGGAAATAAAAGTGGGTTCGCTTAGTTTTTCCTACTTTTGTCCGCTAAATAAGGAAAATTTATGGCTACTAAGATTACAGTTAACAACAATGGTTCACTTAAAATAGAAGGTGAGTTTGAAATCGTGGACAAAAACGGCAACAACTACGATCTGGGTGGTCGGGAAGCAGTAAGCATCTGCCGTTGCGGTTTATCTGCCAACAAACCTTTTTGTGATGGTTCTCACAAAGGTCATTTCGAGCATGAAGCGGTAGCATTTGCGCTGCCTCCTAAAAAATAGTGAATAGCAACGATACTTACAGGCTCAGGGAAGCGGTTACAACCGGCTGCTCTGAGCCTGTTCTCATTTTAATGCACTCCATCTGATATGGTCGAAATAGCCACTTTTGCACCTGTTTTTGCAAGGTAAATAATTGCACTTTTGTGAGATATTAATAGCCAGAGACATATGGATATCCGTTTTTTCCAGGTAGACGCATTTACGAATCAGCCTTTCAAAGGCAACCAGGCGGGCGTATGCCTGCTGGAAAGCATGCCGGACGATGCTACACTCGCCGCCATCGCCGCAGAAAATAACCTCGCCGAAACCGCGTTCCTGCTACCGGAGCAGGACGGATATCGTTTGCGCTGGTTTTCTCCATTGGTAGAAATTCCGCTCTGCGGACACGCTACCCTGGCCAGCGCGCATGTACTATGGGAAGCCGGGCTGGTGCCTCCGGAGGCAACCATTCAATTTTATACGCTGAGTGGTGTGCTGACAGCCAGCCGCGGTGGCGACTGGATAGAACTGGATTTTCCTGCCAGGGACAGTGAATCGGCTGTTTTGCCGGATCTGTGGCAACCCATGTTTACACAAACAATCGTGAATGTGGCGTATAGCGTAGACCGTTATATTGTGGAATTAGCATCCGACAAAGCAGTAGCTGATTTTAAACCCGACCGGCAATTATTGCTGGCCCATAAATGTATCATTACTGCCAGGGCCTCAGCTGGCTCCCCGTACGATTTTACTTCCCGCTTTTTTGCAGGTCCCATAGGCATAGACGAAGATCCGGTGACAGGCTCCGCACACTGCAGTCTCGCTCCTTACTGGGCCGAACGCCTTCATAAAAATGATTTCTTCGCCTACCAGGCATCTGCACGTGGTGGTGAACTGAAAGTGGTGTTGCAGGGTGACAGAGTATTGCTGAAGGGAGAAGCGATCACCGTGATTGAAGGGATTTTCCGTATATAATTTTTGACTACCATAAAACCCAACACATGAGTCAGTACGAATTATTTAAAGACCTGCATTACCAAAACACCCCATTGTTGTTAGGCAATGCCTGGAATGTAGCCAGTGCCCGGATCCTGGAGGATAATGGCATTACTGCTATCGGCACTTCCAGTTCTGCTATCGCCGATACCCTGGGTTATAAAGATGGAGAACAGATTCCTTTTGCAGAATTGCTTTTTATCATCGAAAAAATAGCCCGTCATATTAAGGTGCCATTATCAGCAGATATAGAAAGAGGATACAGTAGTGATCCGGCAGTGGTGGTACAACATATTGAGCAGTTACATGATATCGGTGTGGTAGGCATTAACCTGGAAGATTCTGTGATGGCGGACAGCCTTGTTTTAGCACCAATAGAAGCGTTCAGCCGCAAGCTCAGTTTCATCAGAAATGAACTTTCCCGAAAAAATATTCCCCTGTTTATCAATGCCAGGATAGATACTTTTTTGCTGAATGTGCCGGACCGGCTCAATGAAACTTTCGCACGCATCAAAGCATTTGAAGCAGCAGGCGCCGATAGTATTTTTGTGCCTTTCATCCGTGAATTATCTGATATCAGCCAGGTAACTGCCGCTACTGCTTTACCGGTGAATGTGTTATCTATGCCGGAGCTGCCTTCCTTTACTGCATTGGCCGAAGCGGGTGTGAAAAGAATCAGCATGGGAGGTAGTGTATACCGGTCCGTGAATGATCATCTTAAAAAGGTAGTACACGATATTGCAGTGGCAGGATCATTTGCAGGCGTGTTTCAATAAGGGCAGGAGGGATGCTTCTTTCAGCATCAGGAGTAGTTTAACAAATGGTCAACGCATCCCGTGCGTTTTTGGGCACGCTCTCCGGGGCGTGCTTCACCTTTTAAATATCCAGTAGCCCAGCACCAGCCATAAGAGCCCTTTTATGAGGAAGAAAAGGAATCCCCAGAAGCCAATTCTTTTGAGCCACTTAATAATTTTTTCTTTCCTGTTATTATTTGCCATCATAACAAAACGAAATTACAAATTTTTCGGTTAGATAAATGTATCTTAACCGGCTAATATATATTCCTGCTTATGAAATTATTGTTATGGTCAGTGACCATCCTGGTTACGCTGAGCCACTCCCTGACAGCACAACAGCTGGGCCGTTCCCCCAACAGAGCCAATAATACCGGCAGCACAGATATCAGCGATAAACCCGCCATCAAATGGCAGTTTAAAACCGGAGGAAAAGTAGTGTCTTCCCCGGTGATCAACGGGCATTATCTTTTTATCGGTGCAGCAGATTCCTGTATGTATGCGCTCGACCGCAACAATGGGAAGCAATACTGGAAATTTAAAACCAACGGAGCGGTAAATGCTACTGTGGCCTGCGATAGTACTGCAGTATTTTTTATGAGTGAAGATGGCAACTTTTATGCACTCGACATGCATACCGGTAAACTGCAATGGACCTTCAAAACAAAAGGAGAGCACGCCACCGATCCCTGGGACTATTTTCTATCTTCTGCTACGGTACATCAGGGTATTGTATATGTAGGCAGTACAGACGGTCACATCTATGCATTAAATGCCCGCACCGGCAAGCTGCAATGGAAATATCTCACCGGTGGCGCCGTACATGCGGCACCTACTATAGCTGAAAATATTATCCTGGCCGGCAGCTTTGATGGCTTCTTTTATGCACTGAACACGGATGGTTCACTGCGCTGGAAATTTGATACTATGGGAGAAAGATA
The DNA here is from genome assembly GCF_056394125.1 of Chitinophaga sp. 10T418. Taxonomy (NCBI): domain Bacteria; kingdom Pseudomonadati; phylum Bacteroidota; class Chitinophagia; order Chitinophagales; family Chitinophagaceae; genus Chitinophaga; species Chitinophaga sp. 10T418. Next base: position 325,016 of record NZ_JBFTHG010000009.1, read on the forward strand.
TTTTCCGGTGGGAGAAGTACAGTTTCATGCGGTAGTGGCAGACAGCTGTGTTTATTTCTGTGCGCGTGACTATAATGTATATGCGCTGCACCTTCGCACCGGCAAAGGATTATGGGTATATCATGAACCGGGTAGCTGGACCAGCGTGCCCAGTCTGGCTGGCAAGCGTCTGCTGGTATCTACTTCCGACACTCACCGTGCCCTTGCCTTTGGGGCTGCCTATGGCAAACTGCAATGGCAGGCGCCTGTACGTTTGAATGTTTTCAGCAGTATCACATCAACTAACGACTACGGCTATATGGGAAGTCTGGATGGTAAAATTCAGAAGATGAGCCTGCGCACTGGTGAAAGCGTATCTATTTTCCAAACTGCTGCCAGCAAACAGCAGGAGGCCCGCTTTTTTAATCCGGCTACCAATGAATTATTCCCTGACCTGATGGCCAGGTATAAAGATGATTATAAAAAGATGTACGCCGACTTCCTGGACATGGGCAGCATCTTATCCACTCCCTGGCTGGAAGATGGGGTGCTCTTCTTCGGGAGTACCGATGGGAATGTATACGCATTGCAATAAGGAATTCCTAATTCGTAATTCCTAATTCGTAATTCCTTACTTTTGCGGTCTTTTAGCAATCATTTTTAAAGATGCGTGTAGCAGTTTCGAGCAATAAATTACTTTTTTCCGTGTTCCTGGGCCTTTGTGGCAGCGCTTCCGCGCAAAAGTGGACAGATAGTACCCTTATCACCCGCCATCTTGATGAGGTAATTGTACAGGAAAACAGGCTGGCAGCGCCAGTGAAGGCCATCAACCGCAATATTACCATCATTACCCGTAGGGAGATAGAAGCCATGCCGGTATCTTCTATTACAGAGGTGTTGTCATATGTACCGGGGCTGGATGTACGCCAGCGTGGACCGGAGGGCATCCAGGCGGATATAGGGATCGATGGTGGCACCTTCGACCAGACCCTGATCGTGCTGAACGGCGTAAAGATCACCGATCCGCAAACAGGCCATAATATGATGAATTTGCCGGTATCGCTGGTAGATATTGATCATATTGAGGTATTACGTGGCGCTGCGGCCCGTATTTACGGTATCAACGCCCTTAATGGGGCTATCAACATCGTGACCCGTAAAGCCACCGAAAGTGGCCTTATTATCAACGGTAGCGGTGGTAGCAGTTTTAAAAAGAATGAAAATAATAAACTGTATGACGCTTACAGTCTTGGTGCCAGCGGCGCCCTGGTAAAAGGCGGCAACAGCCAGTCTTTATCCATCAGCCGCAACCAGGGAAACGGATATCGTTATAACACCGCATACGACAACTATCGTGCGCTTTACCAGGCCGGCTTTAACAATGATCCCCTGCACCAGTACAATGTAATGGCAGGGTTCATCAACAATAACTATGGCGCCAACGGGTTCTATGCTCCTCCGGGAGATCTGAACTCGGAAGAAACGGTGAAGACTTTCCTGGCAGCTGTCAGCAATACTTCCCGTATTACCCGCAACTGGGTGATGACGCCCCGGATCAGTTATCGGTATACCAAAGATGATTACATCTACATAAAACCCAATAAGTACCGCAATCTGCATAACACCAATGTACTGGGAGCAGAACTGAATAATACCTTCACCACTGGCATCGGTACCTTTGGCGCCGGCGTGGAAGGACGGTATGAGCATATTAAAAGTACCAGCCTGGGTAACCACGACAGAACCAATCTGGGCCTGTCCGGTGAATACAAGTCAAAAGCAGACCGTCGTTTTACTTTCACCCTCGGCGGATATCTTAATTACAATTCTTTCTATGGCTGGCAATTCTTCCCGGGTGCGGACGTGGGCTTTAATATTACCCCGGATCTGAAACTCTATGCCAATGCCGGTACAGCACAACGGCTGCCTACCTATACCGACCTTTATTACAAAGGTCAGGGTATTATCGGCAATGAAAACCTGGGCCCTGAAAAGGCCAGCTATGGTGAAGTGGGTATCCGTAAATTCAGTGGTAAATTTTCCTACAGCGGTTCCATTTTCTACAGACAGATCAGCAACTTTATTGATTATGTAAAAGATACCGCAGGTGTGGCTAATCCGGCTACCATCAACTGGCAGCCACAGAATTTTCAGCGTGCAGATATGACCGGGTTCAGACTCAATGCCGGATATAATACCGCGCTGCAACCGCATTACGTGTTTAATAGTATCAGTGTAAATGCCGGCTATAACTATCTTTCTCCTTCTTTCAAAGGTGATGCCCTGTCTACAAAGATTTCGCGTTACGTCATTGAAAGTTTAAGGCATCAGTTTACCGCGAATGTGCGCACGGAGTTGTTGCAGCATTTCAGCGTTTCTGCTGCTGCACGTTATTGCATGCGTATTAACTATAAAGACTATACGCTGATAGATGCACGTATCGCGTATAAGCAATCACGTTACCAGATATACGCAGATGCCAGCAACCTGCTGGACGTGACTTACGTAGAAGCAGGAGCCGTGATGATGCCCGGCAGATGGGTGACAGTAGGAGCGAGCTTTAAGTTGTAACTTAGTTAATAACGTATAACAGATCAGGGGCTAAACACGAAGGTATTCGTGTTTAGCCCCTGATCTGTTATGTACCTTTTGCTTTTGAAATTTACTGCGTTATAATCCCTGCATTGATCAACCCCTTGCTATCTCCCCGTATAAACACCGTATAAATTTTTCCGGTTTCGAGCGTGATATTACTTAGCCCCGATTCCTGTACCGGCAAAGGTTCTGTTCCTTCGCCCGCACTCACCACCAGGGAAATCGTACCGGCGTTTACGTTAGTGAACGGAGCACTGTCATATGCGGATCCCTTGAGATTGCTGCCTCCGGCACTGCCGTAGGAGATATTGCTGTAAAGCGTGGTTTCCGTTCCATTCTGCCGGAGTTTTACACTCACGCCGGCGATGCCGGGAGCCAGATGCACAAAGCGTAATTTGGCTTTACCGGCAGGGGGGGCGGAGAGATCATCATAAAAAAGCAGCAGCGTATCTTTGGTAACATCATTTTTAGCAGGTGCTGCAAACACAGTATGGTAGTATCCTGCAATAGGACCGTTAGGACCTCCTGTAGCACTGTATGCGGCGCTGTTGCCAAATTGCCGCGATACTTTATAGGCAGTGCCATTGCCTTCCGTAAAGTTGATCTGTACATTACCAAAAGTAGTGGCAGCATAGGGTGATGCCGTACCTGGCAGCACTGCGGTGGTAGTCACCTTTTGTGTAAATGTCCAGAATTGTATGCCGGTATTTTGGGTGCGTGCATTGACGAAACGTATATTGGCAGACAGTGGTGGCCGGTCGCCTGCATTCACATCCAGGTAATCCGTTTTGTTGCAGGCGCTGAAAGCCAGTATGGTAAAGCTGCTCAGGAAGAAAGAAAGATTGTTTTTCATGAGAGAATGTTTTAAGGATTAAAAACGTGCATATAACCTGGCAAATGGCTGTATACCTGCGCTGCCATTCTGTATGCCTACAATAGAAGGATTGCGCAGACCGGAAATGGCTGCATCTGAATAATCCCCCAATACATTGAATACATTGTTTACGCCTACCGTTACCTGTACTTCTTTGCTGATATGATATCCTACGGAGAAGTCAGTCACCCAGATAGGTTTCAGCTCCTGGAAATAATAATCAGGTTTGGGGAAATTAGCGTTAAGTGCAGAAGCAGTAGTTACGGAGCCGAAGTAAATAGTACGTGCCAGGAAGTTGAACCGGCGTGTATTCAATATAGCCTGCAGCGTTATTTTTTGCTGAGGAATGTTCGTTGTAACCCTGGCTTTTTCCGACTCACTGAAAATAACATTTTTGTATTGTTCCAATCCTTTAGGGGTGTTGACAGCCGTCACTTCATTTTTCACAAAGTTGCCGCCTGCCAGCAGCTGTAGACTGCTTTTGTTCAGCGGTATTTTATAACTGCCGGTAAATTCAATGCCCTTGGTACGTGTGCTGAAGGCATTGTAGAAAAACTTCGCCTGCGTGGTACCGGTGGCCAGTAACAATGCACGTACATCTGCCGGCAGATTCACATCGGTGGCAGAGAAGTTGCCGGTATTGCCCACCCTGTTTTTGATATCGATGAGATAAGCGTCTACGCTGAGTTCTACATTTCTTGCCGGCTGAGAGGTAATGCCGGCCGTGTATCCGGTCGATTTTTCCGGGGTAAGGGAAGGGATACCCAGTGCTCTTGTGGCGGCATTTTTGTTGGAGGCAGTTACCTGGTCAATAGCGCGGCCCTGCTGAAAACTGGTAGACGTTTCTGTATAATAGAACTGCGCCAGATCGGGTGCGCGGAAACCGCTGTTGGCCGATCCACGAATGCTGAGCCAGGGCGCAAAACTATAGCGGGTAGCTATTTTGCCGGTGGTAACATTGCCGAAGTCCGAGAAGTTTTCTGCACGCAGTGCACCGGATAACAACCACTTCTCTGTGATATTGAGTTCCAGGTCTACATAACCCGCTACAATTGCCCTGCTTACATTTACTTCGTTGGAGGGCCGGAAGCCTGCATGGATCTGTGAACCGGGCGAGAGGCCATTCAATGCAATGAGCCCTCCGTCGGTCAGATAAGGGACGCCCCCCACGGTGGTATCTACAGAATAAACAGGGCGAAGGTCTGCTTTACTATAGGAGGCTTCTTCACCTGCGATGATCTGATAAGTTTCTGTGCGGTATTGTGCGCCGAAGGCCAGGTTAAGGCCCTGCAACACCTGCGGAAAGTAACGGCTGATATCCAGGCTGGCCGTATTCTGAGACGCATTGTATTTGCCGGCATCAAAAGTAGTGGGGCTTTTTGCACCCAGGCTCGCATTTAATGAATTGCTGATCACGTTGCCGAAATCATTTTTGCCGTATACATTGGATACGTCTAATTTCCATTCTCCTGCCTGCGCTTTCAGCCCGATAGCAATGGACTTATCGGTGATGGCGTTATCCATGGCGGGTAAAAATCCATCAGGATACAGGGAGGTGTTGTTGCGCTCTGTCCAGCCAGGGAGGCGGTATACCGCGGTAAACTGGGAGTTACGGTGGCTGATACCCCCAAAAGCATAAACTTCTGCATGGTCACTAACGGGAATGGCTGTATTAAAAAAAAGCAGTGCATCTTTAGCTTTGTTGGAACCTCCGCCGCGTTGATCAAAGAAGTGCCGGTCTATGCCCCGGCTTTTCAGAATGGCATCATCAATTTCTTTGGTATAGATATTATCATAGCCGCGGGTGTTGGCGCCGCCGCCATAAATAGGACCATTGTATAATCCGGCGTCATCGCGGCCCGGCTGCAGGGATACGGCCTGTGTGGCAAATTCGGCGGTGGCATTAAGGTAGCCGCCGCGGGAGCCGATCTTTACGCCATAGTTGATATTGGAACGGGTGCTGGCGCCATCGCCTCTGCGGCGGATGCTGCCGGTAGTGCTCACAATCACATCGGAAGATTGCTTCTTCAATACGATGTTGATCACGCCGGCAATGGCATCAGAGCCGTATTGCGCGGCGGCGCCATCCCGGAGTATTTCTATGCGCTCTATGGCGCCGGCGGGGATGGAGTTAAGATCGTATCCGGTGGCGCCGTTGCCCAGGCCGCCCCAATTTACGTTGGAGCTTTTATGCCGGCGTTTGCCGTTGACCAGTACCAGCAACTGGTCTACGCCTAATCCTTTAAGCTGCGCCAGGCTGAGGGCAGAACCGGCATCACCGGCATTGCTGCCGTTTACAGAATGGAAGGAGGGCGATACATATTGTAACAGTTGGGTGATGCTGGTTTGTGGGGCCGCTTCCTGCAGTGATTTAATATCGATGACATCTACGGGTACCGGTGAGTTCAGCTTGGTACGGTTCGCACTGCGGGAACCTACAATCTGTACTTCACCAAGTTGTTTGGTCGTATCTGTCAGGTGTTTGTCCTGTGCTGATAGTGTTGCTGAGAGCAGCAGCAGAGGGGAGATGACTGGCAGTATAATTTTTTTCATGCCCTGGTTGATTTTTATGGTTAATGATGTGTGACTTTAAAACGATCATCTGTCAGCGCTACCAGGAAGTTTTCCAGGTCTGTCATTTCCTGCTGGCTCAGGTTCAGTGGTTTGTTGAGCGACAGATCTCGGTTGATGCCATCATGTACAATGTTGTCGGGTTCATTGTAATAGGCAATTACTTCCTTTAATGTTTTGAACATACCGTTATGCATATACGGAGCGGTAACGGCTACATTACGTAAGCTGGGTACTTTAAAGAAACCCATATGGGTGCTGTCTTTCGTGGCTTCATACCGGCCTGCATCTTTTAAGGTAGTACCGTTATAAAGACCAATGTTTTTGAAGCGGTCCGCCGTAAAATCTTCTCCCGAATGACAATTATTGCAGTTGGCTTTACCAATAAACAAGAGGCGACCCCGTATAGCCGACACCGTTAGCGCGCTGTCGTTGCCGGCAATGTAGCGGTCATAGGGGCTGTTGGCGGTTTCCAGGGTACGTTCAAACGCAGCGATGGCCTGGAGTACATTTTTAGTGGTGGCCGGACTGTTGAACACCTGCTGGAAATAAAGCCGGTAGCTTTCCTGGTCGTTCAGCCGCTGTACGGCTTCTTCGATAGGCAGGCCCATTTCATCCGGATTGATGATGGGTTGTAATGCCTGATCTTCCAGGGTAGCTGCTCTGCCGTCCCAGAAAAAGTTAGGGCGACCGGAAAGATTGGTAATGCCTGGTGTGTTTCTTTTGGTAGGTGTATGATGGATGCCTTTGCTGAAGGCAATAGTGTCTGCAAATCCAAATTGAGGAATGTGACAGGAAGCGCAGCTTACACTGCGATCTTTCGACAAGAGGGGATCAAAGAACAGCTTTTCTCCCAGTTGGGCCTTGCCCGGTGGATCGCCAGATCGTGGGCTGGTATTGAATCCCGTGATGATAACGCCTGCACATAGCATGGCCAGTAAAATGAATATCATTTTTCTCAGCTTCATGGTGGTAAAAGTTATGGAGGGCATAAAATGCCTGGTCGCAACATGGGGGTTGCGAAAAAATATTGGTCGATTAAAGTTTTGTGTTGCTGTAAGGAGGCTGTAAAAAAGAAATGGTTATTGGCATTCCCGGGAGCAAGGGCGGGAGTGCCCGTGCTCCCCAGGAATTATTATAATGGGGTAGTAAAAAATGAACGAATTATTTGGCTGTGGCTACCAATACTACATCCAGATCAAAGTCATCATAGATGGCTTTGTCGCCGATGCCTTCAAAGAAGCTCTTGGAACCGTATTTAATATTGTATTTGGTACGATCCACTTTAATTGCTGCTTTCGCAGTGAGCTTGTTGCCGGCAACAGTTACGGTTGCAGGAAAGGTAACAGGATTGGTGATGCCTTTGATAGTGAGGTTGCCGGTTACTTCGTAGTTACCGCCGCCTTTGGAAGTTACGCTGGTAGTAGCAAAAGTTGCTGCCGGAAATTTCTCTACAGAGAAAAAGTCGTCACTCTTCAGATGTCCGAGTAATTTCGCGTTGCCGCCTTCATCTTTAATATCAGTAACAGCAATGCTGCGGGTGTCCAGTGAAAAAGTACCACCTTTCAATATGTTGCTTTCTACTTCCAGCTTACCATCGGCTACATTGATGGTACCCTGGTGTTGGCCGGTTACTTTTTTACCGGTCCAGCTCAGTTTACTTTCTTTAGCGTCTACCTGGAAAACAGTTGCTTTCCGGGCTGAGGCAGATTTGGTTGGTTTTTCTCCTTTGTTGACAGTAGCAGGTGTAGTGAAAGACATCAGAAAGATGGATCCTCCAATAAAGAACAGAGATGCTAATCGTTGCATATGTTGTGTGTTTAAATTTGGTGCGAATTTAAGTTGGACTGGCGGATTAGCGGTTACGAGATCCGGAAATTAATGTTAAAGTTATTTTTCCGCAATGAGTTCATCCAGATCATGGTTCCATTTGGCCACATAATCTTTGTAATACTGGCCAGTCACTTCGCCGGTATACCCGGTATGTATTTGTCTTACTTCCCCTTTACGGTCTATGATGATGGTGGTAGGGAAGGCCATCATGCGGTTGAGCGCTGGTAGCTTCTCTGACGCCACTTTCTTATCAGCAATGCCACCAAAAAGAATATCATATTGTATGTTGTATTTCTCTTTTAACTTTCCTAATGTGTACTTCGCATATTCCAGGTCATCTTTCTGTTCAAAACCAATGGCAATGGCTTCTACACCACGGTCTTTGTTTTTATTATACCAGGGAGACAGGAAAGAGGTTTGGTCAGTGCAGTTAGGGCACCAGGTACCGATGATTTCTACAATCACCACTTTGCCTTTGTACTTGTCATCACTCAGGGAAACGTTGTTGCCGCTGAGGTCTGGCAGGGTGAAGTCCAGTTTTTTATAACCTTCTTTCAGGAAAGTGAGCTTGTAAGGATCGGGCAGTTCGGCGGCGGCATTTTTTTCTCCGTCAAACCGGATGTTGTTATAAATGCCTAAGCTGATTTCGCCGGTGAGTGATTTATCGTCATTCACTTTTCCTTTAATGTAGATGGGGCTGGGGCCGGTGAAGCCGGACAGTTCAAATTCATCGCCATGAACAGTACCTTCCAGTTCGCGGCTGTCGCCTACTACAGACATGATGACGCCGGTAAGCTTGTTGCCTTCCTGTTTCAGTAACCCAATACGATTGGGAGTAGGCTCTTTGCTGGCTATTTTCAGTTCCCACTTGCCGCTGATATCAAAGGCAGGAGCGGCTTCTGTGCCGGGTTCTGCAAAGCGGTAGCTTTGTCCGTGTTCGGCAGTAAAGGGTAATGCATTGCCCCGGAAGTTAGGTACGAGGCTTCTGTATTCGCCGGAAATTTTGCCGTCAGACTCAATGTGCGCTACCAGGGCGGCATCATAGGTATTCATCTTAATAAATAAAGAATCGTTGCCGAGGCGTTGTACATGGAAGTTATCCCGCCTGGTGCCGTTGATCAGTGTAAAAACAGCATGTTCAGGATCTTTTCCTTTTAACTCAAAATTAAAGGGTACCTGGGATTCGCTGAGGGTAAATACACCGCGCCAGATGCCTTGTTTTACAAATGGTTTTTTAGGGGCAGCAAACGAGTGGTTGCTGAACAATCCTGCCACCATCAGGCCGGTTAAAAATAAGTGCTTATGCGTTTTCATGATTGTATATTATTGGTTGAACAATGCAAGTCGATGCCGGTCCTGGTGGGGCGACTAAGCGGTGCTACAAATAAAACTGGTGGTGAATACTGATGGAGTGGTGGCTTTATCAGCGGTGGTGAAACAAAGATAAAGGGGACTTTTATTATTTCCAAATAAAAGTCTATTAATTTTGTAGACTATTCATTTGAGCGCAAAGCAGAAGGCAGAAAGCAAAAAGCTATTTTCGGGGATGATGGTAGCGAAAGACTAACGTTGTAGCCCTTTTTCTTAGGTGACCTCGCGCAAAAAAAATCAGGCATATCATCGCTTTTATCATTTGCGAAAATAGCTTTTTACTTTCTGCCTTTAGCTTTCTGCTCAAAAAAGGGTTATTTTTGCGCTTTAAACCTCCTGACTTGAGTAATTCTGTTTTTTTAATAACACCGCCATTTACACAGTTGAACACGCCGTATCCGGCCACTGCTTACCTGAAAGGATTTCTGAACACCAAAGATATTACCTCCTTCCAGGCGGATCTGGGTATTGAAGTCACCTTGCGTTTATTTTCAAAACAGGGACTGGAACAGTTGTTTGAACATATCGCTGCAGCCCCGCCAGTAGCCGCCTCTGAGAATATAGCCCGGATGCTGGTATTACAGGAGGATTATATACAAACCATCGACGCCGTTATTTTATTTTTACAGGGAAAGAATCCTACGCTGGCACATCTGATCTGTAAACGTGATTATTTACCCGAGGCCTCGCGTTTCGCGCAGCTAGATGACCTGAACTGGGCCTTTGGTTCCATGGGGTCACAGGACAAAGCCAAACACCTGGCAACGATGTACCTGGAAGATTTATCGGATCTGATCATGGCCTGTGTGGATCCACATTTTGGTTTCAGCCGGTATGCAGAGCGACTAAGCCGTTCCGCCAATAGTTTTGATGAACTGTATGATGCTTTACAGGCGGAGTATACTTATATAGACAGTATTTTAACAGACCTGCTGGCTACGCACCTGGAACAGGTACAACCTGCCATGGTAGCTATTTCTGTACCTTTCCCCGGTAATCTCTATTCGGCATTGCGTTGCGGACAATGGGTGAAAAAGCACTATCCTGCTGTAAAAGTGGCCATGGGCGGTGGTTTTCCTAATACGGAGCTGCGCTCGCTGGCCGATGCCCGCGTGTTCGAATTCGTGGATTTCATTACCCTGGATGATGGAGAAGCTCCGATAGAAAACCTGCTACTGTTTCTGGAAGGGAAAAAAACAGCGGAAGAACTGAAACGTACTTTCCTGTTAACAGAAGAAAAAGTAACGTATATCAATAGTAAAGCCACCCATGATTATAAACAGGCGCAACTGGGTACACCGGACTACAGCGACCTGCTGCTGGATAAATATATTTCCGCGATAGAAGTAGTCAATCCTATGCACAGCCTGTGGAGTGATGGCCGCTGGAATAAGCTTACCATGGCGCATGGTTGTTATTGGGGCAAATGCACTTTCTGCGATATTTCTCTTGATTATATAAAGATCTACGAACCCATCACGGCCTCGCTGTTATGCGACCGGATGGAAGCGATCATTGCACAAACGGGGCAGAACGGATTCCACTTTGTGGATGAAGCGGCGCCACCTGCGCTGATGCGTGCGCTGGCACTGGAAATTATCCGCCGTAAGCTCACCGTGAGCTGGTGGACCAACGTGCGTTTTGAAAAAAGCTTTACGCGTGACCTTTGCCTGCTGTTAAAAGCATCGGGCTGTATTGCCATTTCCGGCGGACTGGAAGTTGCTTCCGACCGTTTGCTTGGCCTGATACAGAAAGGCATCACTGTAGCCCAGGTAGCGCGTGTAAACCGTCATTTTACGGAAGCAGGCATCATGGTGCACGCATACCTGATGTATGGATTTCCAACGCAAACCGCGCAGGAAACGATCGATGCCCTGGAGATGGTGCGACAGATGTTCCAGGCAGGGATCCTGCAATCTGCTTTCTGGCACCAGTTTACCATGACAGCACACAGCCCTGTTGGACTGGACCCTGCGAAGTTCAACGTGCAAAAAGAAACTGAAGAAACCGGCACCTTTGCCAATAACGATATCATGCATATTGATCCTACTGGTGCGGATCACGAGTCTTTCAGCTATGGACTGAAAAAGTCGCTGTTGAATTATATGCATGGCGCCTGCTTTGATTACCCGCTTTCCAGATGGTTTGAATTTAAAGTGCCCAAAACATCCGTGCATCCTGATTTCATCACCACTGCGCTGATGGAAGAAGAGGCAGGCACTATTAAGCCAACTTCCAAAGTTGTATACCTGGGCAAACAGCCGTCCATGGAAATTATTACCAAATCAAAGAAGGGCGCTTMCTGGGAAATGTCTTCCTTAACATTCCAGAGTAAAAAAGAAAAAGTAAATATCAGCGTACAGCCGCCACAGGGCGTATGGTTAACAACAATGCTGCAGGAGCTGGCAGTAGCCAATCCTAAAACGTATACCCTGCAGGAAGTGAAAGACAGCTATGAAGCAGCAGGGCTGGACGATTTTGAACTCTTCTGGGATAATAAGCCCGTTAATACGCTGCATAAGCTGGGGCTGCTGAAGGTATAGCGGATTAGCTTTTAGCTTTTAGCTGTTAGCTTTTAGGCAATGCAGCGGATTAGCTTTTAGCTGTTAGCTTTTAGGCAATGCAGTGGAGATTATCATATGTTGTTCTTCGCTGCATTGCCTAAAAGCTAACAGCTAAAGGCTAAAAGCTAAAAAAGCTTTACCGGGGTTTTTCCCGGTATCAGTCATGAGGAAAAAGTTAAATATTTGTTTCCACTAAACTGACCTAACAATGAGTGATCAAATGTCCCTTGCCGGCTACGGTTGTGATAGCCAGGGCCACCTGAACCCTACCACCGAACAGCTGGACTACAACATGCCGTTTACCCAGGATCCGCAAACCTTTGGTATGCCGATTACTGCGGCGGCTTATTTTGGCATGTTAAACAGTTTTTACGAATTGTTATTGAGCAATCCAGTATTGAGAAATGCTTTTCAGGGAACTTTCTTTGTTGATTTCAGCAAGGCGTCGCTGTTACGTATTCTCAGCCAGGAAGGATGTGAATACATTCGTTTCCACTTTGCCGTGCCGGAAGCAAATAAGAAAATCAGTCTTTCGGCAGAAGGACTCACTGCGAACCAGGGGCAGGTAGGTTATGCGGCGTTACTCGCCAAAGCCACTACCAACAACATGGTACACGACAGTAGTGATCCTAAAATTGAAGAAAGAGGAAACGGAAAGAATCCGCCACCTCCTGAATTGAAGCAGTTGTTTGACTTGTTAAAAGCGCAGGGCTCTCCATTGGCTACTGCGGATCTGGATACTTTATTTCAACCGATATAGAATTTAAACTTTTGTGCCGATGAACGGATGGGTGTATGCTTATTATGTATTACTCGTAGCCTGCTTTATTATCAGCCTATTTCACCTGGAACACAGGGAGGTAAAGATATTAAGCGTGCTGCTGGGGGTATCTATTATTACAGAAATAATAGTTGAGTTGATCGGCACAGAAGGTTTAGGTTTCTTTATAGTATATCATTTCTTTGTGGTGCTGGAATATAGTCTGATAACAATTATTCTCCGATCAGGAATCAAGGATTACCGATGGCGGTTATTAATGGGCGTTTCCATTTTTATATTCGGAATAGTGTCCCTTTTTTACAGCTTTGTATTGGGTGGTTGGCATGCCTTTCCCGGCATCAATATCACGATAGAGAGCTTCCTGGTCATCTGCTGGTGCCTTTTATCCTTTTTTTCTATAACCCCGGATAGTGAAGCTTCTATATTCCGGCACCCTGTTTTTTGGCTAACCCTTGCTTTTTTTATTTATTTCGCGGCTTCTGTCAGCGTAAATGCTTTTTACAACCTGTTGCTGGAGAATGATACTGCCAGGGCAAGGCATTTTTTCGCAGTATTGAACTCATTATCCAATTACCTGTTGTATATTATGCTGATAAAAGGCGTCGTATGCTTCCGGTCAAACAGGATCTCTTTGTAGCTGTGATTTTTATTTCACTGTTGGTTACCATCATGGGACTGGTGGTTGTATCTGCAGTGATTAGTTATAAAAAGAAGCAAGATGCTTACTTACATCAGCTTAAGTTAATGAAGGAAGATTACGACAAACAGTTAATGTGGTCCCAGATTGAAATGCAGGAAGAAGCCTTTGCCCACCTTGGACAGGAACTGCATGACGATATAGGCCAACTACTGAGCAGCACCAAGCTCCTGATTAATGTTACCCAACGGAGCATGAAGGAAATTCCGGACACCCTGCAAATAGCAGAAGATACCCTGAGTACGGCTATTCAGCATTTGCGGGCGCTTTCCAAATCTTTCAGCCGGCAATGGCTCGACCAGTTCAGTCTGATCGAAAACCTGAAAGCGGAAGTGGAACGGATCAATTCCAGCAGGGCTATACAAGTGAAGTTTACCCATGAACTGATGGTACTGCCACTACAGGCGGAACCACAGATCATCCTGTTTCGTATCATACAGGAAGCCATGCAAAACTGTATCAAACATGCCCGCCCACAGGTGATTGATATCAGTATCAGAACGGCAGATCAACAACTCATCCTCCTTATCGCTGATGACGGCTCAGGTTTTGATAAAGCCAGTATGTCATCCATCGGTATGGGCATCCGTAATATGCAGCACCGTACCAGTTTACTTGGCGGCGATATTCGCTGGGAAGTTACTACCGCCGGTGGCACTGCAGTATTGATCACATTACCCCTTGAATAATTTTTATGAACATCAACATTGGCATTGCAGACGATCATCAGCTATTCCTTAAATCACTCAGTTTGCTGATCAGTGGCTTTAGTGGATTCCAGATAGTAGCAGAAGCTATGAATGGAAAGGAAATGCTGGATAAATTAAGTCACCTGCCGGCAGCACCGGATATTCTGTTACTGGATGTAAACATGCCGGTGATGGATGGCGCCAAAACCACCGAAGCCGTACTTAAGTTATATCCCACCGTTAAAGTAGTGGCCCTGTCTATGAAAGACAATGATGCTACTATCATCGAAATGCTGAAAGCAGGTTGCTGCGCCTATCTCCTGAAAGATATCCATCCAACGGAACTGGAAAAAGCATTACGTGAAATCTTTACTACCGGCATCTATTACAATGATGCTTCCAATGTCAACTACCGCCGCCTGCTGTTACAATCAGAGCAAAAACAAACGCTTACCGACCGGGAACGGGAGTTTCTCAGCCTGGCCTGCAGCGACCTTACCTATAAGGCGATTGCCGCCAAAATGAATGTAACAGAAAGAACAGTAGACGGGTACCGGGAAATATTATTTAATAAGCTGAACGTGCAAAGCCGCACCGGCATGGTGCTGGAAGCTTTACGCCGTCAGTTGGTAACACTGTAGAGATGTGTTACTATCAAAAAGGAACGGGGATCATACCATGTGATCCCCGTTCCTTTTTTGCGCTATGGCTTCCGGTTTTACCGCTATAACTCCTCCGTTTACCGCTTTTTCCAAGGCGTTCGCCTTTTTGTTACCGGCCGTCAGCAGTGTTGTTGTATTTTCGATCGTCAATTAAAACCAAATCTGCTTTAGATGAACAATCAACAACAGTCGCCTGACCCCATTCTGGAAGTGAGTCAGCTGAATGTCCGCTATGGCACTTTCCAGGCGGTAAAAGAAGTTTCCTTCGCGGTACATGGTGGCGAAATATTCGGTTTGCTGGGGCCTAACGGTGCCGGCAAAACGAGCACACTCAGCGCCATCGAAGGATTGTTACGCCCTGTTTCCGGTAGTGTTTCCGTAGCCGGTTTCAATACGCAGGAAAAGCCCTTGCATGCCCGCGCCAACATGGGGGTGCAGCTACAGGCTACCAGCTTTCAGCCGGAGCTGACCATCGCCGAAATCATCCGGCTCTTTGCCAGCATTTATGGGGTAGATCTGAATGATGAGAAGGTAAAGCAAAAGCTGTCGGAGATCAGCCTGGAAGATGCGGCCGGTAAAAAAATATCGGAACTCTCCGGAGGTCAGCAACAACGGGTATCGCTGGTGATATCCACCATTCACGATCCGCAACTGGTACTCCTGGATGAACCCACCACAGGGCTGGATCCACAGTCGAGGCGGCAGTTGTGGGAAAGGATAGAACACTTCCGTAACAACGGCCACGCCGTATTACTCACCACACATTCCATGGAAGAGGCGGAAGCCATCTGCGACCGCATCGCTATCATCGACCACGGACATATCATTGCGATTGATACGCCGGAGGCATTGATAGAAAAGCATCGTCATGATCCGGAAGTATTGAAAGTAGTACGGAAGGGGAAAGTGACCCTGGAAGATGTATTTATTGGTTTAACCGGTACCGCAGTTCGCCCATAATTAAACGCGCTTAACATGGAAACAAGAATACCTAAAAATTCTGCCGTGATGTCCGCCTTGCTGCGGGCAGATTTCACCACACTCTGGCGCAACCGCCGCTCTTTTCGCCTCGTGCTGATTGTACCATTAATTATATTGGTTTCCTGGAAAGGACTGATCGATAAACTGGGCGGCGTATTCGTACTCTCTGCCTGTATCACCATCGGGCTTACCAGCATTGGACTGATGGGATATTCCAACAGCATTGCGCGGGATCGCGACAGGGGCGTATTTCAGCGGTTGCGGGTAGGCCCCGTTTCGGCATGGACAATTATGATCAGCCGCATATCTGTACAGATAGCGATGATTGTGCTGATGACGATATTGGTTTTTATAGTCGGATATTTTGTAGATCATATAAAGATATCACCTGCCGGTTATGTGGCGGGCTTATTAATGGCTGTGCTGGGAGGCGCTGTGTACCTGGGTTTGGGGCAGGCAATCGTAGGCCGCATTAAAAATCCTGATACCGTAAATTCTACTACGCGGCTGGTTTATTTTGTTTTTATTATGATCGGGATGTTTGGAGAATTCGGGGTGCTGGGAGATGTCATAGAAAAAGTTGTGATCTGGTCGCCATATGGAGTGGTAAGAAAAATACTGGCKGCGAGCCTGGATCCGGCCACCTGGAGGCTGGAAACAACTTATGCGTTGCTGGCGTCCATTGCCTATACTATCATTTTTGTGGTACTGGGAGTGAAGTGGTTTAAGTGGGAGAGTAAGTAGCCGGTATTGTATTTACAGGGAGATGGATACCTGCTCCATCTCCCTGTAATATGTGTAACATTTATTTCGTCACTGTCATTTTTGAGTTGAGGAATTCCCATTCGTTGAGATGAGCATTCCGGTGTTCCTTTTTCACAATAGCGTCAAAGCCGGCTAACAGGTCCTGGTGAGCGGCTGCCACATTATGTTCTTCTGATTTGTCGGTATTGAGATCATATAATTCCCAGGCTGCGTCCGGGTTTTTCTTCAATCCGTTTTTAATGGCTTTCCATTGGCCCATGCGGATGGCCACTGCGCCACCTTTCTCCGGATATTCAAAGTAGATATATTTTCTGCTGGCTTGTTGCCCGTGTTTGCCGGTCATTTCCGGGAGCAGGGATATGCCGTCATTGGCGGGAGCGGAGATACCGGCAATGTCTGCAAACGTAGCCAGCATGTCATATTGTACGCCTGGCAGCTCAGATGTTTTGCCGGCAGGAATTTTCCCCGGCCACCTGGCAATGAGCGGCTCCCGGATACCACCTTCATAAAGGTCCATTTTAAGCCCTTTAAGGCCGCCGGTACTATTGAAGAAGGCAGCGTCCACCCCGCCGTTAAAAGTGGTGCCGTTATCGCTGGAAAACAGGATAATGGTATTGTCGTCCAATCCCATGCTGGCCACCAGGTTCATGATAATACCTATTTGTGTATCGAGGTAAGTGATCATGGCTGCGTAGGCCGACAATGGATATTTATGCGGCGTATATCCCTGTTGTCCGTAATAGGGTTTTTCATTGAACTGTCCGATGTATTGTTTAAGTGCACTATCAGGTACCTGCAGGGAAACATGCGGTATCGTATAGGGCAGATAGAGGAAGAAAGGCGCCGAATGATTTGATTTAATAAACTGAGTGGCTTTTTTCGTCAGCTCATCTACCGCATAATCTTTTCCTTTGAAGTAATCAAAATCGCTGTCGGTGGCCGTTTCGGGCTGCAATAATTTATGTACGTTGATGAAGGTATTATGCAGACTGTCGGCTTTACCATTTTCCCACAGGTGAGTAGGGTAGTAGTTATGTGCCTGCTTTTGATCCAGGTAGCCATAGAAATAGTTGAAGCCTTGTTTATTGGGATCACCACTGCTATACTGCATGCCTAGTCCCCATTTGCCGATGGCAGCAGTGGTATATCCGGCCTGTTGCAACATGCGGCCAATGGTCACGGTACCTTCCGGTAAAGGCATTTGTCCGCCTTCCAGTGAATCAGGAAACCCGCCCATTTCGTAATTCCCCCTGATATAGGAATGCCCGCCATGGTGGCCGGTAAGCAGCATGCAACGGGCAGGTGCACAAACTGGTGTGCTGGTATAAAACTGGTTGAAGTGAATACCTTCTGCAGAGAGGCGGTCAAGGTTGGGCGTCTTTATTTTCTGTTGACCATAAGGCCCTGTTTCTGCATAGCCCAGGTCGTCAGCATAAATAAATATGATATTTGGTTTTTGCCTGGCCGTTGTTGCTTTTTTGCCTTGTGCCACGACCATCATGCCCGGCAGGACAGCCAAAGTTAGCAGGAGGATTCTTCTTACCATAACAATCAAAATATTTGTGTTAAGATAAACACGTTATGGTAGAATAACTATGGGAGCAGCATTTATTGCGCAAGCGTTTGCGTACGGATAATTACTTCATCGATCCGGTGGTGATCCATTTTCCTGATTTCAAAAGTGATCTGGTTCAGCATTATTTTTTCGCCGGGCTGAGGGATATGTCTTAGTTTATCAATCAGCAAACCTGCGATAGTGATATCTTCTTTTTCATATTCCCGCATCCATTCATAATTCAGTGTTTCCCGGATGTAGCTCAGTTTCGTATAGCCATAGGTCAGCCAGCTTTTATCTGGTTGTTGTACGAGGAAGCGTTCCGTAGCATTGAATCCGGGCAGGCTACCACCCAGGAGACCGGCCACAATATCGTGATAAGAGAGAAGGCCCTGGCATTCCCCGAATTCATTGAGTACAATTCCCATATTGGTGCCTTCCCGCCTCAGTTGCTGGAAGATATCATATACTGCCTGGTTGGGCGCCAGAAAAGAAATAGGTGCGAGGATATCCGTCAGGGCTTTATCCGGATACAGCAGAAAATCCTTTGCACCCAGTGCGCCTAATACTTCCTTTTTATCGTTCGATACCGGGAAGGTGCGGTGGATACTACGTTTAATCGTTTCCGTTACTTCCTCCCGGCTCATGCTTTCTTTGACATAGGTGATCATGGAAGCAGGCGTCATAATGTTTTCCGCCATGAGGTCATAGGCAGAAAAGAGATTTTTATGTAATGTGAATTCGCCTTTGTCGATTAATCCCTGTTTATAGGCTGCGGTCAGCATACTACGTATATCGTTCTCCGTGAGTTTTTCTTCCCGGATGGTATTAATGGAAAAGAGGCCGAGGATAAGCTTGGTACTCGCTGTGAGCAGTTTAATAAACGGATAAGTTACTTTGGAGAAGATGACCATAGACGGCGTGATCAGGTAGGAGGTTTTGAGCGGGTCCAGCAGTGCAAGGGTTTTAGGTATCAGTTCCCCGATCACAATGGTCAGGTAAGTAATACTACCTACGCCCACCAACAACGCTGTTAAATGCGCCCCGTAGGGATGCAACCCCCATTTGGTGAAAACCGGTTCCAGCCATGCCGCCATCAGATCGCCTCCGTAAAGCCCTTCCAGGATGCCTACCAGCGTAATGCCTACCTGCACCGCACTCAGGAATTCATCGGGTTCTTTAATGAGGTTAAGCACGTTCATGGCCTTCCTGTTACCATTATCCGCTTGTTGCTGCAGCATGTTTTTATCTACGGATATGAGTCCGATTTCCGCAATGGAGAAGTAGAAGTTGAGCGCAATAAGTACGAGTATAATGATGATGGAAGCCATAAGGAGGGCGGTTTTGTTCTAACAACACCAATTGGTCGTTATTGTTTATGTTATTGGCATTCAACAGCAATGAACATGCCGGGTGAAAAAATAGTGCAGTAAAATTTTGGAAAAATAAAATGGGGATGTATATTTGCAACCCCTGACACAATATCAGTTGCCCAGATGGCGAAATTGGTAGACGCACTGTGTTCAGGTCGCAGCGCTCGCAAGGGTGTGCTGGTTCGAATCCAGTTCTGGGCACTAAAGTGGACAAATCGAGATTTACTTCGGTTTGTCCATTTTTATTTTGTGGTAATCCCGCGTCTGGCATATATTGATTCCATCAAAAGTGAGTTTTTCAGGGCAAATCGAACCATACTTTCTTTTAAAATTGAATTATTCTCTCACTGCATTAACTTTCAATTAACGCATACTATTCTTTGGCTATCTAATTTTCAGGTTATTTAATTAGCCTGAAAAACCTGCATTCTTCTATATGGGATTACTGATAAAGAATAAGTACAATGGCAAAAAAGAAAAGCGTAACGTTAATCGAACAATCCTTATTCAATGAGCTTTCGGAGCTTATCGAGCAAAGTCAACGACAAGTATTTTCACATGCAAACAGTACTCTTACTGCACTTTTCTGGCGGATTGGCCAACGCATTAACGACGAAATTCTTAAAAATAAGCGGGCGGAGTATGCTAAACAGATTGTGTCGACACTGTCGACACAATTAAAGAGTCAGTATGGAAGAAACTTTGAGATAAGGAATTTAAGACGGATGATTCAATTTGCGGAGCAATTCACAAATCTGGAGACGATCCTACCATTGTCACGACAGCTAAGCTGGTCGCATTTTGTGGAATTACTGCCATTGAAGAACCGGGAAGCAAGGCTTTTCTATGCACAGGTGGCCGCTGATCAGGCATTGGGTATCCGGGAACTACGGAAACAAATTGAAACCAAAACATTTGAGCGGACGGGGATTGCGAATACACAAAACATCAGTAACCATCCTGCAATTAATGATAACTTCAAAGATCCCTATTTTCTGGACTTCCTCGGGTTACAAAATACCTATATGGAAAAGGATCTCGAAGAAGCCATACTTCGGGAACTAGAGGCTTTCATATTGGAACTGGGCAAAGGGTTTGCCTTCATAGAGCGTCAGAAAAGGATGATTATTGATGGTGAAGATTTTCATCTGGACCTTTTGTTTTATCACCGGAATTTAAAACGCCTCGTAGCTGTTGAGCTGAAACTGGGAAAATTCGAAGCCCAGCACAAGGGACAAATGGAATTGTATTTAAAGTGGCTGGATAAATACGAAAAGCAAGAAGAAGAACAATCCCCGATTGGCTTAATATTATGTGCCGAAAGCAGACGAGACCAAGTAGAGTTATTGGAAATGCACACGGATGGGATCATGGTAGCGGAATATTGGACAGAACTCCCTCCTAAAAAAGAACTGGAGAAGAAAATACATCATCTCTTCATTGAAACTAAGGAAAGGATTGAGCGTAGGAAGGTGCTGGAGTAATAGCTTAGTTAATTATACTTCGAATCCGACAGGACGAGGAAATAGATCGTTTGGGTTTTACCCAAACATAGCTGTCAACCAGGAAATGGCCTATCAATAACACTCCCTTTTCATCAGCAAACTATTTCGTAAAGATGTCAGTACTTATTGAAAAAACAAGTCAGAATAAAATAGCAAAAAGGCGGCTACGGGGTAGATAAATATTTTTAGTACCAGCAGGTACTTGTTAACAATACTATTGTCGTACGAGTTTCTACTCATAGATACGTATTTATACTGATTCTTGTAAGAAATCTGTTCTGCGGCTTTTAATTCTTATTAAAATATAATTGTTTTGCTACTCGAAATACAACTGCACAACTACAATTGCTTTCGGGAGTTGATACAGGTAACCATGCCATAATAATTATTAATACAACAATGATCACAGAAGAATTAAAAGCACTGCTGGCTAAGGACCCGATGCCAGATACCTTTGCCCCCACAGACAGACGCAGAGTATACCGCGGCAGCACTGCCGTTGTTAACTTCCTGTTGACTTCAAAGGAAACCAATAATGCCCTCTCCATTATGGATGGTACTGCCGTGAAAGGCAGCGAACCTCCCAGGCATGTGCATGAACATGAAGATGAAACATTTATTATCAAAGAAGGAGAAATGGATTTTTACATTGGAGACCAGGTTATACACGCTAAAGCCGGAGATATAGTATTTGCCCCCAGGAAGGTGCCGCATCATTTTGTGGTAAAAAGCGACTACGTGAAAAACCTGATCGTGATGACACCTGGTGCATTTGATCAATACTTCTGGTATCTGTCTGCTCCATGTGGTACAGAAAAAACATTAGCTCCACAGCAACAGACTCCTGAAGAGATGAAGAAATGGAAAGACCTGGTAAAGCTTTTCGGAGTGGACTTTTTATAGAATATAGCGCGCTTACTCCGCTATATATGTAGGATAATTACAGGTGCATTGAAATGGTTAAATGCATTAATATCAATACTATTTGGTTCGATATTATTCCGGTTCCGGGCACAAAAAATGGACAAACTTAGGTTTGTCCATTTTTATTGTGGGAAGACCAATACTGATAATTCTTTATGCTTTCTGATTAAAGATGTAATTTATCTTTCTTCGCCAGCAGTTCTTCTTCAGACTCCTGGCACATTTCGTCTGGTACACAACAGTCTACCGGACATGCAACTGCACATTGAGGTTCCTCATGAAATCCCTGACACTCTGTACATTTATCTGCAACAATATAAAACAGATCGGTAGCCAGGGGAGCATTGCGTTGGCTGGCATCAATAATAGATCCGTCCATCAACACAAAATCGCCTTTAACCGTTGTGCCATCAGCTATTGCCCATTCTACGCCACCCTCATAGATCGCGTTATTTGGACATTCCGACTCACAAACTCCACAGAAAATACATTCATCTGTAATTTTAATAGCCATAGTAATTTTAATTTGGAAGCTTTCTATGCTTCATTATATAATAATAACCAATAAGGTGATAAAATTAGGAGAAAAATAGTTTATTACCCCAAAAAAGCGCAAACATTTGTACGGATTTAACTATCCGTAAACGATTTATTGGGGGATCATCCAAAGACATTTTTTATTCTACATTAAATTCGTTTACATGATTAAGAGGAAGATAAAAAAATGTTGAACCCGTTTTACCCGGCTACGCTTGGTGAACTTGAACTCCGTCGGGGAAATTATCCGGTTGCGAAAGCGCACTTTTCCTCAGTGCTTTCATTGGCACGTAATCCTATGGAACGTAATTTCTTGCAACGGCGTATAGATACATGTAAAGAAAGCTAGCGCATACCCTCAACATTATTCTTCCATGGAAATAGCATAGGAGGGAAGGAGTAGTGTATGAGAAAGGACAAATCGAGATTTATCTTGGCTTGTCCTTATTTATTTTCGTGAAAACCTGTGGTCAGGACAACTTATACCTGATTTTGGCGCAAGAACAATAGTCGCGGCTCCTGGTGATCATATATTGCTACCCCATTCATTTTTAAGTATCTTGGACTTCAGTAGAAACCTACAATATTATTACGGACTAAATATTAATCTTTATGACCCATCTGGAACAGGCTTTTGAACTTTTTGATGCTTATAACAGGAAAGCCCCTGAGAAAGTGATCTGGAATGGAGAGGAATTTCCATCTGAATATTTTTATGCCACCAAATTACATGAATGGGTAAAAAGACTTCATCCGGACGCCAGTGAATCTTTATTGCTCGCCTCCAGGTGCCAGCATATTGGAAGATGGGAGATTGCCAGGAGTAATTATCCTGAAGGCAGGGTAGGATATCTTACATGGAGAAACGACCTTTCCAAATTCCACGCGCATAAAGCAGCGGAAATATTACTGTCGGTGGGATATCATGCGGATATCATTGATCGCGTATGTGAAATTATACTGAAGAAGAGGCTTAAAACAGACAACGAAGTACAGACTATGGAAGATGCACTTTGCCTGGTGTTTCTTGAATTCCAGTATGATGATCTCATTGAAAAGCAGTCCGAAGAGAAGATGACAGATATTCTGCAAAAAACCTGGGCTAAAATGAGTGCGTCCGGACGAGAGCAGGCTTTATTGCTCAGATATAGTGAGAAGGGGTTGGGGTTGTTGAATAAAGCGCTACATAGTTAATTCAATAGCCACTTGGGCACCAGCTGAAATTACAGCTACTGAAGGCAGTAATTATTCCGCTCATAGCGGTTATATTACCGGAAAAAACCTTCAGCTGATACCTAATCGACTAATAGTGCAAACATGGAGAGCTCAAAGTTGGGCCAGCAGTGAGATCGATTCCACATTTATTATTTACTTGGAGAAGCAGGGTGCCGATGTGCTATTACATGCCGTACATGCTAATGTACATGACGATGCTTATGAAGCACTGGATGCCGGTTGGAAGAAAATGTATTGGGAACCCTGGAAATTATATCTTGCCGGAACACCTATTGAGAAAACATCTATGTAAGTACGCTGCGTGAGCTCATCTCTCGCGGTAAGTTCTCTGCCGTTTTTTTTTGAATACTATTTTATTTACAGTGCGAAGGTAGGTGCTGGAATTTTATTTCAAAACAGCCTTTTAATATTGCTGGAATTATTCGGCTCTACTTTCTTCCCATTATTTCAGAAACTTTGTATTCGCCAAAAGGTAAATGAACGGGAATAGCTCATCGAATCTAGCTCACGTTTATAATATTCTCAACTTTATAGAGAATAACTATGACTCGAAGGTTTCAGTAAACAGTAGAACAGCTTCCATTACTGCTATAGAAATATTAAGGAGGATGAAGCCAGATAATCTACCTGATCAATCTGCTTTGCTTCTGCATACATACTGATAAAAATGAAGCAGACTGCCGATAAAATTTCCAATCACATCTTTTTCGAAAAGTGTTTAAATTTCTTTCGGAAACAACCAATATTTTGATAGCCGATGGAAGCAAATTTGCTGATAGAATTAGAGAAGATGGTTACAAGGATGCAAAAGATGCTTTTATTTGAATCGTCTTGAGGATATCGCCAGCGAATTATATTGTGGTGGGAGAATAAAGCTTATATATCTGATTTTCAAGTTTTGAACTTATTCGCCTTTCAATTGCTTTCAATACTTCTGCATATGGTATTGTAAAAGCCATGTATTAAAAGCTTAACTCTAATTATATAGATCAAGATAAATTTGAAGAAAGTATGAATTTAGCGCGCGACAAGCAAAAGTATCTCTATGGACTTATTAAAAACTTGAATTTCTGGTTATTTCTAAAAAAAGACCTAGTTTAAGAAAGATTCAGATTATCTGGACATATTTTAATAGAATTACCTATAACATTGCATTATGAAGTTCAATAAATTCACTATCAGATCATATAAAGGGATTAGCGCGAAAATAGAAATTGACTTCCGAAAATCCTCACTAATACCTATTATAGGTATTAATGAAAGTGGAAAAACTACGATTCTCCGTGCTATACAAGCTTTTGATTCTTTTAATGATGAAGATAACAATAAGGAGCACCTTGAAGACACGGGTAATTTATATTCCACATTAGATAATGATGTTATAATTGAAGCAGATGTACATTTAGATTTTGATGATTTTGATGATGTCTTTATTAGCGTTAAAGATGAATTGGATAATAGGTTGAAAAATGTGCAAACTCCTGAAGATAAACTCAAAGCCTCCGAAATGCTGCGAAAGCTGGCTGACTACAAAGAGAAAATGGAACCATTTTTCACTGAAAATGGCGCGGAAAGTGTTTGGGAATGCAGTATTGGGCGTAACCTATCCACGAAGGAATATTTCTTTGTTAATACACCATTGTTAGACGATATCAATTTAAATCATCTTGTTATTGGAGAATTTATTAGATATTTACCTTATATACTGTATTTCGACGATTTCAGAGATAGAATAGATGATAAATTGGAGATTGTGGACAAAGATGGTTCTCCATGGCTACCTATAATTAATCGACTGTTTGTTCAGACAAACGAAAATTACTCACTATATGAACTACCCTCAAAAGCAGAAGGAACAAGAAGGAGTATTATATCGGAAGTAGAAGAAAAACTTAATGAAGAATTAGTTAAAGAATGGGCACATTTTAGCTTGCTACGTTCAGAACCTTTGACGTTAAAAATAAACTACCTCGCCGTTTCCAATAAGCACTACATTGAATTCTTAATTATTGAAAAAGTCGTAGTAAACGGTAAAGCAAGGGATAGATTTTTCAAACTTAAGGACAGGAGTAAAGGTTTTTATTGGTATTTCAACTTTATTATGAAGTTAGTATTCAATCCCAAAGTACGAAATCCGGATGATAATGATACTATCTATTTATTAGATGAGCCAGGATCTTATCTTCATGCTACAGCCCAAGTAAGATTAACAGAACGGTTAAAGGAATTATCAAAGCGGAATAAGGTTATTTATTGTACGCATTCTCCATATCTGCTCAATCCTAAAATAATATCAATAAACCATGTTAAAGTAGCCGAGAAAGACAAAAATGGACAAATTGAGCTAAAGTCGATTTTCGAAACTAAAAGTAAGCTATCAAAGCAAAATTCCGCATTTCAACCAATACTAGATGCGCTAGAAATAAAGCCATACCTATTAAATTATGATTTGGATAATATCGTATTGCTTGAGGGCATTTATGATTACTTATCGTTTGATATGTTTAAAGGACAAGAGGAGCTTAACTTCTTTCCTTGTGTTAATGCTGAATCCATTATCCATCATATCTCTTATATGCTTTTTATGAAAAAGAAATTTGTAGCTATCTGGGATAACGATGTAGAAGGAAGATCTCAATATCAAAAGGCGCAAGTCCATTTTGATATGTTAGGGCAAAAACATTTAATGTTACTCCCTAATTTAGATAACAGGAAGAAGATAATTATACAGGATCTGTTCGATGGTAATGAAGTGATGGAATACAAAAAAAAGAATGATCTGAATAAAAGTATAAGTTTCGAGAAATTCGTAATGCATTTATACTATAATGAAAAAAAGACAGTTATGTTGCCTGAAATCTTCGTGAACACAAAAGAACATTTTCGGGGCATTATAAATGATATTCTAAAAAAAATAAAATGAGCTCGATTAAAAGAGCTTGTAAATATACTGATTAATGGAATCAACGTGTAATTTATGGACGGCGGTACGCAGTCTACCTTTAATGTATATACGCCAGAGTACGAGGATACAGCTGTATCATTTTCACCGCGCACACGCCATTGGTAAAAGTGTCATAAAATGTCATTATCGGAAAATTCTCCTGCTATGAACTTACTGCTGCAGGCTGTAATTTCCTGATGTCTCTTTTATTAAGTGATAACCATCTGCGAGTTGTAGTTCCCAACCTTTGCCAGTCACTTTCCTGTCGGTAATTTTATCAGGGAGGCCAAGACTGATCTTATTCCAGGAGGAGCTAACCAATGAGCCTTGGGTGACGGTTAAGATGCCCCATTTATCAGACACCCTGATATTGGTATATACGGTTCCATATTCTTCCAGCGGAATAATATTCCTGGGGTCAAAGGAAATGCTCATCTGCTCAAAACGTAGCTCCGTGTGAGGTTGCGTTACAAATTCCTGTTTATAGGCAGCTAACTGCTGCCCGATCCTTTCTTCTCTTTTAGTTTCAGCTGCTATAATTGCAACTCCGTTATATTGCGCCTCCCTGGCAGCAATAATTGTTTTGATATCTTCAGGCAAAGAGAGGTTGAAGGCTTTGATAAAATAAGTAGCAAGGTTAGTGTTGTTCTTAATTTGACTGTTCCATCCTGGTTGTATCTGGTATAGAAGATAGCCATATATCGGGATAGTCTGATATGCAAAGGATCTCACAAAAGTGGGGTTCTGCAGGAACTCATTAACTGATTTATCAAAGTGTAGTATCATCTGTTCTTTACTTCTGCCACTCATTACTGCACCAGTGTATTCTGCAAGACCTTCATTCAGCTCTAATGCATTTTCAAGGGTATCTGCACCAGGATAACATAAGTAACGATATCTCCTGAAAGTAAATGCATCTGTTAAATAATTTTTTCTGCTGGAAATATCAGGAGCACGTAATGCTTGTAACATGGCTTCCAGCTCCAATCTAAGGTAAACCCTACCATCCTTTTTATCAAGATGATTATTTGCAGGATTGGCTGCCACAAAAGAAAGGCTTGACTGGGTTTTGTGAAACAATTCGTGTGTTAATAGATTGAGCCTGTCTTCCTTGTTTTCAGGTAAGGGTAAGATAATCATCGCCCAGGTTTTTCCCTGCCAATAGATCGCAGTATTAGCTATGTTTATTTTTTCTGGTAAGATGCCGGTATAAATACTTCCGTTTTTTTGTAATGAGCCGATGCTGTCAGGCTCATTGGCATAGACCTGTCGGGTCTCCTGGTTCACCAGCAACATCGGGCCATATATGTTTCTGTTCCATAGCGATGTATGATTTATAGTAGCGATCGTCGCTTCATTAAAATACATCTGTATATGCCTGGCTGAAGTGTCCGGATGTTGGCCATTAGCAATGATAACGGTACAATAAAAGCTCAAAAAGACTAAATAGAATACCTTCATGGGTTAAGTTTAATCAGGGTTCTATAAAAATAGTGGAAGTTGGATACTTATCGGATGCTCTTAGCAGAGAATCCAATTATATTTCCTCTCTTTTTATCGTGTGACACTAAAAAGTAGCTAAACGGAGCTGGTTATTTATATGCTCCCATTTTGCTATATTTATACATACATCTAACCCCCGTGTATGAAAAAAATATTTGTTCTAATCCTATTGTTGCCAACAACATTGTATGCCCAACAGGAAACGGTAGACTTATCCATGATGCAAAAGATCCGTACGGAAGGACTCGAACACTCACAGGTAGCAGGCATTGCGTACCAGCTAACAGATGTAGCGGGTCCGAGGCTCACGAATTCTCCAGGTTACAGAAGGGCCGGTAAATGGGCCGTACAAACCCTGCAGCAATGGGGGGTAAAGAATGCTACACTGGAACCATGGGGCCAGTTTGGTAAAGGCTGGAGTACTGCACATGCTTATGTGGCTTTAAAAACGCCTTACTATCAGCCAATGATCGCCTATCCCAAAGCCTGGAGCAGTAGTACCAAGGGACTGGTAACAGGTAAAGTTATTTTACTGGACAGTCTTTCCATTGCTGCTATTGATCAACTGGGAGCCGCGGTGAAAGGAAAGATCATTATAGAAAATACAAATGATACTTTGCTGCGGCCTGTTCATGCACTTTACCGGTATCCGGATAGCCTGCTGAATAATTTGCCGGATAAATATATGATTGGGAGCCGCGAAGAAGTAGTACACTACCTGGAAATAGTCAGGCAACAGGCAGCTGTAAAAAAATACCTCGCAACAAAAGGTGCACTGGCTTTGATAACGATGTCCCCTAATGGAAGAGACGGTACGCTGGAAGTAAGTGGCAGGAGTGGCTATGTAAAAGGGTATGAGCTGCCTTTACCTGAAGTGGCAGTATCCAGGGAAGATTATCTCCGCTTCCGACGTTTACTTCGTTCATCCGTACCTGTGAGCCTGGAAATGGATATCCGCAATCAATGGTATACCGATGATCTCAGGGGCTATAATGTGGTAGCAGATATCCCCGGAACAGATCCGGTGCTGAAAAACGAAGTAGTCATTATCGGTGCACACCTGGATTCCTGGCATAGTGGCACAGGTGCTACAGATAACGGCGCAGGCTGCGCGGTAATGATGGAAGCCATCCGTATATTGCAATCATTGGGTGTACAACCCAGACGCAGCATACGTATTGCACTATGGGGAGGAGAAGAACAAGGGGTACTGGGCTCTTTTAATTATGTAAAAAATCATTATGGTAATCCTGCTGATATGAAGTTGTCACCGGAGCAGCAGCAGGTTTCTGCTTATTTTAATCTTGATAACGGCACAGGAAAAATCAGGGGAATCTATCTACAGAATAATGATGCTGTCGGTCCTGTTTTCCGTAGCTGGCTACAACCTTTTGCCGACCTCGGCGCCACCGGTATCACCAGAAGCAACACTGGCAGTACAGATCATTTATCCTTCGAGGCAGTAGGTATACCGGGTTTTCAGTTCATTCAGGACCCATTGGAATATGAAACCAGGACACATCATACC
The DNA here is from genome assembly GCF_056394125.1 of Chitinophaga sp. 10T418. NCBI lineage: Bacteria > Pseudomonadati > Bacteroidota > Chitinophagia > Chitinophagales > Chitinophagaceae > Chitinophaga > Chitinophaga sp. 10T418. The sequence continues at coordinate 354,483 of NZ_JBFTHG010000009.1, forward strand.
AATATGGATACTTATGATCACCTGGCTATGCAGGACCTTCAGCAGTCTGCCGTTATCGTAGCCGCTTTTATCTATAATGCTGCTATGCGTAATGATAAGCTGCCGCGCAAACCATTACCGCAGCCAGGCAGATTTTTATTTGACCTCGATTATCCGCTGTAAACGTTTGCMGGAACTAGGCTAGTTACCTTATTTCCAGTACGTTGACATTGCCTATTCTATGCTTAGCACCTGCTTTGTACCTATAGAAGCAGTGCAGTAGAGGTGGACTTGATGCGGGGATGACGTTCGGATGTATAACCCGGGTGCAATTGCATCAGAAGAAGGACGGTGGTCGGAACTGGCCATGGTAGTGCTGCTTCAGCGCCGGGCTATAGTTGGGGAAAGAAATATACTATTGAAACGAAGCAGGTATAAAGGGGTTATTGATCAAAATATCTCCGGGGGCAAGATCGCTTTATTCCAGTTGAATGACAGTTGGATATGCGTATGTATAGGTAAGGTCGGGAAGCAATATTTTCCGCTTGGGATAAGCACGTTTATGCGCATATTTAGGGACTTGTGGCGCTGCCACCGCAATAATATCGGCGGCCATGTATTGTCTGCTGCGTGATGGGCCATCTTTGTACATCGCTCTTACCTGGAAAACTACTACCAGTGAACCCTTTCCGGGTACATCGAGTGAAACATTTGTTTCCTGGAAAGTGGTATCCGGATCTATCATTAGCGTAACCGTTTCGCTACCGGTCACCTGGCGTGATATAAAATCAATACGCGTAGCGATCACTTTTACTTCCAGCGCAGTAATACCCTTATGCCCGGCGATGGTTTGTGCGGGAATATTTAATATTCCATTACTCAAAAGCCGGGGAGCTACCGGAAAAAAACGATCTACCCCGGTATGCTGATTGAAGCGGAAGCCTGTGATGGCTTCGTGATGATCGCCGGCAGCAATGAGTACCCTGTTCAGCCGATTGATGTGGCCGCCATCGCAATGGATATCCAGGTGGGGGTAGAAGGCCTTACGGATAAAAGCGCCTTTCCTGCTGGCGATGCCAAAGCGCCGGGATGCGCGGCGGGTAGCAGCCGTTTGCTGCACGCTTTGGGGCATGGAGCGCAGGAAGTAGTTGCCATTGCGCTTGTACCCTATGAGATTGCCGAGTTTTCCCGTAAAGGGAAGGACAGACATTTGTTTTGCCATGGGAGATTATTTTGATTACTATAAATATAACATAATCCGGGGAACCGGTTTGCGGGGTAAAATGAAGATTATCTAAAGCGAGTGTATGGCGTATTGTATAATATT
>NZ_JBFTHG010000010.1:0-345060 GCF_056394125.1 Chitinophaga sp. 10T418
ACCCTCTTTATTCTGACTTGAATCAATTAAGTCAAAATACTCTAAAACCCCTGCTGGCAACAGCATCTCTACTAGTTTGCGAAAGTTCTGATCCACGTGTTTCGTTGGCTAATCTGATGCAAAGCAACTATTTTTTACACGATCCCCCAGGTTTTCAACTTGATCCCAATTGACACACCAAATGACACACCAATTTATTCACCTACTACAGGGTAATAATCTGTATTTGTGTTTACAAAAAAAGCGATCTAATAATTCTTCCAATCAAAGTACGAGTGACAAACTCTTTCTAAACCTTGTCAGACGCGCATTAGCCAGTTTGTCATCCTTGACAGTATGCGCGGGAAAATTTATTAAAGTTTTTTACTCACTCTTTTTCACACTTATTCTCAGTTTTAAAAGTTCATGCAAAAAAGCCTCAAAACTATCTACCACGGCGCATTTATTGTGCTATAGTTTTTGTAATCCTAAAAACATGAACCTATGAACATGCTACAAAGATTAAGTAAGAAAGGAGATAAAATCACATTCTACTACGACTATGGACGCGGTCACTATAGGAATCCAGTTCTGGGCGCGAAAATGGATAAACTTCGGTTTGTCCATTTTTATTTTGGGGAATATCCGCGTCCAGCGCGTATATCAGCTTAACGGCGGATTTCCCGCTTATTTCCGCTCCTTTTGGCTCACAGTTAGGCTCACAAAAAATGAAAATTTATGACCATCACAGTAACGCCAAGGCTTACACGGAATGGGCAAAAAGTTTATTACACATTAGAATGGGGGAAAAGGTACTGGAGAACATATGGCTACAGGGATTTTTATTTGTAGTACCAATACATTAGCTACCAGTCCCACCCAATCGGCCACGGTGGAGTCTGGGATGATAACCCCATTGCGTTTAAAGGCCAGAGTATACGACTTTAGAATTTATTGCAGAGGCATTGGGTGTACAATTAAGTACGTTTATGCAATACTGTGAGAGTATCCCAGATGCTGAAGTATTTAAAGGAATGGAAAAAATATCAAAAGGAAAAAGATAGAGAATTGTAAACTATTACTGTTAGCCAGCATTGACCCTCAATCCTACTATAACCATATAAACAACCACATATGAGAATACTACCTTTTATTGTACTGTGTTTATTTCTTGCGTCTTGCGGTTCCAAACTCATAATACCTGGCCAGGGCCAGCTATATAACAGACAGAGCTACACGAAAACTACTGGTGCCGGGAAATATCACACATCTGCCGTTTAACAGATCGCACATGGTCAAGGCATGCCTATACGAAAACATTGCGAATGTAACCGCCCCTGGCATATAGGGGAGGTGCTGGCAGCGGCAGACTTATTACAAGAAGCTATTCCTGCTGCTGTTGATAAAAATGATTTGTTAGCACAGTTGCAGATGCATAAACCTGTAGTGATTGTAGTGATTGTAGTAATGTGGAGGAATGGCGTCGCCGGCCATTTGTTAGTGATCAGCGAAGTAACTGCTGATGAGCAACTGGTGATATGGGATTCCCGCGAGACCGGTTTTTCTATGGTGAGCTTTGAGGCATTAAAGATTGGATATCCTGCCAGTACTTCATGGGTAAATACATTCTACACCGGATGATGCAGGTATACACCGTTTTGAAAATCGCCGGGTAGTTATGKGTGTGATTGCAGATTAAACTTCGATAAAATCAGGTGTTATCCGTAGTAGCACCTGGTTTTCTTTAGTCTTGTCCCCCCCGTTAATACTACCTATACTTATAAGGCCAATCGAAAGTATTTGTGGAGTAATCTTCTTTGTAGATGTGTGTGTGGATTTTTATTTCAATTAGTAATCCTACCAGATAATTATTATCTTATTGTGCATCTAAGAATTCCTTATATTAGTAATCTAAAAAAAAACCAAAAATTGCATATTATGGCAAGAACAAAAGAACAAGACACCACACTGGCTAATTCTTTAGGGATTAGTTATGACGAGTTACAGCAAACCCATTACAAACTTACTGTAATTGTGGATGATAGTAATAATGTTGGATACATACCCCTTGAGGTAATTGTTAGATTTGGTAAAACATCCCCTAAACATATCTTAGCTAAGATTAAAGGTATTAATAAGGATAATGAGGTAAGCCTTTCCCCAGGAGATGCAGGTGAATAGTTACTGACTGGTATTTTACCAGTATCTTACCATAAGGATGCTGGTAAAATATCAAAAGGGACTATCTCAATAACTGTGTAAGTTTCAAAAAAACGGAGTTCGAGAGCCTTTTGATATTTATAGTATTAATATAATTTAATTGCACTTTTTTCTACTGCAATCCTTCTTCCTGAATAGCTCTTTCGTAATCACTAAATGAGGAAGTGAATAACATATATCTCTACTATCATTGTTGAAATAGGAATTGGGGGTGAGTAGTTATTTTTTGGGGACAAGCTACTTTTCATATTTATATTGCTAGCCTCCCCTCTAAATTAGTTTTTTTCCTATTCTTGTGATAAGAATATTCCAGTACATCAGATTTAGTGATCTACCAATAATAGATTAAGAAAATTTTGGTAATTTGCCGCTGATAGGGAGAAAGTGACTAAAAGTAATAAGAAACGACAGATTCCTAAGGATGTGACACACATTTGACACACATTATTTATAAGTCATTAACAACCAGTAAATTGGAAATCCAGTTCTGGGCACTAAACGACAAAACCCGCTCTAAGAGCGGGTTTTGTCGTTTTATAATGCGTACCAGATACGAAGTCATATAACTAGAACCTCGATTTCCAGCTATCCTTCTATATTAAATAACCAACCTCGTTGAAACTGCTTTTTTAATTGCAGAGTAATGTGGGAATTTCTCTAATGATATTGTACGGGATTTATTAAACCAAGAGCCTTGAACGCTGCAATTTATTAATAGCAGCCTGCCTTACCCGATGTCCTTTATCTGTTCAACTTCCCGGTCTTTCCGGAACTGTATAGCATGGCCCAATATAGAATGCGGATTAATTTATATGCCATCTTACGTCAAAATATTACTGGCTGTGTCTTTTCCCAATACGAAGACATACCTGATATGGTAATATTATTATGTTCCTGAGGCAGCATTTCAACTCCCGACATCGACCTTTAAGTATACTTCACACTTGTTTTGGTTAACCTTGTCTGGATACAAATAGTAAAACATAAGCCTGTGTTAAATCCATCAGCCTATCTCAAGCATCTCAACTCATCTATCATGAATTAAAATCTACATGCTATGAACAACATTCGTTATGCCTTACAACACATAATACTACATCTTTTGATGGTTTTATTCGCCCTTCTGATTTATAGCACTGCGGTCTGCGCACAGACAATTCCCAAAATTTATGCAAGCAGCCAAACCAGTCAGATTAACGGGCTTTGCCTGCTTTGCAGTGTCAATGATCCCAATAACGCTGTTGGCAGTAATCAGGATGATTACTCCTCTCTTGTCATTACTGTAGGATTACTGGGTGTTAGTGTAGAGCAAACACTCATCTTCCCGTCTGAAGCTACCGGAAATCTTGATTACCTGACAGTGGGCGTGGGCACTGGAGGTTCATTATTATCACTCGCCGTACTGGGAACTGTTACGATAGAAACTTATCTGGGAAATACCCCCAATAACGATGCAACAGTTATTGACAGCAGTATTTTGCATCTGTTGGGAAACACGAGAGCAACGGCTATACTCAACCCGGAAAAAAATTTTGATCGTGTAAAAATTACCCGGAAAAGTAGTTTGCTTGGTCTTTTGGCAGATTTCCGGTTGTATTACGCATTTTACTCAACCTCAAAAATAAGTGCATGCGGCACACCTCCGCCTAATCCAATTGCTTATTTCCCATTTAATGGCAATGCAAAGGATACTATAAACGACTATAACAGTTCAACTCCGCCAACTTCATTTACTAATGATGCTGTTTGCGGGCAGGCAATCGCTTTCAATAATGGCACACCTCCAGGTATACAAATTTCAGGCATCCCTTTACCCAGAAAAGCATTTACCTATGCATTCTGGACCATTCCTACCGACAGAAGTAATGGAGCTATTATTCTTGAGATACCAGGACTTTCCCCCAGTACTCCCATATTCAGATATTATATATCACGTGACATAGGGACAGGCGTCAGAAGCGTTGGCGTCAACCTGATAACCAATATGGATCAATTCTTGGAATATACGTTTTTTTTGCCAGAAGATGAATATAGACTACATGTTGTTACCTATGATGGTACTAGCCTGAAATCGTACGTGAATGCACATCTGGGGCGTAGTATTCCGGCAAATGGGACTATGAAAGAATCCACCGTTTTAGATATAGGGATATATGGCTCTGGTAAGCTGGATGAATTGTTTATCTATGACCGGGCGCTGACCGGAGATGAAGTCACATCGTTTTATAATTCATATCACAGAAGCAGGTTATTACCCACCTCGAAACTTCAAACCACAACAATAGCAGATAACTTCAAGACACAACAATTAAATTTTTATCCTAACCCAACGAATGGGCTTATTCAAATAAGCAATAAAATAGACTTAAATGGTAGTACCATTACTGTTAGCAGTATGCAGGGTAGAAGTATTTATAGCACCGCTCTTCAAAGCAATAATATACAGCTGCCGTCATCCATACCAGCAGGCACTTATCTGATACACCTTCAAGCAAAAGACAGGAAAATTTATTACGGAAAAATAACAGTGATAAAATAAAGGCTTCTTTTAGTACAGTTATACTCTGGCTGTACAATTTGGTTCGATATTATTCCGGTTCCGGGCACACGAAAAGGACAAATCGAGATTAATCTTGGTTTGTCCTTTTTTATTTTGGGGAAAATCCCAGGATCAAAACTAATCTTTCAATATCCCATCATTTTTGAAATCAAGATTACCTGAGATGTTTCTCATTTCATCTCTAAATACAGGTGGTCCCTCCCTACACGTTAAATTTCCCGAAGAATGATAATTATCATATGCCTCTCATCTACCGGTATCTACCTTTGATTAAGAATTAACATACACATTTAAAATCATCAGATCATTTATCAATTTAAAATCCTCTTATATGAAAAAGCCCTGGATAGGATAAACGTTAATAGGAATAGCCATCCTACACACGATGTTCGGATTGATTGTATTCAGGGAGATTTTGGGACAACTATACCGCGACGGTCTGCTTAACACCATAAAGGTTGAATTTGATAGAAATGCCGCTTTTTGGTTTTTATTCACCGGATTTGTATGGATATTACTGGGGGTCTTTGTTGACAGCGCAGAAAAAAATCAATACACGATACCTCCTGCAATAGGTTGGAGCCTGCTGGTTACAACCTTGTTAGCTGTTTTTATTATGCCGGCCTCCGGTTTTTGGCTGTTGTTTATTCCCGCAATAGCGTTAATAAAAAGAAAAGGCTTGTAAGTTTAGACTTACAAGCCTTTTTTAATTCAAAAAAGTATCTGTTTTCAACATCATCCGATAGTGTCTGAATAAATTGCAGTTTTATGAAGATTAATTAATTACAAAGAGGCCACTTATGCTTAGTATCATCATCGACGCACTCCCTGCGCGGTTACCAAAGCAGCCATCGACTTACCTGGCAAATTCGGTTGGTTTGTCCAGTCGCATCAGCTTTTGAGGGTTTGCAATCGCGTAGATCCGGGCAATCTTTCCATTCTCTACAACAAAACTCACTACGGCTGTTGCGCCATCTCTTTCAATACTAACTCCCGGCTCACCGTTAAGCCACGCAGTATTTGCGATAATCACCTGATTACGCTGCGTGAGCAAATTTGCCACCAGCTCACTCCCGCAGACAGGAGCTGGAGCAGCGGCTACAAGTCCGCCACCATCGGCAATCAGCACAACGTCCGGCGCCAGGATCTCCATCAGTTGTTGCAGTTGTCCGGTTCGCAACGCCACCAGGAACTGTTCCACAACAGCCTGCTGCTCGGAGCGGCTCACCTGCTCCCGCCGGTGTCTGGCTGCAACATGCACACGTGCTCTTCGCACGATCTGCCGGACCGTAGCTGCGGGCTTTCCGATAATTTCCGAAATATCGGCATACGGTAGATTGAAAACCTCACGGAGCACGAATACGACACGTTCCGTTGGCCCAAGTGTTTCCAACACGATTAGCATTGCTATTGAGATACTCTCTGATAATTCGGGATCCCCGGCAACATCAGGGTTTGTCAGCAGCGGTTCCGGCAGCCACTCGCCAACGTATTCCTCGCGGCGACGCGACAATGTTCTCATCCAATTGAGTGCCTGCCGCGTGACGATACGAATGAGGTAAGCGCGTGGATCACGCACCTGTGAGCGATCCACATCGGCCCACCGGAGCCACGTCTCCTGCAACACGTCCTCTGCATCAGTCGCAGAGCCAAGCATCTCGTAGGTGATCGTAAATAGCAGGTTTCGATGAGAAACAAAGGGATCCTGGTCCATTATATTATTTTGATACTGTGCCGGACTTTCCGGCAGGTTTAGTTAGCGGAATTTCGCAGGCGTCGGAGTAGCCCTGCGACTTGATGCCATGCGCCGTGTTGGCCCTGGTCGATAAATTAGCAAAGCCGATGAGCGCAGTCAGCTCCACCAATGCTGCGGGACCAAGCTCCTGCAACAAACGCGCAGACAACTCATCTGTGACGGTCGTGGGCGTGTTGCTCATAGCCTCAGCATACTCCATCACGTCCCGCTCCTTCGTTGTGAACACGTTCGATTCCCGCCACCGCGGAACCTGGCTGGCCTTAGTCAAATCCAACCCCTGGTTCTCTGCCTGAAAGTAACCGATGTCGAGACACCAACTGCAACCAACCAATGCCGCAACGGCCATGTGCGCAAGTGATTTGAGATTCGTGTCACATGCATTCCATTCGCTCACCCAGCGCCCGAACTCCAGGTTGGCTTTGGCGACTTTAGGATTGTGCCACATCACCTCTACGGGTTCCGGCACTGCACCTAGCTGACTGATCATGTTTTCCCTGAGCTCAACGGGGAGCTCAACCTTTGAAATACGTAGTGTCATAACAATGTCCTCCTTAATATTTGTTTTGTTCAAACATAAAGACACCGTTAGACCTGCAAATGTGACATCAAATAAAGATTATTCCTGGTTTGTCCATTTTTATTTTCAGGAAGCCCCGCGGCCCACGCGTATATCACGAACCTAAGCGACCGTTCTCGTTTTATACTTATTCCTGTATTCAACAGGTGTTGACCCGGTAATCTTTTTAAATACCATCCTGAATGTTTTCAGGTCATTATAACCGACACTATACGTAACCGCAGCAATATTCATTTCGCCGGCTTCAAATGCTTTCTTGGCAGCTTCTACTTTTACCCTGTGAATAAATTCTATTGGATTCAGCGAGGTAGCACTTTTAAACCGGCGGACAAAGTTCCGTCTGCTCATATTTACCTGCCTGGCAATCTGATCTACGGAGATATCAAAATTAAATTTCTTCTCAATAAAGCTCTGGGCAATATGTATTTCATCATCATTGTGCATGCGCTGTCCTGAAAAGACAGTGAAGATGCTTTGTGAAGTCCGCCCATAGTCCAGGGCATAGTATTTACTTAGTTCTACCGCTATCTCTTTTCCACAGTCTTTTTCTATGAAATACAACAGGGCATTTAATGCTGAAAATCCCCCGCCACCAGTAATAATAGCTTTAGAATGGGTAACAACATGGTCAKGTTTAAAATCTATTAACGGGTATCTTTTATGCAGGTCTTCGATAGCACCCCAGTGGGATGTAGCCGGCATGCCATCCAACAGGCCGCATTCAGCCACAAAATAGGCGCCTGTACAAAGACTGATAATCTGCGCGTTCTCCTGATATTTCTCCTTTACCCAATCAAGCAGGATGTTGTTACTGGAAAGCATTGAGTCGATGTCCTGCGGGTCCGAGCTCATAGGAGGGATCACAATAACATCTGTATCAAAGTCGTCAGATATGGTCTTGCTGCACTGAAACTGTATGGGAAGACTTAGCTGCACATTCCTGAGATGTACCCCTACCAGCTCTATCTGAAAAGGAGCAGGCATGCCTTTTCTTACGGCCACTTCATTGGCACTCGTTAATAGCGCTATAGTGGTAGAAGCCGCCGATAACAAGACATCTTCAAATATTATAACTGAAATATGCTTCATCCTTATCTAAATATTGTGCATTCAAAATATAGTGAAAAAATGGCACAAAAGCCACCTCTTAATGTCATTTTTGAGTAGTGACCCTGTTTTACCTCCACGATACCTTTACATCAGAAAAGAACATGGATATGAAAACGATATTTGACAATGCAACAAGAGAAGAGTTGATTGGCAGGATCAATTCCCTTACAAAAAACAATACCGCCCAATGGGGTAAAATGAATGTTTATCAGATGACCAAACATTGTACAACATGGAACAACTGGATCCTCGGAAATAGCCAGTATGTTTATAAGCAGGAATTCCTGGGAAAGATCTTCGGAAAAATGGCGTTGAAAGGTATGGTAAAAAGCGATGCTCCGATGAAAAAAAATATGCCGGCCGGCATATTCGCTATAAAGGCAAAAAACGGCGATTTTGAACTGGAAAAAAAGACCTGGGTAGAACAGATTACACAATACGGACACTACTCAAATCCGGATTTCATTCACGACTTCTTTGGCAAGATGAAGGTGGACGAAATTGGCATTTTTGTATATAAACATTTCGACCATCACCTGAGGCAGTTTAATGTATAGCATTCATCGTTTCAATGAAAGACTCTCGCTGCTATGGTTTCATATTTGTACGCATCTGGAAAAAACTGTCAAATTGTATAAATTTGCCATAAACAGATGAAATGGAAGATTTCGTAATCGTTGTGAATCATATCGAAGAATTACAATCAATTCAGGACCGCCAGAAATTAGAACTGATATTTGAAAAAGCCAAACGAACCATCGTTGGAGGACAGAACGTAATACTGGTGAGAGAAGAGCGTAACGGCAGGCAGGAAAAATTTGAGACATTTTCCAATGAACACGATTTTGAAGAATACAGGAAGCAGGTCTTCCGGTTTCTCTGAATTGATTTATAATCGGCCAATTACCAAATAATAGCAGAAAAGATAAAAAGGAAAATTATTTATAGAAGATCGGAGATTTAACGGCTACACCTGTATCCAGGTAAAAAAGTCGTTGGAATTGACTGTCGTAACCTGTTTGCCAATGGAGGAATGGTTACACAACAGCCACGATAGTAAGTCCGGTGTATAGGAATGGACAAATCGAAAATGATTTCGGTTTGTCCATTTTTATTTTGGGAAAATGTGTGGCTTACTTTCTCAGCATCGTATTACCATTCATTTAATTGTACTCAAATCCGGATTTGAGTAGGCTATAACAGGCCACGAAAGCAATTTTACCCTAAATTGACATCCATGAAAAAAATCATCCTGATGAAATTTACTGCTTCCTTTTTGTTCATGATACTATGCTTTTCCGATTCGGTTTTTGCCCAGATCCAACGGCGACAATTTGTTAAAAGCGCCGATTCCCTGATCTCTCTCAGACTGCCGGATATTGCACCGGGTGCCGTCGTGTTGGTGGCGGAGAAAGACAAGGTCATTTATAAAAAGGCTTTCGGTCAGTCAGATATCAAAAGCGGGAAAGCGATGAAAACAACGGACATTTTCAGGATCGGTTCTGTCGGGAAACAATTTACAGCGGTAGCGATCCTTCAGCTGATCGAGCAGGGAAAGCTTGGACTTAATGACAGTATACAACGTTTCGTGCCGGATTATCCATGGAAAGGACATACCATCACGATCGCTCATCTGCTCAGTCAGACCTCGGGAATCAGGAATTACCTGGAGCTGGAAACGGATGCTAAACCGGAAGAAATCAACCATTATAGCCCCAAACAGGTCATAGATGTTTTCAAGAAAGAGCCGCTGCTGTTTGTACCAGGAACTACGTTTCAGTACAGTAACTCCAATTATTTCCTGCTGGGATACATTATAGAAAAAGTCAGCGGGCTTCCCTATAAAGACTACCTGCATGAACAGTTGATCAGGAAGGCCGGATTAAAATCCACGTTTTACATTGATCCCGAAAGGCCAGATTCCAGGAGGTCTACCCCCTACTCCAGGTTCAACGGGAAACTGGAAGATGCAGAACTTCAACCTGTCAACCTGACTTATGGTGCAGGCGCGCTGGAATCTACTGCAGATGATCTGCTGAAATGGCACCAGGCATTATACAGTGGCAAACTAATCAAGCCGGAAACCCTGAAGCAGGCGGTTACCGCTTACAAGCTGGCAGATGGTAGCGAGTCTGAATATGGCTTTGGCTGGTTTATCAAAAAACTGGAGGAAGCACCCACTGTGGAACACAGTGGCTCTACTGATGGATATCAAACCGATATAGTTTACCTCCCTACACAGGATACTTATGTGGTCACACTGTTCAACTGCTATGAATCAGATATGGATTGGCAGGTGCTGACCAATGACCTGTCCAGACTGGCGATGGGGAAAAGCATAGCTGCCATGCTGCGATTGACAGCGGAACAGCTCAAGCCTTTTACCGGTACTTATGAAGTTTTTGCAGGAACCGTGAATCACCAGATCCGGATAACCCTGGAAGGGACTACGCTGTTTGCCGAGGCGCTCAATCCTGACGACAGGCTACCCAAAGTAGTATTGTATGCGGAGAAGGAGAATAAATTCTATATGAAGGAAGCCCCTCTCAGGTTTGAGTTCGTGAAAGACGAGGCGACAGGAATATATAAACTGGTCACCTACAATAACAGGGGTAAGGACGCGGAATGGAAGAAGCTTTAAGCAGCCATCTTACTATTCGCGTTTTATTCCTATCTTCCGACCACTTGTTTTTTCACCCGTTGTGCTAATTGCAAAAAAGATGTTCAGAAACCATTCGAAATGGCTTGTAGTAGTCACCCTTATTTATGCGATGCTGATTAGTTGCGGCGGACTCGCATCTACCCAACAGCCCACGCAGCAGTTACCGCCTTCTATACAGGTAAGGGCGCTTTATTCCGGAGCCGATGTGAACACGGTATTAAATTCAGTAGCTACTCCATTAAAAGAGTCCATCTTTCAGCATGTTGAAAACATGGATCATATGAACTATACTGCCAGTAGTGATGGTTCATTGGTGATGATCATATACTTTAAACCAGGTACAAATCCGGATACTGCGGCACTGAATATCTCAAATCTCGCTGCTGTAGTAACCAGCCAATTACCTGCACAGATGGCCGGGCCGGGCATCACTGTCTCCAGGCAACATGGGCCTATAGTGATGGCGATTGATCTGTACGCTGAAAAAGACGGACCTTACGACAATACATTCCTGGCTAAGTATGCGGCCATGAATATTATTCCCGATCTGCAACGGACTCCCGGCGTCAGTCAATTGGTTACTGCCGACCACAATAAAGACTCGCTGATGCGTATCTTCCTGGGCAAACAGCAGATGAGCACTTTTAATTTAACGTTGCAGGAAGTATTAGCCGCTATTCCTGCGAAGCAACTGGAAGCAGTAACAGGGGTATTATTCAAGGATGGCAAACAGCCATTTGATTATATCATTAAGTGCAAAAATGAACATCATCAATCTGTTCCTTATGGGGATATGAAGATTCGTACGAATGCCGATACCGTATTGCGATTAAAAGACGTAGCCGCGAAAATGGCATTGGGTCCTTATACTCATGGAAACTTTACCCGTATAAGAGGTGATCAACCTGGCGTCAGCATGATAGTCATGCAGCAGACTGATTCAAACAATAAAGGAATACACGCAGCTATTGAAAAGTTGATGGAAACAGTTTCGAAAAACCTTCCAACCGGCATAAAATATTCCATCTTATATAACCCAAAAGACTCCCTGTACATTTCAATGGAGTAGGTTATGAAGGATGATAAATTAATAGATACTAAACTATGACAGCTAAAGATGATTCGACAATAATAAAATCATTTCATAATGACTTAGAAATTGTAAAGGAATTAGTTTACGATAAATGTGGTTTCGTATTAACAAACCCAATACTGAATTCAGAGAGTTTGGAATATGGCGCCTGCTCATTTAAACTTAACGGAAAGGCAATTCAATACCGGGTTGCCAAAGTTACGCCGACAAAAACAGGACAATTTGTAACCATCTGGAAAAGAAATGATGACGGAATAACAGCACCTTTCGACATTTTGGATAATATCGACTTTATAGTTATTACAACAAAAAGTGGTAATAATTTGGGGCAGTTTGTCTTTCCAAAATCTGTTTTGGCCAATAACGGAATTATTTCGCAAAATGGGAAAGGAGGAAAACGTGGAATCAGAATTTATTCACCTTGGGATACAATTACCAGTAAACAGGCCGAGAAAACTCAACATTGGCAAAGAAAATATTTCTTAACAATTAAGCGCGACCACACCAGTGACTTTCAGCTGGCGAAAAAATTATTTGCGGACACAGACCATTACGAATAGTTTCAATAAACAATTGCTATAATTTACAGCAATCTTTTTATTCTTCTTACAAAAGAATAATCTCCAGTGACTTCTTCTTTATAATCCATCTCTTCATCAAAAATATTCACATCTCTGTAATAAGTAGCCGTACTCAGGTAACCGATCTCCAATCCGCCACCGCCACAAATATTACAACCACCATCCCCGGCTTTTAAAAACCATTCACTATCCATCATGATCTCATAGTGATAGGGATTATTAGCGATCACTATGCCGAAATGATTATAGGCATCTAGAAAATAGGGAGTGCTCTTATCATGATCTGCTGCAAAATGATGATATTTTTTTGTGCGATCCAGCTCATCTCCCCACGGGTACATCGTGCGGGAACCACCACCACATAAATATTCCCATTCATCTTCCGTGGGCAAACGGAAGCCGGTATCAAGGATATTCTTTACCAGCTCATCATAAGAAGCATATTCATACAGGAAAGCTTTGATCTCTTCTCCATTTTTTTCCAGGCGAAAACTGTCATTTACGGTATACTTATATTTTTCATTTGGGGTGCTACGCAAGTCCACCATGGCTTTTTCAAAATAATCATCCGCTACCAGCCGTTCATCATCCAGAGCCACCGGAAAGTAACCTGTTTCCTGTACATGACGCTCCACGATCATCGGACCTATAGTAACTGTTCGTACAGGCGACAACCGTTCCCGTATATAGGCATCCACTTCGGTTATTTCTATTCCAGTTAATGCGGCAATGTTTTTTTTGTTCTCCGCTGCCGTTGTGTAATGATCCAGACCAAGGGTGACCGTGTCACCGGGAACAAAAACAAATTCGCGCCCCATATACTCCAATACCGCGGTAAATGTGCTTTGATTAAACTTATTGAATTGTTCAAAAGATTTGATCGTAAATCCAGGCAGCTGCGTTTCTGTTAAAAAAGATAAAATTGCTTTCGCTTCCATTTCCGGGAGCGCATTCCAACTTTTACGTTGGTATATCCGGGTTATATCCATGGCGTAGTTTACGTTGATAATACCAAACGAAAATACATCATCTGTACTAAATATTCTTTTTCGCCATCTGATCTTATATCTTCTGCATGTGAGTGCTGCAGACATCAGGAGTCAGGTACTACTCTTCTTCCCCTGTTTCTTTCGCCTTCTCGCTCTTTCCAAACTTCCGCGGAAACCACGACACTGTCGCCATAAAATACTGTTGCAGCACATTTACCGTACCATAGGTCAGTATGTTGTTGTATCCGTAATTGATAATGCTGGTATTCTGGTGCAACAAATCCATGGCAGATAATTTCAACTCGAAATTATTCCCCTTCATAAAGCGATAAGCTGCACTGGCATTCCAGATGGTATAATTAATACCTCCCGAACCCGTGGAGGTATTGTGGTTAAAATTCACATTACTGCTAAGGGAGAGTCGCCGGGTACAATTAGCGCTGGCGCTGAACGCCGTCACATAGGTACGATTGCTGAGATCATTGCCCTCAATCCCCTGTTGCCTGGATTTATACCAGTTAAAGCCCTGGTTGAAGCTGGTATTAAAAATATCCTTGTAGGAATAATAAAGACGGAAATTATTATAGCTGTTAATATTATCTGATTTATTCCATACTCCGCCAATACTATTAGGGGTACGGCTAAAATTGGCAAAAATATTCACACTGAATTGCAGCTGATGCTGCTTTAACTTAAATGCTTTGTTCAGGTTACCGGACATGCTCAAAAACTGATGGCCATCTGCATTCACCACATAGTAACTGCTGCGCCCTTCTTTATCTGTCATACTGCTATCTGCAAAACTATTATTAATGATGCCGGCAGACACACTCCCGTTGTAGTTGAAATCTCTGTTTGGCCGCATCGTGTAATGGCTCATGCTGAAAGTCAATGCTCTTTTTTCGGCAGGCTTCAGGGTAGCATTACCATTTCGTATGTTATACTGATTGGAACTATCTACCAGTGGCGCCAGCTGAAAAACACCCGGATAGTCATTGGTAGCGGCAAAATTCAGGCTATAGGTATCATAGAAGTCGCCTTGCTGATTGTTTTGATACCTGACGCCGGCACTCGGTACAAACTTCAGATAACTGCGGCTGAGGTTTTGAAAAGCATGATCAGAATGGTTCTGCAGCTGGTAAAATTGTGCCTGCGCACTGGCATCTATCGTAACCGTTTTGTTATAACGATTCACCAGCCCCTTATTGAATGTCCGGCTGAAATTCAATGCCGGCTTTTCATCTATTGTAGTATACCTGCTGTCGTTGGTTAAATACTGGTTCAGTACATAATTGTCTTTTGCAGGATCCTTATCCTTGACCCCGTTCTTTTCCCGATGCGTATTTATGTCCAGGTTATTTTGCAGTTGTATACTCAGCCGGGGCAAGCTACCACCAAACATCCAGGGAGATAAATCACCCCACTTCAGCGACAGGTGTTGCTTGGTGTCATTACTGCTGGTATTATAACGCCGGTCAAACAATTTATTTTGTGCAGGATTGTCGATGGAATTAAATGTTGTTTGCTGCCACCGGTCGTTGTTCCTGTTGGCGGCAATAAACGAGTAATTAATTTCATAATCGCGTGGCCACCGGCTTTCATACATCCTTGACTGGTGTGATGTACCAATTTCCAGGGTCATATTTTTCCCCTCACTGTTATTATCACTCACGGACTGATTGGTACTTTGCAATACCCGGACTGTATTAAATACGCTACTTTCATTACGGCTGTTGCTATGCGTAGTGTTACTGTTGAAGGCGGCACCGGCATAAAAGCGGTTATTATCCTGACGCTTATCATACCTCGACTGGAAGTGCTGAGCCGTGTTGTTATTCCGGCTGTTGTTTCGATCATCCCGTATCAGGCTACTATCACCGCCGAGCGAGGTAACCGTTTGGGTATTACGTACCTGGTCGTTGATATTATTCTTCAGGAAATAACTCGCATTCAGGCGATTCTCCTTATTATAATCCGGATCTGGTATAAAGTCATGCTGAAATACAAATCCACCCGATTTGGACCGGTTAATGCCCTGCATCGAGAAATCCGACTGGTATTCCGTCCCGGCCCCTACTCCTTTAAAGGTGCTGTTGCGTAGTAGCTCGTTGGCGTCAGCGGCATCTTTATTAATATTGTTGCTGGCAGCCACAAATCCGATCTGCGTCTTTGTCGAAAAAAAGTTGATGCTGGCATCTGCCTCATAACGTTCCCGGGAGCCATAGCCCGCAGACACTTTTCCAAAGTGGCCCATCCGCTTATTCGCTTTCAGCTTGATATTCACTTCCGTAACGGAATCCAGCGGATTGTCCCGGTTCTTGTTTTGCTGATACACCTGAATTTTATCTACCGCATCTTTGGGAATATTCTGGGTAGCCACGCGCTTATCACCTCCGAAAAAAGGTTTGCCATCCACTAATACACTGCGTACTTCCTTGCCGTTGACGGTAATGGTACCATCGCCCCAAAGGGTTACGCCAGGCAATACCCGCAGCAGATCTTCTGTTTGCGCATTGGGATCCAGCCGGAAAGCATCAGCATTAAATTCAAGGGTGTCACCGTTCATTTGCACCGGTGGTACTGCTATTACCTCAATGCCTTTTAAGCTGTTTTCTCCACGTTCCAGGTTGAGTTGTTTCAAATCGATCTCATTACCGATGATCGTAAATTTCTTCGCCAAACTCCGGTAGCCCATATAGCTGACCACAATTCTTAACGACTGGTTTACCGGCAGGTCTTTAAAATGAAATTCCCCGAAGTTGTCGGACAACTGGTAGGTGATCAGACTTGAATCTTTCACCAGGTACACCGCCAGCGTAGCTGCAGGTAAAGCGTAGTTATGAACGGAATCCCGTACAATCCCATTGGCTACGCCTTTCCAGGTACTATCTTTTTTTTGTGAGAAGGCAACAGCAGCAGTGCATATTAAAATAAACAGTAGTAGGTATAGTCGTTTCATTATCCTATAAATTGTCTTTGGGTGTTAGCTGAGCAATCACAGGATTGCTTTTACAATGAGCTGTAGTAAAGTACTGGGTTAAAGTATCATGGTATACAGGTGACCTGTCTGCGGTCCTTTCCTGGGAAAATCCGGTCATAGAAAAAAGGGGAAACAGGGAAGATACTTTGCGCATCTGAGTATTTTACGTGGATTCAAAAATTTGAGGCAAACAGCACTGCATAGGACTTATCACGATGATCAACTTTTCATGTAAGGCATTTGCGATTCTCTTCTGCTTAAATGTAATTTATAATTTCAATTTTTTTTTTAGAATTCCGGAGATGGATACTTTAGCGGACATAAAAGGCTGCTGCAGGCTGTAGCAAATTGCCATCATCCACTTTCTATTGCATATTTCATTAATTTTAATTTTTCAGGTGATCCTGGTAAGTTCCCCACTTTAAATGATCGTGATATGAAAGAGAACAAATACGATGATCCTGCTTTTTTTGAAAGTTACAGCCAGATGCCCCGCTCTGTAGATGGGTTGAATGCCGCAGGTGAATGGCAAACTTTCCGCGCCATGCTGCCGGATCTGCGCGATAAAAAAGTACTGGACCTGGGTTGTGGCTTCGGGTGGCACTGCCGGTATGCAAGAGAGCAACAGGCCGCGGCAGTAGTAGGCGTAGATATTTCTGAGAAAATGCTGGAACGCGCCAGGAATACCACTCATGATCCGGCTATCACCTATATACAACAAGCCATAGAAGATATTGATTTTGCAGCGGGCTCCTTCGACGTAGTCATTAGCTCCCTGGCATTACATTACGTGGCCGCTTATGATGTGGTTTGCCACAAAGTATATGATTGTCTGAAATCCGGCGGCACCTTTGCGCTTTCTGTAGAGCATCCTGTTTTTACGGCCAATGCCGCGCAGGACTGGTACTACGATGCAGCCGGCACACGACTGCACTGGCCGCTAGATCATTATCAGGCGGAGGGATTAAGGAAGACGAGGTTCCTGGATACCGATGTGATCAAATACCACCGCACGGTAGCTACCCTGTTAAATACGCTGCTGGCAGTTGGTTTCAGCGTCCGCCATATCTCAGAACCCCAGCCCTCCGCCGAAATAATAGAGCAATACCCCGAAATGCGGGACGAAACACGCCGCCCTATTTTCCTGATGATGTCGGTGGTGAAACCCTGAATTAATTAAAAGCCTTACCAGATGCGATTCCGTAAGGCACTCATCCTTTTGTTCAAAAATAAATTTGCCCATTTAATACCAAATGGTATATTTTTGTACCGGCAAAGATCATAGGATATGAACAAAGCAGAGAAAACAAAACAGTTTATTGTAGAGATGACGGCGCCCGTATTCAACGAAAAGGGCTATACCGGCACCTCGTTGAATGACATGACCAATGCTACCGGGTTAACAAAGGGTAGTATCTATGGCAACTTCGCCAATAAAGATGAAGTGGCCCTGGCTGCCTTTGATCACAACATTCAGAAAGTGGGCGTAATCATCAGGCAGGAAATGGACAAAAAGACTACCTGCAAAGATAAGTTGATGGTATATGTGCATGTGTATGAAAACTTCCTGAAACATCCCTTTCCCGTAGGTGGCTGTCCGATTCTTAACACCGCCATCGAAGCGGATGATACCCATCCTTTATTAAAACAGAAAGCTGTCGATGCTGTACATAACTGGAAAGACATTATCACCAACCTGATTGAAAAAGGTATACGGCAGGGAGAATTCAGTAAACATGCAAATGTGGAACAAACAGCCCTCACCATGATCGCTATGATTGAAGGCTGTATTATGATCACCAAGTTAACAGGCAAAATGAATTACCGGAAAACCATTATGCAGTCCGTAGAAAAAATCATCAACGAATTATAATCAAAATTTTTTCTCTATAAATATACCGATTGGTATAAAATAAAAACTAAAAAATGAAAACATCAGGAAATACGGTGCTGATCACCGGCGGAAGTGCAGGCATAGGCCTGGCGATAGCGAGATTATTATCTCAGCAAAACAATAAAGTAATTATTACCGGCAGAACCCCGGAAAGACTGGCAGAAGCGGCCCGGCAGATACCCGGTGTGACCACCATCGTCAGCGATGTCAGCAACGGACAAGACGTAGCGAAACTGGTAAAGACCCTGGAACAGGATTTCCCTGAACTGAATATGGTTATCAACAACGCTGGTAAAGCGCATGCTTACGAATTGTCCGCCACCGCCAATGCAGCGGATAAAGCAATGGAAGAAATGGTCACCAATTATTTGGCAGTGATTCGGCTCACAGAACAACTGCTGCCTTTACTACTCCGTCAACAGGAAGCTGCCATTGTAAACGTAACCTCTATTGTAGTATTTGCGCCATCCGCACGCATTTCTACTTACTCGGCCACTAAAGCGGCATTACATTCCTACACACAGTCACTGCGCCACAGCATAGCACCACTGCACGTGTTTGACCTGATGCCCCCACTGGTAAATACTGAATTCTCAGAGGGAATTGGCGGTGCTAATGGCATTCCTCCACAACAGGTAGCGGAAGAATTCTTTGCAGCACTCGGCAAAAATCAATATGAAATTCATGTAGGCAACACAGAAGATATTTATCAACTGATGCTGACTTCTCCTGATGCTGCTTTTGCGGCGATGAATGGCGGCGGCGTAACAGCGTAAAAAAAATTTCCTTTAAAATATACCAATTGGTATATTAAAATATAGTAATGAAACGGACAGTATTGATCCTGGCGGTTATTACAGCGGCCATCATGGAGCTGATAGACACTTCTATTGTAAATGTGGCATTATCGCATATGAGCGGTAACCTGGGCTCCACCCTGGAAGACACCTCCTGGGTCATTACTGCCTACGCCATCGCCAACGTCATCATCATCCCCATCACGGGCTTTCTGGCGGGCAAACTGGGCAGACGCAATTATTACATTGGCTCCATTATCGCCTTCACCTTCTTTTCCATGATGTGCGGACAAGCCAGCAACATATGGGTACTGGTGATCTTCCGCTTTCTGCAGGGCATAGGTGGCGGCGCCCTCCTATCTGTATCCCAGGTAATTATATTTGAACAGTTCCCTAAAGAAAAACGTAATGTGGCCAGCGCGCTCTTTGGAGTGGGCGTGTTTATTGGTCCTACCATAGGACCTACGCTTGGCGGTTACATCACAGAGTTCTATTCCTGGCCCTGGATATTTTACATCAATATTCCCATTGGTATAGTAGTCGCATCCATCTGTTATGTACTGCTACGGGAACCCGGCGAAGTAGCCCCCGATCGTAAAATCGACTGGACCGGTATCCTCCTGCTGGCAGTAGGTGTGAGCGCCCTGCAAACAGTACTGGAACGCGGCGAAACAGACGACTGGTTTGAAGCTCCTTACATCACCTGGCTCGCAGTAATAGCTACTTTCTCTATTATACTCTTCATCTGGTGGGAACTCCGGATCAAATACCCGGTCGTGAATCTGCGGGTACTGAAAAGCAGGAATCTCAGCATCGCCGCCATCCTTACGTTTGTATCCGGCATGGGCATTTTCAGCTCTGTATTCCTGACCCCCGTATTTGCACAGCGGCTTCTCAATTTCACGCCCCTGCAAACCGGTATGCTGTTGCTACCCGGCGCATGTCTCGCGATAGGAGGACTCATCATCTCCGCACGACTGCTGCAACGCGGTGTATCACCGGTATTCCTGATAGTGGCTGGCATGGGCTTATTTGTGCTGTTTAGCTGGCAAATGTCGCAGCTTAACCAAAACGCCAGTGCCGCTGATATTACGGTATCCCTCATCTGGCGTGGTGTTGGACTGGCACTCGTAACCGTGCCGCTAACTACGCTGGCGGTATCTTCTTTATCGGCAACAGATATCCCCCAGGGCGCCGCACTCAATAACATGATGCGGCAGCTGGGCGGTTCCTTCGGCATTGCCATGGTCAATACCTATCTCGCTAACCGCAATGCCCAGCACCGCTCCGACCTGGTCAGCAATCTGCAGACAGATAATCCTGCTTTAACCACCCGGCTAACCGGATACACACATTTCTTCTTAAATAAAGGCGCCACCGCTACTGATGCACATGACAAAGCATTAAAATTACTGGATAACACCGTTATCCGCCAAACCACCATTTTAAGTTTCAGTGACGCATTTCTATTGGTAGGCATCATATTCCTCGCTGCATTGCCCCTGCTCTTCATTGCCTCTACCAAACAAAAGGCAGCCGCTAATGTAGTTGTACTGGATCACTGATTTTTTTACTGCGGCAGGATCGCATGATAAGTGCCGTGCATCACAAAAGCATTATCTTAGTACAAAAAAAATGCATCGGCTATTCTATCTCACCCTGTTTATCATGATCCCTGCATTTGTGCATGCACAAACACCCGCAGATGCGATCAAAGCTTCCATCAATCAACTATTTACTGCCATGCGGAACGCAGACAGCGTGGCTATCAAAGCTTGTTTTGCACCCGACGCCCGGCTGCAATCTGTATCCAAAGACAAACCCCTGCAAACAATAGCCATTGATGAATTTGCAGGCCACATTGGCAAACTCCCCCCGAATGCGGCAGACGAACGGATTGTGTTTGAGCAGATCCATATAGACGGCACACTGGCGTCTGTATGGACTCCTTATCGCTTTTATTTCAAACAGCAGCTTAACCATTGTGGCGTAAACTCGTTTCAAATGGTACAATTGGATGGGGTATGGAAAATACAATACGTGATTGATACCAGGCGCAAAGATGATTGTGCAGAAGAACCTGGTAAATAATTTAAACACCGGTATATGAATCAGACTGCCACACGGCTCCTCATGATACCGGTTTACGACTTCTTTTACGAAATACGGCTGGTGTAAAACCAGCCTTTTGTTTAAAGAAAGCAGTGAAATAATTGGCCGACTCAAAGTTCAGCTCATAGGCAATTGCTTTGATCGTTTTACCGGAACTCACCAGCAAGTCCTTCGCCTGTTGCAGCCTGATCTGCTGCTGGTATTGGGTAGGCGACAAACCTGTGTATTGCTTAAACATACGCCGGAACCAGGAATAGCCCATGTTCAGCCTCCGGGCCAGTTCTTCCGGCGAAATACTACCATCCGGATGCTCCCGCATCAGCAGTCTCGCTTTCTCAATTTTTGTGACAATCTCTTTATCCTGGAACTGATTATTTTTTGTGGTGAAGTATACCGCTCCCAGCATATGCATGGCAATGCCGGATATGGCCTGCTGAAAACCGGCACGCTCCTCTGCCGCCAACGCTATTACCTGTTTAAAAAGATCCAGTAACTGCTCATTAAATCCAATATGATGCAACGGCGCGTCCCTGCTGAAGAAATGATGCCGGATAACCTGGTCTGCTACTACTCCTTTGAATCCTATCCAGTACGTATCCCAGCCACTGTCTGTTTTAGGCCGGTAGCTATGCCATTCATTCGGAAAAAGCAACAGCATAGTACCTTCATCAACGTCTTCATTTTTCAGTTGCCCGGAGCTGAAGCGACCCGCCCCCCGGGTAATATAGATCAACTGGTATTCCTGTAAAATACGACCGGTATCAGGATTGAACCAATAACGGGAAGGATGATCTTTCGATGGATACCTGCTGTCAGGTGATACCGACTGGTAGCCAACCGTAGTAACAGTTAGTCCCCAGTTGATGTCATCTTCATTAACGGTCAAATACTTAATAGGTGAATCCTGGTATTTTTTCATGGTACAAACAGCGTTTCATGCAATGGAATGGACGGTAGGTACAACTGAATCAAAAATAATGATAATCGGGGTATTTCCGTCTGTTTAAATTTCCCTTCATCCAGCGTACAGGCATCCTTTTTCCTTTATTGTACTGGTATACGGGCAAATACCGGCAAAAACTACCACTTAAAGTGTATACCCTACTGATTGTGTCAGAAAACGTACTTTTTAAGTCAGATCCAGTACCTCATTCGTTTACTTTCTGAATAGATTTGTACAGTTGCCGCACCATCACTGACGCAATGCACGTTGTAGAAAAATCATCAGCTTATTACCAGAGAAATGCTCCCTGGTTTAAACGTATACTTATGTACCTGAAATTACTTCATCGTCTTTGGTTACCCATTATAGCCGCCAGTTTCCTGCTCCTGCTTTCCTGGAAAACCGGTATAAAGTCGCCGCCACCCGGCGAACATAGTTTTCGCTTCCTCCAACAACAGTTTGTATCACCCGATAAACAATTTGGCAGCGCCCCACTATGGGT
This sequence comes from Chitinophaga sp. 10T418, assembly GCF_056394125.1. Taxonomy (NCBI): domain Bacteria; kingdom Pseudomonadati; phylum Bacteroidota; class Chitinophagia; order Chitinophagales; family Chitinophagaceae; genus Chitinophaga; species Chitinophaga sp. 10T418. The sequence goes on from NZ_JBFTHG010000010.1 coordinate 22,756, forward strand.
ATGGAACACCAAAGTAACCCGCCCTGTTATCGACTCCATGATGGCCGGGTTTAAAAGCCATGGCTTTGGCGGCGTGTTTGTTCATCCACGGCCGGGTCTCGTGACGGAGTACCTCTCGGACGACTGGTTTGATATGTGGAGCTATGCCGTAAAAAAAGGAAAACAACTGGGACTGGATGTATGGATATACGATGAAAACTCCTACCCCACCGGTTTTGCCGGCGGGCATGTGCCCGCTGAAATGCCTTCTTCCTATAACCAGGGGCAAATGCTCCATCTGGAAAAAATAAATCAACTACCGGAAACGGATACACGATATTTTATTTGCCTGAAAGAAGAAGATGGAAAGTTTGAAGACATCACCGGCAAACAAGCTGCAGAAAAGGGTAAAAAAGGCAACTACTATGGCTTCAGCAAAGCTTATTACCATAGGTCCGACTGGTATGGAGGCTACTCCTATGTAGACCTGATGGCACCTGGTGTTACAGAGAAATTTATTGAAGTCACCATGAAAGGTTATGAAAAAAGTGTAGGCGCCGACTTTGGCAAAACAGTACCCGGCATTTTTTCAGATGAACCTAATATAGAAGTACAGGGCGGCGGCAATATCCGCTGGACACCAGACCTCTTCTCCCACTTCCGGGCAACATGGGGGTATGACCTGGAGCCACATTTACCCGAACTATTTGAAGAAACCGGCGAATGGAAAAAAACAAGACACCACTATTTTCAAACATTACTCCAGCTCTTTATTGATCGCTGGTCAAAACCCATGCACGCCTATACAGAGCAAAAAGGATTGCAATGGACCGGCCACTACTGGGAACATGGATGGCCCAACCCTAATAGTGGACCCGATAATATGGCCATGTATGCATGGCATCAGCGCCCGGCCATTGACATGCTTTTTAACCAGTTTAATGAGCAAAGTCCTAATGCACAATTCGGGAATATCCGCTCCGTAAAAGAGCTGGCCAGTGTAGCCAATCAACTCGGCAAAAAAAGAACGCTCTGTGAAACCTATGGTGGTGGCGGATGGGAGCTCACCCTCATGGACATGAAGCGACTGGGCGACTGGGAGTATGCACTTGGCATCAACACCCTGAATCAACACCTCGCTACCATGACGCTCACCGGCGCGCGCAAATATGATTATCCACAATCATTCTCTTATCAGAATCCGATGTGGCCTTACTATACGCAGCAAAACCAGTACTTCGCCCGTTTATCGCTGGCCCTCTCCAGGGGACAACAACAAAACGATGTGCTCATACTGGAGCCTACTACCAGCGCCTGGATGTATTTTAATTACGACAGATCCAATCCGCGGATCACGGCAATTGGCAACCAGTTCCAGGCATTCATTACACGCATGGAAAAAGCACAGATAGAATATGATCTGGGCTCTGAAAATATTATCCGGGATCATGGCAAAATATTACAGGATCAATTCATAGTAGGAGAACGCGCCTATCATACCGTCATCATTCCACCGGGCATGGAAAACCTCGACAGCAGCACCTTTCAGCTACTGCAACAATACACCTCTGCTGGTGGAAAAGTATTGGTGTTTGAAAAGCTGCAATATATTGATGGCGCATCCAATGCCGCCCTTGACAAATGGTTGCAGCAACCAACAGTTACGCATATACGGGAACTGAACCAATCAGTGATACAACAATATATTCCTTCTCCCCTGATCAGTTTTCCGGAGATAGATACCACACAGGGCGATCTCTATCATCACCGCCGCCGCATGGATGACGGACAACTGTTATTCCTCTCCAATGCCAGTGTACATGAAAATGCCAGCGGACAGGTGCGGATAAAAGGCAAAGATGTTATACTGATGGACCTGCACACCGGCCGCATCCTGGATTATCCGGCCACCGCAGATAACGGCTATCTCACTATTCACTATGACCTGCCACCCGCAGGCAGTATGCTGTTATTCGCAGGAGATCAACCCATGCATAACGGCACCGCCTACACGGCGCCCTGGACCGGCACACCGGTAAAAGCCACACCTCTCATTATTCAGCGCCTTTCACCCAACGTACTCAACATCGATTTCTGCGACCTCCACATCGGCGACAGCACCTACAACGATATACATGTACTGAAAGCAGCAGACCTTACGTTCAAACATTACGGATTCCGTAACGGCAATCCATGGAATACTTCCGTACAATACAAACGAAACATTGTACAACGGGATACTTTCCCTGCCGGTAGCAAGGTAAACGCCATATATCATTTCACCATCAATGGCGCAGATAAAAGTCATATGCAGGCAGTAGTAGAAAGACCAGACATATGGAAAGTAAAGCTGAACGGAAAACTACTAACACCTGTAAAGGGGCGATGGTGGCTGGACAAAGACTTTGCCGTGTACGACATCAGCAATAGTAAACCCGGAGAAAACCAACTGGAAATAATCGCTGCTCCCATGCGTGTTTTTGCAGAGATAGAGCCGGTATATATCATCGGAAATTTCAACCTGGCACCCGTGGCTAAAGGCTGGGAAATTACTAAAGCCGCCCCGCTTTCCCTCGGCAGCTGGCGGAACATGGGCATGTCTTTATATGGTCACAGTGTAGCCTATACGAAACATTTCCGCGGCTCAGCCGGTAGCAACTACCAGGTAAGACTAAAGGAATGGAAAGGCACTGCTGCTGCTATAAAAGTAAATGGTAAAGCCGCAGGAGTCATAGATATTCCTCCTTATACCGCCGACATTTCTTCGTATATGCGGGAGGGTGACAACACCGTGGAAGTGATCATTACAGGTAGTTTGAAAAACACGCTCGGGCCACATCACAATAACCCTCAACCAGGAATAGTGTCGCCCTGGCATTTCGGGAATGTAAAACAGCATCCCCCCGGAAATGCCTATGACACCTATGACTACGGTATGATGACTGACTTTGACATTGAACAACGTGCCCGGCACTAAATAACGGAAGGATATGATAAACATTAAAGTGGGATTATTCGGAATTGGCCTCGCTACCTACTGGTCGCAGTTTGAAGGATTAAAGGAAAGACTGGAAGCCTATCAGCACCAAATAGCGAGGCAGTTGGAGAGCGATGCCGTTACGGTACTGGATGCGGGCCTGGTAGATTCCGTAGATAGCGCCAGAGCAGCAGCAACTCTTTTTAAAACCAACGATGTCAGCATCATCTTTTTGTATGTATCTACTTATGCACTATCGGCCACCGTATTGCCGGTAGTACAAAAAGCCAAAGTACCGGTAGTGATCCTCAACCTGCAACCGGTGGCCGCCATCGATTACGAGTGGTTCAACGGATTAGGCGACAGGGGCCTCATGACCGGGGAATGGCTCGCCAACTGCCAGGCATGCGCTGTTCCGGAAATCGCCAACGTATTTAACCGTGCCGGCATTCCTTTTTACCAGGTAACCGGCACGCTGGACGATGCGGAAGCATGGCAGGAAATAGCCGACTGGAATGAAGCTGCTGCAGTAGCCGCCGGCATGCGGAACAACCGTCTCGGTGTGTTAGGCCATTACTATAACGGTATGCTGGACATCTATTCCGACCTTACCCTGCAGGCAGCCACCTTTGGCGGACATATCCAACATCTTGAAATGTGCGACCTCGCCGCTTTTCACCAACAGGTAACACCCCCCGAAATACAAGATAAAATACAACAGATCCACCACGAAATGGAAGTACTGGAAGAATGTCCACCACAGGAGATTATACGCGCCGCCCATACTGCTGTAGCCCTGGATAAAATGGTGGCGCATCATCAACTGGGCTCCCTCTGCTACTACTACGAAGGCACGCCCAATGGCGAATATGAAGATCTGATTGCTTCCGTTATCACCGGCAACTCCCTGCTCACCGCTCACCAGGTACCGGTAGCGGGTGAATATGAAGTAAAGAACGCACAGGCCATGAAGATCCTCGACCTTTTCCAGGCGGGCGGCTCCTTCACAGAATTCTATGGTCTGGATTTTAATGCCGGCATTATCCTCATGGGACATGATGGCCCCGGTCACCTGGCAATTGCCGAAGGCCGCCCCCTGTTGAAACCATTAGGTGTATACCATGGCAAACCCGGTAAGGGCTTGTCTATTGAAATGAAAGTAAAACATGGCCCGGTCACTTTACTATCTGTAGTAGAAACCCACGAAGGCAAATTAAAATTGCTGGTGGCAGAAGGCGATTCGGTGCCGGGCCCTATTTTGAAGATCGGTAATACCAATAGCCGGTACCGGTTTTCACTGGATGTAAAAACATTTGTCAACAACTGGAGTAAAGAAGGCCCTGCGCATCACTGCGCCATTGGCATCGGCCATATAGCCGGTAAGATTGAAAAACTGGGAAATATACTGGACATCGCTACCGTAAAGGTATGCTAACGAAGCAGATACCACCCCTCGCCCCCTTTCGTTTTGAATCAACAGAATAATAGCCTACTTTTGCTCCGTTATGGTTTATCCATGTCCACTCCGGGCATGAATAATTAAAAGGGAACATGGGTGAAAATCCCGGACAGTCCCGCTGCTGTAAGTCTCATACAATGCTAAGGCAACACCACTCAAGGCCACTGTTGATCATTCAATGGGAAGGTCGCCGAAAGCAGAGATAAGTCAGAATACCTGCCATACAACTGATTTTTGAGCTTTCGTGGAATGAAGCTTAGGGATAAATGCAGGCTACAGGATGTTCCTGTACACGTGCGCTTTCCTAATTATTTTTTCTCCTGTCGAAGGCTGTTGATGGAATATTAACAGGTTTAAAATTATGCGTTTCACTGAACAAGCCTGTTCACTGACTAAGGTATGCTTCTATGTGATGGCCTTCATCATCTGGCCGGCAACAACCATTAAAGCACAGCAGGCAGATACAATTACCACCAAAGATCTCCGGGAGGTGTCCGTCACCGCATCGCGGACAGGCAAAGAAATAAGCCCCGGGCAAAAATTGCAGGCAAAAGAACTCAGCAGACTGGGCAGCCATTCTGTGGCAGATGCGCTCCGCTTCTTCTCCGGCGTGCAGATCAAAGATTACGGTGGTATAGGAGGCCTGCAAACAGTGGATATCCGCAGTATGGGATCCAACCATACCGGTGTATTCTATGATGGCATTGAACTCGGCAATGCCCAGAACGGACAGGTAGATCTGGGTAAATTTTCCCTGGACAACATGGAAGAAATCGCCTTGTATAACGGACAAAAAAGTAACATCTTTCAACCGGCCAAAGACTTCGGATCTGCCGGTTCCATTTATCTGACTTCTCTCAAACCTAAATTCGCTCCCGGAGAAAAAACACATATAAGAACTACCATTAAAACAGGCTCCTTTGGTTTGTTCAACCCTTCCCTGCTCTGGCAACAAAAAATCAGCGACAAAATATCCGCCTCCTTCAGCAGCGAATGGACCAGCGCTACCGGCCGTTATAAATACACTTACGCCAAATTCGACTCACTCAAAAATCTGGCTTACGACACCAGCGCCTACCGCAAAAACGGTGATGTTAACGCCGTACGGATAGAAGGCGGGCTCAATGGCGTGATGAAAGGCGGCGAATGGAGTACCAAAATATATTATTATAATGCTGAAAGAGGATTGCCTGGCTTTATTGTCAACAATGTATTCGGGCATATTGACCGCCTTTGGGATCGCAACCTGTTTATCCAATCTTCTTTCCGTAAAGAAATTACGAAACGCTACAGCATCCTGCTCAACGCCAAATATGCCTATGACTATACACATTATCTGGCCCTCGATACCGCACAGTTTCGGGCAAACAACCATTACCGCCAATACGAAATGTATTTTTCCATGGCGCAACAGTATGCACTGACAAGCTGGTGGACCATCTCTCTTTCCGGCGATTTTCAATGGAATAAACTGGATGCCGACCTGAGAGAATTCAGCTATCCTACCAGGTACACTACCCTCATAGCAGGTGCTTCTGCTGTCAACTTTAAGCGATTCAGTGCACAGGCCAGTCTGCTGGGAACTTTCGTGAGTGAAACTGTAAAACTAAACGCCGCGGCTCCTTATCAGCAGAAATTTACCCCTGCTGTATTTGTTTCCTGGCAACCATTACCAACACCCGATATACGCCTGCGTGCCTTTTATAAACGCATCTTCCGCATGCCTACGTTCAACGATCTCTATTATACCGAAATCGGAAACCGCTTTCTGCAACCGGAGTTCGCCACACAATATGATGCAGGCGTCACCTGGAATAAATCGTTCACTGGTAAATGGTTTACACAAGCCGGCGTAGAAGTGGATGGATACTATAACGAGATAACAGACAAGATTGTGGCCATACCCGGACAAAATCAATTTGCATGGACCATGATGAACCTGGGTAAAGTAAAAATTAATGGCCTCGATGTAAAAGCAAATGCAGGCTGGCGCATCAAACAGCAACTGAATATGCTGTTAAGAGCCACCTATACTTTTCAACAGGCATTGGATTACACCAATCCAACAAAAACTTTCTATCGCCAGCAGATTGCCTACATTCCCCGCCATAGCGGCTCACTCATACTGGGCGCCGACTTTAAAAACTGGGAAGCCAACTACAGCTTTATTTATACAGGAGAAAGATATAACGGCAAGGATAATATACCGGAAAACTATGTACAACCATGGTACACAAGCGACTTATCCCTTGGCAAACAATTCAACTATAAACGTACCCACGTTCACGTAACTGCACAGGTAAATAACCTCGCCAACCAGTTCTATGAAGTGGTACAAAGTTACCCGATGCCCGGTAGAAATTACCGCTTCATTTTAGCGGTCAATATTTAATCTGAAATGCCATGATGAAACAATTAAAGAATACATGTTTACTGGTAGCAGCCATTGGTATGATCAACAGTGGTTGCAGAAAAGACGCCACCATTGTACCGCCGGTACTCACGCCTGTTACCGCACCAGATCCCAATGCGCCCTACGTTGGCATCTATATGCTCAATGAAGGCAACATGGGCAGCAACAAAGCTTCCCTGGATTACTTCGACTATACCACCGGCTTTTATAAAAAAAATATCTACGCAGAAAAAAACCCTACAGTAGTGAAAGAGCTGGGCGATGTAGGTAATGACATTCAGATTTATGGCAGTAAACTATACGCCGTCATCAACGTGTCCAACAAGGTAGAAGTGATGGATGTAGCCACCACAAAACGCCTGGGAAAAATTGATATCCTCAACTGCCGCTATATCGCCTTTGCTAACGGTAAAGCCTATGTGAGTTCTTATGCCGGTCCCGTGAAAGTGGATGAAAATGCGCCCATCGGATTTGTGGCAGAAGTAGATACCAGTACCCTGCAAGTTATCCGTAAAGTTATTGTAGGTTATCAGCCGGAAGAAATGGCAGTAGTAGGCAACAAGTTATATGTGGCCAATTCAGGCGGTTACCGCGTACCCAACTACGACCGCACCGTATCAGTAATTGACCTGCTTACCTTCACCGAAACTAAAAAAATTGATGTAGCCATTAACCTCGACCGGCTAAAGGTAGACAGCGATGGCGATATATATGTGACCTCCCGCGGTGACTACCGGAAAACTCCGTCTAAGCTGTTTGTGATTGATACCAAAACAGACGCAGTAAAGAAAACATTCGACATAGGCGCCAGCAATCTCTGCATCTCCGGCGACACCGCCTATGTATATGGCTCTGTATTCAGCTATAATACCGGCAAATGGACGATCACTTATAACATGATCAATGTAAAAACGGAGACGGTACTTAACACAAATTTCATTACAGATGGCACTGAAAAGAATATCGAAATGCCCTATGGCGTTATCGTTAATCCAGCCACCAAAGAAATTTTTGTAACAGACGCCAAAGACTACGTTTCCTCTGGCACCTTATACTGCTTCGATAAAACAGGAAAAAAGAAATGGTCTGCCATCACCGGAGATATTCCGGGACATATGGTATTCGTAAAATCCAGTAAATAATCACACTAATTTTATATTATGAAAAGAAAATTTCTACTCGCAGGTATCATGGTGGCTGTAATCATCAGCAGTTGTTCCAGGAGCAAAGATGAAGTAGTGACACCCGATCCGGAACCAACCGGCCCTTTTTTAAACAAGGTTACTAAAGTATTTGAATATTTTCCTGCACCCGGACAGTTCACTAATGGCCTTCCTGTATGGAAGACAGGTGATGACGCCAAAAAAATGGCTGACTATGCGCTGACAGCCCTCGCCAAAGAAGAGATGATTTCCCTCGGTGGTTTTGGTGGCTTCGTAGTAATGGGCTTTGATCATACCATCAAAAATGTACCCGGCGAATATTCTTTCATCGTACTGGGTAACGCATTTAACAATTTCGCAGAACCAGGCGTGATCTCTGTTTCAGTAGATGCCAATAAAAACGGCCTCCCGGATGATGAATGGTATGAAATTGCCGGATCTGAGTATAATAGCTCTAAAACCATTAAAAATTACCAGATCACTTACTATAAACCAGATGAAGGTAAAGTTCGTACTACTGACCCTGCGGATCCGTATACCAGCGACAATACTTACATTAAATGGAAAGACAATCAGGGCCAAAGTGGATACCTTTCCAGGAATATATTCCATGACCAACCTTACTACCCTCAGTGGAAAGGCGATAGCATTACTTTCACCGGCACCCGACTGACAGATAGCAATATCAAAAACACCTCCAGTGATCCCGAGTCGCCTTATTATGTATGCCCCGCATTTTCGTGGGGTTATGCAGACAATGCACTCAATGATGATAACGATGCAAAAATAAAGCTGGACTGGGCTGTAGATAAAAAAGGCACCCCGGTTAAACTGACAGGTATCAACTTCATTAAAGTGCATACCAGTCAACGTGCAGAAGCTGGCTGGCTGGGCGAAATATCCACAGAAGTGTTGGGTGTAAGAGATTTGAACTTAAAATAACAGAATACCATACTCCTATTGTAAGAGAAGTCATCCCGGAATAATGGGATGGCTTCTTTTTTTGCTAACAATAGTTTACATCCAATTATCGAATTATTATAACGAGAACCCTAACCTTTTATGTACAAACAATGGACAATTCCCTTTAAAGATTGGGGTCTTATATTCGTGAATCCTAATAAAAATTCATTCTTCAGGAAATTCATAATAACTAACAATCAATGATTTATCTGTTATTATTGTAATAGTTATTGTTTCGTTTATTTCGTTTACGTATATTTGGATATAAACAAAAATAAGCAGCGTAATGGAAGCCATCATAGAGAAAACCACCAAAAAAGATCAGCAGATAGCCAGATTTCTTATTGATGAAATGCACGAATTTTCTAAAGAAATATTTGGTACCAGAAATAAAAGTATTGCGATCAGAATAGATAATAAAAAGAAAACGTTGGAGATTCCGGCGAAGGCGTTTAAATTATTCTACGCGATACTCGATAATATGGCAGATGGAAAGTCAATCACCATGTTTTCCAGTGATGCAGAAATCAGTACCCAACAAGCGGCAGACCTTTTAAACGTATCGAGGCCACATGTAGTAAGTCTTCTAAATAAAGGAGAAATTCCATTTACCAAAGTGGGCACGCATCGGAGAATTCTGCTAAACGACATTATTGCATATGATAAAAAGCTACAAAAAACCCGAAACAGTAAGCTGAATTTTTTAGCGAAACAGGCGCAGGAACTTAATATGGGATACTAATGATCAATTCAACTGGATTGGTAGCTGTGCTAGATGCGAATGTGTTGTACCCGGCTTCCGTGCAGGATATCTTATTAAATCTGGCAGCGGTTAAACTATATCAACCGAAATGGACAAACCAGATACAGGAGGAGTGGATGAGAAACCTGTTAATAAACAGCCCCAACATTTCACACAAAAGTCTCAAAAGTGCTCAGACCGCCATGAACAAGGCATTCCCGGACGCAGCTGTGTCTTCTTATGAGTCACTCATCGCCGATATAGTATTACCGGATAAGGGCGACAGACATGTACTGGCTGCTGCTATCAAAGGTGAGGCGAAGATCATTGTTACTAATAACATGAAACACTTTCCTGTAAAATACCTGAAGCTGCATCATATTGAAGGGCAGACACCCGACAAATTCATCAAACATCTGCTCTCGTTGGATAAAACCAGGGTACTTGACGCATTCCATGCACAGGTGAGCAGATTAAAAAATCCACCGCTGTCAGCCAGCCAGGTACTCGCTTCCCTTGAAAAATGTGGACTAAAGAGTAGTGCGGGCATAATAAAGTCTTTGCTGAAACTTTAGACTATCTAAATATAAAAAGACGTCTCATATTTTAATGAGACGCCTTTCCACTTTCCGACTAACTATTTACCGGTACCGGATGCTTATCATCTCCTATCGCTACCAGGCTGAAAGTGCCTGAAATAGCCTTCTCCCGGCTGTCCGAATACATCTCTTCGATATACAGTTCTACCAATACTTTCAGGCTGGTATTGCCCACTTCTGTTACCTTGCCGATCAACTCCACAATGGTACCTGCAGGAATGGGTCGGGTAAAATCTATTTGCCCGGATGATACCGTCACCATTTTTTTTCGTGCAAAACGGGTAGCGGTAATAAATGCTACTTCGTCCATCAGCGACATCGCAGTGCCTCCGAAGAGTGTATCGTAATGGTTGGTAGTACTGGGAAATACCGCTTTGAATATTCTTGTCTCCGAGTGAAGAATCTTTTCCTCCATAGTCATAATCGTTCCGTTTTTATTGTTTTTACAAAGCGGCCTTTTCTCTCATCACCAAAGCAGCTTTTACCATATTCGTTAAAGCTACTTTGGTTTCCGGCCATTTACGCGTTTTTAATCCACAGTCAGGATTCACCCACAGATTCCTTGCCGGCAATGCTTCCACCGCTTTTTCCAGCAACGAAATCATTTCTTCTGCAGAAGGTTGTCTGGGTGAATGTATATCATATACGCCAGGGCCAATTTCATTCGGATATTTGAAATGCGCGAAGGCTTCCAGTAATTCCATTTGCGACCTGGATGTTTCAATCGTGATCACGTCCGCATCCATCGCAGCAATGTGTTCAATGATATCATTAAATTCACTGTAGCACATATGCGTATGAATTTGTGTTTCGTCTTTCACACCACTGGCAGCAATACGGAATGCCTGTACTGCCCATTCCAGGTATGCCGCCCAGTTTTCCCGGCGTAAGGGTAACCCTTCCCGGATGGCTGGTTCATCGATCTGTATCACTTTAATACCTGCATTTTCCAATGCCACCACTTCATCACGTATAGCCCAGGCAATCTGGTTTGCGGTAGTGGATCTTGGCTGATCATCTCTCACAAAAGACCATTGTAAAATAGTAACAGGACCGGTGAGCATACCTTTCATCAGCTTGTCGGTATTGGCTTGTGCAAAGCTGCTCCAGCGTACCGTCATGTCTGCCGGACGGCTTACATCACCAAAAATAACCGGTGGTTTTACACAACGGCTGCCATAACTCTGTACCCAGCCATTTTTTGTAAACAGGAATCCATCTAACTGTTCGCCAAAATATTCCACCATGTCATTGCGCTCAAATTCGCCGTGCACGAGTACGTCCAGGCCAATTTCTTCCTGCCAGCGGATCACTTCTATGGTTGCCTTTTCTATGGCGGCATCATATTGTGGTACTGTCAGTTCTCCTTTTTTCAATCTTGCTCTTAACTGCCGGATATCATCTGTTTGCGGGAAGGAGCCAATGGTAGTAGTCGGGAATAATGGCAGGCCAAACTGTTCCTGCTGTATGGCCTGACGAATGGTAAAGGCACTTTTCCTGCTGGCATCACTCAATGTAAATGCTGCTACCCTGTCTTTTACCGCTTTACGATGAATAAGCCCTGATGCCCCACGGTTGCGGATCGCGTCCTCATTGGCAGCCAGTAGTGCTGTATTTCCTTTTACAATATCCCGCAGCTCCTTTAATTCCTGCAGCTTTTGTTTGGCGAAGGCCATCCAGTTTTTTATTTCGGGAGATATCGCTGTTTCGTAATCCAGATCACAGGGAACATGTAAGAGGGAGCAGGAAGGCGCAATGGCGACTCTGTCTTCCCCTAAAACTTTAATAGCCCTATGTATAAATGCTAATGATTTTGTGTAGTCATTCTTCCAGATATTTCTGCCGTCAACTACGCCCAGAGAGAGTTGCAATTTGCTGTCGGCGATCTTTGTCTGCAATACATCTTCCAGTTGTGCCGGACAACGTATCAGGTCCAGGTGCAGTGTCTGCACCGGCAATGCCAGTACTGCCGGCAGGTGTTGGCCATAACATTCAAAGTAGGAAGCCAGTACAATATGTAACTGCGGGAAGGCAGCATGTATTTGCGCATATGAATCGGTAAGTACCTGCAATGCTTCCGCAGAAAGATTGAGTGATAAGCAGGGCTCATCCAGTTGTACCACGGTGGCTCCGGCCTTCGTTAACAGGTCAAGCACTTCCAGGTACACCGGCAGCAATTTATCTATCAATGATAACCGGTTAAATCCTGTTTCTTTTTCTTTACCCAGTAACAGGAAGGAAACGGGTCCCAGTAATACCGGCTTGGCAGCATAGCCTGCATTCTTTGCTTCCAGGAACTGATCCACCACTTTGCGGGAAAACAGGTGGAAGTCCTGGCTGGCGGTAAATTCAGGAACAATATAGTGGTAGTTGGTATCAAACCATTTCGTCATTTCCATGGCGGTGATATCATCTCCATCCCGCTGATAACCTCTGGCCATGGCAAACAACAGGTCTGTTTCAGATAACTGTTTTGCAGTGAGGGCCTGGTATCTGGCTGGTATAGCGCCCGTCATCAGCGAGGTATCCAGTACCTGGTCATAATAGGAAAAATCGTTGCAGGGAATCCAGTCGATTCCTGCCTGCTTTTGCAGTTCCCAGTTTTGCAACCGGATGCCGGCGGCGACTTCCTGCAGGGCAGAAATAGTAATGCTGCCTGTCCAGTAGCTTTCGCAGGCCTTCTTCAATTCACGCTGGCTACCTATCCTCGGATAGCCTAAGTTGTGGATAATCATTGCTGATTGTTTAAAAGGTGATACATGATGTTCACGCTCTTGTACATACCATAGCAATGCTTTAACAGGAGAAAGTGTAAGAGAGGAGAAGATAGTACGTAATTGTTGCTGACAGGCATGATCCCCGATGCAATACAGCATTGGTAGACGGACCTTTTTAAAAGCGTCCATCTGTCATACCTGTTCTTAAAAAATTACTACATACCAAAACCTGACCTGCTTCAATCCCCGAAAGCAGTGTCAAAGTGAAATAAAGGCAGGTCTCCTGGCTCGTTTCACTGTTAAACACCTTCCCATTCCTCCAACGGAACAGTGGTATATTGTTTACCAGTTGCAGATAAATTATCTGCGCAAAACTTACAGTTGCGGGACAGCCTGTGATTTACACACAGTTCCCTTTTAATCCCGCTTTTCAGCGGGAACCATTACTTGCTTCGATTGTAATACGTAAAGAACCGGGGGCGAAGATAATAAATCCCGGCAACTATCAAATTTAAGTTCCCGGCCGTTTTACAGCATGATTTCGTTTTCTTACAATGTGGCGCAGTAGCAAAAAGTGAGTTTTACATCATAAAACAAACAAAAAATGAAACAAGCTAACATCCTGATTACAGGCGCCACCGGCAACATTGGTACTACACTGGCCAAACAGTTATCCGCACAAGGTATTCCTTTTCGTGCCATGGTGAGAACAACAGACGATCAGGCCCGCGCACTCCACGCATTACCGGGAGCTGAAGCCGTGATCGGAGATTTTAATAATCCCGACAGCGTGGCCAGGGCATTACAGGGAATAGAAAAAGCTTTCCTGCTCACGAACTCCTCTGAGCAAGCCGAAAAGTTACAAAGTGATTTCGTAGACGTTGCACGCCATGCCGGAGTACAACATATTGTAAAACTCTCCCAGCTGCATGCAGCACCACAATCGCCGGTACGTTTTCTCCGGTATCATGCTGCCGTGGAACAAAAGATCCGCGAATCCGGTATTGACTATACTTTCCTGCGACCTAATTTATTTATGCAGGGACTGCTGGGCTTTCGGGATCCCATCATCCAGCAGGGCAAGTTTTTCGCCACCGCCGGAGAGGCGCCGATTAGCCTGGTAGACATCCGGGATATTGCCGAAATAGCAGCCATCGCGCTCTCCACTCCCGGCCATGCAGGCAAAATATATGATATTACCGGCCCCGAATCCCTCACACACCGGGAATTGGCAACCAAACTGTCTATCGTCCTGGGACGTACCATCAGCTATGTCAATGTTTTACCGGATCAGTTACTCCAGGCTTTGTTACAGGTAGGATTTCCCTTGTGGCAGGCAGAAGGTCTGATCGAAGATTATGCCCACTATGCCCGCGGAGAAGCAGCCGCCATCTCACCGGCAGTGCAGCAGCTGACAGGTCACGCACCCCGCAGTTTTGACCACTTTATTCAGGAATATGCGGCTATGTTTGCCTGAGAGCGAATTTTGTGGGGAGCAGGATTATACTGATTTTTACTCTTTTGATTTAGGAAGATTTAAAAAGATTTGGGAAGATATTAGCGAATTTATCCGCTTATATCTTCCCAAATCTTTTTAAATCAAAAAGTAAAAATCCGGAAAATCAGTATAATCCTGCTAAAAAAAACCGCTGCATTTTATCGCTAAATTCTTATTTTAGCCTTAAATAACGAATCCAGTGGGCAATGAAGAAGCTGTTCTGTTGAAGAAACTGCAGCAAGGGGATGCAGAAGCTTACATAACATTATACAACCAATACTACCCCTCACTTTATACCTACATACTCCACTTTATCAATGTTCCGGAATTTGCGGAAGACGCACTACAGGAAGTATTCATAAAGATTTGGGAGATAAGGGAGCGGATCAATCCTGAACTGTCCTTCAGCGGGTACTTATACCGCATTACCCGTAATCATGTATTTAAATCATTGAAGAAAATAACTGCCGATGAAGCACTCCGCCTGCAGGTCATGCAGGAATTACAACGGCAAACAGAAGATGCCGATACCAAGCTGATATGGAAGGAATATGAAGCATTATTGCACGAAGCAATCCGTCAACTCCCTCCTCAACGGCAAAAAGTGTTCAGGCTATGTCGCGAAGAAAGCAAAAGCTATGAAGAGGTAGCACAGGAATTAGGCATTTCCCGGAATACCGTCAAAGAACATATGGTCCTCGCCATGAAAAGTATCCGGTTTTTCTTCTATACCAATAGTGATGGCCTGCTCCCGGTCTTCTTTATATCCAGTATGATGCTGGACCCCCACCCCGCTGAAAAAATATTTTCGCCTCCACCCACCCTACCTGTCGTTTCCGGGATAGTATATGTATGTCCACAGAAAGAAACGAAGCTTATTACCAACAATTGCTCCTCCGATGGCAACAACGGATATGTACTCCAACGGAAGCCATTGAGCTGATGGACTATCTGCGGCAGGACATTTCCAACCGCACCCTGTTAAATGAATTACAGACCGCATTCCGGCAGGTTAAGCCGGAAAAAGTATTGTTATCTGCCGATCCGGGCGAAAGGGTCAGGAAAGAGCTGTTAAAGCATATACAGGCATCTCCCGTTATTCCTATGCACCAGCCCCGGAAAAATACCGGTATATTCAAACTCGCGGCGGCAGCAGCCATCCTGGTTGGTATGGCTATTCCGGCAGGATATCTCTTGCTGCAGCAGCGGCACACACCCCAACCAGCCATCCTTACGGCGGCACAAACGAAACCTACCACGGACAGTCACAAAGCAGTACTCACCCTGGCCAATGGAGAAAAAATTGTACTCGGCCAGAAAGGCATGCAACAACTGGCACAACAAGGCAACAGTACCATCCGGACAAAAAACGGACAACTGGTATACGAAAAAACAAACGGCGAAGCCAGCGCCCCACTCTATAATACCCTCACTACCGCTGCCGGCGAAACCTATCCGCTGGTACTGGCCGATGGTAGCAGGATATGGCTCAATGCCTCGTCTTCCATACGTTTCCCGGCCACATTTGCAGGCAACGAGCGCAAAATTGCACTCACCGGAGAAGCCTACTTTGAAATTGCCCATGATGCACATAAACCTTTTCGTATCCAGGTAAAACAAATCACAGTAGACGTACTGGGCACACACTTTAATATCAACTCCTACGCAGACGAAGCCACTATCAACACCACGCTGCTGGAAGGAGCCGTAAAAATAAATAGTGACAAAGGCAGTATGCAACTGGCTCCGGGAGAACAGTCGCAGGTAAGCGCCAATGGAACTTTAAAACGGGTGGCCGGCATCAACACAGACGAAATTGTAGCATGGAAAGAAGGCTACTTCCGGTTCGAAAGCGCAGACCTGACCACCGTATTGCGACAATTCTCCCATTGGTACGATCTGGAAATCGTATACGAAGGCAAAGTAAAACCAAGAAAATTCTTTGGTATGATCAGCCGCAGCAGCAGCCTGGTCAACGTATTAAAAATGTTGGATGCAAATAATATTTCATATAGAATAGAAGGAAAAAAACTGATTGTCAGAGGTGATGAATAGTGAACAGCACCTCCGTTTCCGGGTGAATAGTCAAATCAACCAATAGCAGGCGGGTAAGCCAATATAGCACTGAATAAAGTCGATAGAACAACCAAATCATTTATCTAATCAAAACTCAGCACAAGTATGCAATCAAGTACTGTTGCCTGTACCCGGTATGATAGGAGCCGGCGTTCAAACAAACACCTAAAGGTCGGTAAACTACTGACCCTGCTTTGTCTCGCCACCGGTATGCAGGTGAACGCGGCAAAATCACAGAACCAGGTGGTCAACCTGTCGCTCAAAAATGCCACCGCCAAAGATGTATTCCGGGAAATCAACAAGCAAACAGGGCTCAACATCCTGGCGGATGAAGCCTTGCTGGAGAAAGGCGGCAAAGCTAACATCGAGGTAAAGAATATGCCTGTTGGCGAAGCCCTGAATATTTTTATGCGTAACCAACCACTCTCCTACACCATTGAAGGCGGGGCGATTATCGTAAAAAACAAGCCAGCCATTCAGCCGGCCAGCACACCACCTCCTCCCATAGAAATTCATGGTACTGTAACCACCGCCAAAGGACAACCTTTACCCGGCGCTACGGTTACTGTAAAAGGCACCAGACATGGCGCTGTTACCAAGGCAGATGGCAGCTTCAGCATCTCCGCTAATCCGGGAGAAACACTGGAGTTCTCCATGGTAGGGTTTAAACCATGGTCTGTAAAGATAGATGGCACCACCACCACCTTTAAAGTAGTACTGGAAGATGATGTATCTAACCTCACCGATGTAGTGGTGGTAGGGTATGGTACCACGAAGAAAAAGGACCTCACCGGTTCCGTTAGTTCCATTTCCAGCGATCAGATGAACAATGGTGGTGTTACCTCCAACGCTGCCCAGGCCATACAGGGCAGGGCCGCAGGTGTGCAGGTAAGCCAGTCGAACGCCGCTCCCGGCGGGCAAACCATTGTGCGCATCCGTGGTGGCAACTCCATCAAATCTACAAACGAACCGTTGTATGTGGTCGACGGTTTCCCTTCTGAAACAGGGAAGGATATCAACCCAAACGATATCGATGATATACAAATCCTGAAAGATGCTTCTTCTACGGCCATCTACGGTGCCCGTGGTGCCAACGGTGTAGTGATGATCACCACCAAAAGAGGCAAATCCGGCAGAGCAGCCATCCAGTATGACGGTTATTACGGTACCCAGAGGATCGTCAAAGAATATGATAAAATGACCGGCCTGGAAAACATGAAGGTCACCAATGCAAAAGCGATTGAAAAAGGACTCCCGGCCTACTATACGAGTGAAGACCTGGCCAGTGGCCGTAATAACGATTGGTTTAAATTAGCCACCCGTCCGGGCATGGTGCAAAGCCATAACCTGAGCGTAAGCGGTGGTACGGCAGAAGATCGTGTTTCTTTATCCGGCAGCTACTTTAAACAGGAAGGCGCCCTGAAAAACACCAACTACGAAAGATATTCTGTCCGCCTCAATTATGACAGACAGTTTAGCAAACGTTTCAAAACCGGCGCCAGTGTATACGGCTCACATGCATACACCAATTTCAAAACCTATGATGGTAACATTGTTCCCTCTAACGTGATGTATGGTGTATTAACTGCATCTCCTGCCATTCCGGTATACAATGACAACGGGACTTTTGCCCGGTTCAAGGGTAGAGACAATCCACTGGCCTGGCTACTGGCGCCAACCAACGACCGGTACGAAAACAAAATGAATATCAACGCCTATGCCGACTACCAGATACTGGACGGACTTAACTTCCGCGTAAATGGAGGAACAGAATATACTACCACCAAAGAAGGCACCTACCTCCCCCGCGACCTGGTAGACGGTGAAAAAGTAGGTGGTAAAGCCAGCGTAAATGATCTGGCCTATACCCGTAATCTCGTGGAAGGTTATTTTACTTATAAAAAAGTATTCAACGGCATTCATTCCATCAACCTGGTAGCCGGTGCCTCTTATCAGTCAGATACCTATGCAAAACATTATTCACTGGTGCAGAAGTTCAGCACAGATGTGTTCCTCTATCATAACCTGGATGCAGGTACTGAGCGGTTATCCAGCAGTAGCCTGGACATACCTTCTAAGATGGCTTCTGCTTACGGACGTTTGAACTATTCCCTGAATGATAAATACCTCGCTACCTTTACCTTTCGTAGAGATGGATCCTCTAAATTTGGTGGTAACTACCGGTTCGGAAACTTTCCTTCCGGCTCCATTGCCTGGAGAGCCGGTGAAGAAGATTTCATTAAAAACCTGAACGTGTTTTCCAACCTGAAAATCAGGGGAGGTTATGGTCTTACCGGTAACGACAGAATCGGCGATTATATTTATTTGCCCCTGTTTGGCCCCACCAATGTATCCCTCGGACAAGGTAGTGACAGCTATGGAGGTACCGTTATCATCCGTTTGCCTAACGAAGATCTGCAATGGGAAAACACTGCCCAGCTTGACATTGGAATAGATATGGGCTTTTTCAATAACCGCATATCTGCCACTGTAGATTACTATCGGAAAAAAACGAATAAGTTGATCTTTGATATGCCAATCGGCGACTGGAACGGCTTCGCTTCCCATACCGTAAATGCGGGCAGTATAGAAAATAAAGGTGTCGAATTATCCATCACCTCCGAGAATATCGTAAACAGTGCATTTACCTGGAATACCACGCTGAATATTGCTTATAACAAACAAAACTGTCTGGACCTGGGTGGCCAGCCTTATGTAATTACACAAACAGCTAACCTTTACGGCGGACGCGGATTAGACTTCACTAAACTGGCGCCAGGTCAGGAATTAAGTACTATCTATGGTTATGTATATGATGGTGTTATTAAAACCGGAGACGCTCATACTGCGCAACCATCTTCCAAACCAGGCGACCCTAAATTCAAGGATATCAGTGGACCTGACGGTAAGCCAGATGGCGTGATCAACGCTTTTGACCGCACTTATCTCGGACATGCCAACCCGCACTACATCTATGGTATCAGCAACAATTTTGCATACAAAGGTTTTGAATTAAATATATTCCTGCAGGGCGCATTGGATTACAGCTTGTACAATGCTACCAACCTCGTACTGGAATCCGGCCCGGGTAAAGCTGCACTGAACAGATGGACCACCACCAACGAAAACACGGATATCCCAAGAGATGGTTATGCAATCGCTTATGGTGGCCTGATAAACTCCCGCTTTGTGGAAAACGCTTCTTACCTGCGTTGTAAGATGATTACACTCGGCTATAATGTCCCGGTAGCCAAAACCTTTTTGAAAAAATTGGCCGGTATTAAGGTATATGGCTCCGTACAAAACTTATTCACTATCACTAAATATACAGGATCTGACCCTGAGGTAAATACGAACCTGAACAGCAGCGGCAGCAACGCTAACCTTTCTTCCGGATTGGATTATACTGCTTTCCCGGCTTATCGCACTTTTACCATGGGGCTTAAATTAAATTTCTAAACCTGTAAATTCCGGAACAAATGAAATACGCATATATCGCATTAACCACCCTGCTGCTTGGCGCTACTTCGTGTAAGAAGATGGTGGAACCTAAAGTGTACAGTAACCTCACAGCCTACAATGCATTTCTCACCCTGAGTGATGCCAAAGCAGCTGTGAATGGTGTTTACTCAAGACTCAAACAACCCAGTGGCAGATCAGATGCATGGATGTACTATGCGGGCTTCCAGGTAACCATCTCAGACCTCACCACCGATATCGGACACGCCAGCTCAGGCGGTGACGTAGGCCTGATGGCCGACTGTCAGTGGGCGCCAGCGAATACCTATCTTGCTTTTGCCTGGCAACACCAGTACAAACTGGTAACGGATGCCAACATCTCCTTATACTATATCCCCAAAATGACCAGCATCACAGCTGCACAAAAGGATCAGTTCACAGCAGAACTCCGGTTCCTGCGCGCACTGGGCTATGTGGATCTCACAGATGCCTTTGGTCCGGTTATTATGGTAACAGAAGAAACGGTCGCTAAAAATACCACGCAACCAGACTACGAAGCACCCTTGCCAACCACACCTGTTGCCGACGTTAATAAACTCATCATCGGCGATCTCGAATTCGCCGCACAACACCTTCCGGTTAATTACGAGAGCAGCGACATTTACAGCACCAAAGATATTGGTCGTGCTACCAAAGGCGCAGCGATGTCTTTACTCTGCAAACTGTATATGCGCGAACATGAATGGCAAAAAGCGCTGGACCTCACCACAGAAATCATGAAGCTGGGCTACGGACTATATCCTACCTATGCCGGTTTATTTGCAGAGAAAAATAAATGGTGCCAGGAAAGTATCTTCAGCGCATTAGCAGATCCGCTGAACGATGCTGTGGAAATCATGAACCACTTTGGCCCCATCAACAATCCTGTTGTAACAGACAGATGGCAGTACTTTGCTGTAACCTGGTATTTCTGGAACACCTTTGCAGCCAACGACGACCGTAAACAAATGTTCTATTACGACTATATGGGTACAGATGATCTGCACTACATGCAGGCCCCGGCCGGACAAACCACTCCGCCCAAAGGCTTCTATTATATGCCGGATGTAGCTACCACTAAATTTGCAGATCCTAAAGGCTCTACTACCTATTACGATGGACACGTGTTCCCGATTCTCCGTTATGCAGATATCCTGCTGTGCAGAGCGGAAGCACTGAATGAACTGAATGGCCCTACCGGCGAATCCATTACGCTGATCAACCAGGTAAAAGCCCGCTCTCATGCCAACGCTTTAGGTGCTGCCGGCACTTTTACCAAAGCAAGCTTACGTGACGCTATCCTGCAGGAACGCGGCTGGGAATTCTTCTTTGAGTGCAAACGCAGACAGGACCTGATCCGCATGGATAAGTATCAAAGCACCGTAAATACGTATCTTACAGCGGTAGGAAAAGTACCTTCCATCAATATTGCTAAAGATAAATACTTCCCTTATCCACAGGCACAGGTAGATCTCAATAAGAGCCTCAGCAACAGTGACCGTCGTCAGTAATAGGGAGAGGATCTTTTTTTAAATTATTCAATATTGCAAATGAAAAGATTGAATAAAATACAACGTATGCTGCCATTGGTTTCAATGGCAGCTGCGTTTTTTTTGATGCAGGCCTGCAATAGCGGAGGGAACGACATCACTGAAATCACCCTTAATCCGCAGGGACAAAATGCCCTCAAAGTAAAGGTGACCGTGCAATGCAACGACACCGTAGATGCTGCCGTGGAATACTGGCCCAAAGGAAAAGAACAGCAACGCACTACTACTCCACTGTCGAAACATCAGCTGCGGCATACGATTGTACTCACTAACCTGCAGCCACTTCAAAGCTATGAGTACCGCATATTAACCGGCCACAACAAAGATTTGTACGGCAGCAAAGTATACACCTTTAACACCACCGATGTTCCTGTGTGGATGAAAGATGTGTTCAACGTAGTATGTCCGGACAGCTCCGTTTTACCAGCGCCTTTCAGACAGGGCTATGTAATGGTGTCCCGCCGCGATGATCCCGGCGTATTGTTTTTGTTAAATGCCAAAGGACATATCGCATGGTATCACCAGGTAAGCGGTACCGGTTTTAAAGTAGCAGGTTTTACCCAACAAAACACCCTGTTGTCTCTCTTAGGCGGCCCGGCTTACGAAACCAGCTATGGCGATGAAATACTCGAACTTTCTCTAACCGGCGACACCCTGGCCGACCTCAAAAAAGGAAGGGATTTTAAACCCACCATCCACCACGAAATCTTACTGAATAACAACAATGAATTTGTTACGCTTTTTGTGGAAGAAAAAATAACAGACCTCAGTAGCAAAGGAGGTAGTAAAACAGATACCGTCAGAGGAGATGGCATCCTGGTATTAGACAGACAAGGCAAAGAAGTATGGAAATGGACAGTATTTGATGCACTGAATCCGCTGGACGATAAAAATATCTTACGGGAGAAAAAAGACTGGATGCACGCCAACTGCGTCACATTCGATAAAGATGGTAACTACCTCATTTCTTTTTATAACAATGGACAAATCTGGAAGATAGATGCCCGCACCGGCAAACGCCTGTGGGCGTTCGGCAAAGGCGGCGATTTTGATATGCCGGCAGATGCCCTGTTTGACCAGGCGCATGCCGTTCATATCAATAAACATAATGAGCTGATGTTTTTCGACAATGGCGTCAGCAAAAAAATATCCCGGACACTGGCATTTAAAATAGATGAAAATGGAAAACAGGCACACCTTGTCATCGATACCAAATTGCCGCCGGAAAATTATAACGAAAGAATGGGCAGCAGCTACCTGGTAGGTGACAGCGCCTTACTACAATGCGCCACCAAACGCAATACCGTTATCCTGACCAATTTACAGGGCAGGTTCCTGTGGCTGATGAGAACAGGCATGTCTTCCTACCGGGCCTCATTTATTCCGGCAGAGAAACTGGCGCCTTATATCACGCAACCGGGATACGCACATTAATGTCAACCAAAAAAACAACACATGCGCAACTTAATAGTGATTAGTCTGATAGGCATAGGTGGATTTGCGATGATTTCTTCCTGTGGCTCGGCTGTGGAAGGCAAAACAACCACCGCTGCAGCCGTTACCTCCGCCGATAAATATATTACCATAGATACCACCCTTATTCCTCATGACGCCTTTGGCGAAGCAGTACGCTATGGCAGGGAACTGATGATGAACACGGCCCTGTATATAGGTCCGGATGGCAGCGCAGGAAAATACCTGGGCAACAAAATGAATTGTACCAACTGCCACCAGGACGCAGGTACCAAAGCTTTTTCTTTCAACCTCATGTCTTCTCACGATAACTATCCCCAATACCGGGGCCGGGAAGGCAAAGTGCTCACGCTGGCAGAAAGGGTCAACAACTGCGTGATGCGTCCACACAACGGTAAACCGCTGCCACTGGACAGCAAGGAAATGGTGGCTTTTTTGTCGTACTTCAAATGGATCAGCAGTTTTGTGCCAAAAGACAAACCATTTAAAGGAGCGAAAAATCTACATGTTACCTTTCCTGACATGGCGGCTAATCCACAACATGGCCAACTGTTATACCAGGACAACTGCTCCCGTTGTCACGGTCCCAATGGTGAAGGACAATGGAATGCAGATAAAAGCACGTATGTATATCCGCCACTCTGGGGCAGTACAGCCTATCAACCCGGTTCAAGTATGCACCGCGTAATCAAACAGGCAGAATGGCTGAAAAACAATATGCCTTATGATAAAGCAGTACCCGGCAAACCTTTTCTTACTGATCAGGAAGCATTGGATATTGCCGCTTTCGTAAACAACGACCAGATTCACTCCAGACCTGATCCAAAAAGTTTTGACTATCCCCATGTAGCAGAAAAGGCGATTGACTATGACCATGGCCCGTTTGCAGATACCTTTTCTGTAGCGCAACATAAATATGGTCCTTTTCCTCCTATTATCAGCTACTGGAAAGAGAAGGGATGGAAAGCGATTTATTAATAACTCATAAAAAGAAAGCGGTTGACCACTAATCTGGTCAACCGCTTTCTTTTTATGAACTACTTATTACTTCAATGTAATAGTACCCACATTGGATACTTCTCCTGTCTTAACCGATACAGCAGCAACAGTTGTATCTTTTAAAATGCCGTCACCTGCAATAGCAACATTATAAGTGCCCGTATTCAAACCGGCTATAACGTATGCACCGGTTAATACATCAGGTATTGCAGCTGCAACCGTATCAGTATTCTGTATAACAAATACTCCTCTCACATGCAGCAGCGGCAATGCGATTCCTTTAATGGTTCCGCTTGTAGCCGCAGTATAGGTGCGGATCACCGGCTTCAGGATGTACTTGTTACTACCGGTAGTAACAATAGAGCGGCTGGCGTCAAAATCCAACCACAAACGATATTCGATGTCAGCTACCAGGTCAGCATGTATATTCAGTTTTAAACCAGACTGCTGCGCTGATGGCGTTTCCAGTGGATAAGCCACGCCTTTTATCACTACACTGTTGTTCGCACCCAATATTAATCTGATCTGGGAAATTTTACCAGCAGGTATTTCTTTTGATGCAAGTAAGGTATCTAATCCATTCCTGAAACTCAGGAGATTATATACACCTGGACGCAGTATGGGAAGAGATTGCCAACCCGAGCCCGTTGCAGCATCTGCGGAGGCATTTACCTGGATGTCTCTGATATCAATATACACTGCATCATAAGGAGCAGGCGCATCTGTCAGGTATACACTCAGTCTGGAATTGACTCCACTGGAAGAGTCATTTTTGCTGCAAGCATTTAGAAATAGCAACGATGCTGACACCAGCATGAACGTGGCAAAGAAATGGTTTTTCATGATTAAAAATTGAATAACAGTTTTCGGTTAATATTGATAATTGAGCTTACAAAGGTAGTAACAGATTATATAATTGAAAAATTATATGTAATAATTGATTAGCTCCTGTATTGGCGATCAACATATAGCATCTCTCTTCATGACAATATTAAAAACTCAAAAGACAAAAACCGTACCTGAAATGGATTATATAACGGGATAGATAAACTCGATCTACCCGTTGCGGAATATTGTCCTACTTTTGTAATGACAGTGAATGTGTGGACTTGAACGCATCACAGCAAGACTTAACAGAAGAAAATTTGGACGAATGCCAGTCAGTAAGAATGAAAATGGATATACCCGCAAACAGGAAGTCGTAAATGGTCTGATACATGGGCTGGGCATTATATTTGGGGTGAGTGCGCTACCGATGCTGGCAGGTATTGCAGCTACGCATAATAATACGCCCGGCATAGTAGGCGCCTGTATCTACACCTTCTGCTTTATATTACTTTTTACCAATTCCACCATCTATCATCTATCACAGGAAGTAGCTATTAAAAAGCTGTTCCTTGTATTTGACCATATCAGTATTTACTTTTTAATTGCAGGCACCTACACCCCTTTTCTCCTGGTATACATGAATAATGCCTTGGGAATTACCCTCTTATCGGTGTTATGGGGACTTACACTCTTTGGTGTACTCTTCAAAATATGGTTTACGGGGAAATATGATATTGTGTCTACCATCATCTATCTGGCCATGGGCTGGATTATGGTGGCCGGAGGCCGTCGTTTTTTTGAGAGTATCCCCCTCCCGGTAATGATCATGCTGGCTATTGGCGGAGGCTTGTATACAATAGGTGTTATTTTCTATATCTGGGATAAATACACCTATACGCATGCTATCTGGCATTTCCTGGTACTGGCAGCAGCCATTTGTCACTATGTGGCGGTATTGCTGACTATGTAAAAAAAACACAGAATTATCAGCCACTCATACCCGGCTGATAATTCTGTTCTGCCCACATCTTTTTCCGGAAATCAGTAGGATTATAACCTGTATATTTTTTAAACGTCCTGTTTAAATGACTTTCGTCTGTAAAGCCCAGCTCCTCCACTATTTCACTCATCCGCATATCACTGTATTGTAAACGTGTTTCCACCAGCTTCAGCTTGTAATTGGTCACGTAGCGCTGTATGCTTTCACCGGTTACCTTCTTCACATATTCACTGATATAATTTTGTGAGATGTTAAACTTCGCGGCCAGTTTCTCTGACCGTAACTTTTCCGGATAGTATATATTCTGGTGTATGTAACTGAGGATTTCGTTGGAAACGTCACTGTTCACCACCGGTTTTTCCGGTTGCACCAGCGATACATTACGGGCTACGATGGTAATAATGGTATTGACCAGCTGCTGCACCACCTCATTACGCAGGGATTGCTCTTTAGGATACTCCAGGATCAACGCATTCACCAGCGCCCTCACTATCGGCTTATCATCTGTATTACGCAAAATACAGCCCGGAAAATGATGATTATTCAGAAAGATATACTCCAGTTTCTTGGCCCAGTCGCCCAGGTTGCTATGGCTGTTATCTGTGCGCTGTGCTTCCAGGTAAATGCCGTTAAAACGGATAAACACAAAAGCGGTCCTGTCCTTTATCCGGGTATATTGGGTATCCTGGGGCATCAGCAGGAAAAGGTTTTCCGGCTCATACTCAAAGGTGTGCTGGTTGTTATGCAGGATACCCGTCCCCTTCAGGATATATACCAGCTCAAAGAAATTGTTCCGGTGTTGCCCCATAGGGCAGATATCGTCCTCGCAATACTGGATGTCAAACGGCTTAAAAAGGTTTACTACTTCCATAAC
The DNA here is from genome assembly GCF_056394125.1 of Chitinophaga sp. 10T418. NCBI lineage: Bacteria > Pseudomonadati > Bacteroidota > Chitinophagia > Chitinophagales > Chitinophagaceae > Chitinophaga > Chitinophaga sp. 10T418. The sequence goes on from NZ_JBFTHG010000010.1 coordinate 49,564, forward strand.
CTGATAATGTACAAAATGAACCCCTGTTTGTACAAGGGGATATGTGCAAATTTATTGGAATTTTGACTCATCAAATCACAAAAACAAATTTTTTAGATATGAAAGCAATCGTATTACAACAGAATGGCGGCGTGGAAAACCTGGTTATTAAAGACATTCCGGTTCCCGCAATAAAAGACAATGAAGTGCTGGTACGCAATAAGGCGATTGGCATTAACCCGATAGATAGTTTCGCAAGGGCCAATGATTGGGCAGTGCCGGTCTTTGTAAAACCCAACGAAGGGGAAGATATTATTCTTGGATGGGACATCTCCGGTGAAGTAGTAGCCACCGGTAAAGACGTCACCGGCTTCAAAACAGGAGATGAGGTATTCGGTATGGTCAACTTCGCCGGGCATGGCAAAGCCTATGCGGAATATGTGGCCGCTCCCGCCAGCCATATCGCCCTGAAGCCCACCAATACCTCCTATGAAGAAGCGGCAGCGGCTTCCCTGGCGGCGCTCACCGCCTGGCAGGCATTGGTGAATTATGCCAAAATAAAGAAAGGTGATAAAGTACTGATTCATGCTGCCGCCGGTGGTGTTGGTCACTATGCCGTACAGATAGCTAAACACTTTGGCGCCTACGTCATCGGCACTTCCTCTGCCGCCAAAAAGGACGCAGTACTCGGCTTCGGCGCGGATGAACACATAGACTATGCCCAACAAAACTTCGAAGAGGTAGTCGCAGATGCAGATATAGTCATCGACTCCCTGGGCATCCCCGGACATCTGGAGCGTTCCCTCGCCGCCCTCAAAGAAGGTGGTCGTCTTATTAGTCTCCTGATGCCTCTCGATGACCTGCAGGAAAAAGCCGCTGCCAAAAATGTTTATACACACCGGCTGAGCGTAGTATCTGACGGCGAAGGCACCAGGTCAATAGCTACACTGCTGGAACAGGGCGCCCTGCACTCCGATATCTCCCATACTTTCTCTTTCGAAGAAATCGGACTGGCACATGAACAGGTGGCTACCGGAAAAACACAGGGAAAGATTGTAGTCAGGTTGTAAGTACAGTATAAATAAAACCGCTCCCAACATGCAAATTAATATGCATGTTGGGGGCGGTTTTTATACTCCCACCTGTCAAAAAAAATAGCTGCTGCAAAAAGTGCAACAGCTATAATAACAAGTAGACAGTGAGTATATAAAAATCTTTACCAGAACTTCACATAAATAACGGACAACAACAACAAAATTGTTACAATTAATATCACGGAAGACGGTTTCAGTTTAAACATTTCATAATCCAGCGCAAACGCTTTGGCACTCACTTTGGGCCCTGCCAGGCTAATCCCCACCATCACCAGCACAGTAGTCAGGAAAGACCAACCCAGACTGATAAAGAAAGGAATTTCATACTCTCCCTTTGCATTGTGGAAAGCAGTGTAGAGAATGGTTTCCGGACCAAATATCCGTACCGCCACCTGGTTAAAAAACAGCGAAGCCGCGAAACCCGTAATGATACCTGCAATCGCAGCTGTACCACTGGTTCTTTTCCAGAACATCCCCAAAATAAAAGTGGCAAATACGCCAGGACTGATAAAACTGGAATACTTCTGCACAAAAGTATAACCACCTGCACCTCCTATATCCAGCAGATCATTCCAGGTAAATATCACCCCAATAATAATCGCAGCTACAATGGTAAGTCTTCCGATCCACACCAGTTGCTTTTCATCCGCCTGTGTATTGATATATTTCTTGTAAACATCTAACGTAAAAATAGTGGAAATACTATTGGACTTTCCCGCCAGCGATGCTACAATGGCCGCCGTTAATGCGGCAATCGCCAATCCTTTCAGCCCCGCGGGCAGCAAGGTAAGGATAGCAGCATAGGCACCGTCCTTATGTCCGCCTTCCAGTTGCGGCAAATGTCCATGCTGATACAACACATAAGCCACTACTCCCGGCAACATTACAATCACCGGCATCAGTATTTTGAGCAGACCGGCAAATAAAATACCCGTGCGGGCAGTTTGCAGATCTGCACCCAGCGCACGTTGTGTGATATACTGATTACAACCCCAGTAATTCAGGTTGCTGATCCATTGCCCCGCGATATACATTCCAAATCCGGGCAATATCAGGTATTTATTGACATAATCCTGCGGCGCTGCTGCTGCAGGCTTCTTTAACATCATGTGAAAATGATCAGGTGCTTCCTGCATCAGGATATTAAATCCGGCCAGCACATCTTTTCCCATACCGAACTTTTCACTGACTACCGTTAATGCCATGTAAGTGGTGGCCAGTCCTCCTATTATCAACACCCCTACCTGTATTACATCGGTATAACCAATTACTTTCATACCGCCCAGGGTAATAATAACGGAGAAGATAGCCAATGCCACCATCACCTCATGAAAGTAAGCACCACCCAGCAGTCCGTTGATAGCCAGTGCACCCAGGTAAAGGATAGAAGTTAAGTTTACAAATACGTACAAAAACAACCAGAAGATGGACATGATTAACGCCACTGTTTCATTATACCGCGTTTTCAGAAACTGCGGCATGGTGTAGATCTTGTTTTTGATATACACCGGCATCAGGAACACTGCTACTATGATCAGGGCGGCGGCACCTACCCATTCATATACAGATACTGCAATGCCTACAAAAAAGCCATCACCACTCATTCCTATAAACTGCTCCGCTGAAATATTAGACGCAATGATGGAAGCACCAATAGCCCACCAGGTGAGAGAACCTTCTGCCAGAAAAAAATTCTTGGAGGCGCTTACGACTCCCTTTTTCTTTCTTTTATAAATCCAATAACCATACGACGCAACAATCACAAAATACAATGCAAATACCAGGTAGTCTTTTAAGACAAGTTGATTACTCATAAGTGGATCGGGTTGATCAGCAGTTGTTTATTGACGTGGATATAAAATACCTGGATGGAATATAATCACTTTCCCGGGCGGAAAAAAATCAAAGAGGATTACCTGGATGGATGTCATGTGATTTAAACGCCTGCACCCATCCCCGATAATCCTCTGCCTGCCTTGTTCTCCGGTTAGAACTTTAAAGTAGTGGGTAAATATTTAGCTACCAGATCTTCGTAATAAGGCTTCAATACCTTCCAATCCGGTGGAACAGGGCTCTTGGAATACAGATCATATGGATTGAACAGGTCTACCCATTTAAACATTTCCACATCATGTGCATCCATTAAATGGCCGTAGGCATGCTCCCTGTGCTGTGGATAGAAGGAATGGTAACGCAGCATATACAAGGCTGGTTCCGGTAAATGATCCTTCATCATCTGATAAACATATTCATCATGGCCCCAGCTCAGGTGTACATTACGCAAACCGCAGTTAGGTTCGTATACTCCGTATTTGGTGTTATAATCGGGGTTGTTGATATCCGGATTATTTTTGAAGAATTCAGGAAAAACGATCTTGTCGGAAAATGCGCAGCCTACCGGGAAGGTATCTCCTACCACTGCCCATTGCGGCTCTCCAAACAGGCACAATACTTTGCCCATGTCGTGAAACAAACCTGTTAATACCATCCAGTCCGGGTGACCATCTGCACGAATTGCTTCAGAGGTTTGCAGCAAATGCTGGAACTGATCCAGGTCTGTATCAGGATCGGAGTCATCTACCAACTGATTCAGGAAATCAAATGCATCCCATACAGACATTTCTCTTTTATTGAAAGAAAGAAATTCCTGTTCTTTCTGCTTTACAAATGCATAAGACTGGTAGGTATGATTCAACCGGTAAAATTCACGTACGGTATCCCTCGGTGGCGCATCATAATTACGGAATTCAGCGGTGCTTTTTTCCTTATTAATATTGGCAGGATCCGGATAGCGCTCAAGTAAATCATCTTCCCATTGATCCAGCGATTGAAGCGGTGCAGGATTAGGTTGTCCGTTAACGTTATCCATAATATCAGATTTTTAAAAAGTTCGTGGAAAAGAAGAATATATCCTGCTCTAAATATGCGATCTTTTTAAAAATCTTCCGCATAATAGAATAACTTTATTTACTTAACCGATTAAGTAACATAGGCTATCATATGGAAAACGTCACGATCAGGATGCTTGCGGAAAGGTTGCAGTTATCCACTGCTACTATCTCGAAAGCGTTGAGTAACAGTCATGAAATCAGCGAAGAAACCAAGCAGCGGGTGCTGGCACTGGCATCTGAGCTCAATTACGTGCCTAATCCTTATGCCAGCAGCCTGAGAAAAAAAGCCAGCAATACCATCGCGGTGGTGATTCCGGAAGTAGCCGACAGCTTTTTTGCAGAAGCGATTAACGGTATTGAATCGGTTGCCCAGGAAAAAGGATACCATGTGCTGATTTACCTCACGCATGAAAACTTCGGGAAAGAACAGGCTATTTTGAAAGACTTTCAGAGCGGGCGGGTAGATGGCGTGCTGATTTCCGTGACCACCGAAACAGCCGCCGCCCAACATGGACTCGAACAACTGGTAAAGGAAATACCCATCGTTTTCTTTGACCGGGTATGTGAAGCGGTAACTGCAGCCAAAATCACCACAGACGATGCCATTGCGGCCTATAAAGCCACCACACACCTTATAGCAGGCGGATGTCGTCATATTGGCCTCTTATCTGCCTCCAGGCATCTTTCTATCAGCAACAGACGCGCAGAAGGCTTTCAACAGGCACTGGCCGACCATCAGCTTCCGCTGAACAGTGCCGCTATCACCTACTGTTCCAACGACCCCATCACCACTCATCAACTCCTTAAAAAGGTGTTCCGGGAACAACATTATGACGGTATAATAGCTACTACCGAAAAACTGGCGACCGCCGTTTACGAGGTATGTGAAGCATTGCAGCTGCGTATACCCCAGGACCTGCAGGTCATAGGATTCTCAAACCTCACCACCGCCAGATTCCTGAACCCCTCCCTCACCACCATATCCCAGCCAGCATTTGATATGGGCAAAGCCGCGGCTGCCTTACTATTCAAGGCGCTGAAAAGCAGTAGCTTTCCATTGCAGGAACAACAACAGGTGATTCCATCTTCTTTAATAGCCAGAAATTCTACGATAACACCAGGCGCCTAAAAACAACTATCTCTGAGCATTTTCATATAGGCGGTACCTTTTTCACGGGCAAAGTTGACGTTACGCTCCGGGATCTGCTCCGGATGAGGATAATGCAACAACGCCTTTTCGATATCTTCTTCCCGCAAAATATGCAGCATGGGGTAAATAGAGCGGTTTGTATAATTAGCGGCATCCTGTGGAGTAGTGCCGGCAAACTGGTAAAGCGGATGAAATCCGGCTACCTGGTAAGTTCCCTCGTACTTCTTTTGGCGGATCAGCTTTTCAGCAGCCGTTACCAGCTCCAGGTAATCGCGGAATACCGGGAAGGCATCCGGTAAAATCAGTAAAGTAGTGGCTATGTCGCGATCTTTGTCCAGCAGCAGGCATTCTTCCAGGAAATCGGCCCTGGCGGCGCTTAGCGTAATGCCTTCACTCACTTCGTAACGTATGCTGTTACGCTTTACTTCTCTGCCTGCAAACGGACAGAAATTGCAACCTATCACCAGTTCCCTGATCCAGTTTTGTGTTTGTGCAATCACCTTTTCGATTTGTCCTGGATCGTATGCCATAGCGGTGAAGGTACGTATAACTATCTTTTGGTAATCACCGTATTCTTAAAGTGATCTCCTACGCTGTAATGTTCAATGAAGTATTTGTCTGCCGGCAGATAAGCCTCAATCATCGGTAATTGGGGGGCATAGTGATAACTACCGCCGGGTTGGAGCGCCGCCAGGATATCCATATACTTGCGGGCATACCGCAGATATTCACTGTTGCTACGCTGATGATGATGCAGAAAATGATTGGAGAAAGAAAGATTGGAAATAATAGTGCCCCAGTATCCCGTTTCCAGCGGATATTCCAGCCAGTCGGTGGCTACAAGGTAATCTTCTGTATGGTCAATAAACCGGTCTATGCCGGTAGCTGCAATGCCTTGCTCTTGTAAATGCCGCACCAGGTAAGCATGTTGTCCACATCCTATATCCAATACCGGCCCCTTCATAGTGGCCGGATCCAGACACAATACGGATAGTTGCATAGCAGGAGAGTATTCCGCGCAAACAACCCCCTGTACGTGTTGCTGATTCACCCCGTTTAATTCCCGCACAAATGGATTCGTTTGTAACAGCCATTGTGTTAAGCGCTCCCCGTGCAGTTCTTCCAGTCCTCCGAAATCGGTGCGTTTGCTTTTAAGGATACGGATAATATCATCCAGTAATGCCCGGTATACAGCTTTTAATGATTCACCGGCGGCACCGGAAACGTTCATATACTGGTTTACCGCGCAAAAGGCCAGCTGAGCCTGTTCCGTGAGATAATTAACCAAGCCTGCTGTCAACCCATCCGTATTTAATTGTAAAATTTCCTTCGGATAAGTTGCCAGCAGGTATTTGGTATAAGGCGTCCACGCCAGTGCAGCGCTTTTTCCGCCATAAAAAAGATTCAGATTTTTATGTTGCTGGTGTTGTGACGAAATACTCTTTATAATCTCCGGGAAAACTGACATGCATATACTTTAGCCATCTAAAGGTACGCTGCTTTCAGGGATTAAGGGTAAGTAATCCGTACAATCCGGTTGGCTACCCGGTAATCGTACCGGGTAAAACTTCCTGCTACCAGCATAGATTTTTCTCCTGCCTGCTGTACTATTTTCAGAATGCCTCCGCTGTTGGCGCTGGGACTGAGGGTAATACCTCCATTGCTGTTGAAAGTAGGATGAATAGAGCCATCTGCGTTCAGCACAATGACATTGTTTCGTTCCAGGTCGCCAAACTTATTGAAGATACCGCTGAGAATAATCTGTCCACCCGGCATGAAACTAATATTGTAAATAAACCCGTTGGTGCCTTTCCCTACATTAAAAGTAGGGTCTACTACTCCGTTCTCATTAATACGGGCTAAATGTGGCACAGGAATGCCACCATAGTTATTAAAGCTGCCTGTCAGCAGGATCTTCCCATCTGCCTGCCGTTCCATGTTATCAATGCCCCGGTCTGCACCAGCGCCAACAATAAAAGAAGGGTCCAGTGAACCATCTGTATTTAGTCGTGCTATACGATTTACCGGCTGCCCGTTGTATTTAGTGAAGGTGCCGGCTATCAGCAGCTTGCCATCCGGCAACAGGATAGATTTATTGATAAATCCATTCGGACCTTCATTGCCCATATGTTTCACCAGATCATAATTGTAGGTACTGTCAATACCACCATCCGGCGTTAAACGTACCAGGCAATTGATCTGTATCGAATCCAGGTGAACAGAATCCAGCCCTAATGAACTGGTCAGCATAAAATTGGGTTGCACATAAAAACGAAAACCTCCTGTCAGCAGGATATTTCCATCTGCCTGTACATGCATATTATCTACCGATCCGGAAATACCACCTTTGAGTATAGATACTGCGAGATCCTTTCCGGAAGGCAATGCTATCCTGTTTGCTGCCAGCGATCCGTTATTATTCAGCAGAGCAATGCTGTTAACATAACCTACTCCTTCATAATTGTTGAAGGATCCCGCTACCAGGTATTTGTTAGCTGTTCCCGGCAGCATTACTGCTGTGCGCACCAGGGTATTGGTACCATTTTTATTGTCCGGGCCAAAACTTCCATCCACGGTGCCGTCATGATTCATCCTGGCCACCCGGTTCAGCCCTCCTGGTTTACCACTACCGCCGTAATCTGTAAAATTCCCTACAATCAGGTACTTCCCGTTTTCCACCGGGATCATATCGGCAATAACATCGTTTGCACCTACTCCGCTCGGATAGAGTGTATCCATTTCGAATACTCCCTGCACACGGAAAAACGGACCAAAAAAGTATTGCTGCTCTACCTGCGCCGCTACATTTCCAGTAGCTGCCTGTGCAGGCACTTTTACACGTACAGTCGTATCCGTTAGTGATATGATGTTAGCTTTTACCCCATTAAAAAGAATGGATAATTTATCCTTATTCTTTTCAAACCCTTTACCAGCKATCACTACTTCATCTCCTACATGCCCCTTGACAGGATTGATACCATCCTTGTTAATATAAATGGCAGGCAAAACCGTTTCCTGGTAAGGATTTTTCCCGTTAGTATTCACAGCTTCCTTTTTACAGGCGCCCAAACCAGCCAGGAGTGCTATTAAATAAATATATCTTTTCATAGAGAATGCGTTAATAGATTATTGATTCTGCAACACCTGTTCTGCCGTTCTTACAAAGTCACCCCGGAAACCAAATGTATGCCTGATATTCAGGGCATGTATTACGCCATTGGTGGGTTGAATATCCGAGGAAGCAACATTTACATACGGATTATTCCGGAAGGTGACAGGATCAAAGGTTATATCCGTCAGCAGCAGGATACGTGCGCCTACTGCTTCTACCCCGTTATAATTCTGATACTGCAACCCGATGTTCAGTATATAACCACCGGCCATTACATAATTAATTCCCGGATAGGCGTACCAGTTAGCAGGATCCACCCGCGCAAACTGGTTGGCGGTATGTTTTCCTTTCATGATATACCGCAGCAGAAAATCACGCCATACACTTCCCGGAATATCAGACAGCTGTGCACTATCTTCCACCATCCGATAGCGGAGTTCATTCAGGGCACGCAGCGCATCTCCGATACTCTGATCAGTAGGTGCAAAAAAAGTAACAGAATCATTTTGCAGCATATCTTTCATTCCTGCTTTCTCTACTATTAAAGCAACGGTATCAAACAGGTAGGGATTCTTTACCAGGTAATCGTAGATGGTACCGTTATAATGAGGATCTGCCAAACCTCCGTCTATATAGTAATCCTTTTTACAGGCAGATATAAATAATCCTACCAACAACAGGATGCCGGCTAAGGGCAACAGCTTGCGCATAGTAAATATTTTAACAGTTATTGTATCCAATATTGGTTTCTGGTCACCAGTGGGTTGTTCTTTACAGCATCACTTGATATAGGCCAGGTCCATGCACCCATATCCATCTGCTGCTGTGTCAGCGAATTCTCTGTCACATTCTTATCCATAATTCTGCCGGTGCGGATCAGGTCATACCATAAATGCCCTTCTCCCATCATTTCTTTTTCTCTTTCTAAAAACACCGCATCCTGTAATGCTTTACCACCACTACCGGTATAATATTTAGCCCCCGCTCTGTCCCGCACCAGGTTCAACATCTCGATTGATTCCGCTGGCTTATTCAGGTAAGCCAATGCTTCTGCTCTCAGCAAAATGATATCTGCATAACGGAAAAAAATGAGGTTGGCATCGTAGTCTCTTGATTCAGGATCAGTGATCGCCGAAAATTTCAGGAACATCGGGGTCTGGTCAGTGTTGTAAGCATTATAAAACCACAGCTCCAGTCTTTTGTCCGTTTCTCCCCTGGGATAGATCCGGTCCAGGTGCCTGATCATCGGAGTAATTTCGCTTCTGCCCCCGATTTTATCATGGATATAAGGTTCGTGTAAGGTCCACTGGCAAATCAGCGAGTGAAACTTACCACCATAGTTGGCATCCAGCGACAGTTCAAAAATGCCTTCTTCTGAACGACCTTTGAATATGGCCTGGAAGGTTTCTTTGGTATAAGGCAACAACTTATATACATTCAGGTCCATTATCTCCTTTCCCAACGCAGCAGTTTGTTCCCAGTACTTATGTTCATTCGCTTTATCAAATCCGGCTGCCCACATATTGATATGCGCCATTAAAGCCAACGCGCCGCCCTTGGTGCCTCTCACGGCCCTGTTGGTAGGATCATCATAGGCAATTGGCAAATCCTCTTTACACGCTTCCAGGTCTTTTAAACAAAAATCCAGTACCGTCAGCATTTTTTCGCGGGGTAACAGTTTCGTACTGTACGCATCTATCTGTAAAGGAACGTCACCGTATAACCTTACGATGTAGAAATAAGTAAATGCACGGATAAACCTGGCTTCGGCAGTAAGCGCTTTTTTATCCCTGCTGCCGAAGTTAGGATCCTCGATGCCGGGAATCCTGTCTATACACAGGTTTGCCAGGGCGATCGCCTGGTAAAATTCTTTCCAGTTCCGTGGATTTTCGGCGCCATCACCATTTCCGGTATTCAGCATCTGGTTCTGGCCAAGCGCCCTCAGGTTGCTTTTCCCAAACCAGTTCCAGTTACCTGCTCTGAAATCACCTGTATTATATAAGACGCTGCTTGTAAATTTATTCAACAAAATACCATAAGCACCATTGATCGCACTTTCTGCATCCTGCTTTGTTTTCCAGAAATCTTTCCCGGAAAGTGTATCCAGTGGCTTTACTTCCAGAAATCTTTTACAGGCACCTGCGCCCGCCAGCAGACAAATCAGGATTCCTATTTTATACCATTTGTTCATCTGAAAATAATTTAATCGTGATTAAAATTGAGCGCCTATACCAAATGTGAAACTACTGGCAGCAGGATATCCATTGATATCATCCCTTCCCAGTGAAGTAACTGTTTCCGGATTAGGACCAGAATATTTGGAGAAGATGGCTACGTTGTAGGCGGTAAAATATGCACGCAACACACGAAGCTTTAACCGCTTCATGAAATCAAAGTCGCGGAACTGATAGGCCATCGTAATCTGGTTGATCTTAAAATAAGAACCATCTTCCATCACCAGACTCTGATTCAGGCGGTTGGGCCTTACCAACAGATCATGATCAAAAGAGCCTACGATCGCCGGCCGGGAAGCCACATCACCAGGCCGTTTCCAGTAATTCAGCTGGCTGATATCATACAGGTTTACCGGGCCTTCTGCTACACCGGTAATAGATTGCGCATCCGGGTATTGTAACCGGTAGATCCTGGCGGCAATAGCATTGTTCAAAATGCTGCGGTTCAGCAGGTAAGTACAAAATACGCTCAATGATAAATTACGGTAGCTGAAGGTATTGTTGAAACCACCTGTTATAGAAGGTTCAGGATTACCCATAATCATATAGTCTGCATCGCTCAATGCATAATCTCCGTTCAGATCTCTCCAGATAGGATCACCCGCCTGAAAAAACTGGGAACCTGGTCCTGCATTGGCTTTATAACGTACGCCCCTGATAGGATCTACCGGTACATCAGAAGTATTTTTATACACACCGTCTGTCTGGAATAAGTAGTTGCTCTGCGGATTTCTACCCACTTTCAATGCGATAGACTGGTAATTCCTATCATCGATATTCAGATAGAATTGTGATCCACCGGGCAACTCGGTGAGTACTCCTTTGTTATAAGCACCATTGATACTGACGGTCCACTGCAAACCTTTTGGATTGAGATGCACGATCGGACGCCCGGTAATAGACAGCTCATGGCCGTAGTTTACAATGGCGCCACCATTTACCTGCATCTTATTATAACCGGTAGAATTAGGTAAAAAAGCATCCCTTACAAGGTTGTAGTTGTTCTTGTAATAAGTGTCGTAAATGATTTCAATGCGACCTTTAAATAAACCCAGGTCTACCCCAAAGTTGAATTGTGATGATTTTTCCGGCTCCATGGAAGGATTCGCCAACACATCAAATTCCGGTATCGTAGAGTTACTGTTGTTATAACCAGGTACACTTTTATACACACCCAGCGAATTAAGAATAGTTGCAGTAGGCCGGCTGTTAACACCATAGGTGGTACGGATAGATCCGTAATCCAGCCAGTTAAGCCGGCGCATCAGGTTCTCCTTGTTGAAATTCCAGCGAAACCCAACAGAAGGATTTTTGGTATAGGGATTATTAATACCCGCTGCAGAACTTCCATCCAGGCGATAAGCCAGATCCACACTATATTTGGTGCGGAAGTTATAAGACAGGAAACCGGCCCAGGAAGCAGCATGATACACATAAGATACCGGTGTACCATTTACATTCACTTCATTGGCATTGTTCCATACGTTACCCGGATAAAAACGGGGAGAATAACCGCGGGGCCCCCAGTAGTAATCATTAGGCCCATTACGCACATCTCTCACATGCTGATCATCTGATTTAATATTTATTTCGCTGAAAACACTGGCGTAAATGTTATTACCTTTTTCCAGGTCCTTTTTGTTGGAGCTGTAGCTATAGTTCACACCATTGCGGGTATTCAGCTCATCATGCCGGCCTACAAAACCATATAAGCGGGTCGCATTATTGTTGGAAAACGACATCTTAAACTGATCCCTGGTATCGGTATAGTAATCATATGAGGTAGTAGAGTTAATCCGCAGGTTGTTGATAATTTCATAATCTATATCCACAAAGCCCCTGAAGTTAACGGTGTTATTATCGTCCACATTGTTCTCATAACCATCCAGCTGAGGATTGCCCACAAACTTGGAAGGGCCGGGCAATAACGAGGTGGTAAAAGAACTACCTGCACCATTATCTGTGAGACCACCGCCATTACCACGTTGCTTTTGTCCCAGCGCACTGAATAACTGCGCACCAATACGCAACTTTTTACTGGGCTGCATGTTCAGTTGCATATTCAGGCTGTACTTATTAAAACCGGTGTTTTTTAATACCCCCTGGTTCATCTGGTAGGCAAAGTTGGCCTTGTAGTTCATCTTGATATTACCACCACTTACCTGCACGTTATTGTTGGTATTCATCGTGGTCTGATAAAATAAGCCCTGCCAGTCAGTGGAGTTATTAAAGAAAGCGTTCAAACTATCTGTCAGGAACAGTGCATCCAGGTCAGACAACCGGTCCCGCGCTTCCTGTATATCCCTGGAGTTAGCCAGGATAGAGTTAATACGGTATCTCCTCTCTTCATTACCACCAATAGTGGGCCTTAACTTAGGCGGGAAATTAACGAAGATGCTGCTGTTGACATCAATGATAGGCGTAGGTGAATTTCCGCGTTTGGTGGTCACTACAATTACACCGTTTGCTCCCCTGGAACCATACAAGGCGGTCGCCTGTGCATCTTTCATCACTTCAATAGACTGTACATCTTCCGGAGGAATCAGCGCCAGTGGCCCGGTAGCAGCTCCGGGCTGTAACATGGATTGTGATATGCCTCCATCAAAATCTACCGGCACATTGTCTATCACCAATAGCGGGTTATTGCTGGCCAGGTAAGCCTGGTCTCCACTTCCACTTACATTCAGCTGAGACACACCTCTAACGGACATGGTACCACGAAAACCCGGTGCACCTGAGTTATTCTGAATATTTAACCCCGCTACTTTACCCTGCAATAATTCCTGGATATTAGATACTGGTACATCCTGCAGATCTTTACCGGAAATTACTGCTACCGAACCGGAAACAGTTTCTTTGGTACGCTTCTGATAGCCCACTACCACGGCTTCTTTCAGGGATTTATTCTCCGGTGAAAGTGTAACATTCAATACGGTTGCTTTTCCGATCTTCATCGTTTCAAAACGATAACCGATATACCGGAACTGAATGGTTTTGTCTGGTTCTACTTTAATCGTAAACTGCCCTGTTGGATCTGTTACCCCCAAACCTTTATTATTTTTTATATCAATGATAGTAACACCCGGAATTCCCTCTTTCGAAGCGGCATCCGTTACCCTACCTTTGATGGTAACTGCCTCCTGGGCATATACCGTATAGCTGGCTCCTGTAAGTAGCAGGAAAAAAATCACCAGCAATATTGAGTACCGTTTATTCATGGCACGGAAATTTTAATGTTTTCAGAATACAGTTACCTGGTTAATCATTGGCAAACTTGGGATTCACTTTAAACTTAAAGATKACCTCCCAGCTACCTGCCTCAAAGATGGAGAACGTCAGTCCCAGTACAGCCTGGGTACGCTGACCATATGAAACCCTTTCATAGAGAAAACCAATAGCGGCTTGTTCATTGATACCTACATCCGCCAGCACCGGGAAAGGATTGGTGATATCCCAGGTAACTACGGTACTATCCTGCGTCATTTTCCGGTTAAATGCAAAAGGAACCATTTGCTGGATGGTATTGCTTCTGTAAACAAGACTATCCCATTTGGTAATATTAAAAGCGGGTAGCCTGATCGCCGCGGAATCTGCATCAAAAAACTTAATAGAGAGTGAATTCTTTGCAGTGCCTGTTTTCCGGAAATAAACCGTGACATTATCCGATGTAATAAAATTATTCAGCTTGTCCTGTACACCAATCACAGTAGGATGAATCACCCCACCCTTGTCCAGAGGTTTGCGGAGCCCTGTAAAATCATCGAATTCATAAGGTTCATAAGGACGTGGTCGTGCAAGCTGCAACTTTCTTTTCTGAAAAGTTTTTTGTCCGCCATTGTTCTTCACAAAAATGTCGAAGGTGTAAGTACCTGGCTTCAACTTAGAGGTATCAGTAGCCCAGAATACCAGGTCTCCGGAATTAGGCTTGATATCCAATACCGGTCTTTTCACTTGTATCCGCTTGGCATTAATTTCTTCCACACTTTTCTCTGTGCCGCTATAATAGGTCTTCCATTGCCAGGTATCTATCTCTTCTCTTAATGCGGGTACAGGCTGGCCATTGGGGCCGGCAATATTCTGTAGCTCAAACGTAAGCGGCTGAGTGGAGTAATCCGGATTAAACTTGCCATAGAACACGTTGGTGCGGCCAAAATTTGCAGCGTAGAGATCACCATCGAAACTGGCATTGTTACTGAAATGTTCCTTTTCTTTCGGCAACAAACTTTTATAACAGCTGGTTGCCATCATTGTCAGCAGGCCAATAATTGCATATTTATATACTTGCGGGTTCATGGCTGATTAATTTATTTTAGTGAAAATAACACGGTGCAGATTCAGGTTGGCCTTCTTCATCACCACTTTCATCAGGTGCTTGCCCTGTGGTAGATCTGCGGTACCAAATGCACCCTGCCAGTTTTGCCAGCCACCTGTTCCCTGTATGGGAATTTCATTTGATACGGTTACACCATCTATCGAGAGATAAATAATACCACCACCGTTTCCGGCTATTCTTAGTTCTACTTTATATTTTCCCGCTTCTTTAATATTCACGGTATATCTTACCCAGTCGCCATCGCTCGTCCAGCCTATGTTGTAGCCACCACCGGGGCTTACCTGGTTATCTCCTTCAGAACAGTTTTCTGTGCCTGGTGCATCCGGACGATAAGCATGATTACCATTACCGTTATTGTAATGGAATGCCACCTCTTTAGGGCCTTCGTCATAGTCGGCCGCATTTACAATACCCGGTATTTCAATCGGGTAGCCGAGGTAAGGGCCCTGAATAGGCTCCAGTGATTTAGGATAGGCCTTGCCAACAAAAGACGTAAACCCGAAAACATGCCTGCTTTCCAGGATATGCATCAACCCGTTTTTCGTTTTGATATCCACGTTTTGCGTCAGAACAGTAGACCAGTCCTTGATGAACCGGGAATCATTACGATCACTGAACTGTATCACTTCCGTACCGCCTCCCACAGCGCCGGAAGCATTGGTGCGACTCATCTTCCCGTTCATGCCGTGTTTGTACAACGATACGAGATCGGCGCCATCTGCATAACGTAATGAATCAGCATCTACAATGCCCTGCAGAATATACCGGCGTAAAAGACTATCCCATACCTTTAACGGAATGCTGTCCATGGTCCAGTTACCGGGGTCTCCCAAACGTATCCGTGCAAAGTTCACATTGCGCATCGCCGTTTCAATGCTGTTATCCTGTGGTATAAAAAAAGTGACCTTATCATTTTTTAATATTTCTGTAAGATGTACGCTGTCTATGATCCTTAGCAGGGTATCATACAATGTTCCCTGTGCCTTGAGGAAATCATAAGTACTTACGCCCACTTCGGATACAGGTTTCGCATTGCGATAGTCCTGCATCCCTTTCTTGCAGGCAAAACACCCGGTGATCGCCAGCAGTAATAGCATTTTTTTCATGGCAGTGATTTATTATTTCCAGAAACTATTTTGAATCAGGGATGGATTGTTGGACAATGCCTCCTGTGATATGGGCCAGTAAGCAGCACCTTTATCTACGTCCGCCTGTGTAAGCTTGCTGTATTGAGGAATACGTTTAAAATGCACGAGGTCATACCAGTACCAGCCTTCTCCCATCAGTTCCCGGCGGCGTTCCAGCAAAATAGCATCCAGCAGCGCTTCTCCAGTGGTAGCTGCATTCACATTTTTGAGCGCCCTGCTGTTACGGATCCGGTTTAAATCCTTCTGTGCCTCATCCGTCATTCCCAACCGGGCTTTCGCTTCTGCACGTAACAGGAATAGTTCTTCATAACGGAATACAATAATGCAGGAGGCGTACATTTTCAATACAGGATTGGTCACACTGCTGTTGATCTGCTTCATCTTAAAGAAGATAGGATAGGTATCTTCCAGCTTGGTAAAGAAGTAAGCAGGACGTTGTTCATGCGGCTCTGCGTAAATCTTTAACACCGTATCTCTCGGAACATATATTTCAGACTCCCGCTTAGGTATATATGGATCCCGTAGCGTCCAGTCTTCCAGTTGTCCGGTAGAAGAAATTTCCGCGTGGTCAAAGTTCATATCTACCTGGAAAATGTTACAGTCAAAACGCCCACGGAAAGCACCATCCAGCCTGGTAAGCTCGCCCACGCTTACAAAATTGTAACCACTGCTGGAGGTAGTGTTGACTACGATATCGGCATATTCCAGCGCTTTATCGTATTTACCCTGCCAGGAATAAATATGTGCCAGCAACGTATAGGCCATTCCTTTAGTAATCGTAATGGACTTATGGTGCGATTCTCCCTGGCCACGGTAGTCTCCCTGCTGTTCCGGTGACTTTCCATCATACCTCCAGGGCAAACCATCAATACAGGTTTTAGCTTCTGCGGCCGCATAGTCCAGCACTTTCTGCCAGTTTTCCCTTGCAATATTCTTAGTACTGCCATCCGCTACTTTGGTTACCAGTGGCACATCTCCCCAGATCCTGACAATATAGTAGTAGAGAAAAGCACGGATATAAATAGCTTGCGAAATATCCAGCTTCAGATCGTTCTGTGAATAACGGTAGTCTGATACCGTTACCTGTGGCAATTTGGCGATAGTAAGATTACATTGCGCAATAGCTGCATAAAATCTACGCCAGTCACGCCATTGCGACATAGTAGAAAAAGTAGCGTTCAGATTACTTTCTACCACAGCTTTGATATCACCGCGCTTGGTAGACTGAAAGTCTCCTCCCCGCAAGTCCCCATATACCCAGTGCGCATTTTCATTGCACATGGCGGCTCTCATTAAAGCATAACAGGCAGATAATCCGGCACGGGCATCATTCTTTGTCTGCCACATATTTTCTTCCGATAAGGCTCGATGCCCGGGAACGTCCAGCATCTTTTTACAGGACAGTATACCTACCGCCAGGAATAGTATGATCCCGGCAACAGCAATATTTTTCATGATCTTGTTTTTTAACATCAGAATTGAAAATTAAAGCCCAGTGTAAATGTGCGTGGAGCAGCCCAGTTGTAGTAGCCTTCGTCATAGCCGAAATAGCTGACTGCTTCCGGATCACCACCTTTGTACTTCGTCCAGGTAAGCAGATTGTTACCGGTACCATACACACGCAAATGATCTACACCCGCTTTTTTCATCCAGGCAGTATGCAGGTTGTAGGCCACGGTTAACGCGCGCAGCTTTACATAAGAGCCATCTTCCAGGAATAAGGTCTGGTTAGGCTGATACGCATACACGGCACTCCAGGGATTGTATTGCGGAATTTTACTGTAATCCCCTTCTACTTTAGACCACCAGGTGATTTCTTTGATTGCTTTCGGATCATCAATACCTTCGCGGTTGGCAAAATCAAAACGATCGGCTAATACCTGGTTGATCACTTTACCGCCAAATGCATAATTCAGTAATACATTTACTTCCCATTCGCCATAGTGAAAAGTATTACTAAAGCCTCCCTGAGCCGCCGGCGCCATCCTTCCTTTCATCACCCTGTCTTTATCGTTGATATCAAAATTGCCATCCAGGTCTTTCCATCTGGGATCTCCTTTACGCAGTGTTACGCCCAGGTACGACTGTTTCTTCCCGGTAGCAGGATTGGTAGGTACTTCTGCATCTGAATTATAAATGCCTTCATTGATCAGCAACCAGTAGCGATCAACTGGTTTGCCTACTAAAAAGCGGCGGTTACTGATCACCAGGTCGGTCAGGCCACCTGGTAAGGCGACCAATTTATTCTGGTTAGTATACATGTTGATACCTGTGGTCCATTGGAACTTCTTACCCCGCACTACATCTGCTTCGATAGACAACTCGTAGCCGTAGTTGCGGATATCCATGCCATTCTTAACGATCCCCGTATATCCTTCTTCCTCCAGTGTAGGAATTTTCAGCACCAGGTTCTTGTCTGTTTTGGAATATACATCCAGCGAAGCCCGTAGGCGATCATGAAATAAACCAATGTCGATGCCGCCATTCAGTTGCTCTACTACCGGCCAGGAAGTACCCGGTACCACATAGCCCGTACCATACGCTGCATTGATAGCCGGGAAGGCGTTATAGGTAGACATATTAGGTACGCCTGTCCATCCCGCATCCACATTATACACCGGTCCTGCCTTATACAGTTCATCCATCATCAAACGGCCTACACGGCCCCAGCTGGCCCTTACATTCAGGTTACTAAGCCAGGAAGATCCTTTGGCAAAATCTTCATTGGTTACTCTCCACGAAGCAGATAAGGTAGGCGATACCAGCCAGCGGTTGTTGGCATCCAGGTAGGAAGTACCATCTCTTCTCACATACAGAGACACAAAATATTTGCTGTCATAATTATACCCTACGTTGGTATAGAAAGATGCCAGACGCGACTGCGTAAAGTCTTTCGTATTAAACATCAGCCGGAAATTGCCGAAACGACCAGGCTTGTTGTTATCATCTCCCGGTTGATATATTTTCACATAATCACTGGACCCTTTGTAGGCACGGCCATAATCATAACGCCATTTATCCCATTGGCCATATTGCCCCAGCGTTACGTCCAGGTGATGTTTACCGGAAAAAGTATTTTCGTAATGCAGGGAATTATCCAATACCAGGCGCTTATTCAATCCATCAAAATTGGATACATAGCTATTCCCTTCACCTAATGCGGTTGGTACAAAGAAGTCACGGAAGTTTTGTCCGTAGTCGATCGCGAAACGCGTGTTCCAGGTGAAGTGCGACAAAAAGCTGTACTTCACATTGGCGATAATACGGGCAGAATTATTCTTATTCCGGTTGATCGTATTTTCCAGGTCGGTATAATATTGCTGGAGATAAGCTTTGTTGGGAGAAAGAGGTGCATCATAGTTAAACAGGTAATCTTCGTCACCTGCTCTGTCACGGATAAATTCATTCCGTTTACGGTTCAGGTTAGCGATGGCCACATAGGTGGTAAATACCAGGTTCTTTACCGGCTGGATATTGATACCAAAATTTACATCATAGCGTTTGATCCCGGTTTTATCATATACGCCCTGTTGGGAAGATTGTCCTATGCTGAAACGGAAATTAGCATACGGCGTACCGCCGCTAACGGCCGCCTGTATGCCATCAGTAAATCCATTTCTTAAGAAAAGATCATCCCAGTTGGCAGGTCCGAAATAGCGCCCCTGCGAAGAATCGGCCAGGTAACGTGGAAAGTTCCGCCACTGTGTTTCGTCTGCATACTTTCGATAAAACGGCAGGCGGAAATCACTTTCATACTTTCCATTCACTGCATCTACCGAAGGGCGTAAGGATAAACCGGCATAAGCATTCACAGATACTTTCATCGGTCCTACACGCGGCGCTTTGGTAACAATATTAATGACGCCGTTGGCTGCATTGGGGCCGTATTTGGCACTGGCGCCAAAATCCTTCAATACTTCAATGCTTTCAATATCGTTGATATCCAGGAAAGACAACAGGTTGGTTTCTGTGCCCACCCGGTTAAAGTCGAAACGCTGTATATCATAAGCAAAAGCGTGATCCATGATCAGTGGTACACCATCTACCACATAAGTGGGTTGTGCATAAAAGATATCACGGTTACTCAGCAACAGAGAGGAGGTGCCGCGTATAAATACGCTGTTGCGTTTTCCGGATTCAGCAGATGGCGTTCGTATATCCACTCCCGTTACTCTGCCAATCAGCATCTGATCTATACTGGTATAAGGCATTTTTTTTACTTCCATAATATTTACGGAAGAAACAGCGCCGTTCCTGCTGGTTTTCAAAAAGAGTTCATTATTGGGAAGATATCCCGTGGTGTCTCTCCTTGTAGACACTACTTTTGAAAAAGCCAGTGAATCTGCATTTAAGCCGAGTGTATCCTTGGCTCTTTTAAACAGCATACTCTGCGCCTGTGTATTGGTGGATACCAGGCACACCGCTGCAAAAAAATAAATACCCCGGTGCAGGAAAAAGTAAATGTATTTCATACATGCAATATTTAGGAATGAGAATCCCATGGCGTAAAGAAGCTTTACACCGGCAATCATTTTTTTTTGACACTTACAGGCATAGCAAGGCCAGTTCCCTTTCAGGAAATATCATTTATCGTTAAGTCTGGGAGAACGCCATGGTGGCAGATGGACAATAGGTTAACCCGCTATATGCTGTTACAGCATAAGCATAACTTTACCATATCTGACAACTGCTAAAACATAACGTACCGGAGGCTTTTAGGGGCAGCGCGCTTCCCTAACAGGTTGCAATGAACGATGAGTCATGGAAAAAGATTAATGAACGTGAAATTTTTAAATCGATCTGTACTCCTTTGGTTTTCAATAATTGCTAATACCAATACACAGCGGGGAAACTACATTAAACACTGGGTCACACCGTCTATCAGTACTATCAATGCTCTTTAAATTCTGGTTGTTTATTTAACGCTACAAGCCAAATGTAATTAGCTAAAAGGATTTTTCATAGTTTTTTGCTAATTATTTTTAAAATTTAATTCAGGAAGCTTTTCCTTTGCTGATTATACGGCTTTAATTTCCATCATTCTTTTTCGAATTCTTCATTCACTACAATAGTTTATTCTACATGCAGGTTTTAATCTATTACCAGTATCTGCCAGTTGCCGGTTGATATCATTTCGCTTTTTTAGCGCGGCAAAACTGACCACGCTCTAACCATTCATTCAAACATAATAAATACCAAAGCAAAAACGGGGCAAATTAATAGGCTCTGTCAGTGGTATACCGAACTAATTCTTCCAGGGCGGCACGGATAGGAGAAGGAGGAAAAGTATATAAAATGCGGAAAGCTTCATCACGGTAAGCCATCATTTTTTCGGTAGCATATTGTAACCCTCCGGAATGATTGACCGCCTCCACCACAAAATTTACCTTGTCTTTATCGGTATGCTGGTGCTTTACAATATGGAGTATCTTTTTCTTTAACACGGGGTCGGCGTGCTGAACGGTATATATCAGGGGCAGCGTTACTTTCTTCTCTTTAATATCATTACCGGTGGGTTTGCCCACATCTTCTTTACCATAATCAAAGAGGTCGTCCTTTAATTGAAAGGCCATGCCTACTTTTTGTCCGAAGTCATGCAGTAACTGCACGGTCGCCGGGTTGTCCGATGTGGAAGATGCGCCCGCAGCACAGGCGGCAGCCAGGAAAGAGGCGGTTTTAGCGTTGATCAGGTCATAATAGTCAGATTCTTCAAAGCTTAGCTTATTCGCTTTGGTCATCTGCAATAATTCCCCTTCAATCATTTGCTGTATGGCCGCAGAGTAAATTTTCAGCAGGCCGGGGTCATTATTATCGAGTGCCAGGAGTACACCTTTGGTAAACAACTGGTCCCCCACCATTACGGATACACGATTTTTCCAGAGTGCGTTGACTGAAAAGGCGCTACGACGCTTCATAGCATCATCTACCATATCGTCATGCACCAGGGAAGCAGTATGCAGCATCTCTACCAGCAGAGCAGCCCGATAGCTGCCATCATTAATATCACCGCATAAACGGGCACAGAGCAACACGAACATGGGCCGCATCTGCTTCCCCTTATGGGCAGCAATGTCGGTCATGATCCTGTTCAGCAACAGTACATCGCTTTGCATGGCATTATTGAATATTTCCTCAAACCGCTGTAATTCGCTTCCTATCGTTTCCCTGGCTAACTGCATTGTAATTGATCAACTATGAACGGGGCCGAAATTACTACATCTGCACGAAAATCCCTTAGCGGCTATCTTATATCTGCATCAAAAGTGCTGTAAACAATGTATTTATTCTTTTTTTGGATGGCCGGCCACTCACTTTATTTTCCTTTCCAGGAAAAAATCAATGCCTATCCTCCCCCCACCAAATACAAAAAGGGTAAACAACATGACGATATAATAAAGAGGAATTTCAAAGCCATTATCACCGGCGGCAAAGCCGTTACTCCAGTGTACCGTAGCAATGGCTACTATCATGCTAAAAATAAGTGGTAAGGTAATATAACGAACAAAACATCCAAGGGTTAAGAGTATAACACCAGCAACTTCTGTTATACCTACCAGGTAGGCACTGACATAAGGCAGGGGGATATGCAGCGTGCCAAACCAGTCGCCGATACCATGTATATCGCTCCATTTCATTTTCGCAGGCAGGTAAAAGCCGTAAGCCAGTACCAGCCGCATCAACAATAGCGGTATATCTTTTAATGCCGATAAACGGCGGGCCAAAACAGCGTAGGTGCGCATATGTTATATTTGAAATCCCAGCACAAAATGTTGTTGCTGCATATGTTTCAAAAAATTCAACGTATCATATTCCAGTGTATCCGTATCCGTTATATTCAGCTGCGGCGCATAATCCAGTATATCCCTCACCGTTATCCCCATCACCAGCTGCTCTGTTAAAAAAGCCAGCCAGGGCGATACATCCGTGAATTCCACATTCCCGGTTTCCGGATGCCGGTACAGCAACACAAAGTAAATACCTTTATTAGCCAGTAGTTCTTTCGGCTTCGCCATCAGGTGTACCGGGTATTGGAACGATAACAGCCGGTGCTCCGGATTCAATACCAGCGGTGTTTCCAACCAATCGCCGGTGAGCGTAAAGGGAGCTGCAGGCACATCTTCCATGTTGTACACTTCCATTTCTGCCCATTCAAATGCCAGCAGATCATTCAGGTAAGGCAGCTGGTATACTTCTTCCCAATTATGTTCTACCGCGTAGGTGTAAAACTCCAGGGGAATTTTCCATACCTGGTAAGACTGACACGCATGATGGGAAAAGAAATCCTTTACCATCCCGTTCCATTTCCGCACAGGAATATTCTTARACGCAATCGGGAAAGCGCTTTCCATGGTATCATTGATCATGTTGAATACCATGCGGCGATAGTGTTTCAGCCGTTCAGGCGCTACGCCGGGCAGCTTCACTTTTTCGCCTGTTCTGCAATAGGTAGAAAAAGTTTGCTGTATATGATAGGTGTCAGGCAACAAGTTCATTTTTCAATTTCCATTGTTTGTGACAAATACTTTTCAGTCTTGATAATTCTCCCTGCAGTTCTGCCATTTCCGGTATATTAAAATCTCTTTCCAGTAATACCGGTACGGGCTGCAGGTGTTGTAAAGTCCATTCAAAAAGATCATACACCGGGTCTATAATAGGTTCTCCATGTGTATCAATAATCAGATCCGGCGCTACCTGTTCATGGCCGGCCATATGAATGTAAGCGACTTTGTCCAGCGGCAGTTGTTGAATAAATGCTTTGGCATCGTACTGATGATTGAAAGCATTCACATAAATATTATTGACGTCCAGCAATAGCTGACAGCCGGACTGCTTTACTACTTCTTTGATAAAATCCACTTCACTCATTTCTGCAGCTACAGGTGTATAATAGGATACTATTTCCATCACCAGTGGACGTTGCAGGTAATCCTGCACTTGTTGTATACGGCTGGCAATATGCTTCACTGCATCCATTCTGAATGGAATGGGCAACAGGTCATACATATGCGCATTATCACATTTGGAATAACTCAGGTGTTCTGAATATAACTGTACTTTATACTCGTTGAGAAAGGCTTTGATGTACTTTAAAAATTCTTTATCCAGTTCTTCCGGGCTGCCGATTGACAGTGAAAGACCATGACATAAGACCGGATATTTTTCCACCACACGGTGTAATACTTTCTTCCAGTAGCCACCTATGTTCATCCAGTTTTCAGGTGCAAACTCAATAAAGTCGGGCCTGATATGTTCACCGCTGATCATTTCTTCGGCAAACTCTCTGCGAAAACCTACACCTACCATGATCGTACTATTTAATTGGTGTTAAGGTAAAAATAGTGAAAGGCCGGCTTACGTACCCTACCGGCCTTTTCAGCTATTCAAATAATTACTGGCCGGATTTGGTAGAGTCGCTTTTTGGCTTACCACCTTTCTTGCCACCTTTTTTATTACCACATTTGCCTTCACCACATTTACCCTGACCACATTTACCATCTTTTGCTTTACCAGCAGAAGCGCTGTCTTTCTTTGCACCACAAGCCAGTTCAATAGTATTGGCAGCATTGCCGGAAGTGCCGGTTAAAGCATTTCTTACAGCAGCACCGGAACCCAGGTTAGTATAGCTAACTGGTTTTGCAGATACCTGCAGGGCAGCCAGACCTAAGATAGCGCTGGCAACGAGAGAACCTGAAAATAATACTTTGTTGTTTTTCATGTTTTGAAGATTTAAAAACTGAGTGAAAAAATTTATGTGTTTGACAGTATAGACGTGGTGACTAAAGAATCCTTACAGGTACTTCAAATTATTTTTCCATTTCTTCTACAATCATTTTCTCCCATTTGAGTTTCAACGATTCATCAGGGAGTATATCCGTTTGCGTTATAAATCCATCGATATGCTTATCTATAGCCTGGCTCTGCTTCGCGTAACGCCGGCAATAAATGCAGTATAAAAGATGTATTCTTAAACCTATTCTTTGTAGTAATGTCAATGATTGCTGTTGTAATTGCTTTTCCACCAGCATAGTAGCTTCTTTACAACAAGGCGGCCATGTATGTTTATGTTGTCCCATTGTCAATTACTGAACCAGTTTTTTTCAAGGCAAGCTCTCAGTTGCAATTTTGCCCGGTGAATAATTACCCAGTAATTAGACGCAGTAATAGATAAATCCTTACAAATGTCTGCCGATTCTTTTTCTTCGAGGTACTTCAGATGAAACACTTTTCTGCCGATATCGTTCAATTTACCCATGCAGGCGCGTAGTATACTGTAAAAATCTGTCTGCTCCTGTTTGCTGCTTATTTCTGATATCCAGGCTTTAGGGGCCATTTCTTTGCGCCAGTGTCCTTTTTCATTAAAAAAGAAATGGTGGGGATCACTATCACCGGTTTTCTCTTCATCTATACTTATCGTAATTGCAGCCTTATTGGATTTCCGGAAGTGATCTGCTATTTTATTTTTAAGGATGGCCATCAGCCAGGTTTTCTCGCTGCTCTCGCCCCGGAATTGCTCCTTCGCCTGCAGCGCACTGAGGAAAGTTTCCTGAACCAGGTCTTGTGCCAGCCCGTTGTCCGATACTTTAATTACCGCAAATCTATATAATTCATCTGCGTATGACTTCACCCATGCGGTAGGATTACAGGCTATCATAGATTGTTGTACAGTTGAGTCAGCAGCTTCTTCCCTCATAAACTTGTTTTGCATATATTGCTGTAGAAGCTTACGGAAAATTAGCTTTTTTAGATTTCTCCCCACCCCAAAAAAATGTTAAAGGCGGATGACCGGCAGTTAATGATTGGTAAATGGCAGCAGAGGGGGTAGCCACTATTCAGCATTTTGTACTATTTTTGGCCCGTACCCAATGAAATATGAATTAAACTCGGCCCATGAAAAATGAAATGTCGCCTGTAACGTCCGTTTACTTTATTACACTATTAAAGGCATATTTACGTGGTACTAAAACAAGGCAGGAGGTCATAGAAGAGCTAAGAGGCGTTACGCCAATGCACGACAAGGCAGAAGATTCCCACACCGAAGTGAGCAGCCTGCTGTTTAAGACGGCCAGTGAAATGAATGAAAATTATTACCAGGACATCGTAACCGCCATTTCCAATGCTACGGATACCACCCCCAGCCGGGAAGGAGTAATACATCAGCTGGAAGCGATGCTGACTGGCTTTATTACGCCCAAACAGCTATTCGAATGGGCTACCTGGCATAACGAACCCGACGCGGAAGATGGTGCCGGCTTTTTCAGTGATATAGCGGTAGATTATTTCTGTACACAACTACTCCCTGCTTCTTTTGATGAACTGGCTATTGCACAATACAAACAGGCCCTGAAAATATTCCAATCCGGCACACATAACAGCCTGAAAGATAAAGTAGCGCTGGTACTGTTGTCTGAAAAAGAAAGACAACGCTTCTTATTTTACCTGGGCGACTATATACAGGGGCATACTTCGCCGGAACAACTGGACGTATACCTGCTGCACAAATTTGGAATGGATCATCACTCCTTTCCCTATATGTCTTCACTCTCTGCCATTATGCATGAACCCGGTAAGCTGCCGGCCCTGCTGCACATGGCGGCAATGGATGCCTGATCACGATCACTTTATCACATCCATTACGCGAACTGCCCGGTTTTCCCCACTTACAATATCGGTAGTATAGGTGATCACCTTATCTCCGTTGCTGTATTCCAGTATCATTTCCAGCGGCATCGCTACCGGCGGATAACTACCCGCTATCAACATTGATTCAATCTGATCTTTATAATAGTCCGGAATAAATGCATAACCGGGAAACAGCGTATGTGGCTGTAAGGGTACCCATACCCGTGCTCCTACCAGCGCATGACTGGTCACTTTTACCTGACTGGAATCTGTTTGCACATTATTAGCCTGGTATTCTTCACAGGCCACTCCCGCAATTACTTTCTTAGCGCCCGTTTTCACCAGCTGATTTAAATAGCCGGTTTCTCCCGGATAAATAGGTTCCATAGTCGTCAGGTCCAGCTTCTCTTTGGTGCCGCTACCTGTTTTGTGAATAGCCGTGATGCTGAGTTGTGATCCTTTTGCAAAATCTGCGTAAAACTGGTAACGCGCCCCTGTACTTCTGCTCAACAAATGTATCGCCATCCGGGGCGCGGCGCTGCTGTAATAAATAACAATCTGCTCTCCCCCGTTGATAACGGGTTGATTGCCTTGCCAGGCCTCCATTTCCTGGTATACTGCAATGTCAAATTCAAATACGGAATCTATCGCTACCTGTTCATCTCCTCCAATGATCAGAGACGGATTATCATTGGCAGGTTTCGTGCTGCTCAACTCATAAGGTCCTTCTTCCTGGGAAGAATCAGCCCTGGCGGTAGTAAGACTCCGGACTTTGTCCTTCATCTTTTTCAGGAACTGCGCTTGTATAACGGTGCTGCATAGGATCAGCCACCCGAGCAGGAATACCCGCTTATTCATAGGGATAGTTTTACCCACTCAATATACAGCAAATTATTTTAATATATCTGGTAAGCAGAAGGCAAAAAGCAAAAAGCTATTGTAGCGGATGGTCACGTTAAAGACCCACTACAATAGCTTTTTGCTTTTTGCCTTCTGCCTTTAGCTTACCATCAGGCTACAGCCTCTCAGTGCAGAGTTATCCAGCCGCCCTAACACCTCAAAACGGCCATCGGTATGCATTCTGCCGATGTCTTCAGTTGCGATGAAAGCACAGGAGTATATATTGGCCAGATCAATGACATTCATCACACCAGCACCTTTGCCGGCTGTAAGCTGGAAAGGATCATTCTCATCACGTAGCAATACTTTCATCCAGGGTGGGGTTTCAAACATGCCGTCCCCTTTGGAATAAGCCTGGGATAACAACTCCGTCATGCCATATTCTGCATGAATAACAGCAGCCCCCAGTCTTTCCTTCAGGAAATGATGTACTTCCTGCCGGGTCCATTCTTCCCGGCGCCCTTTCATGCCACCGGTTTCCATCACAATAGTGTGTTTCAGCTGCAGGGTATACTGCTCGGCAAAGTCGAGTAACCCGAAAGTAACGCCTATCAGTAACACCTTCTGCCCACGGGCTTCCAACGCCTGTAAATGATGAAACAACTTATCATGCTCATAAAGATAAAAGCCACTTTCCTTATGCCCGCTGCGCTCCACCATCTCCTGCACCATCCGCACCAGGGAAGAATGCTGCCGCTCCAGGTAGGAAGGCAATAATCCAAGGACCACATAATCACTCACCGGTCCATAAAACTGCTCAAAGGCGGTCATGAAGCTTTGGGTATAGATCGCTGATTCCTTTACCAGGTGACGGCTGTTCACCGTTTGGGTGGTACCACTGCTCTCAAACACCAATTCCGGCTCAAAAGTGCCGCATACCACCGTATGGGATTTAAAAAATTGTATAGGCAGATAGGGAATTTCCAGGATACTTTTCACCGAAGCAGGTGATATATGCAGGGCATCCGTATAGGCCCGGTACAGGTCATTTTCCCGGTACTGGTACCTAAAAAGCTCCAGGGCTGCGGGTTCCAGCCCACTTTCCTGCAATGAAAAAATATATTCCGGTGATACCGCGGTCATGTAAATCTGGCTTTAAAATCATACAAAGTTAGGGAGAAGAATAAATCTAGCCGCAGTAAGTAACAATTGTCATAAAAAAACGTTTTTAAGAAGATGTATTGTGATGACTGAATATTTGTATATTTCCTAAATTAATGTAGGTTTGTTTTATGAAGAAAATTCTGTTTTTGTTCCTGCTGGCCGGTTTGTTTTACGCCTGTAAAAAGGATAACATAGGTTCCAAGCCTATTCTCACATTTAAAGGATATTCAGTAGACAGCATTACAGCAGATTTGCAGGAGATGAACGTCATCATGGGTATTGAAGATGGAGATGGTGATATTGAAGATACCCTCCAGATCGCCTCTATCTTCGACAGCAGAGGACCTAATCAGGATACCCTGTATTCTATAAAGGGGATGCCTGGCATAGGAGCTAACAAAGGCAGCAGAGTAAAGGGAGATGTTTACATTAACCTGAAGTCCGATGAGTTCAAGCTGGTGCAGATTGATAATGACAGCATTCACTTCCTGGTATTTGTACGCGACAACGCCGGCCATTACAGTGATACCATTGCTACCCCCAAAATGCCATACCATAATAAGTAAATTACCTTACATTTACAACATACCAAGGATTCCTTTTACTAAAGGAATCCTTTTATTTTTAGCTTTACCATTCATTTTTAGCACATGGATAAAATAGAAGAATTACAGGCAAAAATGGCCGAGGCAATGTTGGGTGGTGGGGATGTACGTATTGCTTCCCAGCATAAAAAAGGTAAACTAACCGCCCGTGAAAGGTTGCAGCTCCTGATGGATGAAGGATCTTTCGAAGAACTGGATATGCTGGTCACTAACCGTAACCGCGGTCTTACCGCCGATCAGGAGCAGTTCCTCGGTGATGGTGTCGTAACAGGCTACGGCACTATCAACGGCAGACTGACCTACGTTTTCTCTCAGGACTTCACCGTATATGGTGGTAGCTTATCAGAACCACATGCCCGCAAAATCTGTAAGGTCATGGATCTCGCCATGCAAAACGGCGCTCCCATCATTGGACTGAACGATAGTGGCGGTGCCCGCATACAGGAAGGCGTGGTAAGTCTGGGTGGCTATGCCGATATCTTCTATCGTAATACCAGGGCTTCCGGCGTTATTCCACAGATCTCTGCGATCATGGGACCCTGCGCAGGCGGCGCGGTATATTCTCCTGCTATCACCGATTTTATCCTGATGGTAGAGCAAACATCCTACATGTTTGTAACCGGACCTAACGTAGTAAAAACCGTTACACACGAAGAAGTAACGTCAGAAGAACTGGGTGGTGCGCAAACACATGCCGCCAAAAGCGGTGTTACCCACTTCGCCTGCAGCAACGAAATAGAATGTATTCAATATCTCAAACAGCTGTTGAGCTATGTGCCCCAGAACTGTGAAGAAACCGCGCCCGTATATGCTTACGAGCCTGGCAACGAAATCAGGGAAGCACTGAACACACTGATACCAGCTCACCCCAACCAGCCGTATGACATGAAAGAAGCGATTGCCGAAATCACCGATAAGGACAGCTTCTTCGAAGTACATAAAAATTTTGCAGAAAATATGATCGTGGGCTTTGCCCGCATTGCCGGCAGAAGTATTGGAATAGTTGCCAATCAACCTGCTCACCTCGCAGGTGTACTGGATATCCACGCTTCTGTGAAAGGTGCACGTTTCACCCGCTTCTGTGATGCATTTAATATTCCTTTGCTGGTACTCGTAGATGTACCTGGCTTCCTGCCCGGCACCGACCAGGAATGGAATGGTATCATCACCAACGGCGCAAAACTGCTGTATGCACTCAGCGAAGCCACCGTTCCCAAGCTCACCGTTACTACCCGCAAAGCCTATGGTGGTGCATATTGTGTGATGAACTCCAAACATATCGGCGCTGATATGAACTACGCTTTCCCTCAGGCAGAAATAGCGGTGATGGGCGCAAAAGGCGCTGTGGAAATCATCTTCAAAAAAGAAATTGATGCGGCGCCGGATCCGGAAGCCCGCATGAATGAACTGGTAGCCGACTACCAGGAAAGATTCGCCAATCCTTATCTGGCAGCAGAAAAGGGATATATCGATGAAGTCATTTCTCCGGATCAGACACGTATCAAACTGATCAAAGCTTTCAAGATGCTCGAAAATAAAGTAGTAAATATGCCGAGAAAAAAACACGGCAATATACCTTTGTAGCGGTTGGCTATTAGCTGTTAGCTTTTAGCTTTTAGCAAATGCAGCGAAGAGGATGTTATTTGATCTTCGCTGCATTTGCTAAAAGCTAAAAGCTAACAGCTAAAAGCTAACAGCTAACACGTCTTCTCATGTTCCGAAGCACTTTCAATTTCATACTTTTCACTTCGATCTATATTTCGTTGTGTGCACTGCTGATGATCTGGCAAACCAATCAACTGCTGGGACTTCAATATGATCAAAACACGTTCTATCTCTTTGTTTTCTTTTCTACTATATGCAGCTATAACTTTCACTGGTACCTGACACCTGGCTCCTTTTCTGCTACTTCTAAACGAATCCACTGGAATGACCGGTATCGTACCGGACTGCTCCTCCTTTGTGGTATTGGTATCATCGGTTCCGGATGGTTCTTCTGGCAATTGCGCGAACACTGGCTGGTGCTCTGTGGCAGCGCTATCCTTACCTTTTTATATTCGGCGCCTAAAGTGCCTCATCCTGCCTTTCGCTGGCTCAGCAAAATCGCCATTGGCAAAACACTGTTCCTCACATTTGTATGGACTTACGTAACTACCCTCCTGCCCGCACTGGTAGCCGGAAAATATGCTGCTACGCCGCTGATACTCCTTACCCTGCATCGTTTTTTCCTGATTTATGCGATCTGCATTTTGTTTGATTACCGCGACCTGGAATCAGATAAAAAAGAAGGCATCCGCAGCCTGATTACAATGCTGGATCTCAAAAACCTAAACCGTCTTTACTACTTTTCCTTGCTGATAGCAGCTATCAGCGCAGGATTGATGGGGCCATTCACCACACTCACGGCAGTCATCTCCCTGATGATTCCGGTCATCGTTACCGCGTTGCTGACGCGCAAAGCACAGCACAGCCATTCAGATTACCTGTTTTACTTTGTGCTGGATGGATGTATGGCATTATCTGCCGCCCTGTATTGGTTAGCTGTCAGCCTGTAACTAACTGCTTTTTCCCTACCTTTGTCCGATCAAAATTTCCACAAAACATGTCCAAAAAGCAGAAATCAATATTCAACAAGGAATCATTGACATTCCTGGAAACTTACCTGAACAACCCATCTCCTACTGGTTTTGAGAAAGAAGGACAAAAGCTTTGGCTGAAATATCTGGCACCTTATATTGATGAGCACTTTGTAGATCCATACGGTTCTGCAGTAGGCGTTATCAATCCCAAGGCGGAATTCAAGGTAGTTATTGAGGCCCATGCCGATGAGATTTCCTGGTTTGTAAACTATATTTCGCCGGAAGGCCTGATCTATGTGATCCGCAATGGTGGCTCCGATCAACAAATAGCGCCTTCCATGCGTGTAAATATTCATACCGAAAAAGGTGTCGTTAAAGCTGTATTTGGCTGGCCGGCTATTCATACCCGCATCCGCAGCGGCGATGGTAAAGAACCACAACCTAAAGTTGAAAATATTTTCCTGGATTGTGGCGCCCGTTCCCGTAAAGAAGTAGAAGAGCTGGGCATTCACGTAGGCTGTGTATGCACATTTGCAGATGGCTTCCAGGAACTGAACTACGATTATTATATCTGTCGTGCGATCGATAACCGCATCGGTGGTTTTATGATTGCGGAAGTAGCCAGAATGCTGAAAGAAAAGAAACAGCAGTTACCTTTCGGTTTATACATTGTAAATGCAGTACAGGAAGAAGTAGGATTACGTGGCGCAGAGATGATTGCCAAACGCATTAAGCCCAATGTAGCCATCATCACAGATGTTACCCACGACACCACTACTCCGATGATCAATAAAAACATTGAAGGAGAAATTAAATGCGGTGGTGGTCCCAGCATCACTTACGGTCCGGCAGTACACAACATCCTGCGTGACCTCATCATTAAAACAGCTAAGAAAAACGATATCCCACACCAGCTGCACGCCGTAAGCCGCAGCACCGGTACCGATACCGATGCATTTGCCTACAGCAATGATGGCACCCCTTCTGCACTGATCAGTTTACCATTACGCTATATGCACACCACAGTAGAAATGGTGAAGAAAGATGATATCGAAAATACAATTCACCTGATCTATCAAACCTTACTGAACATTACACCTAAGACTAATTTCCAGTACCTGTAGTACCGGGTGATGACAATAAAAAAAGCAGTGGAGAATCATCTCCACTGCTTTTTTTATTGTCAGATGTAAAATTAGTTCTTAAAGAAATCTGCGGCCCTGGTTACTTTCTCTACCCAGGCGCCAGATGCTGCCTGCAACACATACTCACTCAATCCGACCCTGCTCACACCTGGTGCCCAGTCATAGGTATACCCCATCCTGGTCCATGGATAATGTGCATCTGTGGCGGATGTCAGCGGCCGGTAGTAAGCATAAATAATGTAGTTGTTAAACCACGTAGCATACGTAGGCGGCACACTGCTCTGCAATACCGCAGTAGCGCTTTTCGTATTAATTGCCGGATTACCTGCCGGACGGTATAAACGCTCCGCCTTCACCCACATGGTGGCGATATGGGTATTTGTTTTAGAATTTACCGGAGGCAATCCTAACAGCTGACATACCCGCATAATGGTATCCGAAGTCGCTGTAAGAGATGGACCTACCTTGTTTTTCATCTGTTTAGGTATAAACAGCCAGGATTCGCCCCATACATTGGTAATGGAGTCGCCTTGAGGATAACTGGAAGGGAATCGCATAAAAGTAGCCAACAGTACATACGACTGGCCATTAATGGTTTTCCATTGCAGGTCCGTATTTTCAGCTGTAATAGGCCATAAGGCATCCGACATTTCACTACTGTCTGCTACCATGGCGTCAGATACAGCTTGTGCATATAACTGATCCATTGTTTGAACAGGTGGCGGGRTTACCGGGTCATCATCATTTTTATTACAACTGGTAAATGCAACAGACGCCATAAGCATCATTGCGGGCAGCATACTGCCGGAGAGGAAATGTTTCATAGAAGTGGTTTTCTGAGTGCTGGTTATTTAATTCGAGTCCCGCAATTAAGTGTATTTCAATGAAATATACAAATTTGAAAATGAACCGCTGCCAGCGCCCGCAAACAGGTTCCCCGGATTATGCTATATTTATCTTATCAAAATAATCTCCCATGGCAAAACAAATGTCTGTCATTTCTTTTACGGGAAAACTCGGGAACCTCATAGGGTATAAGCGCAATGGCAACTACTTTCTGCGCTCCATGCCTCAAAGCGTGCAGCAAACGGCTGCTACCCGCCGCGCATCCCGGCGCTTCGGCATCGCCAGCAGGAAAGGCGCTTTTATCCGTAAGGCTTTCTACCCCCACCTGGATCTCCATTGTGACGGTGCCCACATCAATCGTCTCAACAGGATGCTCATTGCTGCCGGCGATAACCATGCGGCCATCACGGGCTTCCGCTTCAATCAGCATACTGGCGTAGATCGTTTCTTTACAGTGGCTCCCCGGCTTCTCCGTAACGGAATATTAAATATTCCCGCACAAACGATCGTACAACATAAAGGTATTACTGCGCTGGAAGTAAAAGTGATCGCTACGCGTATTGATTTTAGATCACGCCAGGTGGCGGGTAGCGAAACGGTGACGCTCATGATAACCCCCGATACCACTTTCCAGGAAACAAATGTTTCGCTGGATGTACCCGGAGAAGGCTCACTGGTGGTAGTTTTCCAGGTAAGAGCCCTGTACAAGGACGGCCCATCCGGCAACAGACAATATATGGCCGCCGATATTATTGCGGTGGCAGCACCACAGGTAGCCAAATATGCTCATAAACGTACTTACCCCAAGCGGACGAAATTACTACCCAAACTTATCTATACACACACATATCCAGCTATCATTCAACTGGAATAAAGCGATCTTGCCCTGGAGATATTTTGATAAATAAACCCTTTATACCTGCTTCCTCTAAATAGTACATCTCTTTCCTCAGCTACAGCCTGGCCCTGAAGCAGCCCTGCTATGGCCACTTCCGACCTCCATCCATTTGCTGACGCAATTTCACCGGGGTTATACACCCGGAACCCACCCCCGCATCAAGTCCACCTCTACTGCGCGGCTACTGTATGTACTAAGCGGGTGCTAAGCATAGCCTGGACGGAGCCTACATAATGAAAAGGTAATGCTGACTATAATGATGGGCGTCCTTCATCCGCTATTTTTTTGAGTTTAAAAGCGGAGGGGAGAACTATGCGGATAAATTCGCATAGTTCTCCCCTCCGCTTTTAGTCTTTTAAAAACAAAATCCGGGAAATCATCAAAATCAGTATAATCCCGGGAAAGACAGAAATTTGCGCCGAAAGCAATCTCCTACAAATCATTCATCCCAAAATACTCCACGCCCAGCTGGTATCCCTTCAATCCAAGTCCACAGATGCAACCAATACATTTAGGAGCAATCAGCGAAGTATGTCTGAATTCTTCCCGCGCATATACATTGCTGATATGTATTTCCATTACCGGGGTTTTAATACCTGCAATCGCGTCACGGATGGCAATAGATGTATGTGTATAGGCTCCTGCATTCAACAGGATACCATCGTATGAAAATCCAACTTCATGCAGATAGTTCACCAGTTCTCCTTCTACATTACTCTGAAAATAAGTAAAGGTGACAGCCGGAAATTGTTTTTGCAGATGTTTAAAATAATGCTCAAAAGACTCGCTGCCATAAATGCCTGTTTCACGCTTGCCGAGCAGGTTTAAATTAGGCCCGTTAATAATAGCTAATTGCATGATAATGGTTATGAAATGAAGAATGTAACGAAGATAATTAATCCCGTTTATTATTACTATCGCCGCCCCAGCGGTAGGTTTGTTGTTCAATGCCGGCCAGGTCAATGATACGGTCTACTACCGTAGCCGCCATTTCTTCCAGGTTGGTAGGTACGCTGTAAAAAGAAGGCGTAGCCGGGCAAATAATGCCGCCGGCCAGGGTCACGGCTTCCATATTTTTTATGTGAATCAGGTTGTAGGGAGTTTCCCGTACCACGCAAATCAGCTTTCTCCTTTCCTTTAACACTACATCTGCTGCACGTGTAATCAGGTCATTGGAAATACCGGTGGCAATCCTGCCAAGTGTGCCCATGGAACAAGGGCAGATAATCATGGTATTAAACCGTCCGGAGCCGGAGGCAAAGGGAGCGTGGAAATCCTGTTGGGTATAAAGGTGGAAAGGCAATTGCTTATAATCTTCGTCTCTCAGTTCTGTTTCCCAAACTGTTTTGGCATTTTCTGTCATCACTACGGCTACCTGGTCCAATTGCTCGTGCGCCGCCTGCAACTTCTGCAACAACTGGCGCGCATAAATGGAACCACTGGCTCCGGTAACTGCTACTACTATACGATGTTTCATTTGGCTATGCTATTGATCATGCAAAGCTAGCCTATTTGCTGCTATTGAAAGCACATCATTATTGCCACACCCGGCAAAACCAGGCTGGCGGGAAACCAATAAAGAAAAGATTATAACCCGGACTGGGCAACAATTTCATCCATCAGGATGCCACTGTGACTTTCATTGTAAATACACGCGCCGTTGCGGATCACCAATACCTGCGGAGATTCATGAGGTACCTGGTACATTTCCGCTATTTTATTGGATACCGGACGATGGGAGATAAGGTCCAGGTAGTAAAACGTTAACCCCTCCGGTTCAGCTGCCCGCTCCAACCTGGCTTTGGCCATCGAGCTGATAGAGCATCGCGTACTGTGCTTAAAAATAGCTACCGGCTGATGAGCTGATACCGCATTGACTTCAGTTAGTTGTTCCTCGCTGGTTAACGTTTTCCAATTCATTTAACATGCTTTATTATGTTCTATCGCAGGCGACTTGGCCATCCCCTTCATTGGACACCCTAATTTCTGATGGCTTGCGCAGGACGTTAAGAAAACAGCAAAGATACAAACCATACAGGTGTAGCCCAAAATTCTTACATAAGATTGCATACTGGGAGTTTTATAATTTATAACTAAAACGAAATTTCACAGGAAATATGATACGACCACTTTTTTAATCGTCTTTTGTAACGTTATTTTGCAAATATAGAAAATACATTAAAAAAAACAACAATGTAATTTTCGGATGTCCCGAAATTATCCAGCGTTATGACAAAAGTACATTTTATTGCCATAGGCGGCAGCGTAATGCATCAATTGGCTATTGCGCTCAAAAATAAAGGTTACCAGGTGACCGGCAGCGATGATGAAATTTTCGAACCGGCACTATCAAACCTCCAACAGGCGGGCATTTTGCCAGACAACACCGGATGGGATCCCACCCGGATAACACCCGATCTGGACGCAGTCATCCTCGGCATGCATGCCCGGGAAGACAACCCCGAGCTCATAAAAGCCCGGGAAATGCACCTGAAAATCTATTCTTTCCCGGAATACATCTACCAGGAAAGCAAAAATAAAACCCGGGTAGCCATCGGAGGCAGTCATGGTAAAACCACCACTACCGCCATGGTAATGCACGCTTTACAGTATAATCACCAGGCTTTTGACTACCTCGTAGGCGCCAGACTGGAAGGTTTTGCCCAATCGGTAAATATTACAGATGCACCCGTTATTGTATGTGAAGCCGATGAATACCCCGCCTCTGCGATCGAAAAAAGACCAAAATTTCATTTCCTCCACCCGCAGATAGCCGTATTAACAGGCATTGCCTGGGATCATATCAATGTATTTCCCACCTACGAAATATATAAAGAACAGTTTGCCATATTTATCAGGCAGATGGAACCCGGCCAGGTACTGATTTACAATGATGGGGACGAAGAACTCGTACAACTGGTGACTGCCACAGGCGGCCACCTCAAACTCATACCCTATGGTTTGCCAAAACATACCATCGAACAAGGCATTACCCGCGTATACTTCGGTGACCAGGCAGCCAGCCTGGAAGTGTTCGGCGACCATAACCTCCTGAACATGCACGCGGCCAAACTGGTATGCAACCAGCTGGGACTATCCGATGCGGAATTCCTGGCGGCAATTGCTACCTTTAAGGGCGCCGCTAAAAGACTGGAGCTGGTCGCTAAAAACGATCATTGCGTGATTTATCGTGATTTTGCACACGCTCCTTCCAAGGTGAAAGCCACCATGGAAGCAACCAAACACCAGTTCCCCGACCGGAAACTGGTGGCGGTACTGGAATTACACACCTATAGCAGTTTAAATGCTGATTTCCTGGAACAATACCACGGCGCACTTGATACTGCAGACGTAGCAGCCGTATTTTACAGCAAACATGCCCTGGAAATCAAGAGAATGCCCGATCTTGCCCCGGAACTGATTGCACAACGGTTTGGACGGAATGACCTGCATGTTTTCCATAACAGGGAAAAACTGGAAGCCTTTTTATCCGCTCAGAACTATCAGGATACTAACCTGTTATTAATGAGTTCCGGTACATACGATGGCCTTGATTTCAGTAAACTGAAGGAATTATTGCCGAACAATTAAATCACTGAATAAACAAATACTAAATATTATATAATGCCGTCTTTGCTCCTCAAAAGGCCTCTGGCCGTAATCGATCTCGAAACTACAGGTACCAATGTAGCTTCTGATCGTATCATTGAAATTGCTATTATCAAAGTGTTTCCGGACAAAACAACACAGTCCAAAGTGAAACGCATTAACCCCGGAATGCCGATCCCAGCAGGATCTACAGCAATTCATGGTATTAAGGATGAGGATGTAAAAGATGCCCCTACCTTTAAACAGGCGGCCCACGAACTCAAACAGTTTATGGACAACTGCGACCTGGCAGGTTACAATTCCAACCGCTTCGATATTCCTTTACTGGTAGAAGAATTCCTCCGTGCAGAAATAGAATTTGACGTATCCAAACGCAAATTCGTAGACGTACAAAGGATTTTCCACCTCATGGAAAAACGTACCCTCGGCGCCGCCTACAAGTTTTACTGCGATAAACAACTGGAAAACGCACATAGCGCCGAAGCAGACGCACTGGCTACCTACGAAATACTGGAAGCTCAGCTGGGCCGCTATGAACAATTACAGGAAGATATTGACTCCCTCGCTGATTTTACCAAAGAAGAAGATTATATCGACTTTGCCCGCCGCCTCGTGATGCAGGGCGGAAACGAAGTCTTCAACTTCGGCAAATACAAAGGCCGCTCCGTAAGAGAGGTCCTGAAAGCTGAACCACAGTACTATGATTGGATGATGAAGGCAGATTTTCCCCTCAATACCAAACAGAAACTGTCAGAAATCTTTCATAATATGATGTTAAAAAAAATGTAATGTTAATAGGGAACGTCATATCTTGCGCCGGAATTGAATTATTTTCGCAGTCCAAAAATATCATCTGCTGAATTGGAAAAGCTTGTCATCATTCCTACGTACAATGAAAAGGATAATATCCGTAACATCATTGACGCTGTATTTTCCCTACAGGAGAATTTTCATGTCCTCATCGTGGATGACGGATCACCTGACGGTACCGGCGCTATTGTAAAATCATTACAACAGCAACATCCCAACGAATTATTCCTGGAAGAAAGATCCGGCAAACAAGGTCTGGGGACAGCTTATATCCACGGATTCAAATGGGCATTGGCCAGAGGATACCAGTACATTTTTGAAATGGATGCGGATTTCTCCCACAATCCCAAAGACCTGGTACGCCTCTATGATGCCTGTGCCAAAGACGGAGCAGATGTATCTGTTGGCTCCCGCTACGTAAAAGGCGGCAAAACCGAAAACTGGCCATGGGACCGCGCTGTATTGTCTTACGGCGCCTCCATCTATGTAGGTATGATCACCTGGATGCCCGTAAGAGACCCGACAGCTGGATTTGTATGCTACCGCAATACGGTACTGGAAGCCATTAACCTGGACCAGATACAGTTTGTAGGATACGCCTTCCAGATTGAAATGAAATTTACGGCGTGGAAGCTCGGCTTCAAAATCAAAGAAGTTGCCATCACCTTTAAAGACAGAAAAGAAGGATATTCCAAAATGAGCAAAGGCATCGTAAAAGAAGGCGTTCTCGGCGTTCTTAAAATACAATGGCAAAGCCTTTTCCGGAATTATGCAGTAAGAGTGAAGAATTAATTACTATACATAAAATTACTGTTTAGGGATTTTTTCATTTTTTTCAAATGAAGAAATCCCTAAATACATTAAGTGGGTTCATGAAAAAAGCATTTCTCCAGCTACATCTCTCCGTATTTCTGGCTGGTTTTACCGGGATCCTGGGTAAGCTGATCTCCCTGAACGAAGGGCTGTTAGTGTGGTACCGGTTATTGATTACGGCTGTTACCCTATATATTTTATTCCGTATCCAGGGCACTTTTAAAAAACTTCCCTGGAAAGATATTTTACCCATCGGCAGCACCGGTGTAATAGTAATGCTGCACTGGCTCTTCTTTTACGGCAGCATCAAATACTCCAACGTATCTATCGGCGTGATCTGCTTTTCTATGACCAGCCTGTTCACCGCCATCTTTGATCCACTGATCAACAGACGCCGTTTCGATGTAGCAGAAATGCTCCTCAGCATGCTCACCCTGCTCGGTATTCTGCTCATTTTCCATTTCGATACCCAGTACCGTACCGGTATTATCCTGGGCATTATTTCCGCCATGTTTGCGGCATTATTTACTGTATTTAACAAACGCCTGATCAAACGATTCGATACCTCTACCATCACTTTTTATGAACTGTCGGCCGGCCTGGTAATATTGACCATCGGCATGCCTTTTTATATCTATAGTTTCCCGGTAGCCTCCGTGTTGCCATCATCCATGGACCTGCTCTATCTCCTGGTGCTGGCCTGGTTTTGTACGGTACTCATGTATTTGCTGAGCATGAATGCGCTGAAAAAGATTTCACCTTTTACGGTAAACCTCTGCTTTAACCTGGAACCGGTGTACAGCATTGTAATGGCCTTTGTACTCTTTCATGAAAATAAGTTCCTGAACAACGCCTTCTATGCAGGCCTGGCCTGTATTATGCTATCGGTAGGATTACAGATGCTCCGCGTGGTAAAAGGCAAAACCACCACACATTAAACCACTTATAAAAAAGCACTTACCGCTGCTCCACTCCGTTGGGCTAAAAGCCATTTAATTATTACATTAGCAGCTATGAGAAAAGTTTTTTTAGGGATATCCCTCCTGGGATCTGCCCTTTTTACCTATGCGCAACAACCTGCAAAAAAACCGCTGGATCACAGTGTATACGACAGCTGGCAAAGCATTGGCACTAAACTGATCAGTAACAACGGACAGTGGGTGGTGTATGCAGTACTCGTTCAGGAAGGTGATGCCAACCTGCTGATCTATGACCGCAAAACAGGTCAGACCACCACCATTCCGCGTGGCAGCAACCCGGTGATTACAGAAGATTCCCGCTACGTGATATGCAGCATTAAACCGCTTTTTAAAGATACCCGCGAAGCGAAGATCAAAAAAAAGAAACCGGCTGAAATGCCCAAAGATTCCCTGGCCATCATCGCCCTCGGACAACCGGATATCCAGAAATTTCCTGCAGTAAAATCTTTTAAAACACCGGAAAAAGGTAGCGGCTTACTGGCATACCTGCTGGAAAAACCAGCCGCCGACACCGCCAAAGCAAAAGGTAATAAGGCAGCCAAAGCCATCGCCGACACAGACCGTGCCGATGATGATAAAGTCGCCGGCAGCACCACTGAAAGCGGTACCCTCGTGATCCGGCAATTGCTCTCCGGCAAACAGGACTCCATAAAAAATGTAAAGGAATATACTTTCAGCAAACCAGGTAATCAACTGCTGGTAGAAATAGCTGCAGAGAAAAAAGATTCCCTCTCCCGCAACGGCGTGCTCCTGTGGCATACCGCCAATCGTAAAGCAGATACCCTCAGCAGAGGCAACACCGACTACAAACAATTTGCTTTCGATGAAAAAGGAGAACAGGCCGCCTATTTTGGTACACCTGATGGAGAAAAAGCTTTACAACAATTCTATAAACTCTATTACTTTAAACAAGGCCAGGACAGCGCCCGGGAAGCAGCCGGCAAAAACAGCAGCGGCATCCCTGCTAACTGGACCATCAGCGCCAACAGCACGATATACTTCAGCAAAGACGGTCAACGTCTCTTCTTTGGTACCGCCCCCATACTGCCCGTGAAAGATACCAACCTGGTAGATTTTGAAGTGGCCAAAGTGGATATCTGGAATTATAAAGATGACTATCTGCAGCCCATGCAATTAAAAAATGCAGATAAAGAACTGAAGAGAAGCTACGCTGCCGTGTATTACCCCGGTGCCAACCGGATCGTACAACTAGGTGATAAAGACCTGGAAACCGTGATCACCACAGCAGAAGGAAACAGTACTAACGCACTCGGCTATACGGATAAAGGAGATCGCGTACCCATGCAATGGGTAGGCCGCACCCTCAAAACCGCTTACCTCGTAAACGTAAATGATGGCACGAGAAAAAAGATCAAAGAAAAACTGGACGGTAACTTTTATATCTCTCCCAACGGAAAATATATCATCTGGTACGACCTGGTAAACAGACAGTGGTTTAGCTACGATAACGCTACCGGTGCTGTTGTAAATATCAGCAAAAGCATTCCTACCAAAGTATATGATGAAGAAGATGATCATCCGGATGTGCCTGAGGCATACGGCATAGCAGGATGGCTGGCAAACGATGCATCGGTGTATATCTACGATCGCTACGATATCTGGGAAACAGATCCTTCCGGTAAAAAGCCACCGGTAAATCTTACACAAGGTATTGGTCGCAAAGAAAAAATACGCTTCCGTTACCTCCGCCTCAATCCGGAAGAAAAATATTTCACACCCGGCCAAAGCCTGATGCTGACTGCATTCCAGGACAGCACCAAATATAATGGCTTCTACCAACAGGAATTGCCAGGTAAAAACGGTAAAATAAAAGCAGCCAGGCAAATTGTGTTAGGCCCCTATTCCTATACAGATTTACAGCAGGCTAAAGACGCCAAAATATACACACTCACGAAGAGCAGTTATGAATTATCACCCGATATATTTACAGGAGATAATATTGCGCAGGCAACCCGGATCAGTCATACCAATCCTCAACAACAGGACTATAACTGGGGCACTGCTTCCTTGTACAAGTGGACTACTTTCAGCGGTAAACCAGCAGAAGGTATTCTCTATAAACCGGAAAATTTTGATGCTGCAAAACAGTATCCTGTTATCTTCTATTTCTATGAGAAATTAACAGATGGTTTATATAGCTATCAGGCCCCTTCGCCTACCCCATCCCGGCTGAACATTTCGTTCTTTGTAAGCCGCGGCTACCTCGTATTTGCACCGGACATCAGCTATGAAAACGGCTACCCGGGCAAAAGCGCCTACGATTATATTGTGAGCGCAGCAGAAGACCTGGCTAAAAAGCCCTGGGCAGACGGCAAAAATATGGGTATACAGGGACAGAGCTGGGGCGGCTACCAGGTAGCTTACCTGATCACGCAAACCAACCTGTTTAAGGCAGCATGGGCAGGCGCTCCGGTGGCCAACATGACCAGCGCCTATGGTGGTATTCGCTGGGAAAGTGGTATGAACAGGCAGTTCCAGTACGAACACTCACAAAGCCGCATCGGCGCTACCTTATGGGAAAAGCCAGAGCTCTACATAGAAAACTCTCCGCTCTTTAACCTGCCCCGCGTTACTACGCCGGTGGCGATTATGTCTAACGATGCAGACGGCGCAGTTCCCTGGTACCAGGGCATTGAAATGTTCACTGGCTTACGGCGTTTAGGCAAGCCCGTTTGGTTGCTGAACTATAACAACGAAGCACATAACCTGATACAACGTCAAAACCGTAAAGATATTCAACGCAGAGAACAACAGTTCTTTGATCACTTCCTGAAAGGCGCGCCAGCACCGCAATGGCTGGAAAGCGGTGTACCTGCAACAGAGAAGGGAATTAACTGGGGTTGGGATCTGCAACAGTAAAATCATGATCGTTAAAAAACGCTACAAGCGCCTGAGAGAGGGGTTTGTAGCGTTT
Source organism: Chitinophaga sp. 10T418 (assembly GCF_056394125.1). NCBI lineage: Bacteria > Pseudomonadati > Bacteroidota > Chitinophagia > Chitinophagales > Chitinophagaceae > Chitinophaga > Chitinophaga sp. 10T418. The sequence goes on from NZ_JBFTHG010000010.1 coordinate 93,349, forward strand.
TTTATTTGTATAGGGAGAGAGGGTAATAGTTAAATTATCATATTTATAATCAGGCTACAAACCGCTGCCATAGTGGGTTATAGCTTTTCGTTAATACAAAAAGTTTAAAGTTTGGATAACCAACATGACAGATGGATTCTAAATCTTTGAAGTAATCAATAACAATATAAAACGTATGGATAGCAAAGAACAGGAGCTTAGAATCTTATCCGAAAAAGTAATGCGCGGCCTAAAAATAGCCATGCCCAAACTTGTTGAAACCACTGCTGCTAGAGATGGAACACTGGTGGTGTCTGATGGAAAGGGCAACCCTATAGAGGTCCCTGCAAAAGATCTATTAAAAAAATTAGAATAGGGGGGTCATGGCTTCTTCCCCCCTCAAATATATTTTTCATAATATAAAATATTTAACATATATTTACAATAACATCGCCACTTTAGCGTATGGTGTGAATTTGCAGCGATAGCGATATCCCTTAACACCACATTATTGTACCTATGAACTTCCATATCTATCATCCTGCGGATGCATTACGTCCTTTTGTAAAGCAATATTATTTCTGGGAAGATAATACCCGGGGAACAATTCAGTTGCCACAAAACCTGTTTGCTCTTGGCGATCAGTACATGGTATTCATCCTGGAAGGGAAAGCGGACATTAAACCACTGAACCACAGAGCATTTGCCTTACCTGCCACTTCGGTGCTGGGACATCTTACCTGTGCCTGTCAGTTACAGGTGCAGGGACCGGTAAAAGTTGCCGTGGTACAATTAAATGCTTACGGGTGCCATCGCCTGCTGGGACTCGATGCGGCCGGCTTCACCAACTATTACCGTAACCTGGCAGCTACAGCGCAACCACTATGGGAGGAACTGCTCAATAACTTACATCATATTCAGGAACCAAAACAGATAGAAACCTTACTGGATAACGCTTGTCTGCAAGCATTAACAGCACAGGCAGATAACCTGAACGCTGTGGATGATATGGTAGACTACATGCTGATTATGCAGGGCAATGTGGAAGTACCTGAACTCTCCTCCCGATATGGACTTTCCCGGCCCACCCTGGAACGTATATTCAGCACCGTAGTAGGTATTCCACCTCAGTTGTTTGCGAGGATGATCCGGTATAAAACAGCACTAAGCTCCCTGCGGCAGTTAAATTTACCGGAATGGCAAACACCTATTACCGCTACTGCTTATTATAATCAGGCGATGTTTATACAGGATTACCTGTTATTTAATCACGAAACACCTTCTTACTTTGCACCCGCTGCAGCCGCTACTATTGCACATATGCCGGTTACAGGCCCGCACCAGGTAGCAGTAGCCAGTTAATATTTCCGGAATAAAAATATTACCTTATTTTAGTGAGCTTAATGCTAACTGAATATGGAAACCATTGACGTACATCAAGGGGAATACTATATCTCCTCAGATAAAACGCGGCTTGACCTGAACGCCATTCACGACTACCTGTCCAAAGAATCTTACTGGGCACAAAACATACCTTTCGATATCGTTCAAAAATCCGTAACAGGATCTTTATGCTTTGGCGTATTTCACGAAAACAAACAGATAGGTTTTGCCAGGGTCATTACTGACGGTGCTACCTTCGGCTACCTGGGAGATGTATATATACTGGAACCCTACCGCGGTAAAGGACTGTCCAAATTCCTGATGCAAACCATTTCAGCCCATCCCAACCTGCAGGGATTAAGACGCATGCTGCTGGTTACATTGGATGCTCATGGATTATACCGGCAGTTTGGTTATACAGACGTTCCTAACCCGGAAAAATTTATGCAGCGTCACAACCCGGACGTATACACGAAAAAAGAGCAGTAACCATACTTTTTGTTTAACTTACTATTATAACACAGGCATCTATGCAATATTCTGCAGCGCATTGGCGTGAACAACTGAAACTGCAATCTCACGTGGAAGGTGGTGCATTCCGTGAAACCTACCGTTCTGAATGGGTACTGGATATGACTACTTTGCCGGCGGGCATGACCGGTAACCGCAATGCATCTACCTGCATTTATTTTTTACTGGAAGAAGGAGAATTCTCTGCATTCCATCGTATTGCGGCGGATGAAATCTGGCATTTTTATGATGGGCATACCCTCACTATTTACGAAATAGCTCCGGGTGGTCAACTCCTGGTGCACAAACTAGGACGTGATATCGCTAATGGCGAAAACCTACAGGTCATCATCTCCGCAGGTAACTGGTTTGCCTCCCGCGTGGAAGTCCCCGGAGGTTATGCCCTCGCCGGCTGCACCGTGGCGCCAGGCTTTGATTTCGCAGACTTTGAACTGGCAGAAAAAGCGCCCCTGCAGGCCGCCTACCCGGAGCATGCCGCATTGATAGATAGTCTCACCAGGTAACACCAACAGCTATAACAAATAACCTTCGTCTATAACAGCAGGTTATCATCTCAAATGGTAACCTGCCTCCCGGAATTTACCATACCGGTTCCTCTCCCGCCGTAACGGCCACGGCTACTCGCTGTGAGCTGCCAACTTTTTATTAATTTACAGGTATGAAAAAAATCTTCTACCTCGTTATACTGGTTTTATTAGCCGTCCTGATATTCTGGCTGGGCAAACGTTTTGGCAGTACCAACGTGAGTCAGCAGGTAATATCCAACAGCACTATTGTAAAGGAAATTGCGGAACTGGCCAGCCTGGATGTACAGGGATCTGCCAGCATTAAAAGAAGTAATATCGAAAACAACGGCGACTGGACCGATAACCTGAAGAAAACTTTCCTGGAAAATACCGTATGGGTAACGATTCCCTACCAGGCCAAATTCGGAGTTAACATAGACGACAAGCTGTTTAAAGTACAGCTCACAGATAAAAAGATCATTATCCACCTGCCGGCTCCCCACCTGCTCAGCTATGAGCTGAAAATGGACAGGATGGAAACCTCCAACCGCAAAGGCTGGCTGCTGTCCCAGGATGATGAAACCTATACTGATGTACAAAAAAAGCTGTACCAGACTTCCCGCGCTCAACTGGAAAATAACGCGCTGTATATTCAGCAGTCCAAAGAGAAAATAAAGAAAGTAATGGAGCAGTATTATGCACCATTTCTAAAAGACCATACCCTGGAAATACAATACGATGGCGAAACAAAGCTGCCTGAACTGAAGTAGGCCGTCAGCCTGCTCCCTACGCCGCCTGTTCGGCAATGTACTTTACCAGGCTTCTTTTTGCAACAGGTAACAACGTTTCATCTACCGGTACTACCAGGGGTGTTTCCGCGCAATACACCGCAGGGTTGGGTAAGCTGTTCCGCTCCCTGATCAGCATTGCTTTAATATGCCCGATGGTATGCACAAAGTCCTTTTTGTATTCCTGCACATACTGTGTGTGAATACCCCGGAACTTTTCATCGTGCCGTTCGAAGATGGTGAGCCGGTAAGTGTACACCAGCGTATGACTGCAACGTCCATCGCAAAGCAGCAGGTAACCTTCCGCTGTTTCAAGCGGAACAAGTCCTACCGGGAAAATGCTCAGGTTGTCCGCTACATACTCGTAAATCTCTGCTCCTTCTTTAATAGTGTTATTTAGCTGAGGCAGGGAATACTGAATGATCGTTTCCAACTCCTCCATCAACTCATCGTCTGCAATCAGCTGTTCATATAAGAGCTCCAGCTTTTGCAGATTAATGGCCGTGAGTCGTTTGGGAAACTGCTGTTGTAAAAACTGCTTGTTGTCCCGAAAGGCTACCAGGTTGTTGTAATGAAAAATAATGTCGGATAACTGGGGGTACAGCTTGCTTTGTGTGAAGTAATGATTGATGTCCTGTAAATAGGCCAATAGGGTATATTTCTTCAGCTCAAAGTCAATATAACCATCAGCAAACCAGGTTTCGCTTAACGCTCCCATAGCAATTAAATTTAATGGATCATGTACTGAATTTACGAAAAAAAAACCGCAAAAAGGAGCGTTTTTTGTTAATAGAGCAGTATTTTAAATAATATTTCTACGCCTGTCAAACTTCACACTACAAAGGATCTAACATAGTAATATGGTAGTAAAAAAGAGGGTAATAACAAAAATATTTTAAAGCTGACTTTTTTATTAGCGTAATTTTCATAACTTCAGTATATTATTTTTCATTTTTTTAATTTCAGTTATCATGAACATTTACGTAGCCAACCTGCACTATAGGTTGAACGATGAGGATCTCCATCAGATTTTCAGCGATTTTGGAGAGGTTACCTCCGCTAAGGTTATCAAAGACCACGAAACTGGCCGCTCACGTGGTTTTGGCTTTGTGGAAATGCCTAATCAAGAAGAAGGAGCAAAGGCTATGGATAGTTTGAACGGCAGCGAAATCGAAGGTAAGCAATTGATGGTAAACGAAGCAAGACCTAAACAACCGAATAATAATTTCAAAGGTGGCGGTGGTAATAACCGTGGCGGCGGAGGATATGGTTCCCGCGACCGTCGTTATTAATAATCCCCTTTATTCGGCACAAAGGAACTGGAAAAGGCGCTCTAACGAGCGCCTTTTTACTTTTATAGCTTTTAGCCGTTAGCTTTTAGCTTTTAGCAAAATGCAGCGGAGATAAACATATTACTATGTTCTCCGCTGCATTTTGCTAAAAGCTAAAAGCTAAAAGCTAACGGCTAAAAGCTACTCAAATTCCTCTCTTTGGATCAAAATGTTCCAGCTCCTGGGCTACTGCACTCAGKAAAGTAGCACCCAGGGAGCCGTCTACAATACGGTGATCATAAGACATAGACAGGTACATCATATGCCTGATACCGATCGTATCTCCCTCCGCAGTTTCTATTACCATCGGACGTTTCTTGATAGCACCTACCGCCAGGATGGCTACCTGTGGCTGGTTGATGATAGGTGTACCCATCAGGCTACCAAAAGTGCCTACGTTGGTCATAGTAAAAGTACCGCTCTGTGTATCTTCCGGCTTCAGCTTATTCTGACGGGCAGAATTAGCCAGGTGGTTTACCTGCTTGGTGAGGCCTACCAGGTTCAGTTGGTCTGCATTTTTGATCACAGGAACGATCAGGTTACCACTTGGTAAAGCCGCAGCCATTCCTATATTGATATCTTTCTTGATAATAATTTTATCACCGTCCAGGGAGCAGTTGATCAGCGGGAAACGCTTGATGCACTTCACAATAGCCTCTATAAACAGGGGCGTAAAAGTAAGCTTCTCTCCTTCGCGCTTTTCGAAATCACCTTTCATCCGGTCACGCCATTTCACCAGGTTGGTTACATCGGCTTCAGCGAAGCTGGTCACATGCGGACTGGTTTGTTTGCTCATCACCATGTGATTGGCAATCAGCTTACGCATACGATCCATTTCCACGATTTCCACGTTGCCACTGTAGGTAGGCGATGCAACGGTGGTATTGGTAACTACCGGCTGACGGGATACCGCAGAAGATACTGGTTCCGGCGTTACATCCGCTACCACTTTCCCGTCGCGGCGGTCTGCCACGTATTGTAAGATGTCTTTTTTAGTAACGCGGCCATCGTTGCCGGAGCCCGGAATCTTTTCCAGGTCAGCAAAGCTGACACCTTCCTGTTGTGCAATGGTCAATACCAGCGGAGAATAAAATTTAGCACCACCAGCCGAAACGGCGGTTTCAACAGCAGGTGTATGTACCGGCGCCGATGTAAATCTCGGCTCGGAAACAGCCGCAGGAGCTGCAGGTGTTACAGGTGCAGTAGCCGCCGCTGCATCGGCATTGGTATTAATACGGGCTATGACAGTACCTACTGCCACTACATCATTTTCATTAAAGAGCACTTCCGTGATCTCTCCTTCCGCGATAGAAGGTACTTCGCTATCCACTTTGTCAGTGGCAATTTCAAGTACGGTTTCATCTACTTTTACGTGATCGCCCGCCTTTTTATGCCAACGCAAGATGGTGGCTTCCATGATGCTTTCCCCCATTTTTGGCATTACCAATTCTACAATGGCCATAAGATTGATTTTTGCTTTAGTGCGCAACAAAAATAAGGGAATTGTAGCAATTCAAAATGGCTCAATATCCCTATTGCAGAATGAGTTTGCGCAACTCATTCATAGCGTAAACCGCGGTCATCTGGGTATTCCGTTCCCGGTCATACCGCAGCTGAAACTTTACTGTATTAATTGTGTCTTTATTTCCTACTGCAACCCATACTGTACCTACCGGTTTTTCCGGGGTACCACCATCAGGTCCCATAATGCCGGATACCGCAATAGCATAGTCGGTGTCCAGCACCGATAACGCACCAGCCACCATTTCTTTCACTACCGCTTCACTTACAGCACCTTGTGTTTGTAACGTTTCCGGCTTTACGCCCAACACCTGCTCTTTGGTCTCATAGGCATACGCCACCACACTCCCCTTAAAATAAGCAGAGCTGCCAGGAATAGCTGTAATCCAGCTGGCTATCAGTCCACCGGTGCAACTTTCTGCCGTTGCTACAGTTTTACCCCTTTCCTTTAATAATTGTCCCAATACCTCTCCCATCGTCATATCCTGGTCGGTGACCACTATATCCGCCACTAAATCCTTCAGCTCATGAAACAGGATACTCACCTCTGCTGCTACCGATAATTTATCCTTCCCAAATGCAGTGAGCCTCAATTTGAGTAAGCTGTAACTGGGCAGATACGCCAGCTTTACATGTGCCGGCAGTTTGGCTTCGAAAGCCGTCAGCCGCTCCGCAACAAATGATTCTCCCATACCGGAAGTAATCAGTGTCTGATGTATTACTGCAGGGGTATCAAAATGCTTTCCCAATTGTGGTAACACGTAATCCTCCATGATTCCCTGCATTTCATGCGGCACACCGGGCATAGATACATAGATCTTCCCGTTTTTCTCAAACCACATTCCCGGTGCAGTTCCCCTTTTATTGTCAATCACGGTAGCCGATTCCGGTACCATGCTCTGATCAAGATTACGCTGCAGCAAAGCCAATCCCCTGCTTTCAAAAATATGCAGCACATTTTCGAGGGCGGCTTCATTTTGAACCAGCCTGGTATTAAAATACTCACAAAGCGTGGGCTTGGTGATATCATCTGCCGTAGGCCCTAACCCTCCGGTAATTAATACAATATCAGAAACAGCTGACTCACGGGCCAACGCTTCCAGGATATCTTCCTTCACATCGCCAATGGCTACACGCCGGTGGACCCATATCCCCATTGCATTCAATTGCTGCGCTATCCAGGCAGAATTGGTATCTATCGTTTGTCCTATCAGCAGTTCATCCCCGATAGTAATAATGCTGGTTGTGATTTTATCCATATACGAGATTTAAGCTTTTAGCTATTAGCAGTTAGCTGTTAGCAAATGCAGCGGAGATAGCATTATGTTAATCTTCGCTGCATTTGCTAACAGCTAACTGCTAATAGCTAAAAGCTGGTAAAAAACGGTTCTAATCTCTTCTTCAGTTCTTCCGGCAAACCGGCTTTCTGCTTTGTATTCACATCAATGAATACCAATGTGGTCACGCCCACATTCAGCAATTCATTCTTCTCGTTATACAACTCACTGTGAAACTGTATCTTAGAACTCTTCGGCAACTCCCGGAGTGTAGTCTTTACCGTTATAAGGTCATCATAATATGCCGGCCGCAGGTATTTTACGTTCAATTCTGCTACGGGCATGATAACACCCTGATCTTCCAGCTCCTTATAGGTGAAACCCAGCTCCCGGATGGCTTCTGCCCTTCCTACCTCATAATACAGCCCATAATTGCCATAATAAAGATATCCCATCTGGTCTGTTTCACCATAACGCACCCTGATCGTTGTTGTACTGATAAACATGGTTCCTCGCTATTTTATACCCAAAACGTTTACTTGAAAATTTTATTTGCCCAGGGCACCATCGATCGAAAATTTACCCGGCCCCGTAAACAACAATGTTACAAAGGCTGCCAGGAAAAAAACAGGCAATTCTTTTTCATCAAGGGGCTTGTGGGCCTGGATCATAAAAATAATCACACTCATACAGATCACCAATGGGATAGAAGCCAGTCTGGTCAACAGTCCCATGATCAGCAATACCGCACAAAACACCTCTGCAAATACGGTCATACCCAAAGAAATTTTGTGACCTACCCCCAATGGATCCGGGAAAGAATTCATTTTGGCAGTAAAATTGATCAGCTTGGGCCAGCCGTGCATCAATATCATCCCTCCGAATACCAGTCGGAGTACCAGCATAGAAAAACTTACGGCGCCATTTGTGTAACCGGTTGAGAACAGTTTTCTCATAGTAGGTAAGGTTTTTGTACTAAAAATTATTTTTCGCAAGATAAATGAATAGACTTTGCCTTGCTTCCGGAGTTATCCACATTGTTGGAAACGCAATCGGAAAAGAAAAGATATAACTTTTATATTTGCTGATACCACCTGATTCGTTTCGCACTAAGCGCTTCAGAAGCATAGACATAAGAAACTGCCTATCAGGTCAGGCCATCGCAGAGTACTTCCCCGGCTGGAAAATATTTCCTCCCGGGATTCGTTTTAAACGCATATTCAAGAAATAACAGCTATAGCATGCAATTCATAAGAAAAGTTTTTATTCCCGGACATCTGTACTTATCGCTCCTGGCTTTTGCAGGCGCAGGTTTGGCAGGTATGCCTTCAGCACAGGCACAGCAAACACGCGTATATACAGACCCGGAAAAAGTATTCAAGGATGCCCAGCAATATTTCCAGCAGGAAAAATATGCGGTATCCATGCAGCTTTTCAAGCAAACAATTGATAACATCGATTATTTCCATGAAACGAACCGCGACCTGGTAAAAACAGATGCGTTCTACTATTATACCATCTGCGCACTCAAACTGCAACAGGACAATGCAGAAAAAGAGGCGCTGAGATTTCTGAAACTGGCCAATAACAACGCCCGTGAAGAACTCGTCAGCTACCAGCTGGCAAAATATTATTTCCGCCAGAATAAACTCAAAGAGGCCATTCCCCTCTATGAGAAAGCCAATATCGAAAACCTGTCCAATGCAGAAATTGCAGAAGCAAAATTCGAACTGGCCTATTGCTACTTTAACCTGAAAGACTTCAAAAAAGCACAGCCACTGTTTTCCTCTATTAAGGAAGTACCCGGCAAATACAGTCTGCCTGCCAACTACTACTATGGTTTCATCGCCTACTACAATCACCAGTACGGAGAAGCCCTCAACAGCTTCCAGAAAGTAGTGAACGAGCCTAAATACAGCAACGTAGTACCTTACTACATCGCTGAAATTTATTACTTCCAGGGTAAAACAGACCAACTGATTGCCTATACAGAACCCCTGCTGCAAAAAGGCGGTCAATATTACGAAGCTGAACTGAAACAACTGCTGGGTAAAGCTTACTTCGAAAAAAAGAACTACCAGAAAGCACTCCCTTACCTGCAGGACTTCCAGAACAATGCAGATGAAGTGAGAAATGAAGATATCTACCAGTTATCATACGCCTACTACCAAACCAATAACCTCAGTAAAGCGATTACCGGCTTCAAACAACTGAGCAGCTCAAAAGACTCACTGGGACAAAACTCTATGTACCTGCTGGGCGACTGCTACCTGCGTACCGGTCAGAAAGCCAATGCCCGCAACGCTTTTGCCTTCTGCGCCAATAACAGCTCCAATGCACAGCAACAGGAAATTTCCCGCTTCAACTACGGTAAATTATCCTATGAACTGGGCTACCCGGATGCCGCACTCAATGAACTGACACAATTTGTAAAAACATACCCACAGTCTTCCTATAACAAAGAAGCCCGGGAAATACTGGTGAACCTTTTCATGAACAGCAACAACTACAAAGATGGTTTAGCTACGATTGAAATGATTACGGATAAAAACCCTACAGTACTGAAAGCTTACCAGAAAGTAGCCTATGGCCGCGCCACACAGCTGATCAATGATCAGCAGCTGGCAGAAGCCGACCGCCTGCTGGACATCGCCATCAGCAACCCATACGATCCGCAGATCAAACAACTGGCTCATTTCTGGAAAGCAGAAATTGCCCTCCGTCAGAATAAAAACGACCAGGCTATCACTAACCTGAACGCCTATCTGAATACCACAGCGCCTGTTTCCGGTGAAGCCAACGCACAAACAGCCAGCTATAACCTGGGGTACAGTCTCCTGAAACAGAACAAATACACAGAAGCACTGCCTTATTTCGAAACCGCACAAAAAACCAGCGGCCCCAATGCACAACGCATTGCTACCGATGCGGCCCTCCGCAGCGCCGACTGCTACTATATGCTGCGTCAGTTCCCTAAAGCACTGTCACTGTACGACCGCATCATCAACAGCAACGAACCAGGCGCCGACTACGCGACCTATCAGAAAGCGGTCATCCTTGGATTGCAGGGAAAACAAGCAGAGAAACTGGCACTGCTCAAACAACTGGGTAATAAGTTCCCCACCTCCGGTTTCAATAACGAAACAGATATCGAAATCGCCAATACTTATCTCTCAGAAGAAAAATATACAGAAGCCATTCCTTTCCTGGAAAATGTATTACAAAAGCAGCCTAACGGTCCTAACGCACCAAGGGCATTGCTCAAACTGGGACTAAGCTATTATAACAAAGACAACGACAGCAAAGCATTGTCCTATTACCGCCAGGTAGTGGAAAAATTCCCGGGCTCGCCTGAAGCCAACGAAGCACTGCAAAGTATGAAGTCTATTTATGTAAGCCAGGGCAAAACCGATGACTACCTCGCCTTCCTGAAGGCCAGCGGCAGAACGGTAACGGCTACTGCGGAAGACTCCCTCACCTATGCAGCAGCAGAATCCAGGTTCACCAGCAACGACTGTGCAGGCGCTACCAACGGATTCAATAACTACATCCAGAAATATCCAAACGGTCAGTTTATCTTACCGGCTTACTTCTATAAAGCAGAATGCGCATATAACAATAAAGACTATACGGCAGCACTGCCAGCTTATGAATTTGTATTATCCCGTAACAACAGTTTGTATGCAGAAAGATCTGCATTGCAGGCGGCTAATATCAACTTCTACCAGCAAAAAAATTATGAAAAGTCACGGACCTATTACCTGCAACTGCAGGACCTGGCCACCAGCAAAGAAAACAGTCTTTCTGCCACCAGGGGATTACTCCGTAGCAACTATCAGCTGAAACGCTGGGATGAAGTGACCAACTACGCCGAAATGTTACTGGCTGCCGCTAATATCAGCACCGATGACCAGATTATCGCTCATTTCTATCGTGGTAAAGCACTGCAACAGGCAAAAGATTATGCAGCTGCGCTGGCTGAATTCAAAACAGTGGCCGGCATGACAAAATCTGAAACAGGCGCTGAAGCCCGCTACAGTATTGCGGACTGCTACCTGCAACAGAATGAACTGGACGCCGCTGAAAAAGCAGGTTTTGATGTGATTAAAAATACCCCCTCCTACGAATTCTGGGTGGCTAAATCATATATTCTGCTGGGTGATGTATATACCCGTCAACAGGACTATTTCAATGCAAAAGCTACTTACCAGAGTATCGTGACCAACAGCTCTATCCCTGAACTGAAACAGGAAGCAAAAGATAAACTGGCCAAAGCAGAAGCAGAAGAAAAAGCAGCAGGTAAAAAACCGAAGAAATAACATTCATTCCGGATGTTAGAATTTTGACATTTAAGCGCAACAAAGCATGAACATTCAAACAATATATAACAAACGTACTTTCATCATCACCGCACTGAGCGCGGCCGGACTGCTGTCTTCACAAAAGACCTTCGCTCAGGAACCGCTGAAACAGGAAACGATCGACATCATTTCCACCAATCAGCCTAAACTGCGCGATGCCTACAAACTCAATCTCACGGCTACTTTGCCGGGAATTGATACCAGCAGGCCTTCGCTCAAATACCAGATACCGGCGCTGAACCTGAACTTCATGTACCAGGCCACGCCACTGAAACCACTGGCGCTGGGGAAAGACTCCCTCTCCTATCTGCAGAACAACTTCGTGAAACTGGGCTATGGTAATTTAAAAACACCTTATGTGCAGGCAGGCTTTGGTAGCGGCAGAAAGGATATGTATAACTACGGTTTATATGTAAACTATACCGGTTCCCAGGGCAAGGAAATTTCAGATCAGATCTACAGCAACCTGAATGTGCTGGCCGCCGGCACTTACCTGCTGCCCAAATTTAAATTTGACGGAAGCATTGGCTACGATCGTAATACTGTTCATTATTATGGTTATGGTCATGATACCGCCAATTATAAAAAGAAGGATACAGAACAAACCTTTAACCAGCTGACAGCCACCGTAGGCATGCAAAACCGGCCGCAGAACGACTGGGCATTTACTTTTCAGCCCCAGGTGAAGTTCATTCTGTTCAATGATTCCTACAAACGCACTGAAAATACCTTCCTGCTGAAAGCTCCTATACGTAAGCAGGTTTTTGAAGATATCTACGTAGGTGTAGAAGGTGTATTTGACCTGTCTACCTATAAACAGGATAACAACCGCGCCATCAATAATAATATAGTAGCTGTTCATCCTGCGGTAGATATCATCAAGCCCGGATTTGTATTGCATGTAGGCGTAAATCCTACCTGGACCGACAGTAAATTTTATGTATTGCCAGACATCGTGAATGAATCACACCTGGTACGCAAAAAACTGATCCTGAGCAGTGGATGGATATCTTATTTCGAAAAGAATTCCTATCGTAACCTGGCCAACAAAAATCCTTTCCTCGCGGGCTTACCCGGCGAAATGTTGAATACCCGTGTAGAAGAAAAATATACTGGTATCAAAGGTACTTTGGGCAGCCATTTTAACTATAACACCAAATTCGCGTCCGTTACCTGGTACAATATGCCGCTGTTTGTAAACGATAGCGCCGATACCAAGAAGTTCACCACCCGTAATGAAACCATGCTGCGTGCCTTCCAGGTACACGCCGAAGTAGGTTATATTGAAGAAGAAAAATTCCAGGCACGCGTGAGCTTCGACTGGTATAATTATAACAAACAGGAAACAGAAGTACAACCATGGCACCTGCCGGCATTCCAGGGCGATTTGTTTGCACAATATACCATCGCTAAAAAATTACACCTCAATGCAGATCTCTTTGCACTGAGTGGCAGCTATTACCTGCTTCCCAACAAAGATTTCAATAAAACCAAAGGTGCATGGGACCTGAATGCAGGCGCATCCTATGATATCAGCAAAAATTTCGGCCTCTGGGTGAACGCAAATAATATTTTCAATTCGCACTACCAGCGCTACTACCTGTACCCCACTTATGGGTTCAATATTGTAGGTGGAGTACTGATTAAGTTCTGATGGTGATACCGGACATTCTTATCAGCTTTTAGCCATTAGCTTTTAGCTTTTAGCAAATGCAGCGGAGATTAATATTTGATATTCTTCGCTGCATTTGCTAAAAGCTAATGGCTAAAAGCTGGCCAAGTGCCGACAAATTCTTAACTTCCCTTTTAGCAAAAACAGCAGAAAGCACCATATCCTGCGTTCCTCTCCGCTGCATTTACTAAAAGCTAACAGCTAAAAGCATGATGCTAGAACAATATATCCAGGAAGTGCTGTTTAAACAGCGGGTTTGTGTAGTACCACAGCTGGGAACTTTTTCTGTACAACATTTTCCGGCGCATTATAACTCCCAGGCACAAACGTTAACTGCTCCACGGGAGCAGGTGATCTTTACCCAGCAATGGCAGGACGATGGTTCCTGCGTGGAATGGATTGCCCTGAAGGAAAACCTGGTGCCGGCTGTAGCACAACGCAAGCTTGAAAAATACCTGGAAGAACTGAAAGAGGGGCTGAAATCAGGTACACCGCTGGTGTTGCCGGGTATTGGACAGTTGCAGGGCGACTTTGCCGGTAACATCCATTTTCATGCGGAAGAGCTGCCCATAGAAAAAGCAACATTAGACATTACACCTATTGAGCGTCCAGATACTAAACCTGCTTCTTTTACGCCACCACCTCCTCCCCCTCCACCTGAACAAAAGCAGGCACTGGAACCTATCATGACGGAAGAAGTGGAAGATACACTGGAAGCGGTGACAGAAGAAAGCGGATTTAAATGGTGGTGGGCAGGTATTCCTATTGCAGCCATTGTAATAGGATTGGCTGCCTGGTGGTATATTTCCGGAGTGTCTACTCCTGCATCTGAGTCTGCCCCTTCGGTTAATACAGATTCCATTGCAAAACAGGCAGCCATAGATTCACTGAAACAGGTAGCAATAGCCGATTCAGTGGCAGCTGCAAATGCAGTACACACTTATTTTGCTGTTGTGAAAACATATAAAGATAGTAGTGCAGCAGTGCTGGCACAGAAAAAGCAGGCATCCTGGAAGAGAACATTGGTGATCTACAAAAGAGATAGTCTGTTCCGCACTGCGATTGAATTGCATGTATTACCTGCAGATACAACGCTGCGACTCGACACCATCAGAAGTGTATTCGGAAAAAATGTATACCTGGAATACTAGTCGTCAGACTTTAATTTCTCCAGCCACAATCTCCAGCCCCTCCGCAAACGTGCGGGGCTGGTATCCCAGCTCCTTCGCCGCCTTATCTATCAGCAATCCTGTTTTAGCAGGACGGGCAGCAGGTTGCGCCAATGTTTTCGCACTGATCTTTTCTACCAGCGAGGTATCCAGGTTAAAGAATTCGGCCGTTTTGATGGCCATATCATAAGGAGTGAGTATTTCATTACCGGAGATATTAAAGAAGCCGGTGGCTTTTTTAGCTGCAATCAACAAACAACCCTGCGCCAGATCATGACAGAGTGTAGGGGTACGCCACTGATCATCCACCACTTTCACTTTTTTACCCTGCTGTAAATTATTTTTCACCCAGGTAATCATGTTGTTGCGATGCGGATCTGCCACTACACCATATACCAGCACTGTACGGACAATTGCCCACTGCGACAGCTTGCTGTTGATGATCAGTCGCTCTGCAGCTACTTTACTGGTACCATAATAATTGATAGGATTAACCGTCGCATCTTCGCTGTAGGGGCCCTGTAAACCATCGAATACGAAATCAGTAGACAGGAAAATGAAGAAGGCGTTGATACTTTCTGCGGCATGTACCAGGTAACGCGTAGCGCCTACGTTGGTATCCCAGCAAGCATCCTTATTTTTCTCACAATCATCTACCTGCGACATAGCACCACCATGGATAATAATATCCGGATGATGCTTTTCCACCAGCTGCTTTACACTGCCGGCATCCCGGAGGTTTACTGCCTCATAGGTATAGTTATCCCGCAGGGGAAAACGATTCGGGCCTCTGCCCGTGGCTATCACATCATATTTTCCATCTTGCAGAAAAAGCGGGATCAGATGTTGTCCCAATAATCCGTTACTACCAGTTATAAGTACCTTCATAAAGCCATATTCAAAACGCTATTTCTAAAGATAAGGAAAAAAGCAGAAAGCTTAAAGCAAAAAGCTATTGTAGTGAATGATACCGCAAGAAATTATTTCCGCTATAATCATCCGCTACAATAGCTTTCTGCTTTAAGCCCTTTGCTTTCTTTTATTTATGCATCCCGAGGTTATACATCGTAAATGCCCAGATATCTGTTGCCTCATCAATCAATTTGGAAGTAGGCTTACCTGCACCATGTCCCGCCTGTGTATCAATACGGATCAGGGCAGGATTAGGACCTGCGTTATCTGCCTGCAGTGTGGCTGCAAACTTAAAGGAGTGAGCAGGCACTACACGATCATCGTGATCTGCCGTAGTAATCAGCGTAGCCGGATAAGCAGTTCCCGGTTTCAGGTTATGCAGTGGTGAATACTGCAGCAGGTATTTAAACTGATCTGCATGATCACTGCTGCCATACTCCACTGCCCATGCCCAGCCGATAGTGAACTTCTGAAAACGCAGCATATCCATGACGCCTACTGCCGGCAATGTTACTTTAAACAGTTCAGGACGCTGCGTCATACAGGCGCCTACCAGGAGCCCGCCATTTGAACCGCCGCGGATCGCAATCTTTGTAGGGTTGGTATATTTGCTTTTGATCAGGTATTCCGCTGCCCCAATAAAATCATTGAATACATTCTGCTTCTTATCAAGCATACCGGCTTTATGCCATGCTTCACCGTACTCACTGCCACCACGCAGCCCTACCACGGCATAAATGCCGCCCTGTTCCATAAAGTACAGGTTAGATACGCTGAAGCCCGGTGTTTGCGGGATATTGAAACCACCATATCCATAAATCAATACCGGGTTGCTGCCATTGAGCCGGATCCCTTTTTTGTAAGAAAGGAACATTGGTACATTGGCTCCGTCTGCACTTTTAAAGAATACCTGTTTGGTTTCGTAACTGGCAGGATTGAACTTCACATCCGCTTTATCATATAAAGTAGAAGTGCCTGTGGAGATATCATATTTATATACCGTAGGTGGTGTAACAAAAGAGGTATAGGTATAGAAGAACTCCTTATCTGCTGCTTTACCACCAAATCCGCCAGCGGTACCAATACCCGGTAGTTTTACTTCATGTACCAGTTTACCGCTGTAATCATACTGATATACTTTGGTAGCAGCATCCTTCAGGTAAGAAAGGAATAAATTGCCGCCGCCCGTGCCGGCGCCTTGCAGTGCTTCTTTCTTTTCAGGTACAATCGTTTTCCAGTTGGCTTCCGCCGGATTGGCCGGATCAATCAGTACTACTTTATAATTAGGGGCATTGTGATTAGTGCGCACCATCAGCTTACCACCATCATTATCTATTACGCCCGGTTCATAGTCGAAACCTTTTACCAGCATGGCAAAATCCTTTTGTGTGGGATTTTGTGTATCCAGGTAGCGAAGCTCCCGGCCGGAAGTGCCTTCAGAGGTGCTGAGGATGAGGAAACGCTCATCTTCCGTTACCTGTACTGCGGCGTTACGCAGGGGATGTTCATCGTCTTTGTATATTAATACATCCTTTTCCTGTGTATCTCCTAATTTATGGTAGTAAACTTTCTGGAACTGGTTTTTGCCGGATAGTTTGTTTTGTTCGTCCGGTTTGTCGTAGCGGCTGTAATAGAAGCCATCACCTTTCCAGGCGAGGCCGCTGAATTTCACCCATTCCAGTTTGTCGGACAGAAGTTGTTTCGTTTCCACGTCCATGACAAAACCTTCCTGCCAGTCGGATCCCGCTTTGGCGAGCAGGTAAGCTGCATGTTTGCCGTCTTTGGAGAAAGCGATGCTGCCCAGTGCGGTGGTACCGGCGGCAGAGAGCTTGTTGGGATCGAGGAAAATTTCCGGGGTGCCTCCTAAAGTGGCAGTGCGATAAAGGATGGCCTGGTTTTGCAGTCCATCATTCTTAAAATAGTAATAATAATTACCATGTTTAACTGGCGCTCCGTTTTTCGGATAATTCCAGAGTTCTTCCAGTCGTTTCCGGATTTCCGCGCGGAAAGGGATTTTTGAGAGATAGTCCTGTGTAACCTTGTTCTGTGCTGCAACCCAGGCTTGTGTTTCTTCGCTGTGATCGTTTTCGAGCCACCGGTAAGGGTCTGCTATCTTGGTACCATGATAATCGTCTACTGTATCTACCTTTTTTGTATCTGGATAACTGATTGTTTGCTGTTGTCCCATTGCTTGTGATGCTATTAAACTCATGCTCATAAAGATCCACCGTTTATTATTTTTATTTAACATGCGTAATATTTTTTGAAAATTTTAGCTACTTTGTTTGATGGAAATTAAAAATTTAGGTTATTTCATCAGATAACAGTTAGAAAACAATTGCAAAATGTTATTTTTGTGCGCCTTTAAGATATTTTTTTAGCAATTTATATGAAAAAACTGAACAACATTGCAGTCCTTACATCGGGAGGAGATGCTCCTGGCATGAACGCCGCAGTTCGTGCAGTTGTAAGAACGGGCATTTATCATCAGCTGAATGTGTATGGCATTATGTACGGCTATAGGGGAATGTTGAAGAACGAAATTTTCCCGATGGAGTCCAAATCTGTAGCCAACATCATACAGCGCGGAGGCACCATATTGAAGACCGCCCGGTGCAAAGAGTTCTATGAATATGAAGGGCGAAAAATGGCTTACGAAAATCTGAAAAAACACAACATTGACGGGCTCGTAGTAATTGGTGGAGACGGCTCGTTCAATGGTGCGCAAAAGTTCAGCCAGGAATTTGACATTCCGTGTATAGGCTTGCCTGGTACTATTGACAAGGACATTGCAGGGACTGATTCCACTATTGGTTTTGACACGGCTGTGAATACAGCAGTAGAAGCGATAGACAAAATCAGGGACACAGCGGATGCGCATGACCGTTTATTTGTAATCGAAGTAATGGGCCGTGACGCTGGTTACATTGCATTACACAGCGGCATTTCCACCGGTGCGGAGCACATATTGCTGCCTGAACGCAAAACAGAAGTAAATGACATTATCGAAGAGCTGCAAGCGAACGAACGCCGCAGAAAACTGGTTAATCTGATTGTAGTAGCCGAAGGTGATGAAACCGGCGGTGCTACAGAAGTTGGTCGCATTATTAAAGAAAGGTGCCCTCAGCTGGATACCCGGGTAAGTATCCTCGGGCATATTCAGCGTGGTGGCGCTCCCACCTGCACAGATCGTATTCTGGCCAGCCGCCTGGGCTATGCTGCCGTAGATGCCCTCCTCGAAGGCATCCACAATGTAATGATTGGTGTTGTCAACGACAAGATCCATTACACCCCTCTTGATAAAGCTGTTAAAGCCAAACAGGAAATTGACCCCGAATGGTTTAAGATTGTTAAAATTCTTGCGAGTTAAAAAATTAGACTTATGAGTACAAAGGATCTTTCGAAATACTATCACAAGCAGATGGATAATGCTGCGGGTAGAGAACACTCTTCGCACAAAACAAAAATCGTGGCTACCGTAGGGCCTGCGTGTGATACCTATGATGGACTGCTGACATTGGTAAAAGCTGGTGTTAACGTATTCCGCCTCAACTTTTCTCATGGATCTCATGAAGACAAAGCGAGGATCATTGAATATATCCGTCAAATCAACAAAACCGAACCTTACACCGTAGCTATCCTGGCCGATTTACAGGGTCCGAAGCTCCGTGTAGGTGAAATCGAAAACAATGCCCTGCCGTTGAAGAAAGGTGATATCCTCACTTTCGTGAACGAGAAGCTGGTAGGCAACATGGAAAAAATTTACGTTTCCTATCCCGACCTGTACAAAGATCTTAGAGTTGGCCAGAAAATTTTGCTGGACGACGGTAAAATTGAAACAGTAGTAAAAGAAATCACTGCCAGCGGCGAAATCAAAGCAGAAGTTTCCTTACCAGGTGTATTATCTTCCAAAAAAGGCTTCAACCTGCCAGATACCAAAATATCTCTGCCAGCACTGACAGATAAAGATATTGTGGATCTGGAATTCATCATTGATCACGAATGTGACTGGGTGGCATTGTCTTTCGTAAGAAGCGTAAAAGATCTCGCTGTATTGCGCAAACGTCTGGAGGCACGCAATTCTAAAATGAAGGTGATCTCTAAAATTGAGAAACCAGAAGCGATCCAGAACCTGAAAGAAATTATCTGGGAAAGCGATGGCGTGATGATTGCCCGCGGTGACCTCGGTGTAGAACTGCCGGTAGAGCAGATCCCGATGATCCAGAAAGACATCATCCGCAAGTGTATTCACCGTGCGAAACCCGTTATTGTGGCTACACAAATGATGGAAAGCATGATGGACCGCACCCGTCCTAACCGTAGTGAAATTACCGACGTTGCTAACGCAGTACTGGAAGGTGCAGATGCGGTAATGCTCAGCGGTGAAACGGCTACTGGTATGTTCCCTGAACTGGTGATCCAAACTATGAACAAAATCATCCAGGAAGTGGAAAAAGAAGCGATCATCTACAACCGTAACCTGATCCCTCACCGTCACTCTCCTACCTTCCTCAGCGATGCACTGTGCTACAATGCATGTAAAATTGCGGAAGACCTGGATGCAGATGCCCTCATTGGTATGACCCAGAGCGGCTACACCGGCTTTATGCTGAGTAGCTACCGCCCACGCAGCCCACTCTTTATCTTTACCAAAGAAAGATCACTGGTAAATCAGCTGAGCCTCAGCTGGGGTGTTCGCGCTTTCTACTACGAAGAAGAAGAAAGTCTCGATGATATCGTTTTCGATCAGATCAACATCCTGAAAGAAAGAGGTTTCATTAAAACAGGTGATGTAGCCGTTAATACCGGTAGCACGCCCGTGAAACAACACTTACCAACAAATATGCTGAAAATTACGAAGGTTGACTAGCTATTAGCTTTTAGCAGTTAGCTTTTAGTAAATGCAGCGAAGACAATAATTTGTACAGCCATTGGCTGTTAGCTAATTCCATTTAGCAAAAAATGCAACGGAGATTAAGTCTGGTACTTAATCTCCGTTGCATTTTCACATAAAACATAATATGTCCTCTCCGCTGCATTTACTAAAAGCTAACTGCTAAAAGCTAACAGCTATTAACTATACAGACTTGTCTGTTTGTAAAATAATACCTAATATTGCCTCATGAAAGAACAGGGCGCCAAAGAAAGGATTTTAAATACTGCCAGCGAGTTGTTTTACAAACAGGGCTACCTGGCCACTGGCATTAACCAGATCATTGAAGAAGCTGGTATCGCCAAAGCCAGTCTGTATCAGCATTTTCCGTCCAAAGAGGCGTTGCTGACAGAATATCTCTTGAGAACCCGGCTCAGCAGACAAGAGGAGCGAACACAATTCCTGGAAGATATGACACCAGGCAAGGAAAAGCTGTTGGGACTGTATGAATACCGCCTGCAACACATGCAAAGCAATCAATTCAAAGGTTGCGCCTTTATTCGTATCGCCTATGAATTACCTGGACTCAATGAAGATGCGCTCCTCCAGGTACAAACACATACCCAAAGCCTGCGATCATTTATAGCAGAACAATTACAGGTGATAAAAGATCCATTTCCTGCGGATGAATTAAATGAGATGACAGATATGCTACTGAACCTTTACGAAGGTGCCGGCCTGCAAGGATATACGCAAAAGTCCGCTAAGCCAATGGAAAATACCAAGAAAGTAGTGCTAAAACTGCTGACCACTTTGTAAGGCCGAGTCCCCCAACCGCGATCCATCATTAACAATTATTCAACAATCATCTAAGCAAGTCAAAAATTTTACCTAAATGAAAACAGACCAGTCTGTATATATCGCTC
This sequence comes from Chitinophaga sp. 10T418, assembly GCF_056394125.1. Classification (NCBI taxonomy): domain Bacteria; kingdom Pseudomonadati; phylum Bacteroidota; class Chitinophagia; order Chitinophagales; family Chitinophagaceae; genus Chitinophaga; species Chitinophaga sp. 10T418. Next base: position 114,578 of record NZ_JBFTHG010000010.1, read on the forward strand.
AGCCAGTTGTAAACCCATGGTTATCTCTGGCTGTCATCCTGCTGGCACCACTGATCACGGTGATAGACATCTTCATCGTTAACATCAGCGCGCCGGCCATCAAAGCCTATTTTCACAGCACTGATGCTGCCCTGGAACTGGTGATAGCTTCTTATTTGCTGGGATACGCCGTATTCCTGATTACCGGCAGCCGCACCGGCGATTACCTCGGCAAGAAAAAGGTGTTTATTGCCGGACTGGCAGCATTCACCATCACCTCCGCCATGTGTGGCTTTGCCGGCTCCATGGAAATGCTCATCATCTCCCGGTTGTTACAAGGTATGGCTGCCGCGTTTACTGTACCGCAAACCATTACGCTGATCCAACTGAACTTCCATTCGCCAGCAGACAGGGACAAAGCATATGGGCTATACGGGATATCACTGGGCACAGGTGCTACCATCGGGCAATTTCTGGGTGGGTACTTCATTTCTTCTCACCTGATCACAGATGGCTGGCGTTTAATCTTCCTGGTCAACCTGCCGGTAGGCATCATGGCCATGATACTTGCTTATTATTTTGTGCAGGAATCTGAGCAAAATAAATCTACCCGCTTTGATGTGCCGGGCATCATTTTGCTTACACTGGCATTATCTCTCCTGATATACCCTATTATACAGGGTACCGAGCTGGGCTGGCCGTTATGGACAATAGGCATGTTAATAGCAGCAGTAATACTGCTGGTTATTTTTGTAGGATATCAATACAGGTTAGGCAAACAACAACGCGATCCGCTGGTCCCGATGGAACTCTTTCGTATCCGGAGTTTTAATACCGGCATCATTAGTGTATTATTTTTCTTTGGGGTAAATACCGCTTATATTTTTACGGTGTCTATCTATTTCCAGAATGGCTTTCACATATCTCCTTTCACGGCAGGCAAATACTTCGTGCTGCAAACCATTTCCTACCTACTGGCTTCTTTATGGTCCATCAAAAATGCAGCACGCTTTCGCATCCGCTTATTACAGGTCGCCTGTTTGTTGATGATCATCTCTTTTATCGGGCAGTTAATATTATTTTGGGGAGATGAGATAACGCCCTGGGAAATTATTCCCTGTTTGATCATATATGGCAGTGGTTCCGGCTTGCTGATGCCGTCTTTATTGAAGGTAGCAATGTGGGATATACCAGCCACCAAAGCAGGAGCAGCCAGCGGCGTATATTCTACGATCCAGCAAATTGCTTCTGCTTTGGGCGTAAGTATATTAGGCGGCATTTTTCTTTACCTGGMCCGCACTTCCGGTAACTATTATATGGCTTATAAAGTAGCACTATATTGTATGATGGGCTACCTGTTAGTCGTAATATGGATGCTCAACCGGGTTAAGCGCTGAGTACTCCTTTTGCCTTTTTATAAGTAGTCAGATAAATGATCAGTGCCACTGTAATCAAAGCGGTACCAGCTATGCATACACCATTCCATTGCGCTACTGACCACACCCACAATCCAATACCGGAGCCCAGCGAGGTACCAATAAAACTGGCGGTCATAAACACCGTGTTCAAACGGTTCCTTGCTTCCGGTAACAGGGTGTAGATACGGGTTTGATTGGATACATGGATGCCCTGTAAACCAAGATCAATGGCAATGATACCGATGACGATACCGATAATATTTGCTTGGAATGCATAAAACAGGAAGTAGCCCAGGAATAAAAAAATGATACCATACCCAATGGCTATACGTGGATTTTTTTTATCTGCAATCCGTCCTACCAGCGGAGCGCCCAGCGCACCTGCAGCGGCAGCGAGTCCCATGAGTCCTATTTGCTCACTCGTATACTTAAAGGGAGCACCAGATAACAGGAATACCACTGTAGTCCAGAACATGCCGAACATAGCAAAGCAACATGCATTGATGGCAGAAGCCTCCCTTAACATAGGCTGCTCTTTGATCAGTGTGAGTAATGATTTCATCAGATCACCGTAAGTACCACTAAAATTAGGTTTACTGGAAGGGAAAGAAGTGATCATAATTACTGCCAGCAGTGCGCTGATACCCGCTGCTATCCAGAACATGGCACGCCAGCCGAAGTGATGACCAACCACACCGCTCAGGGTACGCGATAATAATATGCCTACCAGTAAGCCACTCATGATCGTTCCTATCACTTTACCACGACTGGCAGGATCTGAAAGATTGGCTGCCAGCGGCAATATCAGCTGAGGAACTACGGAGGTAAAACCAATCATCAGGCCGGTAATTTTCAACATCGTAATATTGACAGATTTTGCCGCAGCTATGAGGGCTACCACAGCAGCCAGTGTCATTACTACTATCTGGCCTTTTCTCTCCAGCTTATCTCCCAAAGGCACACAAAACAACAACCCCAGCGCATAGCCTACCTGCGTAAAAAAAGTTACCTGTCCTGCGTTGCTTTCACTCACCCCAAATTCGTCACTCATCAACACCAGCAAAGGCTGGCTATAATAAATATTAGCAACGATCAACCCTGTACAAAGGGCCATAATCAATATATTCCATCTGCTGAGCGCCATAAAGTCCTTTTATTTTTTAGCAATGCAAAGATAGCAATTCGCTTTTAGGACTTTGCTTTTAGTGGAAAACGGTAAATTTGTGTGACTATTTACTAAAAGCTACAGAGTATGTTTACAAGCATCAATCCATTTACACAGGAAACCATTGCTGAATATACAGCACACACGCCATCAGAGATAGAGCAGAAATTACAGCTGGGACACAAAGCCTGGCGGCAATTACTGGAAGTGCCGCTGGAGCAACGCAGGCAGTGGATGATGCAGGTAGCACAGTCCATGAAGGATCAGGTAGATATCCATGCAGCACTGATTACACAGGAAATGGGTAAAACGCTGAAAGAAGCAAGAGCAGAAGTATTAAAGTGTGCTACCTCTGCTGAATATTATGCAGAAAACATAGCCGAAATGTTACAGCATAAACCCATCCGTTCCGATGCCTATAAAAGCTATGTTTCCTATGAATCGAAAGGTATCGTACTGGCGATTATGCCATGGAATTTCCCTTATTGGCAGGTATTCCGTTTTGCTATTCCCAATATACTCGCAGGCAATACCGGCTTACTGAAACATGCAAGTAACGTAAGTGGTTGCGCACTCGCTATAGAAAAATTATTTTCGGAAAGCAATTTTCCGGCTGGTACTTTCCAGTMTGTACTGGTATCTTCCAAAGATATAGAACCCATCATCGCAGATCCCCGTGTACAGGGTGTTACCCTCACCGGCAGTACGCCGGCAGGCAAAAGTGTGGCAGCACTGGCGGGCAAGTACATCAAAAAAACGGTGCTGGAACTGGGTGGCAGCGATCCTTTCATCGTATTGAAAGACGCTAACCTGGAAGCTGCCGCCAAAACCGCCGTACAGGGGCGCATGCAAAACGCCGGTCAATCCTGCATTGCCGCCAAGCGCTGGATTGTGGAAAAAGAAATTGCACCCGCTTTTACATCAGCAGTAAAACGCATTATCGGGGAACTGAAACAGGGTGATCCTACCCAGGAAAGTACTACCATGGGACCTATGGCTCGTCCGGACCTGGCAGACGACCTGGCCAGACAACTGCAGGAAAGTATCAGTCAGGGCGCCAGAATAGAGTTGGGGGGCACGCATGAAGGCTGTAACTTTGCTCCCACCCTGCTGACAGGGGTGACTAATCAGATGACAGCATTTAAAGAAGAAACATTCGGGCCACTGGCCGTTATCATAGAAGCCGCTGACGAAGCCCATGCCATTGCTCTTGCCAATGAAACAGAATTTGGTTTAGGCGCTGCACTGTGGACCAGCGACCTGGATAAAGCTGCCCGGCTGGCTACACAAATAGAAAGCGGCAACGTATTTATTAATGCCATGGTTCGCTCAGATGCACGCCTTCCCTTTGGTGGCGTAAAACAATCGGGCTATGGACGCGAACTATCACTGGAAGGCACACACGAATTTTTGAACGTAAAGACTGTTTATATACAACAATAAAGCTGTTAGCCATTAGCTTTTAGCTTTTAGAAAATGCAGCGGATATCATCATATGTTAGTCTCCGCTGCATTTTCTAAAAGCTAAAAGCTAACTGCTAAAAGCTAAAAAGCACTGTAATGACCACTTCTCTGAAACGCGACCGCTACACTCCCTATATCAGTTTCTCCCGGAAAGAATGGGCAGAAAGAAGCGGTGATGCTTTGCTGCAAATGCAGGACTATGACCTGGAAGCGCTGCATGGCATGAACGAACCACTCACACAGGAAGAAATTACCCAGGTATATCTTCCACTCGCACATCTGTTGAATTTATATGTAACCGCCTCACAACAGTTACATAACGCTACCAGTAATTTTCTCAGCAGCCAGGTACACAAAGTACCTTACATCATTGGCATTGCCGGAAGTGTGGCCGTAGGAAAAAGTACCACCGCCAGAGTATTGCAAAAACTCTTGCAGGCATGGCCTAACCATCCAAGAGTAGACCTGGTCACCACAGATGGTTTTCTATATCCCAACAAAGTGTTGGATGCCAATAATATCATGAACCGCAAGGGCTTTCCCGAAAGCTATGATATCAAAAGATTGATCCATTTTCTGGCAGATGTAAAATCAGGCAAAGAAAAGGTAGCAGCGCCCCTTTACTCGCATCTTGAGTACGATGTATTACCCGGGCAGTTACAGTGGATAGAACAGCCTGATATTGTGATTGTAGAGGGCGTGAATGTGTTGCAGGTACGTCATCGCCAACAGCAGAAAGATCCTGCCGTTTTCGTATCCGACTTCTTCGACTTCAGTATTTATGTGGATGCCGCAGAAAAAGATATCCGCAAATGGTACATCGCCCGCTTTGAATCGCTCCGCATGACGGCCTTTCAGAATCCCGAATCTTTTTTCCACCGGTATGCTCATCTCTCTGATACCGCCACAGTGGAATTAGCCACTCAGATATGGGATGATATCAACAAACCTAACCTGGAACAAAATATTGCGCCTACCCGCTATCGCGCAAGCCTGATCCTGGAAAAAGGACATCATCATTTTGTTCAGTCCATTCAACTGAGAAAAACTTAATGTCAGGTACCACTAAGATTCGTGAGCAGCTGCAGGCATTGCTAAAAGAACCCATGGTTCATTGGGAACAATTTGAGGCCATCCTGCAGCCCGTCTCTTTCCTGGCTGGAGATTATCTTTCAGAAGCAGGAAAAACCGCCAATGCCGTTTTCTTTATTGAAACGGGTATTGTCAGAGTATACACTGTTCATGAAGGCAAGGATATCAGTATGGATTTTGCCTTTCCCGGCGCTTTTACCACTTCTTATGCCTCCTTCATTACGAGGCAGCCGGCTGCGGTAAATCTGCAGGCCATAACACCGGTAACCGGCTACGCCTTTTATTATCACGACCTGCACCGCTTATATGCCAGCTCTCATCAGTCTGAGCGGATCGGTCGTCTTATGGCAGAATACCAATACCTGAGCAAATACAACCGGGAGCTGTCCTTCCTTCAGTTTACTGCCCAGGAAAGATATGCGCAGCTACTGCAGGAACATCCGGAAGTAGTACAGCACATATCTATTAAACAAATTGCTTCCTATCTGGGCATCGAGCCCGAAAGTCTTAGTCGCATCCGTAAAAATATGAGTACACCGGATTAACTAACATTTGTTAGTGTCATTTGGGAAGAAGATGATGACATTTGTATTCTAAAAAATACACACATKGCATTCTTTTCCGGTTTATGCAGTATCGCTCTTTTGCTGCTGGCTATAGGCTATATCTTTTCTGTTTCGGCATTGCAGCTACTGTCATTCGATGCACGTATATCCGCTGCCGTTATGTTTCTGATGATCGGCTTCTTCCATTTGCTGAAGCCCGGCAAACTCATTTATATGATTGAAGGATGGTTTCCCTTCCCGCGTTTTCTGATCTTGTTTACCGGCATACTGGAAATGCTGTTGGGAGCAGGTTTATTATTTCCTGCCACACAATACTATGCCGGCTGGGGATTAATGATACTGCTGGTGGGCATGTTTCCCGCTAATATCCGCGTGGCGGTACAACAATTACCTGCTCCCGGCGGACTACCTGCCAAACCCTGGTATACCTGGAGCCGGTTAGCATTTCAGCCACTCTACATTTTATGGATATGGTGGGCAATTAATTAATAACTTTATTCCATTCTTCAAAATTTGCTACACCATGCGCATACAATTTTTACGCAACGCTACATTGCTATTAGAATGGAATAACAAGCGGATACTGGTTGACCCTATGCTGGGCGCGAAAGACAGTCTGGATACCGTTCCCAATGCGGCAAATACCATCCGCAACCCGATGACGGAACTCCCTATGAACGAATCCGAACTGAAACAACTGCTGTCTTCTTTAGATGCGATCCTTCTCACCCATCGTCACAGGGATCACTGGGATGTTACCGCGCAGGCTATTTTACCGAAACAACTGCCGGTATTTTGTCAGCCGGAAGATGTAACAGCATTGACAGAACAAGGTTTCATGCAGGTAATACCTGTTCACACGTCCGTTAACTGGGAAAATACCACTATCAGCCGCACCGGCGGACAGCATGGCACCGGAGAAATCGGTAAGATGATGGCGCCTGTGTCCGGCTTTGTGTTACAAGACGAACACACTACTTTATATATTGCCGGAGATACTATCTGGTGTGAAGAAGTGAATACTGCTATGGATACTTTCCAACCGGATTATGTAGTTGTAAATGCCGGCGCTGCACAATTCCTGCAGGGAGATCCTATTACGATGACTGCCAATGATGTGATTAAAACCATTCAACATCCTGCGCAGAGCAAAGTGATGGCGGTGCATATGGGCGCCATCAATCATTGTTTTCTGAGCAGAGAAGCATTGAGAGCGGAAGTAAGCGCTGCAGGCTTGTCTGCACTTATTCCGGAGCAGGGCGAGTGGATTAGTGCAGAGTAGAAAAGGTATCACTGCTGCTGTTGAATCCCAAAACTATTTGTTTATCTGCCATCATCAAACTGCACAAAAAATGCTGTTAAAATTTAATTCTTTGAAAACAAAATGCCTGCATCATGAGTGAGAAATTTCGTCAAAAAATGCAGGAGGCTTTTATACTCGATGATTTTGAAGCAATGAAAACGCTGGTGACCGATGGCGCCGACGTAAATTCAGTCGATGCCCGGGATGGTAGCCCCATCCTTCAACGAGCTGTGATTGAAAACAAAAAGATTATAATCGATTTTCTAATAGCCCATCATGTCGATGTAAACAAGGCAGATCGAAGAGGGATGACAGCGCTTCACTATGCTGCCTTGTATAAATTTATTGATATCGCCCAAACCCTGATCGATGCCGGCGTACCAACAGATATAGCTGATCAGTCAGGAAATACGCCTTTGGCGTACGCGATAAGCGACAAACGGGAAGGATACCTCGAAATGATAAAATTATTAATTGATCACGGGGCAAATACTGACATCAAAACCAGGGATGGCAGATCGATGCTTGAATTTTACGGAATTTCATTAACAGACGTCTAACCGTTTAAAAACGGCATTAGCATAATAATTCAAAAAAAAGGGGCTGTCTCAATTTCAGAGACAGCCCTTTTTGCATAATAATGTTAGGAGTTATTACACCCATTCATTAACATGTTTTGCGTTGCCCATGCTAACTTCACGGGCTGAAATGGTAAAGGAGATGACCATTGGGTTTTTGTTTTCGTAGTCGAAAGACTCTTCAAACTTAACCAGGTAACCTTCTTTAAATTCCAAAGTTTTCAGTTTGGAATCAGTGTCTCTTTTGTAGAAGGTGATGGAACCATCTTTGCGTTCAAAGTTGTTTACCATCCACTCAAAGAGTTCTGTTTTTCCGGTAGATTCTACCGTCAGCTTAATACGTCCGCCACGGGTAATTGCCGATGGGCGTCCTGTAGCATCTGTTTCCTGTGTGAGATCGTAGGCGACATGCTGTACGTTGTACTCTTCACCGCCTGCTGTGAATTTTGCCTTGAAGGACATGTGGGTTAATTTTTAAGGTTACAATAAAGAAAAAATAATTAGGATTTATTTATGTATTTATAAGTCCCAAATATAGGATGAAATTTTTCAATAGTCAAGAGTCCTAACAAATAATTTTAATTCAAATATCTATCATCAATATACCCATCAAAGTTAGTGTGAACGACTGTTCAGCAACATCATTTGTCTGCAGTTATCAAGATCCCTGCTCTTACTTTCCACCTTCGCATTCAGGTCTGCCACCTGCATTTTCAGGTCAGCAATACTTTGCTGTGCATTTTGTAATTCACGCAGTTGTTGCTTGGTTTGTTGCAGTGATAAACAGTTCTGTACAATATTATCATAAAGCCCATAATGCGTTACGGCATCTTTGGGAATGGAGTTACGCATATCAGCCAGGGAAGCGGCTATTACCTGATCCATATAATTGGCGTTCTGGTTAGGCAGATTAATGGAATCGAGATTATGTTTTACCTTTTCCAGCTTCTGCAGGAACTCAGTCTGGAAGGCCTGTTCCTGTCTGAATGAACTCAGTTCTTTACGCAGGGAAGCATTTTCCCTGGCAGGTACCTGGTAATTAAAGAATACGGCTAACACAAACAAGGCGACTGTTATGATAAAAAATAACAGGAACCATATAAAGGAAATACTTCTTTCCTGCCTGTTTAATACTTGCATACTACGAAATGATTTTTTTGATTGAATTTATCGGGATACGAAATATGTTGTTTCATTTTCTTAGTCGGTAAAAAACCAACGCTTGGTTTTGTGCTTACGCAGGTATTCGGCATCTTCGGCTGATTCTTCTTTCACAAAAATATTGCTGTCCTGCTTGCGTCCGATATAATCCAGTCTGCTCAGGCTTTCAAACAGTTTATTGACGGCCCGTACAAAAGGAATCATGGGTTGCAGACACTCTCTTATATCAAGGTGTTTATAACGGATATTGGCACAGTTGATCATCAGGTTTTCCAGCTCACCCTGCCTTAGTTCGCACCATTCAGATAAGTAGTTGAGTAATTCTTCTTTACCCGCGCCGGCGCGTTGATCAATAGCGTTTTTCATGGTACGGGCGAGGCCGGCAATAATTTCCAGCATCTGTGCAGGCGCCTGGTTCAGGGCCAGCCATCTGAATTGGGTGATGCGGGTGCCAAGGAACTGAACCATTTTTTCGGTGATATACAATACTACCAGCGCCAGGTCATTATTCTGATTCCTGCCGTAAATTTTTTGTACGATGTGTACGCCATAAAGTTCCATTTGTCCCAGAAACTGATCCAGCTCATGGTGGAGATCTATTAAAGCAGGATGCGCGCTAACGATGCTACATGGAGGGATGTAGTCATCATCCATCTGCGGACGGCCATCCGCCACACTAATGCGGGCCAGCACCATCTGGTAACTCCCCAGCTGACCCGATGGCAACTGAGAAGCGGGTGCTACATACAAACTATATTCCGGGGTAGCATAAGGCAGTCTTGGAGGATCTTCATCCAGCAAAGGCTCTCCACTGGGTTGCCGGTTAAAAGGGTTCACCTGTATGATCACATAATAGGTGCTTTCTGTATGCTGCGGATCCCAGGTATAAGTAGCTTCCGGAAAAGTAGTGGCATATTTCAGCGAGTGTACGGTATGCTCCGGTACTTCTATTCTGCCACCACCGGGAGTTACTGCCCGGCACTCTGTTAATTTAATACGCCACTGCTGTTGATTATCACTGATAAACCAGCAACGCAGAGATTCTTTATTTTCTGCCTTGGGAGGTAGGAGGCCATAGTTGAGCGCATGTATGCTGCAGGAAAGTGCATCCCTGATCTGATCCAGCAGTGCATTTTCGGTATCAATAAAATGCTGCTTCTTTATCTTCATGCCATCGACCCAGTTGACGGGAAAATGCTTTAGCGGTTCTGCCATAATGCTGCTTTTAGGATAACATAATTCTGTTGCAAATAATCACACTGTTTTCTTTGATACCATTCATAAACACCGCCTTGTGCGGGTCCAGTGTTTTAGCTCCGCCAAACCAACGTGGCTTCAGGTGAAATACCCAGCCATAAGGCTGCCCTGTGTTATCTACAAAATCAATGGGGGTATTGGGATAACGGTCGTTATAGTCATTGATAAAATGATAGAACAAATCACCCAGATCCATTTTAATCGGGGTACGTGCCCTGAAGTAAGTACGACTATTATCCTGTGGGCCTTTCTCCATTTCCAGGCCAATAACGATCAGGTCTTTCATCTCCTCTTCATTTACTTCCGGCATATCTTTATACATCGGATATTGCCACCACTTATGCACCTTCACCGGAATGGCCATCATCTTCTCAAAAGTTTTATAAACAAATGTGGGCAACACAAAGGAAAACATACTGGTAAGCATAGGATAATACAACAAGGTATCCTTATCCAGGAAACGGTTGACCAGCACAAAGCCTACGCCGCCAAACAGCCAGATGGCCAATATAAAAGCCAGTTCGGATACCAGTGTTGTTTCATTGGCCCAGAAACGGGTATACATGAAATGGCAATGCACTACGCCCAGGCCCAGAAACCATACTTCATAGAAAAAATACTGGTTCATCAGGTTTTGATGGGTAAACAGGAAAGGGATGGAACTGATAACGGCAAATACCAGCGTCATACACACTAAATACAACAGTGCTTTCTTTTTATAAAGGCTGAAATTTTTAATGTATCTGCTGAGCAAAGCCACTATGAAAGATCCTACGGCCAGTACGCCGGCCAGCATAAAATAAAACTTAGCAGTGTATCTCATAGTTCTGTTGATGTCAAGGTTTTTCGGGTTTGGGTACTAACATTTCTTTGGTTTTCAGATGCCCGGTAACAGCAAAAATAATTCCATAATAAACAACAGCCTGCTATCAGAGATAAAAATTATATCCCATGATACCCTGATCAGGTTGCTTATCAGACATCACTACCCTCTTATCTCCCGGAGGCGGCAACAGTAACGTGTTAATTTCCACATCTGCCGGCAGAAAATAGCCGTAGCAGGTTTCCAGCAATTTGCCAAATGGCCGCCAGGGAAGATAATCGTATATACGTTGGCGTTTAACCGGGCCGATGCTGACCGTTAACACGGGCATATCTGTATAACACTGCGTGCCTACCATGGCATCTACCCCCAGCAAACATTCTCCCAGGGGAATGCCGCTACCGGTTGTTACCAACTGCGGTTCGCGGTTCCAGGAAATATCAACGGTTTCTTCCAATACCTGCTCCAGGCATAATTTCACCAGCGACATATTACCCGCAATATGATGCATATAAGGCAGCAGCTTCACCAGTCTGTTGGCTGCCGCTGCAGGAAGACCTGCCGGCAGTTCCCAGAACGCGTGGAATAGCTGGTCTGCATCTTTACCAAATACATCAAACAACAAATGCTTTTCCCGCTGTTCCAGGTATACCCGTTGCAGAAAAAATTCATTCTCCAGGGGCTGAAAAAATTTACGGGCCTGCTGCTGTTGCTGCTGCTGCTTTTTATAACGGGCCACCATTTCAGTCACCCCGCTTTGCCGGGAAGAAGTCTCCTGCTTAAACTCATGAAACATACCCTGCGGCAAACGGTCATAAATACCATCCCGTGAAAGAGAGAAATTGATAAAAGGCTGATAAGGCTGACTATCATCCAGTTTTACATGAGTAATATCTGTAGTAAACGAGCGGGTAAATACATTTTTCATCTGTACTACCACTTCTTCCTCCCGCACATGATTATCCAGTAATTCTCCCACCACTACTTCTGCCCTGACATCATAGGGTAAAGCATTGACGTGATCAATTACTTCCTCCAGCACCGCAGCCTTCTCTGCATTGTTTACCATAAGGTAATATTTAGGTTTTTCTTATTCTGCTATTACTGTTAGCATAACTATCTTTCATCTATGGTTCCGGGCTAACAACTCAGTAACAAAAATAGGGGTTTGATTTAATTATTATGGCTTAAATTTTGATCCGTGGAAAAAATCTTTTTTACGTGAATTAACTCTGGTTATTTGTCTAAATTTATACTAAAATTGTAAAAACCTGAAAAACCGATGGCCCCCCGTAAACCCGAAAATGAACGTAAGGTTAACTCATTCCGACCTTTTGGTAAAATAGCCAGTCATGTTGACCCCATGGTGCTCTGGACATTTCTTGGCCTGTTCCTCATCAGCGCGGCGCTGCTTGCCTTTCAGATGGATGGCAGGGAAGATTGCAGCAATACGGATATAGCACTCAGTCATATCCAGAACAGTAACAGTAAAGCTTATTCTGTAGGTGAAGTCATTACTTTTAATGCAGAGAATCACGACAAAAAAACAGGCAGCTACACCTGGGAGTTCGGTGACTCCAGTGCTAAAGCCACCGGCAGACAGGTATACCACTCTTTTAATAAAGCAGGCAGCTATATTGTGACGCTGACCTCCGGTAAATGCAGCTGGAATAAGGAAGTGCTGGTAATCATGAATACCCCCGTTGCCGCCGCCACCAATAGCGCAGATGTATTCCCTGTTATTGATGGTCCTTCTGAAGCCTTTGCAGGCCGCCCCGTTACCTTCAGCAACAAAACACCCTCTGCCACCAAATGGAGCTGGCACCTGCTGCAGGACAACGCTGAAATACATAGCAATTCATCAGTTACCTATACTTTCTCCTCTCCCGGCGAAAGAACATTGTCACTTATTATCAATGGCGACAGCAGCCATATGGTGCTCAAACATATTACCGTATTCCCGGCACGTCCAGTGGAACGTCAGGAAACACCTCAACCCGTTATTGACCTGAATCCGGCACCAGCACCTGCACCCGCCCCGGCACCGGTACCTGAAAAGAAGCCATCTATTTCTGACGAGGAATTTAAATACCTCCTCATCCAGGTAACGCTGAAACAGAAAACAGCGGCAGACTTCTCCCAGTATCTCTGTAATAATCTCAATGCCAGAGTGGTACTGAATGCGAATGATGTAGATAATTTCACACATTTCTGCTCCCGCATTTATGGCAAGAAAAAATTCAAAATAGAAAGGGTTAATCTCACCAAAACACCGAATGGGTGCATAAATGAGATCCTGATCATGTACGACCGTAAAAAAGTGTTGGGCATATTTTAAGCTGCTATCATGAAAGGAAAATATTATAAACTACCCATAGACTTTTCTCAGTTGCTGCAAAAAAAAGATATGCCAGCTATCGCACTGGAAGAGTCGATAGAGCAACATATCCACCTGCTCATCACCACCGTGCTGGGGGAAAATAAAGATGATGCCCAGTATGGCTGCCAGTGGTGGGACAGCGACTTTGATATCAAAGCCTCCAACAATGAAGTAAAAGAACAGATAGAAAGCGCTGTCAAAACATCTATTGTTCGCTATGAAAAAAGAATAGCACAAATAAGGGTCGTGGCCGCTGTAAACCAGGAAGAACTGTTACTGCCGGCAACACGCAAGATGAAGAAGAAAATCCGCGTCACGGTATCAGGAACCATCGCCAAAAACAATAACCCGTTCCAATACAGTAGTTTCTTCTACATCAGCCCGTTGTCGTATGATTGATCATTTGTTTATTAACACCACCCATGAAAGAAAAAAAAGAACGCATAAAAGACAGGATGCTGAAAACCGCCGCCCGCCTCTGGGGATATCCGGATGCGGAAGTGGAAACCTCCTTTGACCCGGTAGTACAACTCCTGCTGGAAGCCTGCGCCAGTGAGCTTGAAAAAATCTCCGGCGAAGTGGATGTTTCACATGCGCGACTGGTGGAACGACTGGCTCAGATCATGATGCCGGAGCCCATCACCAGCAGTCAGCCTGCCTATGGTATCCTGCATGCCCTGGCCACGGAACCTGTTGCGGATATTCACGCCGATCATCAGTTCTATCATCACACTAAAACAGGTACACATAGCCGCGATCTTTTCTTTTCTCCTGTCACCAGCCATCGCCTTTTCCGAGGCCATGTCCAATACCTCGCTATTGGTAACAAGCTTTATGAAACACGTGACAACTGGTTCAAGGAACAGATACTGCAGGGACAAACCTTTCCCGACATGGCCCCCAATCATTTATGGATAGGCCTGTCTATGGAAGATGTAGCACATTCCTGGGAAGGTATGTCGTTTTTCTTTGACCTCCGCAATGTACACCAACAGGAAATGTTTTACCATTACCTGCCACTGGCGAGGGTATTTATTAACAATAAAGAGATCTCCATAAAAGCCGGGTACCATCATAGCCGCAGTGCAGCAGAAGAAGAAGTAGACAGTATGATCCAGGTGGCCGTGAATAATAATGCACGTTACAGTCAGCATATACTACACCGTTTCCGCCGCCATTTCCTCACCGTTACCGATGCCCCTAATGCCAACAGTCCTGGTATTCCGGAAGCACTGCTCCGCATTTTCGGCACTGACAGTAACCGGATCAACAAAGACGTACAATGGCTGCGTATTGAATTTCCTGAAGCATTGCATCACACATTGCTGGAAGATTTGTACTGCAGCATTAACTGCTTCCCGGTGATCAACAAAAAAAATAACGAGCAGTCGATGAAGCTGAATCGTTATCTGAATATCATCCCCATGCAAACACCCGATATCTTTTTTGATATCAAACGGGTATATGACCTGGAAGGCACCGATTACTATGTACGTAATTTCTCCACCGCCGGACAAATGCAGGAAGGCGAGCTGGTGATCCGCAGCAGCGGTATCGGCCGGTTCGATACCCGCGAAGCCAAAGAAGTAATCGCCTACCTGGTGGAAGTGATCCGGGATGAAAGCTCCCTGTTTGAAGAAGTGAAGAATGACTATGTGACTAACCGGATGCGGGAACTGCATCAGTTGATTGCGTCTCTGGAGGAGCAGTTGCAACCGGGCACCAACAAAGGAAATATCCCCTACGTTATGGTGAAGCCTAAAGAAAATGCAGAATATATCTTCATAGAATTTTATTCCACCAACGGCACAGCAGCCAATAACATACGTATGGGTACACGGCTGCTGGAATATGGCAGCATCAACACCCGCCCCAACAGTATTACTTTACTCACCAATACACAGGGAGGAAAGGACCGGCTGAATATTGATGAAAAGATAAATTTGTACCGCTCGCATTTGTTATCTCATAACCGTATTGTAACACCGGAAGATATCAAAGCACTCTGCAAAACTATCTTTGGAAAAGAGATGAAGGCGGCTGTTGTAGCCAAAGGCATTGCCCTGCAACCGGGTAGCGGCGCCAGCTACAGCCGCACACTGGATATCCGTATCACCCTGCATCAGACTACGGAACGTTATCCTGTTGCCAATCTTCATTATATGAAAGAGGAGTTGCTGTTGCAGCTGGAAGAGAAATCCAGTAATACATTTCCCTATCGGGTATTTGTAAATGAGGCGTTGGTATAATATTTCTTTAACCATCATTCATCAGCGAATGCTGATAAATGATGGTATTTACATATGTTTCGCCTGGTTTACGCCGGCGAGGCGCCGATAACCAGTATGGTGTATAAAAAAAGTGATGCAATATCCGGCATCCCTGCTATATCCTGTCTACCTGGCGGCTACAGTAGTAACCGGCACCCCACCAGCAAACGCATTACTCCTGTTATCACCTACATTTCGCAACTGCACCTCTCCGCCTGTTTTCAACAAACCGGCAGGTATTCCTTTTTTCCCGTCTGCAGCGTAAAGCACCACAGTATTACCAAAGCCGAGGTCTACGTATATGCGGCTGCTGACCAACCATCCTTTACCAGAGAGACTGGAATTTTTACGTATATACACGCCGTTAGCCTGCAGGTCATCCAGCAATTGAATGCTGACCAGCTGTCCATCTTCGAAGGCGTCGTTATTTTTCAGGCGGGCGGCGTATACGACCACTGCGTGTTTCGCGGGTGTTGTTTTACCCAATGCGATACGGATCGTATTAAAATCCTTGTCTCCGGTTTTACTAACCGGGGCAGGTGTGGCGAATACAGATCCGTTGTTGGTATTTTTACTGAATACGTTATAGCCAAAGCCTGGCATATATAATTCCGGGCTTTCAAAAAGCTGTTTGATCGCAATGATCTTGTAGATATACTGGGCAGTTTCATTATTGAGCAACAGTTGGTAATAGTCGCTGCTTCCCTGCCGTTTTACATTTTTGGAGATATTGCCCGATCCGGCATTATATGCTGCTGCGGCCAGTGTCCAGGAATTCAGCTGATCATGCAACAGCCGTATTAGTTTACAGGCGGCATGTGTTGCTTTAATCAGGTGATTGCGTTCATCATAACCTGCGCTTACTGTCAGGCCCAGTTCCGCAGCCGTGCCAGGCATGATCTGCCATACGCCCTGGGCACCTACCGGTGAAGTAGCATTACTCAGACCGCTTTCTACAATGGGCAGGTATTTAAAATCCAACGGTACATTGTATTGTTGAAGAATGGGCTCTATAATGGGGAAATACTGTTCGGCTTTCAGGCGCAATGCAGGCAGATAACCCTGGTAGCGTAGGTTGCGCTTAATTACATCCATGAGACGATAGGAAACAAAATCTCTTTCCATCGGTACAACTTCCCCGCAGAAATCCACCTGTTGTGCCATCCCGGACCGGGTGAACAACAGGAATACAAGTAACGTCAAAACAAAACGTGTCCTCATTGTTTGGCCAACATGTATTTAGGAAGTACCGTTACCGGCACATATAATACCACCTGTTGTTTCCCTTCTGTTGTTTGCAGCACAATAATTACCTCATCGTCTTTCTTATATTGCTTGGAAGGCACTACAAATACCTCGCTGGCTTCTTCTCTGGGGGCGATGATCGTAGGTCCTTTTTTATAAAGGATGGGCATAGTATGCAGTAGTGAGGTATCTTTTTTCTCTTTATGGATCAGACTTGCCTTCACAATTTCAAATGGTTCTTTGCCTTTATTGCGGATGCGGAAGGAGAAGTAATTCATGCTGCTCAGCGTCATGGCCTGTGCATATCCAACACTGATACCATCTACCTTCACTTCGTACTGGTGATTTACTTTATGGTCTTTCCCGAAGTCTTCCGCAATTTTACCAACGGTAACGGTATCTACGCTGATAAGGTTGCCGGTTTCTTCCGGCAAATTAGCCAACTGTTCATCTCCGCTTCTTTCTCCCCTGCCGGGACGCGGCGCCTGTGGCGTTGCTTCCGGTGTGGTGAAGGCGCCGGTGGTCTTGGACTTACCGGATAAGGTGTATTTCAGGCGGGACAGGTCCGCCTTATCATGATATGCAATGATCATGTAATGAATATTCTCGCCTTCCCGGACAATCAGGTTAGTTGGGCGTGGGGCCGCAGTAATGGGACGCAGGAATACCATGTTTCCATCCACTATGCGATAATCATAATCTGTATTCTTTCCGTCGCCGATCTGAAAAGTACTGATGGGGGCGCCGGAAGTAATGAGCGTTACCGCTCCTTTGGTAGTCAGAATACTATCTGTACCTGTTTGGGCTTTTACGGATAACCCGGTACTTGTGATTAACAAACAAAGCAGTAAACTGCACAACACTCGTTTCATCTTTAGGTCAGCTTTTACCTTTAAAAAATGTAGGGATTCTCCAGCTGTCAGCTTTCGGGCATATACACGGGCTGTTTAAAGCATCGTTAAAGCCCAAAAGCTGACCACTGAGGGTTATTTACCATCCTGCTCGTAGGTAGTATCCCAATCTGTAGCTTCATCGCCTTTTTGACCCTCCATTTTGATCAGGAAGTTCTTGGCAGGGAAGTAAGGCTTCAGATGGATATCAAGGTGGATCCGGTCTTTCTGTATCGGATCCTGCTCAAAGCGGCGGATATTAAAGTCTTCAATCAGCTTATCAGGACCGGTGATGCCATCCAGGAAGCGGATAATCTGCTTCATCAGGTCCTTGCGTGTATTGGCATTGAAGTTTTCGAATGCACGGCGGTTCAGGAAGTCCATCAGCACCTTGGTCACGAAATCGAATACCCGCACAACAGAATAAGTTTGCAGCCCCAGGTTATCCCCGTTAAACAGTGTTTTAGCACTGAAGGCCATTACTTTTCCGTATTCTTTCACCATGGGTACCAGTCCCATTTTTTCCAGGCTGGCAATTTCACTTTTCTTCAATTCAAATTTCACCCCGTCCACTTCGTTCATACCACCGAATTTTTTACCGGCAGTTACCTGCGACATGAGGGTTTTATAGATCTTACCTGCCAATGCACCGGAAGGTGGTACATACAGATGATCCTGTTCTCCTACTTCATCAAATTTGCCACGGCCTACCAGCCAGTTGCAGGACATGATTACATTGGAGCGGTGGATTTCGCCACCGGTAAGATTGGCCTGCTCAAACATCTCCATCACGTCATCCGGCGCATCCAGGTGTGCGAAATCTGTTACCAGCATGGCTTTATTTTCATGGGCAATTTTCGCCCATTTCTCTATCACTTTATTGGAGCCCAGGTAGCCGGGAACAACAAGCAGACTGTAGTTGGTCCGCAGATCCAACCGGTCATAGTTGCTCACCAACTCATTGTTGACAGCATCAATGAAACGGGTATTATCCAGGTCTTTCAGCTGCTCCAGTTCCACGTTGATAAAGGAGATGTTCTTTACCTTGTCGGATTCTGTATTCTTGAAGAAGAGTGCCACATTCCGGTAGGACTGCTCCAGTTCACGGGTCGAGTCTACTGCTTCACCCAGATTGGTTGACAATACCTTTCCGGCTTCTTCCGCGTGGGAAGCACAGTAGTCCACCATTTCAGGCAGCTCTGTTGTTTCAGACAATACTTTTTCCCAGAGGGACAGTACTTTTTTGAGTTTATCTCTTTCTGTTTTTTTGCCGGCTTCTGTCAAAAATATATTGCGGCGTGCCTTACGCTCGGGGTTAAGGTTTTGTGCACCTTCAACGGTACCTTCCAGGAGGTCAAAGCCGCCATACTTTGCAAGATCTTCAATATTTCCGCTGAGGTTAACTTCCTGCTGTGAAGACAGGCCATCATTTTGCAGCTCCTGGTTTTTCTGTAATTCTGCCATAATCAGTGAGGTTATGTTCCTGAATGGGGGAACTGTTAATTATTTGGTATTAAGGTCTTTCATCATGCCACGAATTGCGCCTAGTATCGCTTTGCGGGCATCCGGATCGGCCAGGGCTGATTTCAGGATTTTATTCGTCTTCAGCTGTTTCATAATTTTCAGGTATTGCTCCTTTTCAGTAGCCAGATCATTGAGGAAAGCACTTTGTTCTGTAATGCCTTTTATACCGAAATCACCCAGGTGATGGAATTGTAATTTTTCCGGCACAGTACGACCTTCTGCATCATGGAAACTTACATTCACGGCTGGTTTGAAATGTTCAAAAACAGCTTCTACGGAAGTAAGCCCTTCCACTATTTCAGGTTTAACAGGTGTTTGCTGGGTTAACTTTTCAGCAAACAAGGTACGGTTATGCGAAATTTCCGCGATGGCTTCGTTGGCGTCCAGCTTCACTTCTGTGCCGCCAATTCCGTAGTTGTCATTCATTTGAGATAAATTTAGAATTTTGGAATCTGACAATCATCAATTTATTGTCCAGTCTAGCTGATCATTTTTTATATCCAGTGTTACGGTCATATCTTTTCGCAGACTACCACCTATGATCATGCGCGACAATGGTTTACGCAACTGACCCCGGATCACCTCCCGCAGCGGGCGGGCACCATACTGGGGAGAATAGCCCATCAGTGCCAGATGCCGGCGGGCATCCGCAGATACAGTTAAGCTGATCTCCTGCTGCTGCAATAGTTGCAGTAAATGTTGTAAATGAATATCAAAGATTTTCTCCACGTTTGCCTGCTGAATAGGACCAAACGGAACAATCTCTGTAAGTCTTCCCAGGAACTCCGGTCTGAAATGACGGGCCATCAGTTCCATCAGCTGCTGCGATGCAGGGATCACATTCTCCTGGAAAGACCTTGCAATCGCTTCACTGCCAATGTTGGAAGTAAACAACACCAGCGCATTGGAGAAATCGCCTGTTTTTCCCAGCCGGTCGTGAAGTTTTCCTTCATCCATGATCTGCAAAAAAATATCGAATACAGACGGATGTGCTTTTTCAATTTCGTCAAACAATACCACGGCATAAGGTTGTTGCCGTATTTTGTTGACCAGCAGCCCACCTTCCTCGTAACCCACATATCCGGGAGGAGCGCCATACAACAGGGCGGCAGCATGTTCTTCTTTAAACTCTGACATATCAAAGCGGATCATGCAGCGTTCATCCTGGAACAGGAAGTCGGCCAATGATTTTGCCAGTTCCGTTTTACCGGTACCCGTTGGCCCCAGAAAAAAGAAGGAACCTATGGGTTGTCCGGGCCTGCTGAGGCCCGATCTGGATTCTAATATGGCATCTGCCACTGCTTTGAGGGCATGGTCCTGTCCTACTACCCGCTTACTTAACTGTTGCTCCATGTTCACCAGGCGCTCTCTTTCCTGAGACTGTACTTTTCCCAGGGGAATGCCGGTGATAGCAGCAATCATGGTAGCCAGATCCACCGGAGTCACTTCCTCGTGCGGAGTGGTTGTTACAACAGAAAGTTGTTCCAGTAACTGTTGCAGGTAAAGTTGTATGTCCGCAACCGCTGTCATTTTACTGACATCCTGCGGGGTATGCAACCGGGCAGCTAACAGGGTACCCAAACGCTCCGTCATTTGCCGGTGAAACCATTGAAAATCAGTTATCTGTGAGGAATCCTTACCATTAAGCGATTCCAATTCCAATTGTAAAGTTTGTAATAAGCCGGTGCCGGTGTCCTGCATGGCGCGTATAGCCGCCATGGTACGGTCCAGCAGGTTAATGGCACTGTCCGGCAAAGATCTTTCTTTCAGATAGCGCCGCGACAGGCGGATAGATTCGTGTATGCTTTCGGGTGATACTTTGAGCTGGTAGAAATTTTCATATACCGGTACTACCGCGCTCATCATGCGGCCGGCCAGTATTTCATCGGGCTCTGTCAGTGTAATGGTTTCAAACCGGTGCCGCAGAATGGCATCCGGCTCTATGAGCTTACGAAACCCTTCCGGTGTGGTGGTGCCGATGAGAATAATTTCACCCTGACCCAATGCGGCTTTGATAACATTGGCCATACCGCCACCGGATTGCTTGTCCAGCAGGCTGTGAAGATTATCGATAAAAAGTATATGCTTACCCGTTTGTTTAAGTTGCTGAATAATTTGCAGCAAACGGTCTTCCAGTTCATTTTTATAAGCGGCCCCAGCTATAAATGCACCGTAGTCGAGTGCATACATTTCTGACGACTGCAACTGCAGTGGCACCTGTTTTTGTACAATAGCGCGGGCCAGTCCCTCTACCAAAGCGGTTTTACCTACTCCGCCGTCACCGATCACCAATACACTGGCGCGGTCTTTACGTGTAAGCACTTCCGTGATGCTCCTGATTTCTCCATCACGGCCTATCACCGGATGAAACGTTTTCAGCAGTTGTGGATCTGTAATGCGATATACATATTTCAATGCCCCGGGTTTAATACGGCTGGCGGTGGTATTATCCGATGCTATGTCCTTTCCACTTTTTCCGGCGGCTTTTAATTGCTCCCGTGTAAAAGGAAATGTTTTCAGTTGTTCGTAGGAAAAGCCCACACCTGGAGTGCACAGTGCCATGAGCAAGGCCCACGCATCCGCTTCTTCCAGATCGTTTTCTGTTGCTATACTGATGGCTTCCTGCAGTACTGTTGTTGCCGCTTCATCCGGTTCCGGTTCATCCGGAATACGCGATGCCCTGGGCATCTCATCTAATCGTACTTCCGCCCATTCTTCCAGGTAGTATACATCCAGGTTCAATTGATGTAATGCAGGCGCCAGTCCTGTTTCTCTATGTAAACAGGCGCGCAATAAATGCGCAGGTGTATACTGCGAATGATGATAATCTTTTGCAATGGCTGTTGCTATCCTTATGGCGGATTGCAATGCAGGTCCAAATATGGTCAGTGTTGACAGGGTCATTTGGATGATACCAGGTTTTTCAAATATTAAGTTAACAATTACAATTACTATTTGGGCGCCCCTCTTAGGAGGCAAAGTAAAGATACAGCGAAAACATTTACATAGAATTCAATCTAAAAAAAAACTCGTTCGGGGTATACCATTCTATGCCTAACCGGATATTATACGTATTTAACGTCCCTCACAACACAATACCATAAAGGGTTACAACGAATATAAAAAATATCGCAACATATTATTTAAATTTTATTTTTGATGCTAAAATCTGGCAGAAAAATAAAATTTAAAAGGAAATTATTGGGAGGATGTCTACCTATTAAATATGATACAGACATTTTCCCTATCTCCTTAAAAAAATTAAGACCTGGAAAATGCCCTGCTTGTCCAGATACTTCTATTGTCCTGCAGATCTTCGGCCAATTGCAGCAGTGACATAAAATCGAGATAGAAATTCTTCAGTATCTGCCGGTCCTGCAGCGATCTGTTCAGGGTTGTTTCAAAATAGTCCATCCCATGGCCAATACCGATGTAAACGCGGTTATTATAAAAAGAAATAAATAGTCTGGCAGTGCTCCTTTCCTGCAGGCGGATGATTTTTTCCATTAGTAGCTGCGTCAGCAATTGCTGCGCTTCGTTTGGATCCTGGGCATATACCATGAATAATTTATTGAAGGCTGCATCTGCGGGCAGCACCTTTTTGCCAAGATCCCAGGTTTGAATAAATCCATTGTCAGCAGCATTGCTGGAAAACAAGCTTTCCATTGCGGAATTACGGGAAAGAATATACACAGGGGTGCTGAAATAGCGCGGGAACTGTCCAATAAAATAGCTGCCGGAGAAGACTGTATCAGGCCCCTGCCCGCGTACCGTCACCAAAGGCATATGCGTCACCAGGAGATCGCAGAACTGGAAATTCATGTCCCCTGTTTTACCATACACCTGGTCATTGCCACTTATGCGATAATTTTTCTTTGCGAACAAACCGCTTTCGGTAAATTCTTCATAGCTGGCATAGTTGAGCGGCTGATAAGTATAGGAAGGATTGATAAAACCAATAATGGGCTTTACAATTCTTGTTTTAAAATCATGCTGAAAATCCACCGCATCGTCCACTCCTTTTCTTCCCATCATAAAATAGCGGATCCCGTAACTGCCGAGCGTAAACAGCAATACGATACCCACTATCAGAAATGCCTGGTTACCAAAACCATTGTTGGTGGTGGCTTCCCGCGCCTGCTGAGTGGAAAACCTGATCATGAAATAAATAAATATGGCAAACGGAACCAGGCAGGCAGCCCACATCCAGCGCGTCCAGTTACGGCCGGAAATGCGTTTTTGTTCCATGGCCAGCAGCTCATCGCTGAGTTGCTGATCCAGGAAGGTATTAAATTCTTCCAGTGTTTTCATGAATGGTACATTATCAGTTAGAAGACCAGTGAGCAGAAGATCCACCTATAGAAATGGGAGACATCTCAGGTACCCGCTGACTGATCAGCGCCTTAAAGGGCTGCACGTTTTCGGCAGACAAAGGCAGTTTGAAAAAAGAACGGCTTTGTCCAATTCTTACATGCGCATATTCCATTGGAAACAATCGCAATCTGATAATACGCAGCGGCAGGGTAAGTTTATAATCCGTGTAGGTATCTACGTTATTCACTGATTCGCCCTTTTCAAGACGGCTTACAAAGTCATGAATTTTCTCAGGACGTTTCTTCGCGTGGTGCAGCATAAAGAGATAGGGGATCAAAACACCTACGGGTAAAAACAATAATATAAACAGTACACCATTGGGTGTTTGACTGCTTTTTCCGGCAAAAATACTATAGGCTATTCCCCCAAAAACAAGCACAGCAAAAACTTCTGCGGTAATAAGGGCATTAATGGTTTGCTTTTTATCCTTCTCATGGATTTCAAGCAATGTTGTTTTCAGTTCAGAGAGGTTATTCATGCTGATATGTTGCGTTTAGGAATATGGATTTACTTCATTTGGATTTCAGTTTATAAAAATTACTGATAGCAAGATAAAAACCGGCTACGGATACCAACGCATAAGCGGAAATCAGCGCCCAGATACTTTCTCCCGTTACTTTATAAATCAGCATTTCAATTTTGGTAATACTGATCGTATCATCTCCTGTGCTATGAAACTGTTTATAACGATAGAAGATAAGTGCTATCCCTGCAATGCCGAGTAACAGGCCAACGATCACTCCTCCCCAGGAAGGCGCATCTTCCTCATCGGGAGATTTATCTATCTCTTCCTCTTTTTGAGAATCATTGAAAGTGCTCATGAGGATGATGGTTAAGGGTTATTGAATCAGGGTTATATCACACATCTCATCCGATCTGTTTCTCAGAGGTTAACTGAATTGAAACCGAATCATTCACAGCGCTAAAATAAATGAAAAAGAGAGAAAACACAAAATGCAATATCAAATGATACTTACTTCCGGCGGATGTACATATTCTTCCCAGGCGGCCTCTGCTTCAGCAACAGAGATATCACCGCTATACACCATCACTCTGTACTTCAGCTGGTAGTGTGCTCCCGGGTAAAGCTGCCATGGTTTCATGCGCGTAGGTGTATAGTTAAACATGAGTTCCCCCCCTTCCATATCTTCCGGCCATACACGCAAAGGTTCGGGGGAATCAAAATTATCAGGATAGTTCATAATCAGCATTCCCGCCTTTCCCTGTGCGGTAGTGCCTGATATTTTCACCCAACGGGCACGGGTGCTATCGGCATCTTTGCGGGTCTTACCATCTGATGTCAGTACCTGGCTGGTTTTAGCCGTAAACTCCGCTGTTGTTCTTAGCCCGAAACCACCGCCGTAGCGGTATTGTAACAGGGTAATACCATTGGGGGTATCCGGCGCAAAAGTGGAGGTAAAATCCCATTCCCGGCGGGATCCTTGTTCCGTAGCGGGATAAGCCTGTACCAGCCACGTTTCCCGGATAGCCGTTTTTTCAGTGCCATCTTTCAGAAATGCAATATGATCCTGACCAGCGCTGAATCCGCACCATACATTACCTGAAAGTGTTTCCAGGTGACCATTGAAACGTACTTTTCCTTCTTTCTTCTGCACATTCCAGAAATCTGTTTCTCTTCCTTCAAACAGCGTGTGGGTCCAGGGATTCCAGATACCCATATGATGCAGGTGTCCGGCATTAGGGAAGATATTAGTCAGCACCACGCCATTGGGAGCCCAGAGCGGATGAATAAAGGCGCTGCGGTTATATATCGTGTCTGCGCCTGCCGGAGCAGCTACCGTTTCAAAATTATATTGCAGGATAGGTTGTTGTTGTTCCTGCAGCAACAGATGACCGCCCTGCAGCACTGTTTTCATAGCCGGATTAGTCACCACTGTACCTTTTTTCAGTTCGTATTTCCTTTCAGTACCGGCAGGCGTAGTTCCCTGCATAATCCAGCATAACTGTCCCTTATATACATTAACGGCAACGGGCGTACGCTTTCCGTTGCTGACTTCTTCCAGGCTAACAGGTGCATTACCAACACCGGCTGGCAATGTCGTATATACGATACTGTTATTTCTGCTGATGCTGCCTGCTTTTACAATAAAGCCGGCAATTACCTGTGCATGGATGTTGATAACAAGGAGTATCAGAAGAACGGTTAACCCGTGGAATTTTTTCATAAACTGCTCATAGATTCTCAGAAAAATACGGTTTACTTTTTCACTATGCAAATACTCTGCGTAGGGAAATGATAATATTGTTGCAGTATGGGTAGCTTATTATCTTTTAAATCAATATTTTTGAACGCTTAATAAGGATACTATGGCATCCCCAAATATGAATATGCTGACTACCAAACTCATAATAACCAATAAAACCGCCTTACAACAGAAATACGGCGATAGTCACCAGCTCATACTGGATGATTTAAATGCGTTGCAGACTTATGACAACAGCAGACACCTGGATGCACACATTATTTTCATTGACGACACCGTGCAGATGCAGGCTTACCAGGCTACCGCTGTAACAGATGCCACCGACGACGCACAAAACAAGAAAGCAATCGATGATTTATACCGCTTCTTTTCTCCGGGATATTTACTACTGGTGGGGGCACAGGATATCATTCCATTCCAGCGTTTAAAAAATTTATTACCGGGCGACAATGATCCGGATGGAAATATACCCAGTGATCTGCCTTATGCATGCGATACGCCTTATGACACGGATCCGGGGAAATTCATTTCCCCTACCCGGGTAACAGGCCGGCTGCCGGATATTCCCGCAATGGGAGATGCAAGCTACCTGCATACGCTGATTACCAATATTATTGAAGCTGCACCTGCACAGCGGAGTGATTATCTTCCTTACTTTTCCATCAGCACCTTTGACTGGCAGGATTCTACGCAGAACAGCCTGCAGAATATTTTTGGGAATCATACCAGCATGCTGGTATTTCCGGGAGATGAAACCATGACAGGAACCAACTGGACTGCAGCCCAATTGCAGGCAAAAACGCATTTTATCAACTGTCACGGCGCTATTTATAATCCTGCCTATTACGGTCAGAAAGCAACGGATTTTCCGCTGGCCATGCGATCTGACATACTGAAAGATAAAATCACGCATGGTACCATTGTAGCGGCAGAATGCTGCTACGGTGGCCAACTGTTTGATCCGAAAAAGAACAGTGCCAAAAGAATCAGCATGGCCAACAGTTACCTCCTGAATCACGCACTTGCCTTTGTAGGTAGCTCCAACATTGCTTATGGGCCACCTACTGGACAGGGATTGGCGGACTTGCTGACACAGTATTTTGTGATCAATGTGTTGAACGGCGCTTCTACCGGCAGGGCCCTGCTGGAAGCAAGACAGCGGTTCCTGAACGAAATGGGCCCCACACTGGATCCCTACGAACTTAAAACAGCCGCACAGTTTTACCTCCTCGGCGACCCCTCGTGGCAACCAGTGATCAACGACAAAGATCCCAGTACTACCGGCGCGGAACAGCCTTTCGTAAATACCGTGCAAAACCGCCGCGACAACCTGGAAGCCCGGGGTAAAATGCTGGACGACTTTATCGCCGTTCCGCACCCTTCCGATGGTTCCCATGCAACAGATCCTGCGCTGCACACCGCTATGCACCAACTGTTGGATGAAAAAAACTTTGCCAAAGAACGGGATCCTAAGATTTTTGTAAACAGGAAAAATAGCCAGGCAGGCAAAGAAGATGTCAGCGGCTCCATGCCATCTGTAAAATTTCACGTATTTTCGGAATCTGCCACCACCGGGGAAATACCGTTAACAAAGGTCATTGTGGTGAAAGAAAAAAACAATCAAATACTGGGGTATCGTGAATATGTCAGCAGATAAAACCAACAGGGACCAAAACAATCCCTTCATTACACTCACCGGACGCCTGGTGCTCCGCACATTTGGCAAACATAGTAAAAGTGAACACCTTGGCGTATTCCTGGTAACGGATCAGGGAGACTACCTGATACGTCCTGCCGGCGCCAACCCTTTTATGCAAAATCCCCTGATGCCACTGGCCGGCAAAACGATTGTTGCCACCGGTTGTATTGAAGATTATGTATTTCTTGCCCAAACCTGGAAAGAAGAAGAATAATAGTCCGGTACTCCGGTAAAAACAGCTATCAATGTGTGCATTACCCGGATCCTGAAAAAAAGATAGCAAGCCTGATGGCGAACAGTTGTTAAATCTGAACGATCCGGTTCCGTAGATAAAAGAGATAGCAAAGCCGATGACCAATAGTCATAATGCACGCCCTACCCTGTTCTGGAAAGAAAAGCGGGAGTAAGCCTGGTGAGTAACCATAACAGCTTCCCTGCCTGCCAATAACAGGCATGCTATAACTATACAGTACATGTATATGTTTTTTTGTTATTTTGTCGTTTCAACGAATCCGCTGATGTTGCGGGAACGCGAACGGTCAAATGTTTACCTATGAATTTAGATGCGTTTATTAACCACCTTGTACGCGAAGGACAAGTAGCTGTAGTCAACCAAATTATCCCTTTTACAACGCAGGAATTACAGGACACCCAAACGATACTGGAGGCATATTATCAAAACGATATACTGGAAATACCTGGTACTGCACCAGCTTTTGATGCCGATGCCGCCCTCTGGGCCGCCGGGTATGTTTACAGAATAGTACAACTGGCAATGCTCAGGGAAGCAGGAAAGCAGGACATCCTGCACTGGCTTAACCCCTACCCGGTACCACCTACAGCTTCCAGCATTTACAGCGCAGACCTCTGTTTGCGGTACCTGCCAGACCTGCTCAGTCTTAGCAAAGGCCTCGCACCGGATGATCCGCTGGTGCAACAAATCAGGGAAACTGCCATGCAATGGCCTTTCTCTTCCACCGGCATGAACCTGCCTGCCAACGGGGATCTTACGACAGTAATCGCATCGCCCGCTCTCTTACAGGCTTACGCCGACAGAATTATCGCTACCCGCGATTCAAACAGGTGCGATATTCCTGCAGTGCAACAAACGGTCACCGCCTCACTTGGTAACTACGCGAGCATACTGTGGCCGGATTATAAAAAATGAACGAATTAAACACCGATATACTACTGAAGGAAATGACCATCGTCATTCCCTGCTATGAGCAACAAAATCTGTTACATGAAAGAATTACTACTGGTAGACAAACTCAATGATGCACTACTGCAATTGAAAAAAACGTTTGTTGGTAAAGACGATATCATAGACCTGATGGGCATCTGCCTGGCAGGTCGTGAAAACCTGTTCCTGCTGGGCCCTCCGGGCACAGCTAAAAGCGCGCTGGTACGTGGACTGGCGAATATACTGGATGGGCAAACCTTTGAATATCTGCTCACCCGCTTTACAGAACCTAACGAGCTATTCGGACCATTCGATATCCGTAAACTCCGGGAAGGAGAACTGGTGACTAATACCGAAGGCATGCTGCCGGAAGCATCGCTCATCTTCCTCGATGAATTATTGAACGCCAACAGCGCCATCCTGAATAGCCTGCTGATGGTATTGAATGAAAGAGTTTTCCGCCGTGGCCGTGAAACCCGTGCCCTGCCTGCCCTGATGATAGTAGGTGCCAGTAACCACCTGCCGGAAGATGAAGCACTGCAGGCATTGTACGACCGATTCCTGCTTCGCGCCACCTGCGAAAATGTAGATCCGGCACAATTAAGTGAAGTACTCCATGCAGGCTGGAAACTGGAACAGTCAGGCACCGGTGCCAGCAATTCCATCAGCGCAGCAGAAATAAAACAATTACAACAACTCACCAGTCTCGTTAACCTCGATGATATCCGACCCGCCTACATTACACTGATACAACAACTGCGTAATGCAGGCCTGATGATATCAGACAGAAGAGCCGTGAAATTACAACGGGTAATCGCCGCCAGCGCATTGCTTTGCAAACGCCTCGTAGCCGTTCCTTCCGATATGTGGGTATTAAGATATATCTGGGATACCACCGAACAACAGGAAATCATTGCAGGCATTGTAAATGCGATGGTAGCAACAGATGAAATAGTGGTAGCTCAACATCCCCGGGCCAATATCAGTAACACCCCTGATGCAGATGAAATCTACAAAGAACTGCTGCAAATGACTGCCCAATGGGAAGATCCGGAAGTAAGCGATGCAGAAAAAGCAGCCATCAAAGACCGGCTCCGCTACCTGAATGGCCGCTGCGAATGGATCAACAATCCTACCCAACGTCAATATGTAATGCAACCCGTGGATGAATTATGGAAGAAAATCCTGCAGGAACGATGAGCCGCCATCTCAAAGAAATTGTCATGCTGCTGCCGGCAGAAAAGTATACCGCCCTGGGGATGGTACGCTGCCTGCCTGGTTTGATGGCTGCTATAGATGAACAGCATCTCTGGCTGAGAGGTATTTCCCTCACTGAAAAACAGGATCCGTTGCTCCTGCAACTACCGGCTTTACATACCTGGTGGCTGGATGACAAGGACCAGCTTTTTCCCCGGAGCGGACTAACGCCCGTGGCTACACTAAAAAAACTGCCATGGAAACCGTTGCCGGAACTTTTACCGGTTACATTACCCGTATCCGCTATGCCGGCGGCATTGCCTCCGCTGCTACCGTTACAACTGGCGCCTTGCGCCACACCACAAAACAGTTATGCCTTGCTCACTACTGCCGCCGCATGGTTTAACTATGGGGAAACAGCACCGGAAGCGAGACTACAACCGCTTTCCTTTGCTGCCTCAGGCAGCAATAAAGTACTGATCACCGGAACACCACTACCGCCGGTACCCGGAAAAGAATACATACTGCAGGAGCAATTGCTGTTACCAGCAGGCTACACCTTTGTCCCTGCGGGCATTGCTGCTATAGTAAGCCGCCAGCTGAATCCGGCACAAACAGACCTGCTGCTGTTTCATATAGATGGTACCTGGGAATCTATTCCTGCAACCGCTTTTGTAAAGGCCGGCAGAAGTGCTATCAGGTTAACAAAAATAGAACTGGACAATGGATGATAATAAAAATAGTATAGCAGATTATTGTGGCGCCCCCAACAATTATTACTGGCAATGGGGCGATAACGGTGAAGTAATTGAATATGGTCGCGACCTGACTGTTTGCTATACAGATGAACTGATAAGTATATTAAAAGAAATGAGCGATCAGGGATGGCCTCCGTTAGGCAGCATCCTGCTGGTACTCATTGCCTGTAAGGAAGATGGCAAACATATTGTCCCGTTAAAATATAGCTTTGACAATTTTCTGCGTAGTCTCAGGGGGGAAGACGGCACCTTTTACCTTGAAGTGCAGGCGCATATACAACAGACGATCCAACTATTGAACGTCATAGCGGCACTCCCGGCAGATTACCGTTCAGGAACGAAAAGAAACCTTTTACTGAAAACCATTTTTACAGACATTCCACCTGTCATCAGCAGTGCCAAAGCACATACACTACTTCATTTTTTTTATAAAGATACCTTTGTTAATAAACAGAACGCATATACACAGCTGATAGCGGAATTAACGCCATTATCCACTATTGCCCAACAGATAACAGACGCTGATACGCTGGAATTGCAGCTGCGCACCAGTCTGGAAGTGATACCCGAACCACTGCCTCTGCCACTGACAGATCTGCAGGAGCCGGACCTGTTCACCCAGCTGGAGGCAGATAGCAAAACTGCCGGTATCAGCCGGATGGCAAAACGTATACTGGCTACCCTGCGTATTCCGGTGCATACGCAACATAGCAACGATCAATCTTTGGGAGGCATATCAGATATCAGCAACAAAGGCAGCTACGACCGGCTCCTTATCAGTGAACTCGCCCAGGACGATCACGTGCTGATGGCCAGAGTCGCCAATAACGAAGCCCTCTATTTCAGACGGGAAGCACTTTCTGTGCAACCGGAAAAAGACAGGGTGATCCTCGTGGATGCCTCTCTGAAAATGTGGGGAATCCCCAGGGTATTTGCCATTTCTGCCGCATTGGCCTGTATACAATATGACGAAAGGCACACTAACGTTATAGCATATACGTTACAGGGAAGTACCGCCAAACGCGCAGACCTGAGCAGCAAAAAAGGAGTGATCAACGCCCTCTCTGTACTGGATAGTCACCTGCACAGCGGCGTTGCACTGGAAGCCGTTTTGCAAAACGAAGAACCAGGACAATCCACCTGTTATCTGATTACTGCGGAAGAACTAATGCAACAACCGGAATTTCTGCAAACCGTGGTCCGGCTACAAACAAAACTGAGTTACCTGGTAACCGTTAACCGGAATGGACAGTTTCGTTTATACCAGTACAGCCGTGGCCAAAAGAAACTATGTAATGCTGCCTTATTAAATCCGGAAGAACTCCTGTTTAATCCCGTCACAAAAGCTACCAGAACGAACGTTTCCATGCCGGAGTGCCTGCCGGAGATCCTCGGCAAACAGCCTTTACCACTGCGTTACCCTGCCTCCCGTTTAAAACGGCAAATCAACAACAACGCCGTATTATCCCCTCAGCAGGTAGTATGTATTACTACCGATCAAAGAATACTTTACTGGCCCGAAAAATCAAAAGGAGCTATTGAGTTATGCTCATTTATTGAAAAGGGCGACTACTGTTTTGGATCAGATGATCCTGGCCGGATTTTATTAGTGGTGAATGATCCTGGCAGGGAGCATATTTTCCTGCATATTTTCCCTACAACCGATGCAAATTATACGATGTATAATACTCATCTCCGGACAGCAGACTGTAAAATCATCTACCTGGATAAGCATTTTCATATACAGCATCCGGCCGGGCAACATGCTATTTGCGGTGCTACAGGAGAAGCCGGCACACCGCTCTCTATGGCTGATTTTGACAGGCATTACCTGGCACACGCACTCACCGGACAGCAAAACCTGAATAATGTATTCCGCTTTATCAACAAAGGCTATAATACACTCAGCAAAATAACTGGCATTTATGTCACCGATTCTGGGCGCCTGATTATCGGCAACCGCCGGTTAGATATAGATCATTATAACCGGCTAAAATTATCTGCCAACCCGGTGGAAATAGACTACGAAAAATCAAAAGCCAATGTGAGCAGCACTTTTGTCCATCCGGCTAATCCGAATATCCTATTCACACAGTTTAAGTGTTTTGGGGAGATTACCGCCATCGCAGATTCCCGGGGATTTCTGCACCTGCAAACAGATGACAAAACGCTTCCCGAAATTACGATGACACTGGTCACCGATGTGTTGATTACCTGCTGGGCATCGGACAATACCTGCTACGGGAACCCTTATTTTATCCATGATCCGGCAGCGAATATCATGGAGGGAGAACCCTTTTACAATGATTATATTCAACCATATATAGAACGATTGAAATGGAAATAACGCTCGGCATACAGTATTGTGAACAACAGCCACCTACCGTTGCAGGCGCCTTTATTCACGGGCATTCCGTAGCAGCATGGCTATCTGAAATAAACAGCTGGGGCATTCCAATGCAACCGTTGAAAGCATTACTGATTCCAGAAAATAAACAATCCCTTCAGACAGCCGGGTTATTTGTGATCCTTCCGGCAGGTCTTCCTACAGCCACCAACAACATCCGCCACCCTTATCAGCTCCTGGGTGGCAAACTCTTCATCCCTGTAACAGCCACATTAACACCGGCAGTTACTCCCTATGAATTATCCGGCCTCCTGATATGGGACTGGCAGGTTTTCCATCCTGTATTGGGCTTTATCGGTTTTGAAGAAAAGGATGTGATCGATCTAAGCAACCTCTTATCATTCACAGCCCCACTGACATCCGACTGGGAATTTGCCCGCATGGGCCATCCTCCCAGGAAAAAGCTTCATCGCATTAGTATCATTAACCCAGACACAGATATCTTTTCAGATCTCCGCAGTGCTATTGGCCATCAGCCATTGTCGGCATTAACCGATAAAACAACCACCCCGCCTTCAGGGACATCTGTCTTCCAGAAAATATGGCAACTATTGTTCGGTTTCATTGCCAGCAAAACCGGCTATACCAATGCTAAGAAAGAGGATAACATAGAAGAAAAAAGGAAGCGGGAACTGGAGAAACTACTCCGCATGTTTGAGGAAGATGAAGCTACTGCTTTGCAATATGCACTTCCATTGAGCAGTCCTTATGAACACCGTGGTACTGCAGATCAGAGTTCTTTTCTGCAAAGAAATAATACCAACTTCAGTCTGGCCGGACTCGGCGGTGGTACCACCGGAGATATATGGGATGCCGGCAACTACCGGCAGGAATTGAGAAGAAAATATGAGCTGTCTGCAAAAGCGGCCATCACTGCAGGCGAATTTAAAAAAGCCGCTTACATCTATGCACACCTGCTAGGCGACTATTCCGCCGCTGCCAATGTATTGGAACAGGGAGGCTATTACCGTGATGCTGCTGTGATGCATAAATCTCACCTGAAAAATCCCGGCGCCGCTGCCCGCTGCCTGGAAAAAGGTGGTCTGTTGCTGGAAGCTGTTGAAATATATACTTCGCTGCAACAGTTTGAAAAAGCAGCAGACCTGCATATGGTCCTCGATCAGCGGGAAGAAGCTTTCACTTTATACAACAAAGCCGCACAGGCTGCCCTTCATAATAACGACATACTGGAAGCCGCCAGGATTATGCAGGGCAAACTGGAAGATACCCCGCAAGCCAGGCAAACGCTGTTACATGGCTGGGATCAACACATACAAACCACCACCTGTTTACAGAAATACCTGGAATTATCTACTGGCAACCTGGAACAGGAAATTCATTTCATCTATAAAAATCATCTCCCACCCGCACTTGAAAATAATTTTCTCCAGGTGTTAAGCACGGCAGGTAAGCAATTCCAACAGGAAGCGGTAACAGCTATTGCCACTGAAATCGCCTATGAAATTATCAGTCATCAATCATTGAGTGGGAATACAGAAAATTTAAAATTACTCAACACCTTTGTTCCGGAAGACCGCTTACTATCCGGCGATTGTAACCGCTTCATCAACAATATGCCGAAGCAACTAAGTATCAGTAGCGGCGCATTGTCATCCCTCCGTTTTGCTGCCGATGTCAGGTGGTTAAAAGGTACGCTGCTAAATGAAGAGTTGCTGATGATAGGCTATAAAGCTAATGGCATCTATCTGTTGCGCTATAACCTCGTTAACCATTGGGAGTATGCCCTATGGCCCGGAAATGTACCTACGCAACCACTATTTACACTCATGAGTGATGCCCGGTACAGCAATCGCCTGCTTATACATCACCATCTTCCCTTTGAGATGAAAGATAAAGTGCTGGCAAGTCCCCAGGGTAAGACAGCAAGATTTGAGCAGGAATTGTTAGCAGGAGGAGCTGGCTGGCTACCAGCAGGGCTGATAGGCTATTGCTTCACAGAACAGGATATTGTTGCCCTGCACCTGGCAGGCACCGAACTGATATTCAGTCGTTACACGCATGAAGGTGCCCTAAAGAGCAATCAGCACTGTAGTGAATATGGTACTAATCATCCTTTTAAACTACCTCCCGGCTTCCGGCAGGATGTGCAGGAACTGGTATACTGGTATGGCGCTTTTTATCTCTTCCTTGGGCACTGTATTTATAAACTGGATTTCCATAGCAGACTGCAGGCCATGTTGGAAACCGATCATATCCATGAGCTAAGAGCTGGTTATGATGGAGATAAACTGGGTATTGTAGCGGCTACAGAGGATAGCATCCTTTGGCTGACTTATACCTATGGCGATAGTGCACCCAAAGTGCATGGCAGTATTGCTGATAATGAGGCAGGAACAAAAGTTAAATATTTACCGCACCAATTCATCATCACCTATAATGAAAATGTGGCGCAGATCTATAAAATAATTGATAATGAAGAACTCGTGCACAGCCACCGGATCGTGACCAATGCCGTGATATGTGCTGTTGAGTCCATACCTAAAAAGGATCATATTGCGATCATGTCGGAGAATGGGGATCTGGCGGTGTATGACCTGCACGATAACAGATCAGCGGAGTAATACGGCACCGGTTCCGGGACCATTGGCGTAGATTATACGTCCGTCTTCCATTTTAATACCGGTAGCAGTATCTTCTGCCAGCAGTAGCGGTCCGTCCATATCCACATAGTCCAGCAGCGGCAGCAGGTGTGCTACCGCAGAGGTACCCACCGTGCTTTCATTCATGCTACCCGTCATCACCTTCATGCCGGCTTGCTTTGCAGTAGCGATCATGCGCAGGGCGGGTGTAATACCCCCGCATTTGGTGAGTTTGATATTAATGCCATGGAAATAGCCCTGACATTGGGCTACATCCTGTTCCACAATACAGCTTTCATCTGCTATTACCGGCAGTACCACCTGCTCATACACCTTTTTCATTCCTTCTTTATCGGCTGCCGGCATGGGTTGTTCGATGAATTCCACGCCAAGTTTTTTTAATGCAATGGCGTTGCGCAATGTTTCATCAACACCCCAGGCACAGTTGGCGTCTACCCTAAAAACTGCGGCGGTGTGCTTTCTCAGCTCAGTAATGATGGCAATATCTTCTTTGGTCCCCAGCTTAATTTTATAAATAGGCCACGGAAATTCTTTCAGTTTGCGCACCATATTTTCCACGGTGTCAATGCCAATGGTGTAATCTGTCAGCGGATTATGTGTAATATCCAGGCCCCATACTTCGTACAGCTTTTGATGCTGTTGTTTAGCGTAAAGGTCCCATGCAGCTATATCCAGTGCGCAGAGTGCAAACATATTGTCCTGCAGCAAAGGATACATCTCCTGCCAGAAAGCGGCTGGTGTGCTGAGCTGATAATTTTCGATAAAAGAACGATGTTGTTCTATCGCTTCTATTAGACGTGGCACCGTCATATTGTAGTAGGAATTATCTGCTGTTTCTCCCAATCCACTGTAGCCATCCTGTTCCAGCTTCGCTACCAGCAAAGGTTGCACGTCTTTCGATTTACGGGAAATCGTAAAGGTGTGACGAAATTTCAGTTCAAAGGGGTAAAGGGTGAGCTTCATATCCTGAAAATACTACGATTTTTTTTCTTGTGCACGATTAAGACCATTTTGTGGAATACGATATCGCCAATAGTGCGATGCTACCGCAGGAATATTGATCCTTTCCGTGTCCGGATGGCCCGTTGAGCGTCCTTCAGCGGCCAGCAGATCCTGTATCTGGAAAATACGCCACATGGCAGGTGCCTTCATATGGCGGGCGATAATTTCCCGGATCAGCGCCGGGCTGGCTTCCGCAGGTACAGGGCCTTTATGGCGTAGTTCCTGCTGGTAATATTTTCGGGTGATGTGAACGTCTTCCTGCCACCATCCTCTCAAGGTGCTCATGTCGTGCGTAGAAGGCGTTAATACAGAAAGATACGGCGCTTTTGATATGGCTGTAAAGGTGACGTCTCCTGCTTTAGGCATGCGTTCTATTTCCAGGCTTAAAATACCTTGTGCCTGCATTACGCCGGGAACACATGCTGGTACCATGCCCAGGTCTTCTCCACAAATAAGCATGTTGGTAGCTCTTTTGATCAGCGGCAGTTTATGAATCGCCTCTTTGCGCCAGCAA
This sequence comes from Chitinophaga sp. 10T418, assembly GCF_056394125.1. Taxonomy (NCBI): domain Bacteria; kingdom Pseudomonadati; phylum Bacteroidota; class Chitinophagia; order Chitinophagales; family Chitinophagaceae; genus Chitinophaga; species Chitinophaga sp. 10T418. Next base: position 151,673 of record NZ_JBFTHG010000010.1, read on the forward strand.
CTCTCCTGCCGTACGTAGAAGTAGTCGTGATACAATGCCTGCAGATGCTTACGGGTACTGCTATCCAACGCAGCAAAAGAATAGGTAGCTGCCATATCATAACGGGGATGATACAACATTCTGCTATGGTCTGTCACTTTTATAAACAGTACATCTGCCAGGAGGGTATACAGCATATTTTTCACCGCTTCCGATAGGGTAGATTCCAACACTTTTCGCTGGGTATCAAATGCAGGGAGCAGCTTATAACGACCATCTGTGAGGGGTTCCATCAGCTGCTCTTTCATCATACCGGCATAATTACCAAAAATATCTTCCAGGATGGCGTTGGTAATGTAGGGCTGACAGAACCGGTCTTCTTCAAAATCTATTCCACGCAGCCGCATTTCTTCCCGGCTAACGGGAACGGCTGGATGAAAATAACCGAGTATTCCCTGTATAGCATCTCCTGGTATTTGCCAGATGCGGAAAAAGCCGAGAATATGATCGATACGAAAGGCATCGAAGTAAACGGACATATGCCGGAGCCTTTGCTGCCACCACTCCAGGCCATTGACCGCCATTTGTTTCCAGTTGTAAGTAGGAAAGCCCCAGTTTTGTCCTGTTGTGGTAAAACTATCCGGAGGAGCACCTGCCTGCATATCCAGGTGATAGCATCCGGGATTCATCCAGGTATCTGCGCTATGACGGGCTACGCCAATAGGAATATCTCCTTTCAGGGCTACGCCGTACTGGTGTACCGCTGCTGTGGCAGCCGCTAATTGCTTGTGGAGATGATATTGAACAAAAAAGTGATAATGTGATGCCGCAGCAGCAGCTTCATCTGCTATAATAAGCTTGTTGATAGCTGTGTAGTCGTAAACGTTATGGAGCGGCCATTGGGTAAAATCCCCTGTTTGATAGCGATCGCGCAGGTAACAATATACTGCATAAGGCAGCAGCCAGTGTTCATTGGAAGCAAACCACTGCCAGTAATCGCGTGTTTGCAGCTTCTCTCCTTCTGCTTCGTATAATGCTCTGAGATAGGCCAGTTTAAAAGACATGACCGTTTCATAGTCCACTGTTTCCTTTTCGTTCAGCCATTGCCGTAACCGACCGAATTGCCGTTGCAACGGATGCGTATCCGGCAGGCTACCTACCTCCTGCAATCTTATGTATAGTGGATGCAATGCGAAAGAGGAAATAGCTGCGTAGGGATAGGAATCTTTCCAGGTATTGGTTTGAATGGTATCATTTACGGGCAGTACCTGTATGAGTTGAAAACCTTTGTGGTGAGCCCATTGCGCCAGTTGAGGCAGGTCTGCAAATTCCCCGGTGCCAAATCCTTCCGTACTGCGCAGACTGAATACCGGCACCGCAATGCCGGCGCCTTTCCAGGGGGTATACTCTATGCGCAGGAGGCCATCGTGCAGAATTACCTGTCTGCCTGTTACCGCTACCGTATGTAGTTCCCTGTTATCTCCATTTTCGTACTGTACAAACTCTTGTATTTCCAGGTCATAAATACCGTACTTATAATAAAGCGGCATCGGTGATCCGGAGAGATCCAGTGCCACAGAAAACCAGCCCTGGGCATCGTATTGCAGCAATAATGGCTGTAAAATATTCCAGTTACCGGTTGGTGCGTTGCTACCCAGTAAACAAATGGTTTTATGACGATCTAACAGGGGCGCCTGTACGCGGAATATATGCGTGGCCGTTAGTAGCCCGCTGATAGCAGCGGAGGGTCTGGGATAAAATACGCGGGAGAATGGGGCAGTGAGCCAGGCATTTTCCGGGCGGGCTGCATCATTCCAGGTATCTGTAAAAACCACTTCAGTATGCTCTCCGGGGATGAAGGCAAATTCCCGTACGGCGCCTTCGTATACTACGTCTTCCAGTTCTCTTAAAATATACTGGTATTGGAGGGTAAACACTTCTCCGGGAGCCAGCTGAATATCGGTATACCACCAATCTGCATTCAACCATTGCATACGGTGTGCATGCCTGGGCACATCACTGCCCAGTGCAGGTATATTACCCAGTAGATAAAGTTCCTGCCCGTAATAAGTATGGTAACGGAGATAAAAACGTAGTCTATAATTCATTTTGTCCCGGCTAAACCGGAACAAAGTAAGAAAAAATAGGGATCAAGTTGAAAACCTGAGGGATAGTGTAAATTTCAAGCATAAAGTTTAGTCAATCTATAAAGGAGGAATGCTGCAGATCTAAGCCTGCCAACTGCCCGAAAGCCTGCATCATGGATATTTTAGCAGGAATTTTATTTCGTTGTCGCTAAATACGCTTTTAAGATATAGGGTATTCAGAACACCCATCATTACCTGCAGAAGTGTATTGTGATGATGTTGGCTCCGTTGATCCTATGCTTAACACCCGCTAAGTACCTATAGAAGCAGTGGAGCAGAGGTGGACTTGATGCGGGGGTGAGTTTCGGATGTATAACCGGGATGAAATTGCATCAGAAGAAGGATGGAGGTCAGAACTGGCCATAGCAGGGCCGCTTCCCTACCAGGGGTAGCTGCGGAAAGAAATATACTATTGAAAGGAAGCAGGTATAAAGGGATTATTTATCAAAATATCTCCGGGAGGCAAAATAGCTTTATTCCAGTTGAATGACGGCTGGATGTGCGTATGTATAGGCAAGTTTGGGAAGCAATTTCGTCCGCTTTGGGTAGGTACGTTTATTAGCATATTTGGGTGCTTGTGGCGCTGTCACCGCAATAATATCGGCGGCCATGTATTGCCTGTTGCCCGATTGGCCGTCTTTGTACATCGCTCTTACCTGGAAAACTACTACCAGTGAACCTTCCCCGGGTACGTCGAGCGAAACATTTGTTTCCTGGAAAGTGGTATCCGATTCTATCATGAGTGTAACCGTTTCGCTACCCACCACCTGACGTGATCTAAAATCAATGCGCGTTGCGATCACTTTTACTTCCAGGGCAGCCATACCTTTATACCCGGCGATGGTTTGTGCGGGAATATGTAATACTCCGTTACTCAAAAGCCGGGGAGGCACCGGAAAAAAACGATCTACCCCGGTATGCTGATGGAAGCGGAAGCCTGTTATGGCGGCGTGATGATCGCCGGCAGCAATGAGCAGTCTGTTTAGCCGATTGATGTGGCCGCTGTCACAGGGGATATCCAGGTGACCGTAGAAAGCATGACGGATAAAAGCGCCTTTCCTGCTGGCGATGCCAAAGCGCCGGGATGCGCGGCGGGTAGCAGCCGTTTGCTGCACGCTTTCAGGCATGGAGCGCAGGAAGTAGTTGCCATTGCGCTTATACCCAATGAGAGGACCGAGTTTTCCCGTAAAGGGAATGATAGACATTTGTTTTGCCATGAGAGATAATTTTGATTACTATAAATATAAGATAATCCCGGGGAAGCTGTTTACGGGACAGATGGAAGATTAGCTAAAGGGAGTGTAATGGGTATTGTTTAATATTCAACGATAGTTCGGGAGGGATTTGAGAATGGCAAACGTGAGTGTATTGGCATTTAGAGCATATTGAAAAAGATATTCCCCCCGTTTTCAACTTAATCCAAAAATAGCTTGTCTTACTCAGGACTAGATGATTATCCTGATTCTTAATAAGTCATAAAAAAATTGGCGAAGACAAAACAGATACATCTGTTTCCATCTTCGCCAATTATATCAGAAAATCCGGGTAATCATCTTAATCAGCGTCATGCTGAGTAAGACAAACTACGCTTATTTTACTTCTTCGAATTCAGCATCAGTTACGCCATCGTTAGCAGCGTTAGGTTGACCCTGTTGCTGACCGCCGTTAGGCTGTTGAGCACCTTCCGGTTGACCCTGAGAAGCTTTGTACAGCTCTTCAGAAGCAGCAGTCCACGCAGCTTCCAGTTCAGCAGTAGCTGTATCCAGCTGTGCACCGTCCTGAGATTTGTGTGCTTCTTTCAACTTATTCAGTGCGTTTTCGATGGTTTCTTTCTTGTCAGCAGGCAGTTTATCACCGTACTCCTTGATCTGTTTTTCAGTCTGGAATATCAGGCTATCCGCTTTATTCAGCTTTTCGATCTGCTCACGTTGTTCTTTATCTGCAGATTCGTTGGCTTTGGCTTCGGCTTTCATCTTTTCGATTTCGTCCTTGTTCAAGCCGCTACCAGCTTCAATTTTGATGTTCTGTGTTTTACCAGTGCCTTTATCTTTTGCAGTTACGTGCAGGATACCGTTGGCATCAATATCGAAGATTACTTCGATCTGAGGAACGCCACGCGGAGCCGGAGGAATATCACCTAAGATAAAGCGGCCCAGTGTTCTGTTCTGGTTGGCCATTGGTCTTTCGCCCTGCAGTACATGGATTTCCACGCTAGGCTGGCTATCTGCTGCGGTAGAGAAAGTTTCAGATTTCTTGGTAGGAATAGTGGTATTGGATTCGATCAGTTTGGTCATTACACCGCCCATTGTTTCGATACCCAGTGACAGTGGCGTAACGTCCAGTAACAGTACGTCTTTCACTTCACCTGTCAGTACACCACCCTGAATAGCAGCACCTACAGCTACTACTTCATCCGGGTTTACACCTTTATTAGGTTTTTTACCGAAGAATTTTTCAACTACTTCCTGGATTTTAGGAATACGGGTAGAACCACCTACCAATATTATTTCATCAATTTCAGAAGTATTCATACCGGCATCTTTCAGTGCTTTGCGGCAAGGCTCCAGTGTTCTTTCCACCAGGCTATCGCTCAGCTGCTCAAATTTAGCGCGGGTTAATTTTTTCACTAAGTGTTTAGGAACGCCATCCACTGCAGTGATATAAGGAAGGTTGATTTCAGTTTCCTGAGAAGAAGACAATTCGATCTTTGCTTTCTCAGCAGCCTCTTTCAAACGCTGCCATGACATTGGATCTTTGTGTAAATCTACTGCTTCATCTTTTTTGAATTCGTCAGCCAGCCAGTCCATGATCACTTTATCGAAGTCATCACCACCCAGGTGGGTATCACCATTGGTAGATTTTACTTCAAATACGCCATCACCTAATTCCAGGATGGAGATATCAAAGGTACCACCACCAAGGTCAAATACAGCGATTTTGCTATCAACGTGCTTTTTGTCCATACCATAAGCCAGTGCAGCAGCAGTAGGCTCATTGATAATACGACGAACCGTCAGACCGGCAATTTCACCGGCTTCTTTGGTTGCCTGACGTTGTGCATCATTAAAGTAAGCAGGCACGGTGATCACCGCTTCTGTTACTTCCTGACCCAAATAGTCTTCAGCTGTTTTCTTCATTTTCTGCAGGATCATCGCTGAAATCTCCTGCGGCGTATATAATCTGCCGTCAATATCGATACGTGTGGTGTTGTTATCACCTTTTACCACTTTATATGTAACGTGACTCACTTCACTGGCAACTTCGTCAAAATGACGGCCCATAAAACGCTTCACTGACATAATAGTGTTTACGGGGTTGGTAATAGCCTGACGCTTTGCAGGGTCACCTACTTTCCTTTCTCCGTTCTTCAAAAAAGCCACTACAGATGGGGTTGTTCTCCTGCCCTCATCATTGGCAATCACTACCGGTTCGTTACCTTCCATTACGGCAACGCATGAATTGGTAGTTCCTAAGTCAATGCCTATTATTTTTCCCATAGTATTAAAGATTATCCTTTAGTTGTAAGTATGTTTTCGTGTTTGTCGTTGGTTTGTCAATGATTATGCCAAGCAAAAAAATATGAAATTATGTCAGTCAGGTACCCTATATTTGATGATAGTATTTAGTTATTAAGCCTGTCAGCTATTCCCAAAGACGTTAATAACTAAATAACCCAAAACACAAAATTGTTCATAGCCTCGCCTTCCTTTAAGCTATTTCATTCCTGTCCTACCGGTTTTTATTGGTATAAAATTGTATAACCTAACCGTTATTCTTATGAACAAATCCATTCTATGGAGGGTTGCATGCCTGTTGTTAGCAACCACCCCGATGATGAGCCAGGCTCAGGATCAACCATCCGCCACTTCTGCCGTTAGTGCTACTCCATCTGTACGATTATTCCGTGGCCCCGGTGACTACAAAGTCTGGTCCATTGGCATCAATGGCGGCGTATTGGCACCTGTAGTCCCCACTGGTGGCAGTAATGACTTCACTAAATGGAAGGGAGCTGCCGGTTATGGCGGTTATGTAAAATACCAGATACTCCACTTTCTGGCTCTAAGGGCTGATTATGTGGGTGGTAAGTTGCAGGCCGACAACAGTAAAAGCCTGGGGAATGGAAAGCCGCTTGTGAGCCCTTACAAATCTTTTGAAACCAAACTTCCCTGGTCTGCCACGTTAAATGCCGTGTTTAATATTACTACCGTCAACTGGTTATTCAGGCAAAACTTCGTTTCGCTGTATGCCTCTGTGGGTGGCGGATTGGCTGGATACAAGCCAACAATGGAGTTAAACAATGGTACCCAGGTAAATTATAAATCAGACGATAAAGCTATTAAGGAACTGATTATTCCTGTAGGGGCCGGGCTGAAGTTCAAATTGTCAGAGGTGATCAACCTGGATCTGGGATACACGATGTATTATACGGATGGGGATAACCTGGATGGCTATCCACATGGCCCCAACAAGGATAAATACTCCTATGGCTACGCCGGGCTGGAATTCGCACTGGGTAAGAAAGGAAAGAAACAACTGCAATTTCATAACCCTGCCAGCGCCATGTACGATGAGCTGGAGGCACAAAAAGCCACCCTTGCCGCCTCACTGGATGCTGCCAATCAAAACAATGCCAGGTTGACGGCTGATGTAGATAAACTGACAAAAGACAGTGATGGAGATGGCGTTTCTGACTTCTTCGATAAATGCCCGGGAACTCCTGCCAATACCAAGGTAGATGGCTCCGGTTGCCCGCTGCCAGTACCGGTAATAGAAAAGAAAGAAGAAAAAATAGTAATTACCGAAGAAGATACCCGTATTGTAAAAGAAGCGATCCGCAACCTGGAATTCGATTTTGCCAAAGCCAGCATCAAGCCGCACTCCTATCCTGCACTGGACAGAGTCGCAGATCTGCTGAAACGCAAAAACCTTAACCTGAAACTGAGCGGACATACCGACAATGTAGGTAGTAAGGACCGGAACCTTGCCCTGTCAAGAGAAAGAGCGGAATCCGTTAAAGCTTACATGGTGGAAAAAGGCGTCAATGCCTCCAAAATTGAAGCCGTAGGTTATGGCATGTCACAGCCTATTGCCAGCAATAAAACCGCCGCAGGCCGACAAAAGAACAGAAGAGTAGAGTTTACCATATTCTAGGAATAATACTATAAAATGGTAGGGATTTTTTTAATTTTCAGTAAGGTTTCTGAAAACTAAAAAAATCCCTACTTTCATTTTATGGAACCAATAACAATCAGAACGATAGTGGCATCAGATGATCCGGTGGTAGCCAGCATAGTAAAAACCACCCTGACAGAATTCGGTATGAACAAGGCCGGTACCGCATTTTCAGATCCTACCACCGACCACTTATCTGTACTCTTCGATATTCCCCGCGCCATTTATTACGTAGCAGAAATGGAAGGCCGCGTTATTGGAGGCGCTGGTATTCATCCACTGGATGGCGGAGAAGCACATATATGCGAATTGCAAAAAATGTATCTGCTTCCGGAATCCCGCGGTAAGGGCCTCGCAGGCAAGCTTATTACCTTGTGCCTCGACTATGCTAAACAAAATGGCTATACGCAGTGCTACCTTGAAACCAGCCCCGAATTAGCCCGTGCAAGAAAAGTTTATGAACAATTCGGTTTCAGGTACCTGACAGGACCGATGGGTAACACCGGCCATTTTGGCTGTGACAGCTGGATGTTGAAAGATTTGTAGTTTTCTACAAGGAGAGATGTGGCTGCTACTGTATAAAAACGGCATACTTATTGCAAACTGGGCCGTACATAAAAGAACATATCATGAAAAAACTTATTCTGTCTGGCGTGTTAGCCATCGGAACTATGCTGGCAGTACAAGCACAAAACGTAAAATTTGGTATTAAAGGGGGTTTGAATATTTCCAAACTCACCGCCTTTGATGAGTCTAAAACCCTGGCAGGTTTTAATGCAGGTGGTTTCATCAACATTGGACTGAATAAAAGCTGGGCCATACAACCTGAGGTAGTATATTCTGCCCAGGGAACAAAACTGAATTCCAGTGTATTTTTTGGATTGGGCCATATTCCCAGCACTGTGAAGCTGAACTATGTGAATGTGCCGGTAATGGTTCAATACACGATCGCAGACGCATTTTATGTAGAAGCGGGTCCGCAGCTTGGCATCCTTGCCAGTGCAAAGTACAGAGTCAATAACAACACTACAGATGTTAAAGACGATGTGAAATCTATCGATTTCGGACTGGGCTTTGGTTGCGGTTATACATTTGATATGGGACTGGGTGTGAATGCCCGGTATAATTTTGGCCTGACCAATGTATTTGATTCCGACAATTTCAATCACAAAAATTCAGTAGCACAGGTCGGCCTGTCTTACCAATTCTAAGCATAAGGCGAAAAGCATACAGCAAAAAGCTATTGTGTAGCAGATATCAGCAGATATTCTACACAATAGCTTTTTGCTTTATGCCTTATGCTTTCTGCTAATTGACTATCTTTGCCCCTCGCATTAATCATTTTCAGCATGAGTGTTGTACAAACCATCAGAACGGCCGCCGTGGCCGCCATTAAATCACTTTACGATCAGCCGTTAGTTGAAGCAGACATTTCAATCAATACGACCAAACCTGAATTCGAAGGTGAGTATACCATTGTAGTTTTCTCTTTCACAAAATTCAGCCGACAAAAACCGGAAGAAACAGCGCAACGCATCGGCGAATACCTGACGGCTCATAACCCGGAACTGGTTTCCCGTTTCAACGTAGTAAAGGGCTTTCTGAACCTGAGCATCAACGATGCCTACTGGACTAAATTTCTGCATACAAATTATAGTAACGCAAACATCGGGATACAGCCCGCCAATGGTAAAAAGATCATGGTGGAGTATTCATCTCCCAATACCAACAAACCTTTGCACCTGGGGCACCTGCGTAATAATTTCCTGGGCTTTTCCATTGCTGAAATTATGAAAGCAAATGGCTTTGAAGTGATCAAGGCCAACCTGGTAAATGACCGCGGTATTCACATCTGCAAATCTATGCTGGCATGGCAACTTTTTGCACACGGTGATACACCGAAATCCAGCGGTATTAAGGGCGATCACCTGGTAGGTGACTACTATGTGAAGTTTGAGTCTGTGGTAAAAGAACAGGCCGAACCTATTATCGACCGGGTACTGGAAAACGACTTTTCCGATTTTGAAGGTGCTGAAGTGGAAAAACTGGAGAAACTCGTTACTGCGCTGCACAAGCCGGAAGTAAAAGAAGATAAAGAAAAAACGGCCAAGATTATGGACGACATCAAAGAGATGTCGCGGAATAAGACAGAGATCATGCAGCAGGCCAAAATTATGCTGCAGCAATGGGAAGCCGGTAACCCTGAAGTGAGGGAACTGTGGGCTACCATGAACAGCTGGGTGTATGAAGGCTTTGCAGAAACCTACCATCGCCTGGGCATTAATTTCGACAAGATGTACTATGAGAGTGAAACCTACCTGTTAGGTAAAAACCTCGTAGCAGAAGGACTGGAGAAAGGCGTTTTATTCAGAAAAGAAGACAATTCTGTATGGATAGACCTCACTGCCGATGGACTTGATCAGAAACTGCTGCTTCGTGGAGATGGCACCTCTGTATATATGACACAGGATCTGGGTACTGCCCGTTTGAAATACGAGGATTACCATATGGACCAGAGTGTGATTGTAGTAGCAGATGAACAGAACTACCATTTCAAAGTACTGCAACTGATCCTGGAAAAACTGGGCGAGCCCTCAGCTCCGGGTCTCCTGCACCTCAGCTATGGCATGGTAGAGTTACCACATGGTCGTATGAAAAGCAGGGAAGGCACTGTAGTGGATGCAGATGACATGATCACTGAAATGATACAGACTGCGGAAGAAAATGCCAAAGAACTCGGTAAAAAACTGGATACTTTTTCTGAAGAAGAACTCCATGAACTATACGATACTGTAGGTATGGGTGGTTTGAAATTCTTCCTGCTGCGTGTAGATCCAAAAAAGAAAATGATCTTTGATCCTAAAGAATCTATTGACCTGCATGGATTCACCGCCACGTTCATCCAGTATGCACATGCGCGTATTAAATCCATTATCAGGGAAGCAGGTCCGGTAGCAGATCTGGCTACATTCAGTTATACCGGTGAATTGTTACCGCTGGAAAAAGAACTGATCATACTGAACGAACAATTCCCAGGCGTGCTAGCAGAAGCTTATCGTGAGTTGAGTCCTTCTGTTATTGCCAATTATATTTTCTCCATTGCACAGTTATTCAATTCCTTCTATGGAGAAAGAGTAGATGGGGTACCTACCTATTCCATTGTAAGAGCGGCTACAGAAGAAAAGAAAAAACTGCGCCTGCAAATTATCATGCTCACTGCCAACATCATTCAGCAGGGTATGAAATTAATGGGGATCAGGGTACCAGAACGGATGTAAAAAGCATTTTTTATATAATAGAAAAAGGAAGGCGATTTGCCTTCCTTTTCTTTTTTTAAATAAACGCTGCAAGCCTTACGAATCACAGCGTTAGCAGCTTGCGGCCGCCGTGGCCGAAACTGCCGAAGAAAATACCACAGTAAGCAGCAACGAAAAAAGGAGCTTGCCTATCCTTTATGCGCTGTTTAAAACCCTTCTACACTGTGGCAAATAATTTTATCAGTAGTCACTTCTTTTTCTCCTATCAGGATAGCTTTATCACAGAGGGCTTCCCCTTTCTCCTGCTCACCTGCACCCATATACGATTTTCCGAGCATAAACATAGCAAAAGCATTGGCAGGTTGCAAGTGCAACACTTTTTTCCATTGCACAATTGCCTGTTTAAAAAGACGTTTGTCGTACAGGTCGTGCGCCTGCTGTTGATAACGGGCTGCTATTACCAGCGTATCCTTAACAACGTATAGACCTGGCCGATAGTTTACCGTTATCCGCTGTTTCTTATCAAAGTAACCCGCTGCCGGTTCACTATAGATTGCAGTAAATAGTATAATGGTACCTATACTGATTATGAGCTGGCAGGGTTTCATGAATCGCGGCACTTAAAGTGGGTGCCGGACAAATATAGAGTATATATAGTTTATATGCAATAAATTATATATACTATTTTCTAGCCGTTAAGTTCATCTCCACTGAAAGACAGCGGTAACAGGTCATTTGCACGGTTAATAACATATATTTTACCACTCAGGCCTCCCAAAATAAGCCGGATAGGGGCATCCTGTTTCGCTTCATATTCAGATATCGCCTGCCGGCACATGCCACAGGGTGAAATGGGATGCGAACTATCACCATTGATATTATGATAGCTGATAGCAATGGTGTCAATATCAATATTGGGATATACAGAAGCTGCAGAAGCCAGCGCTACTCTTTCTGCACATAAACCAATCGGAAAAGATGCATTTTCCTGGTTAGAACCAGCTACTATTTCACCATTAGCCAGTCTGATGACGGCTCCCACCTGGAAATGTGAATAAGGCGCGTAGGCATATGCTGTTACTTCGCGGGCTTCCTTGAGCAGCCATGCATCCGCATCATCAAGGCCAGTAATTTCATCGTAAACCAGGTATTCAATATGCAGCGATTGTTTTTCCATATCAGCGTTTTTGGGTAGTACTTACGGCCGTGGGCTTGTCGGGGTAAGACAACTACGGACCGGCGATATGCCGGTCCGTAATTTACTTTAAATTATATTTAGGTACAATTACTTACTTAATATTTCTGAAGATACGGCTCCAGCGGATACCGCCTTCTCCGTAACTCATCCAGATCAGCCACGCCTTACCTACTACGTGATCTTCCGGTACAAAACCCCAGAAGCGGGAATCCAGGGAGTTATTCCGGTTATCACCCATCATCCAGTAATAGTTCATTTTGAAAGTATAGGAATCAGCAGGTTGACCATTGATAATGAATTTACCATCCTTTCTTTCCAATGTATTGCCTTCGTATACACGTATAATACGGTCGTATAAGGCAATATTGCTTTCTTCCAGTTTAACGGTAGCTCCTTTTTTAGGCACATACATAGGACCGAAGTTTTCATCCGTCCATTTGAAATGCGCGGTATCATGCGGGAAAACGCTGTTGTAATTAAAGTCTGCGAAATTAGATTCCTCGTAGGTCGTCACGCTTTTAACGATCGGGAATTGTTTCAGCGCAGTAACATTTGCCGGTGTGAGGTTATACAGAAATTTGTTACCATCAATCTGGTAGAAGTCTGGCGGTGTAGTAGCAATGCCTAATTCTTCCAGTCTGCTGGAATTCAGCTGATCACCGGTGGTTTCTACAATGTATTTATGTTGACTACCGGCAGGAACAGGTGCTGCCTTACCATTGATATATACAGCGCTATGAATGATCTGTAAGGTATCGCCGGCTTGTGCCATGCAACGTTTAATATAATTCTCGCGCTTATCTACCGGGCGTTGAATAATCTGGAATGAGTTCTGTACTGCCTGCCAGCCATTTGCCCTTACCATGTTATAGTAACTGGGATCGGGTGAATCTATGGCCACGGTATCACCTTCCGGGAAGTTAAATACCACTACATCATAGCGTTTAATGTCGGAAAAGCCGGGTAAGCGTCTGTACTTCCATTTTACCGCTTCAGAATAAGCTTTGGCAGATTTAGTGAAGGGCAGGGTATGGTGCACAAAAGGCACTGCCAGGGGAGTCATGGGGATACGTGGACCGTAACTGATCTTGCTTACAAACAGAAAATCGTTCACAAGTAAGGTCTTTTCCATAGAGGGGGTCGGGATCGTATAGGCCTCAAAAATAAAGGTGCGGATAAGCGTGGCTGCTATGATAGCGAAGATACCAGCGTCTAACCATTCTCTAACCGCAGATTTCTTTTTCTTTGGCTGACTGTCTTTGTTTTTTTTCCAAAATGCCAGGTTCATTCAGTTACGCTTATTAGATGCTTAAAAAGGCAAATATAATATTCTGTTGTTAGCCAGTAGCTATTACTTTACAAAAGTTTTCTTAAAAATAGATTAAAAGATAGTTTATTATAATTTTCGCCCATATGGTGCCACGACAAATGAATTGCCTAAATTTGACTTTTTACTATACCTGCGTTGAATACATTTACCATTAAGGATATTGAAAACTTTACCGGTATAAAGGCACATACAATAAGGATCTGGGAACAACGTTATCCGCTTTTTCAGGCCAGGAGAAAGGACACTAATCATAGAACATATGATAGCGATGATCTGAAAACGTTATTGCGCATAGCCTATTTATACCATCACGGGATAAAGATCTCGCGCATAGCTGCTTTGTCGGCAACGGAACAAAACAAATTGTCATTGGAAATTGCGGTGGAAGGCAAATCCACCCTGTTACCCGTAAATGACCTGATTGCTGCCACCCTCGACTATGACCATCAACAGTTTGAGCGCATTTTTTATAACCAGGTATTACACCTGGGCTTTGAAAAATGTATTACCCAGGTGGTGTATCCTTTTCTTGAAAGGATAGGCGTATTATGGTTAACAGGGAACGTAATACCCGCGCAGGAACATTTTTCCTCCAACATTATCCGCACCAAAATAATGACAGCGATTGACGGGCAGCCCATGAATCCTTCTGCTACAGAACATTTCCTGTTGTTTTTACCGGAGGGGGAATTTCATGAGATTCCGCTGTTATATGCACAATACCTGCTGAAAAAACAGGGTAAACTGGTGACCAGCTTCGGGGCCAATGTGCCACTGGACGATTTGCATGCTTACCTGGCTGTAAAGAAGGTAACCCATATTTATACCCATTTACTCACCAATCTTTCTTCCTCTACCATCACTGAGCTGACGACAAAACTCAGCCAGCAATATCCGGATATAAAGTTGTTGGTGGCTGGTCCGCAGACGAAGTTGCTGACACACCCATTGCCGGCGAATGTAGTAATAGCGGAAAGCCTGGAAAAGTTGTTGTCTTTTAGTAATCAGTTATAGTACGCCTGCTAATATCTCATTGATTTCGCGGGCGCGGTTCAGCACCATAAAGTGGCCACCATCGGGGATCAGGTGGGTCGGTTTCAGGTATTTAACGGGGAAAGGCAGGTCTTTGGCGCCATGAATATGGACCAGTCCTTCGGGCACTTCGTCATTTTCCCAATGCAGGATGGCATTTACAGCCCAACGCATATAGGTATAATCCCGCTTCGCGAGATATTCATTTACCAGTGTCCGCTCTGCTTCGGTTTCTATATTGAGAAATTTTCTGACGATGACATTCCTGCGCTGGTAAAGAATCTGATCGGGGAGTTTGTGCAGGCCGAGTCGTTTTACCCAATTGTAATAAGGTGGTTTTTCCGAGCTGAGTTTAATACTGGAAAGCAGGATATTCTTTTCTACGGGGATATGCCGGGCTATTTCCAGGCTCATCATACCTCCAAAGGATACACCCATCAGGGAAACAGGCCCATCAGCCGTAATGCCTTCTGCCATACGGGCGGCATACCGGCTGATGGGTTCATCCTGCAGGGGAGCGATCCACTGCAGGTGATGCACCTGGTAGTTGGTAGGGAAACGCAGGTTATTAAAAATGCGTTCATCCGCTCCAAGTCCACTGATCAGATACAGGTGTTTTTGCATATAGCTGATTAAGAACTTACTTTTTTCTTATCGCGGGCAGGTACTACGAAATCATCCACATCATCTGCAGTAATGGTTTTACCGGATAAGATGATCAACCTTTCCACCACGTTTCGGAGTTCGCGGATATTACCGGTCCAGTTGTGATTTTGCAGGGCTTTCATCGCTTCTTTATCTATTGCTTTACGGGAAATACCATATTCACTGCAAACGCTGTCCAGGAAACTATCTACCAGTAAAGGAATATCATCTCTCCGATCGTTCAGGGAAGGTACGTGAATCAGGATCACGCTTAAACGGTGATACAAATCCAGGCGGAAATTTTTGCCTTCTACTTCCTGCAGCAGGTCTTTATTGGTAGCTGCCACTACACGAACATCCACACTGATTTCTTTATCGCCACCTACGCGGGTGATCTTCCCTTCCTGTAAAGCGCGTAATACTTTTGCCTGAGCACTGAGACTCATATCCCCTATTTCATCGAGGAAAAGGGTGCCACCACTGGCCTGTTCAAATTTACCAATGCGTTGCTTAACCGCGGAAGTAAAGGACCCCTTTTCGTGACCAAACAATTCACTTTCTATCAATTCACTTGGAATAGCAGCGCAGTTTACTTCTACCATAGGGCCGGCGGCGCGGTTGCTGCGTTCATGCAACCAACGGGCTACCAGCTCCTTACCTACTCCGTTTTCGCCCGTCACCAATACCCGGGCATCTGTAGGGGCTACCTTTTCTATGGTTTCCCTGATCTTCAGCAGCGGGCTTGACTGGCCTATCATTTCCGGCACCTTATTTACCTTGCGGCGCAGGGTTTTGGTTTCGGTGACCAGGTTGGTTTTATCCATGGCATTACGCAGGGTAATGAGCAGGCGGTTCAGATCCGGTGGTTTGGAAATATAGTCGTAGGCGCCTTTTTTCACAGCATCTACGGCAGTATCAATGTTGCCGTGGCCAGACACCATGATAATAGGAATGTCACCGTTCACTTCCCGTGCTTTCTCGAGAAATTCCAGTCCATCCATTTTAGGCATTTTGATGTCGCACAAAACGGCATCATATGGCTTTGCCTGGAACATTTTAAATCCTTCCATGCCGTCTGCGGCCTCATCTACCTTATACCCTTCATAACTTAAAATTTCCGTGAGCGTTTTACGAATACTTTTTTCGTCGTCTATTATTAGAATGTTAGCCATAATCGAGTTTGATTTTGTATTACCAGCAATTAGCTGCCATTTATACAACGGGCAAAAATAAAGATTAATCAGTTAAAATTGCAGTATATCTAATATCATTTAACATGTCGGAAACAATTGAGATTGTGTCCTATAATTCCCTTTGGCCGGAAGAGTACCGGGAGATTGCCCTGCAGCTGAAAAATGCCCTGGGGGAATATGTGCTGGCCATTGATCATATTGGTTCTACCAGTGTGCCGGGTTTGCCTGCGAAGGATGTGATTGACGTACAGGTAACCGTAGCCTCACTGGACTTACCATTACAGCCGGCACTGGAACAGCTGGGATATACGAGAAAGGCGCACCTGACAGATCACCGGCCACCAGGCAGGGATGACCTGGCAGACATAGAACTACAAAAAGATTATTATTTCAGGAATAACAGGAGAATCAATCTGCATGTGCGGGTAGCCGGCAGGTTTAATCAGCAGTATGCATTGCTGTGCCGGGATTATCTGCGTACACACCCACATGCTGCCCAAGCCTATGCTGTAGTGAAACAACAACTCTCTAAATATTTTCCGCATAACGCAGATGCGTACTACGATATCAAGGATCCGGTATTTGATCTGATCATGGAAGGGGCCTATGAGTGGAGGAAGCTGTTAGCCATTAGCTGTTAGCTGTTAGTCTTTAGCGAATGGGGATAGCGAGGGGATTTTAGCGGTTACCGTTGATAGATAGCGATATAATTGTTAGTGTAATACAGTGGTATTGCTCATCTTCGCTGCATTATGCTAACAGCCATTAGCTTTGGGTCTTTTGCCGATTGGGATAGCGGTTAACGTTGATAGATAGCGATATAACTGTTAGTGTAATACAGTGGTATTGCTCATCTTCGCTGCATTGTGCTAACAGCTGGCAGCTAAAAGCTAAAAGCTCTTGAAATTCAGCAAACAGTCTACTACCTTTACAGGATTTATGCGTAATTTCATCATATATAAAGTGCCAATACCTGTAATATCCATCCGCATATGAATGATTTTTTGGAAGAGTTGAAGCGGCGGCACCAACTGGCAGCGGCGAATGCCTATCCGGCTACCGGTGCAGTAGATGATTTCGTCAGCAATCTGGTCAACTGGCTTTTTCCGGAGCACACAGGTCAGGTAATGGCCGATCCGGTAGTACTGGAGCAATACAGCCATCAGCTGGAAGCACAGTTACAGCAGTTATTGCAATCTATGGTGCATCAGTTGCCCACAGATGCAGCTGCTTTGAGTGGGTCTTTTATGAGTAAAGTCCCGGTTATTTATGACGAACTGACCAAAGATGCAGGCGCCATTTACCAGGGTGACCCGGCTGCATCCTGTATATATGAAGTGATCCGGGCTTATCCGGGTTTTTATGCCATTGCTTTTTATCGCATTGCGCATGCCCTGTACAACCTGAAAATACCGGTGTTACCGCGTATGATTACAGAACTGGCACATTCCCGTACCGGTGTGGATATTCATCCGGGAGCAGTGATTGCGCCCTGGTGTTGTATAGATCACGGAACCGGCATCGTTATCGGGGAAACAACCGTCATAGGACCGCATGTAAAGCTGTACCAGGGCGTTACCCTGGGAGCGCTGAGCATAGAAAAGAGCATGGCGCGCAGCAAAAGGCATCCTACTATTGAAGAACATGTAGTGATCTATGCCGGCGCCACTATACTGGGCGGAGATACTATAATAGGCCATCACAGTGTGATTGGTGGTAATGTGTGGCTCATTAAAAGTGTAGAACCATTTTCCAGGATCTATTACAAAGCAGAACATAAATTTTCAGACACAAATCAGGATTAATAGAATACAATGGCTTCCATCATAGATCTCATCGGTAATACGCCGATGGTAGAATTAAAAAATATTTCGGTGAATCCGGCGGTGAAAATATTTGCCAAGCTGGAAGGCAACAACCCCGCGGGCAGCGTGAAAGACAGGGCTGCTTATGGTATGATCAAAGGGGCGCTGGACAGGGGTGATATTAAGCCGGGCATGAAACTGATTGAAGCTACCAGTGGTAATACCGGCATTGCATTGGCCATGATTGCCAGCCTGTTTGGACTGGAGATTGAACTGGTAATGCCGTCTGATGCCACCAGGGAGCGTGTACTCACGATGGAAGTATACGGCGCCAAAGTAACACTCACACCGAAGGAGTCATCAATGGAAGGCTCTATAGACTATGCCAACAACAAAGTAGCCCAGGGTGGTTATTTTATGCTGAACCAGTTTGCCAATCCTGACAACTACGGCATGCACTACAAGACTACCGGACCTGAAATATGGAAGGATACGGAAGGCGCCATCACTCATTTCGTGAGCGCGATGGGTACTACCGGTACAATTATGGGCGTATCGCGTTATTTAAAGGAACAAAATCCGGAGGTACAGATAGTAGGTTGCCAGCCTACAGATGGTTCCAAAATTCCCGGCATCCGCAAATGGCCGGAGGCATATCTTCCTAAAATATTTGAAAGACCAAGAGTAGACCGCATCATGGATATATCAGAAGAAGAAGCCAGGATCATGACCAAAAGACTGGCAAAAGAAGAAGCTGTTTTCTGTGGAATGAGCAGCGGAGGCGCTGTAGCAGCGGCAGTGCGGGTATCTCAGGAACTGCGTAGTGGCATTATCGTTAGTATCATCTGCGATCGCGGGGACAGGTATTTATCGAGTGATTTATTTTCTTAGCTATTGGCTTTTAGCAGTTAGCTATCAGCATAAAAGAAAGGAGCGAAGAAAATCTTCGCTCCTTTCTTTTTATAATCTTCGCTCTTATCTAAAAGCCAAATGCTAATAGCTAACAACTATTTCTTCATATACATTACTTCTTTCACCAGTTTCACGGTACGCTCAACATCAGGCAGGTACTGTTTAACCAGGTTAGGCGCATAGTGCATAGGAGCATCCTGTGCAGTAATACGACGGATAGGTGCATCCAGATAGTCGAAACCTTCTTTCTGGATACGGTAAGTGATTTCGGAAGAGATGCTCGCAAAAGGCCATTGTTCTTCTACGATTACCAGGCGGTTGGTTTTCTTGACAGATTCCAGGATGGTAAACCAATCCAACGGACGAATTGTACGCAAATCGATTACTTCTGCTTCAATACCTTCTTTTGCCAGTTCTTCTGCTGCACCCAGTGCTACTTTCATCATTTTGTTGAAAGAAACGATGGTTACATCTTTACCTGCACGTTTAATATCTGCTTTACCAATCGGGATGATGTACTCTTCTTCAGGAACTTCGCCCATATCACCGTACATTAACTCACTTTCCATGAAAACAACCGGATCGTCATCGCGGATAGCCGCTTTAAGCAAGCCTTTTGCATCATAAGGGTTAGAAACGGATATTACTTTCAGCCCGGGGATATTGGCATAGTAGCTTTCGAAAGCAGTAGAGTGCTGAGCGCCGAGCTGTCCTGCAGAACCGTTAGGTCCACGGAAAACGATCGGGCAACCCACTTGTCCACCACTCATCGCGAGCATTTTGGAAGCGGTATTGAGGATCTGATCCAACGCCAGTACAGCGAAGTTCCAGGTCATGAATTCAAGAACCGGACGCAGGCCGTTCTGAGCAGCACCTACGCCAATGGCAGTAAATCCAAGTTCTGCGATCGGCGTGTCAATTACGCGTTTTGGACCAAACTCATCCAGCATTCCCTGGCTCACTTTATAAGCACCATTGTATTCGGCTACTTCCTCCCCCATAAGGAATACCCGTTCATCACGGCGAAATTCCTCCTGCAGGGCTTCTCTTAAGGCTTGTCTGAAAGCTATCTGACGCATGCTATTCTTAATTGAAAGTTTAATTGCCTTTATCGAAAGGCAGGGCAAAAATATTGTTTGTTAGCGAAAAAGCAAAGTAAACGCCCGATTAATAATTATTATGCCCCTGACATACACATTGTTGGTAGTTAATTAAAATAATTATATATATTTATATTTTATAACATTATTGAAGCCTGCCAACAATTTCCCGCTGTCATGATTACCATCACTATCCTGACCTTATGCTTTTTAGCAGCCCTTTCCTGTAAAATCAAAAAGGCTCATTCTCCTGTCCTCCAGGTACTTTTATGGTATCTCCACCTGGTTTTTGGTTGTTTTGCCGGACTATGTCTGCTCCTGATGCTGAATAATTACGGTTTTAAGGGCACCCAGACAGAAAGGATTTTCTTTACCCTCTACGCCGGAACCGGCATGCTGCTATATGGCTTAACGAAACCAGACAATGATGCCAGGTATGCCTACCTGCTATGCTTCTTTGGTTTTCCTTTTGTGCTACTACTCGGATTATTGATTCCTCCCCTGCGTACCATTACCCTGGTGGCGGCTATAACCCTGCTCTCCGACAGTGAGTTTCAGCGCTATAATATTGATGATGATTATGCCCTGCAAACAAAAACCACCAGCATCTTATCCACCTACCCGGCATATAGCCTGGTAGAAGACAAATATTTATTTTTTGAGAAGATAACGCCTGACGTAGTGACGCCCAGGACCACCCTTCATTCCCTGAAGATGTTGAAACGCGGGCAGGACAGTGTTTGGATCAGGTTGAACAACCGGGATACGGTGATTGCGCTTAGCAATTAGCTGTTAGCTTTTAGCTTTTAGCAAAATGCAGCGGAGAACATAATATATGTTTATCTCCGCTGCATTTTGCTAAAAGCTAACAGCTAATGGCTAAAAGCTAAAAAACTATACTTTTTCAATAATAATCGCACTTGCTCCACCACCGCCGTTGCAGATACCAGCTACGCCGTAACGGGCATTCTGCTGATGCAGGATGGAATTGAGGGTCACCACGATACGTGCACCACTGCAACCAATAGGATGTCCCAAGGCTACGGCACCGCCCCATACATTTACTTTATCCAGTGGCAGACCCAGGTCTTTTGCATTGGCAATAGGTACGCAGGAAAACGCTTCATTTACTTCCGCATAATCCATATCCCCTATTTGCAAACCGGCTTTGGCCAAGGCATTGTTGATGGCTTTTACTGGTGTAGTGGTAAACCATTCCGGCGCCTGGGAAGCATCTGCAAAACTGATGATTTTAGCCAGTGGCTTCAATCCCAGTGCTTTCAGCTTTTCACCGCTTACCAGAACTACAGCAGCTGCGCCATCATTGATATTGGAAGCATTGGCGGCGGTAATGGTACCATCTTTCTGAAAACTTGGTTTCAGGGTAGGCACTTTTTCAAAGATGACTTTTTTATAGTCCTCATCTTCTGCCACCGTTACCACCTGTTTACCAGGTACCTGCACCGGTACTACTTCTTCCTTAAAATAACCTTTTTCCCACGCAGCTGCCGAACGCTTGTAGCTTTCAATAGCGTAGGCGTCCTGGTCTTCCCGGGTGATGTGATACTCTGTAGCACACAACTCTGCTGCGTTGCCCATATGGAAATCTTTGTAAGGATCCCAGAGACCATCACGAATAATACCGTCTATAATGTTTCCATGTCCCAGTTTATATCCGGTACGGGCTTTATCCAGGTAGTAAGGAGCTGCGCTCATATTTTCCATGCCGCCGGCCACCACTACTTCGTTATCACCCAACATAATGCTTTGTGCACCCAGCATAATTGCTTTCATGCCGGAGGCACATACTTTGTTAACAGTAGTACAGGGTACATTATTGGGAACTCCCGCCGCCAGACTGGCCTGGTTCGCAGGGGCCTGACCAAGATTGGCACTGAGTACATTGCCCATATACACTTCATTCACTTCTGTTGCTGCAATGCCTGCTCTTTCCAATACTGCTTTGATAACGGTAGCACCGAGCTGTATAGCCGGAACGCCTGACAATACACCATTGAATGAACCTATAGGTGTGCGGGCGGTAGCTACTATAAATACTTCTTTCATCTGATAAATAAGATTGATTTGGCTAATTGATAATCTACCAAATATAAGGAAAGATAGGTGAACAATAATGGCGCAGAAGACCGGATCTTCTGCGCCATTATTTGCACTTTTCCAGCCTTCGTCAATTTCCCGTATGTTTGCAGTTGCGTGATATCTCAAAACTCCATACAACAGATCCTCAGCCGCATAGACATTGTGGAAATAGTGGGCTCCTTCGTTAAACTTAAAAAAAGGGGCGCCAACTACCTGGGTTTGTGTCCGTTTCACAACGAAAAATCCCCGTCTTTCACCGTTTCTCCCGGCAAAGAGATTTATAAGTGCTTTGGTTGCGGCGCCAGCGGCAATTCCATCAGCTTTATCATGGAGCACGAAAAGTACTCCTATGTAGAAGCGCTGCGGTGGCTGGCACAACGTTACCAGGTAGAGCTGGAAGAAACAGAGGTAAGTCCTGAGCTGAAACAGCATCAGCTCATGGCGGATAGTTTGTTTATCATCAACAACTACGCCCGGGAGTATTTTACAGACGCCCTTTTCAATAAAGAAGAAGGACAGAATGTAGGCCTTAGCTACTTCGAAGAACGCGGATTTACGGAAGAAACGATCAAAAAGTTCCAGCTGGGCTACTGTCTGAATACCTTTGACTCCTTTGCAAAATCAGCATTGGACAAGGGGTATAACCTGGAATACCTGCAAAAAACGGGGCTGGTAGCCATCCGTAATGATCAGCCGGCAGATAACTACCGTGGACGTGTGATTTTCCCTATTCACAACCAATCCGGCAAGATACTGGGATTTGGTGCACGTATCCTGGTAAAATCTGACCGGGCACCCAAGTACATCAACTCTCCCGAAAATGAGATCTATGTAAAAAGCAGGGTACTGTACGGTACCTACTTTGCGCGGCATGCCATTGATAAACTCAATGAATGTTTGCTGGTAGAGGGATATACGGATGTGGTTTCCCTGCACCAGGCTGGTGTGGAAAACGTGGTAGCGTCCAGTGGTACTTCGCTTACGCAGGATCAGCTCCGGCTGATAAAGAAATATACCAATAACCTCACTATCCTCTATGATGGGGACAGTGCTGGTGTAAAGGCTGCACTTCGTGGGCTGGATATGGCCATAGAAGAAGGTCTGAACGTAAAACTGGTATTGCTGCCGGACAAAGAAGATCCGGATAGCTATGTGCAGAAGATAGGTGCAGAAGCGTTCCGCGAATTCATCAAAGATAATAAGCAGGACTTCGTACTGTTTAAGCTGCAGCTGAGCATGCAGGAAGCAGGCACCGACAGCAATAAAAAATCGCAGCTGGTCAATGAAATTGCCGAAACCATTTCCAAAATTGATAAGGCAGAAGATTTTACCCGGCAGCAGGATTATATCCGGCAATGCAGCCAGTTATTACACATTGATGAACAGGGGCTGATTCAGCTGGTCAATAAATTTATCCGTGACAGGCTTGTCAAACGTGAGCAGGCCCACGCCCGTAATAACCCCGCTCCCGATGATGATGGACTCAGCGAAGAGGCCATTGCCGCCATGGAAGCTGCCGAGACAGGCATTTCTGTAGAATCGCTGATCAACGGGCACGAAAAACAGGAGAAAGAGCTGGTAAAAATCTTACTCCGCTTCGGTGATAAACCATTTAGTGAAGAAGAGAATAGTACGGTGGCAGATTATGTCTTCCATCTCCCCTATGACTTTGAAGCACTGGCAGAAAGCGAAGTGGTAAAAAGAATCTTAAGAGAATATAAAGTGCTGTATGATACCGGTAATCTGCAGGATAAGAAATGGTTCCTGTATCATGAGGACCAGGTTTTGTCCAAACAAATTGCCAATATCCTCGAAGATAAGGAGGCGGACCTCAGCATGAACTGGAAAGACCGTTTTGAAATAGATACCGTGTATGGGGATAATGCTTATCTGAAAGATACCATCTCTACTACCAACTATCTTATTCTCCGTAAGATCAAAAAGCTGATCTACGAAAACCAGGAAGAAGCGAAGAAGGCGACGGACATGGATCAGATCATGAATTGCCTGGAAATGCAGAAACACCTGAACTCTCTGGAAAAAGAGCTCACTAATGGTATGGGTACCGTTATTTTCAAATAACCGTTTACGTTAGTATAAAAAAATAACCCACGGTGCTATACCGTGGGTTATTTTTATGCTGTTATCACTATTTTCAGACCCGTTCCCATACCTGGAACGAAAATGCGTATTGATTTTTTTCATCTGCTTCATGACGCTCATCCCTGACCAGTTCGAACTCTCCCCCATCTATCTGCGGGAAGAACGCATCTCCGGGAACAACGGCGTATACGCGGGTAAGATAAATACGTTCAATTAACGGCCATGCCTGTTCGAAGATCTGGGATCCGCCGGTAATAAACAGTTCCTCTCCTTCAAATGTTTTTGCTTTGGCAATCCCCTCTTCAATAGAACGTACTACATAAGCGCCTTCCGGCCGATAATCCGGCTGCCGGGTAATCACAATATTTGGTCTGCCTGGCAGGGCTTTGCCCAGGGATTCAAATGTTTTGCGTCCCATAACAATGGGTTTGCCCAATGTAGTGGCTTTAAAATATTTAAGATCCGTTGGTAAGCGCCAGGGCAGCATATTATTGATGCCAATAACATTGTTATCCGAGGCAGCTACAATGATGGATATACGCATATAAAGAAGGTTATATAGCTACCGGAGCTTTAATGGCTGGATGGAACTGATAATTGACCAGTTCAAAATCTTCATACTTAAAAGAAAAAATATCTTTTACTTCCGGGTTGATCTTCATCACCGGGAGCGGGAAAGGTTGTCTGCTTAATTGCAGGTTGGCCTGTTCCATATGGTTGCTATAAAGATGTACATCACCGAAAGTATGTATAAAATCTCCGGCGTCCAGGTTGCAGACCTGTGCCATCATCATGGTGAGCAGTGCGTAGGAAGCGATATTGAAAGGTACGCCCAGGAATACATCGGCGCTGCGTTGATACAGCTGACAGCTCAGTTTTCCACGGGTTTCCCCTTTGGCTGTATCTGCCGGGGTGACATAAAACTGGAACAGGCAATGACAGGGGCTGAGTGCCATTTCTGACAGTTCACCTACATTCCATGCGTTCACTATGATACGGCGGGAGTCCGGATTGTTTTTAATGGTGTTTACAGCCTCTGTAATCTGGTCGATTACTTTTCCGCTACGGGTTTCCCAGCTACGCCATTGCTTGCCGTATACAGGTCCCAAATCGCCATTTTTATCAGCCCATTCATCCCAGATGCTGACACCATGTTCTTTCAGCCAACCGGTGTTGGTGTCGCCTTTCAGAAACCACAATAATTCGTATATAATAGATTTAAGATGCAGTTTTTTGGTGGTGACCACCGGAAATCCTTCCTGTAAATTAAAGCGCATCTGGTAGCCAAAGCAGCTGGTAGTACCGGTTCCAGTACGATCTGTTTTAACGGCGCCTTCCCTGATAATATGTTGTAATAAAGATAGATACTGATCCATAAGGGCGCAATTTACGAAGTTTACAATCGAAAAAATATAACATAATTATATCAAACAAAAAAAACCGAAATACCTGTAAAATTTCGTAATCTGCTATAATAATTCAACATTACAACAAGATCGGCTTAATGAGAACTCCCTCCCCCGGAAGATGTACTGAAAAACCTGTGTTAGCCATTCCGGTAGGGTAATTACAGAGGAAAATAGTTTTAAATAATACAACCAAAATCAAGAACAGTTTTAGTCCTTTAATCATCAAAATTACTATCAAACTATATGATAAAATAACCTCTTTTACCACATCACCATTTATCTAAACCAAACAAGCTATGCTTCTACCAAAATCCAGCTTGCTGGTACTGCTATGCCTGTGCAGTACCCTGGCACTATTTGCGCAACAAAGTATTTCGGGAAAAATAAAGGATGCCGTAAGTGGCAAACCTATTCCAGGGGTCACCGTTCGGGTACCCAACATGAACAAAGGCACCATCACAGACCCCGATGGCAAGTTCACCCTGGCCATTCCAGCTGGAACCACCAGTTTACTGGTGAGCTACACCGGCTACAAGAGTCAGACGGTGGCATTGAAACCAGGAGAAACGATATTGAATATTTCTATAGAAGAAGATTTTGCCCGTCTGGAAGAAATTGTGGTAACGGGTTTGGCCACCAATGTAAAGCGAAGTAACCTTGCCAATGCGGTAGCCACTATTTCCGGCAAGGAATTAAATGGAGTAGCGCCTGCCCAAACCTTTGATGCAGCCCTTAGTGGCAAAGTACCGGGTGCATTGATCACCGCCAACTCCGGAGCTCCCGGTGGTGGTATTTCCGTAAAAATGAGAGGTATTACTTCCGTATTCGGAAACTCCCAGCCCCTGTATGTAGTAGATGGTATTTTCTTCAATAACAGCAGTATCCCGGCCGGGTTGAATGATGTTACCGGCGCCGCTACCGCAGGCAATCCCAATAACCAGGATAACCCTTCCAGCCGTATTGCGGATCTGAACCCTGAAGACATTGAAAATATTGAAATTCTGAAAGGTGCTTCAGCGGCAGCCATGTATGGCGCCAAAGCAGCAGCTGGTGTAATTATTATCACCACTAAAAAGGGGAAGACCGGTCAAACGAAAGTAAGTGTAAACCAGGAAGTAGGTTTCACCCAGGTAAGGCACCTGATGGGCGTACGCACGTTCACAGAAGATGCAGCCGCCGATCTGGCCGGTGCTGCCAGCAATCCGGATCCTGCTGTGCAGGCAAAACGGGCTGCTTATAAAGCACAGTTTAATACCGCCAAAAATGCAGGCAAGATCTATGACTATGAAAAAGAAATGTTTGGGCAAACCGGACTGGTATTGAACACCGGCGTTTCTCTCAGCGGAGGTAGTGAAAAGACCACCTTCTATCTCTCCGGCAACAGGAGGCAAGAAGATGGTATTGTGAAGAATACCGGTTATTTCAACAACTCCATTCGCCTGAATGTAGACCATAAAGTAAATGATCGTGTATTCCTTGGCGTTACTACCAATTATATAGGGTCTTCTGCTGACAGGGGGCTTACCAACAACGACAACAACGGTGTATCCTATGGTGTTGCATTGTCTTCCACACCTGATTTTGTGGAGCTGCATCCCAATGCACTGGGAGAATATCCGCGCAACCAGTTTGCTTCTTCCAACCCATTGGAAACACGTGATCTGATGGCCAACAACGAAAAAACCAACCGCTTTGTAGGTGGGGGTAACCTGGAAATTAAACTGCAGATGAGTGATCGTTCTACTACCCGCTTTATAGGTCGCGGTGGTATCGATTATTTTAACTTTAAAACCGCTGCACTGTTCCCCCGTAACCTGCAATTTGAAGAAAACAACCTGCAGGGACATTCTATACAGGGCAACACCAACAACACCAATACCAATATTGCGGGCTTCTTCATCAATTCATTTACACCTAATCCTAACCTCACGTTAAACAGTACAGTAGGTGCTACCCTGGAAAATGGTTTCATGGATAACATTGTTACCAATGCCACTAACCTGGTATCCGGACAAAGTAACCTGGACGCCAGTGCCAATACCAATACCCGCCAGTTCCGGCAGAAATTCCGGGATAATGGTATTTTCATACAGGAGGACCTTTCTCTTATGGATGCCATCACATTAAGTGCAGGTGTGCGTTTTGACAGGTCTACCAACAATGGTGACTACAAGAAGTACTATGTCTTCCCTAAAGGATCCTTTTCCTGGAACCTGACCAAAATGAAATTCTGGAATATTTCCAGCATTGATAACCTGAAGATCCGTGCCGCTTATGGACAGTCTGGCAACGTACCTCCCTATGGCAGTAAATTTACCGCTATGCTGGGTAGTAATATCGGCGGATTCCCTGGTGTACTCGTGGACAACCTGCAGGGAAATCCCGATATCAAACCAGAACGGCAGGCAGAATTTGAAACGGGTTTGGATATCAGTGTGCTGAATGGCCGTATCAGCCTGGAAGCCAGTTACTATAACAAAAACATTTATGACGTACTGCTGCGCCATGCATTGCCTGCCTCCACCGGTTATGCCAATGAGTGGAAAAACAGTGGTGACCTAAAGAACGAAGGTATTGAACTGGGACTGAATACCATTCCCGTGAATACCGCCCAATTCAGGTGGAACAGTACTATTAACTTCTGGTTTAACCGAAGTAAAGTTACCAAACTGATCATTCCTCCATATGCCATTGGCGCTTTCGGTAACTCACTGGGAACTTTCTACCTGGAAGAAGGACAGCCGGCTACGCAGATCAAAGGTACTGTGGATGGTAAACTGAAACTTATCGGCAACTCAGAACCTAAATTCCAGATGAGCTTCTTCAATGAAGTGACCCTGTTCAAAAACTTCTCCCTCCGGTTCCTTATTCACTGGAAAAAAGGTGGCGACAACATTAATCTTACCCAGCTGCTGACTGACCTTGGCGCTACTTCCCCTGACTTTGATGAAGTGAGCAATGGCACCAAGGCAGGGCTTTACCGTCCCGGCGCCGGTGATGCATCTATTTATGTACAGGATGCTTCGTATGTGCGTATTCGTGAGATAGGTTTATATTACAACGTGCCGCTGAAAAACAACAAAACAATCAGAGGTTTACGTCTCGGCATTTCCGCCAACAACTTCTTTACCTGGACTAAATATGTGGGTTATGATCCGGAAGTTTCCAACTTCGGCAGTAACACCATTACTACTTCGCAAAGCCGCGGCAGTATTGGGTTATCTACTGGTGTAGATGTGATGCCTTTTCCTGCATCTAAAAGAGCCAGTTTTCACGTTGGTATAGATTTCTGATCATTTTCTCTCTGCTAATAAAATCATTCTATATGAAAAAGTATATCTCAACGATCGCTGTTGTTTTCTCGCTACTGTTCATCAATGCATGTCAGAAGGGAGAAATCAATAGTCTCAATACACCAGTTGTAGACGGTATTTCAAAAGATCCGTCCAGAAGTGATTTGTTTAACCTGGTAACCGGCGCCGAATCCGGGATGCGCAACAGTCTTGCTGCTTACCTGGATGGCGTAGGCGTTATAGGCCGTGAAATTTACCGTTTCTCTACTGCAGAACCACGGTATACCACGGATTTATTAGGTGGTGGCACCAAGCTGCTGGATAACAATACCTTTTATCTCACCAATCCATGGGCTTCCCGTTACCAGGTGGCCAGGCAGTGTTTTATCCTGCAGGATGCCATCAGGAATACCCGTACAGAAATTGCTTCCGATGCACAAAAGAAAGCCTTCCTGGGTTATTCAAAAACGCTGATTGGCTACCAGCTATTACTGAATATTAACCTGACCTATACCAATGGTGCCCGTATACCCGTAGCCAGTGGTGGCACCCTGGGACCGGTAATCACCAATACCGACCAGGTACTGGATTCTGTGTTGAAATTTTTGGATGAAGGCAAAACGGATCTCACCGGTTCTGAAGTGATTTTCCCATTATCCGCTGGTTTCAACGGATTTAAAGATGCTGCCGGCTTAATCAAATTTAACCGTGCGCTTGCGGCAAGGGTACATATTTACCGTAAAAACTGGGCAGCCGCGTTAACTGCGCTGAATGAATCTTTCTTCGACCTGAACGGTAATCTGAACATCGGCATCTCTCACAGCTTTTCTACCAACGGTGGTGACCTGGCAAATATCATGTTCATTGCGCCTAATGGTAACGGAGAAATAAGGGTATCGCATCCATCTTTCACCACTAATCTTGCTCCGGGAGACGACCGGCTGGATCTTAAAACAGCTACCCGTACTTCTTCTGCCAGTCAGGGTGGATTAACCGGCAACCGGGATGTGATCATATGGGCTTCCCCTAATTCACCTATCAGTATTATCCGTAATGAAGAACTGATCCTGATCTATGCAGAAGCAAAAATTCAACTCAATGCCCTGCCTGATGCCATTGTTGCTATCAACAGGATCCGTACCGCCCATAATCTTGCTCCTTATCCCGGCCCATCCACGCAGGCAGCACTGATTACAGAACTGCTGTATAACAGGCGCTATTCCCTGTTCATGGAAGGACATCGCTGGATTGATGTAAGAAGATATAACCTGTTGGGCACCTTGCCTAAAGACAGACCAGATGATGACGTGTGGGAGAAATATCCGTTGCCTCAGAGTGAGAGCAATATTTAGAGAGCGGTTAGCCATTAGCTTTTAGCTTTTAGCAAAAATGCAGCGAAGAGAAACATATATACTATGTTCTTCGCTGCATTTTTGCTAAAAGCTAAAAGCTAATGGCTAATAGCTATTTAAATTCCCCTTCTCTTCATTTCCTTTCTGATCAGGGCCAGTTCTCGTCCCATTTGTCCGGCGATGGAAGTATTTTCCTGCGCCCTGCGAAGCAGGTAAGGCATTACCTCTTTTACCGGGCCATAAGGCAGATATTTACTGACATTGTAGCCGGCATGTGCCAGGTTAAAGGTGATGTTATCACTCATACCCAGCAACTGGGAGAAGCTAACATGCGGATGATTGTGAATAATGCCTTTTGCATCCAGCATACGGGCGGCCAGCATGCAGCTGTTTTCATTATGTGTACCAATGAAAACTGCGAGCTTATCCAGGTGATCCAGACAGTATTTCACTGCAGCATCATAATCCCTGTCTGTGGCTTCTTTACTCGGTTGTATTGGTGTAGGATAATTATTTTCTGCGGCGCGCTTATTTTCTTTTTCCATGTATGCACCACGTACCAACTTTGCTCCCAGCAGATACCCTTCTCTTTCTGCTTTCTGCAGCGATACCTGCAGGAAGTTGTAACGGTCGTGACAGTACATCTGGAAAGTATTATATACTACTACTTTTCCTCTGTTGAATAAAGACATCATCTCATCGGTGAGATCATCAACCGGATCCTGAATCCAGGATTCTTCTGCATCCACCAGCACTGCTACGTTATGCCTGGAGGCAGCTTCCGCAATCGCATAGATACGATTACGCACACGGATATATTCTTCCTGTTCTGCGGCGGATAAGGCTTCTTTACGATGCACCTTTTCCAGCAGGTCGAACCTGGCAAAACCGGTTATTTTAATGGCTATAAAAGGAATGTCGGGTCTGCTACCTGCGTATTGGATAGCCCGGATAAACTCTGGTACAGCAGCATCATAGCTATGTTCACCTTCCATGGCTTCCACCCCATAATCCAACGCAACGCCGACATGATAGTTGCCTAACTGCAATGCAGTCGTAGCCGCTTCTTCCAGACTTTCGCCACCACAGAACTGTGAGAAAATAGTTTTTTTGATAATCCCTTTAATGGGTAATCTCAGTTTAAATGCGATGGGTGTCATCACTGAACCGAATTTTACCAACCAGGGTTTCCCTATATTACTAAAGAGAAAGTTGGCTTTTTTCAGTGCTTTGTCGGTCTTTGCCTCAAATGCAATAGCCGTATTATCAAATGATAAAGGTAGCTGCTTTTCCATGGGCCGCAAAGTTAGGGTGCGTCCACCTTTTAAACAAAAATCATTATAATATCAGCATATCTTTTTAACAGCGTTATCAGATATTGTCTATTGCTTCTCATAAATTGTTTAAGCATACCTGTTTACCGCTGTTTATTTTATTACTTTTAGGTCTTTTCTATTACATACAAAATTCCCGGAATATGCTATTTAAAACTGATACTATCTCCCAAACTGCCACCTGGCAAAAGACTTTTATCCTGTTTCTACTGGGGGGAATAGTATTCACCGGCTGCCAGCCTAAAGCGCCGGAAGCCACTACTGTGAACCTGAAAACACCGGGCGTTAAGTATATTTCCTATAAGGGCACCACCGGCCAAAGGACACCGCTAACTCTCCCGGACAGCTCCCGGGTGATCCTCAATTCTGCCTCTGTGCTGGAAGTACCGGAGAACTATCTGCAGGGCAACCGTGCCGTCATACTGGATGGGGAGGCTTTTTTCAATGTTACTCCCGCTACCGATACTTTTACGGTAACCAGTGATAAGTTGAGAGCAACCGTTTTAGGTACTTCTTTCAAAATGCGTTCTTTTGCCAGTCAACATGGCGCCACCGTATACCTGCTTACCGGGAAAATCCGCGTAGGAAAATCCTATCATTCCACTACCGATAACCAACCGGAAATACTGGAACGCGGACAAATGATCCTGGCCAATAATGAAATAGACCTGATGGAAAAAGAAACCTATCATCCGGAAGAACTGGAAACCTGGTTGTCAGATACGCTTCACGTTCAAAATGCCAATCCAATGACACTGAGCCGGGTATTGGAAGAATGGTTTGGTGTAGAAATAGAAATGAAGGGAGATGCCTCCAAATCGCCTGTGATCACAGACGCCCGCTTTTTTAATGCCACCCTGGAAGATGTATTGCGTAACCTGGGCGAACAACAACATTTCAAATATAAAATCACCAACAATAAAGCAGTGATTACATTTTAGTATATCCGTTAACGTTAGTTATACATTTTCACTGAAAAGACAAGCGGAACTCTCAGAAGCATTGGGAGTCCGCTTGTCTTTTCAGTTTTTGTCTAGTTGTTCTGAAAGATAATAACCCTGTTAAATTCTTCTATCTTCTGTATAATAAAAAGGCTATCATTAAAATAGTCCATGTCATAATCCTCCTCCCCCCAGATCTCAAAACGACTGGTACTTTGCGCCAACCCCACTTTATCAAAGGCGGCCTCATTCCAGTCTAATGCCTGCTCTTCTGCCAGTTCCCTGGCTTCTACATTTACATGCGCATCGTTTGAAAACACGATATGAAAAGTGTAGTCGTCCTCAAAACGTACCGTAATTTCGTTCTCATTCATGCTGACTGTTGGCTGATTCTCGATCACCGGCTCTGAATAGAAGTCGGTTAAAGCGTTTTTCAGCGTGTCGATATTTGCGTTAGAGTCTGGCAGTATAAATGCCAGATAGGAATAAAAAGAATTTGCCATTCTATTTTAAATTTACAGACGATCAATATGCAGATTGTAATATACAGCTGATTTTATAAACCTGCACGGATTTAATTATTATTAGTATATACGTTACCGTTAGTTTCTTATTTTTCTGTTGAAAGAAAAAATATCCGCATCGGGATTTTTCTTTCCCTGTATAAGATCTGTAATAATGTTGGCGGCGATCTGGCTGAAAGTGATGCCGTTGCCACCAAAGCCCAGTGCAAAGTAGGTATGCGGCATTGGTGCAAAAGTACCGATAAATGGCAACCCATCTTCCGTAGACCCGAAAGTACCGGACCACTTGAACTCCGGCCGAAAACGGAGTTCCGGAAATTTTTTATGCAGGTCTTTTTCCAGGGCCACCGCTTTGCGGTGAATCAGTTTATCCCGCCTGGTAGGGTTATAGAAAGGTTCGTCTCTCCCTCCTATCAGCACCCGGTGGTCGCTGGTAACGCGCATATACAGATATGGAGATTTTGTTTCCCAGATCAGGCAGTCCTGGTACCATTGCTCCACGGCATGATTAGGTTCACTAACCACGGCATAGGTAGCATTCAGCGTCAGCAGGGGGAGCTTTATATATTGCAATACTTCGTAGCCGGTGGCAATCACCAGGTAACGGGCAGTAATCTGTTTCCCATATGCGGTTTTCAGTACCACACTCCGTGGACGGAATTCCATATCCACCACCGCAGTGCGGTCATATACCGCCCCACCGTGGTGGATATTATGCTGATGCAGCGCATGTGACAACAGGTAGGCATCGGTTTGTGCAGCCGTATGTGAGTAGATGGCCGCCGGTGCAGTAAAGCCCATCTTATCTGCTACCATGCCTTCGTCCCACCAGTCCATTTTCAGCCCCAGGGCTTTACGGGCCTGGTATTCTTTCGTTAGCCCCGCCACGTCTTTGCGATAAGAGGCCAGGTAAAGACTATGCTTCTTCTCAAAATGAGGAAACCGCAGGGTTTTACAAATACTTTCCAGTTCCCCGATAGATGCCGCACATAGTTCATATGCCCTGCTGGCGGCGGCCATGCCGGCCTTTTCCTGCAGCCTATATAAAGGCGTATCAATTTCATACTGCAACAGGGAAGTGCTCGCGGCGGTGCTACCCAACCCGATTGTGCGGGCATCCACCACTACGGTAGATATACCTGCGCGTGTTAAAGCATAGGCGGCCAAAGCGCCGGAAATACCACCGCCTATTACTGCCACGTCTGTACGAATATCGGCTTCCAGCCATGGGTAATTGAATGGAAGGCCATTACGGATGAGTGAATAAGGGTAACCTGACTGAAGATCCATATCACTGATTTTACAAAACCTACACCAAAGAAATTCGTAACTTCTACTCACCAAAAATAACTGTTATGAAAAAACTGTCCTTCGTAACCGCATTCGTATTTATGGCCGCGAGTGCTTTTGCACAAACAGCTCCCTGTTGTCATACAGACGCGGTAACGGAATTTGCCACCCTCGCCAACCGGGAAGATTTCCGCATGGCACATAAAGATCCGTTACCCTATACGTACCAGGGCACTACCGGTACCAATATCACGTTCAACACTACCGACGGCACACCTGCACATGGCTTCCTGTTTAAAGCCAAAACAGCTACCGATCAATACCTGCTGGTATACCAGGAATGGTACGGATTGAACGACTACATCAAAAAGCAATCTGAGAAATTATACAATGACCTGGGAGGGAAAGTAAATGTGTTGGCGGTAGACATGTATGATCAGAAGGTAGCAACTAACCGCGAGGATGCGGCCAAATTAATGCAAGGAGCCACCAGGGAGCGGTTAGGCGCCATTATGCGGGGCGCTATCGCCTATGCCGGCAAATCAGCGAAAATAGCGGCTATTGGCTGGTGTTTTGGTGGAGGTATTGCACTGCAGTCGGGATTACTGGCAGGCACTCAAAATATTGGTGTGGTGATGTATTATGGCATGCCGGAAAAAGACGTGAATCAATTGCGCACTTTACAAGCTCCGGTGCTGGGTATCTTCGGTAATAAAGACAAAGGTATTACGCCCCAGGTAGTAGACGAATTTGAAAAAAATATGCAGGCTGCGGGAAAAACGTTAACGGTTAAACGTTATGATGCAGATCATGGTTTTGCCAACCCAAGTAATCCTATTTTTAACAGTGCTGCTACGGAGGATGCTTACATACATGCGTTGGCATTCCTTAAGAAAGCGTTTAGGGGGTTTTAGCTTTTAGCCATTAGCTTTTAGCTTTTAGCAAAATGCAGCGAAGGGAAACATATATACTATGTTCTTCGCTGCATTTTGCTAAAAGCTAATGGTTAAAAGCTAAAACCCTTTACATCGCTCCGCCGACTCTCAGCAACAGCTCTTTTGTTTTCTTAATCCCTTCTTCTTCAGATAATCTTTCACCTTCGTATTCAATGCCCATAAAGCCATTGAAACCGGCATCTTTTACAATCTTCAAAATGCGTGTATAGTCGATAGTCTTTTCATTACCGGCATCATCGAAGTCGTAGGTTTTAGCGCTCACGCCTTTGGCAAAAGGCATCAACTCTGTTACGCCTTCGTAACGATCGTATTCTTCCAGGCAGGTAGTTTTAGCCCAGGCTTCCGGTGTGTTACTTTCCGGCTTGGTTCTTTTGATGCAGAAGTTACCAAGATCCGGCAATGTGCCACAGTTAGGCATGTTCACCGTTTTCATGATGCCACTCAGCCATTTGCCGTTGGAAGACATCCCGCCATGGTTTTCCACGATAACACCGATGTTATGTTCCTTGCCAAATGTGGCCAGTTTGGTTAATGATTCGGCTGCTGCTTTGGCTACTTCTTCCGGCGCACCTTCTCCGGCAGCATTTACACGGATGGAATGACAGCCCAGGAAGGCTGCTGCTTCTACCCATTTGTAATGATTTTCTACTGCCTGCAATCTTTTCTTCACCTCAAGATCTCCCATTTCTCCTTCCCCATCGCACATGATCAGCACACTGCGTACACCCAGGTCATCCGCGCGTTTTTTCATTTCGGCAAGGTATGACTGATCCTTTGCCTTGTCTTTAAAAAACTGGTTTACATATTCAATGCCCTGGATACCGAATTCATTTTTAGCGCGGGAAGCGAAGTCGAGGTGGTTCATTTTACCAGCAAACAATGCTTTGTGGAAAGACCATTCCGCCAACGATATTTTGAAGAAAAGTTCTTTGGCAGCGGCCTCGCCTGCTCCGGGAGCTGCGGAGCTGTCTTTCGTCCCTTCCCGGGTGGATTTTCCATTATTACAGGCAGCCAGTACAGCGGGTAACATACCGATTCCCATCGTGTATAATCCCATTTGACGCAGGAATTGTCTGCGGTTGTTTACATTACTCATATCCGTGGGTTTTAAAATTTGCTCTCCTAAAATATTGCTTTACAAGGGGGAAAGCAAGTTTCAACAGGTGAAATTTTGAAAGCCTTATATAAAAGGGATCTGAGCGGGTAATGCATAACGGGTGGCTTCTGCCGCTGCAGCTGCCTGTAATGCGCTGTTGTAGGCCGCCGGCACGCTGTTGTTATGTGCAAACAGTCGCTGATAATTGGTGAGGTGCTGCGGATAATATTGTGCTACAGCCTGTAATACGAGTTGCTTGCTATCGGCCTCGCCTTCGCCCCATAGTGTGATGGAAGCGGGGAAAACATAACGTGCGCTGTGTTGCTGAAAAGCAGCGTACATGCGTGCCAGTTGTTCCGGCACATCTGTGATAAAAGGCAGCAGCGGCATTAAGCTCACGCCCGTCATAAATCCCGCATCGGCGCATGCCTGCATAGCCAGCAATCGTTTTGCAGGATCAGGTGCTCCTGGTTCAAACTGTTTACCGATTACCGGATCAATGGTGCTGAAAGAAAAAGTAATAAAAACCTTATGCTGATATTGGGCCATATCAGGGGGTAAAATGGCATTTTCGTTGATGCGCCGGAGTAAGTCCAGATCACGCAGTACGAGGGGAGATTTGGTGATGATATGCACCGGAAACCGGTATTCCAGCAGTAGCTCCAGGATGCCTCTGGTTAGTTGTTCTTTCTCTTCTATGGGTAGATACGCATCCGTAACAGAAGATAATACAACAAAACCCTGTTGCTGTTTGCGGGCCCTGGCAGCCAGTTGCCGGCGAAGGATGGCTAAAGCATTTTCCTTCACCGACAACTTCTCGGCCATGTTAATACCGTATTTGCTACCGCGTATATAACAGTACAAGCAGTTGAATGTACAACCACTGTACGGATTAATAGTATAATCGTCCAGAAACCACGGATCTCTTTTCTTTGTTTTATTCAGCAGTGACGTCACTGTAATATACCTGGGCATACTTAAAGCAATGTCACCGAAGGTCCGTATTTTATTTCATCTCTTTTATCTCATCCAGTTCTTTTTGTGCGATCTTCTGGATTTTAGAGGTTTCAAGTAATGATAGCTGGTAGGCTGCTTCTGCTGCTTCAAGCGCTTCCGGCTTATTGCCCAGCTCCTGGCATATTTTCGCGAGGGTGCCCTGGTTGCTATACTCCCGTGGAGCTATCACCGCAGCGCGTTTTGCCAGTTTGTAAGCTTGCTGCAGGAATTGTTTGTCACCGGCAGCCTGGTACTGACAACGACGGGCGAGGAAACTCAGGCCTGCATCGTCCGTTTGCATCACGCCAGCTAATCCTTTGTCTGTTACTTTTACAAAGTTTTTCACGTTGGCAGTAGTAAGGTAAAATTCTGCTTCCATCATCAGGGCCTTCTTTTGTAAGCCGGCATCTGTGGTGTTTAACCAGGGAGACAAACGGGCATAAAAAGCGGTGCTATCCTTTTTACGGATCAGGCCATATAGTGTAGTGCTCAGTAAACGCTCCTGCATTTTGTTCACTGCTGCTGCATCATACTTCTTCGTATATTCCTTTACGTGAGCGGTGAAATACTTACCAAGTTTTTCATTTTCATCCCAGGAAAAAGCCTGAATGGTTTGCCATCCCAGGGGAGTTTGCAGATCAGCATCCGTTAGCTGTGCGATCAGCATTTTACTCACCGTATCTGCTTTGTTGCGATCTGTTTTTTGTAACGCCAACGCATATGCCAGCAAATTCTCTTTGCTGCGGCGACCGCTATTAAAAGCCTTTTCCATGGAAGCCAGGGAACGTGCGGGATCCAGGGCTTTCTTTCCTTCGTCTATAAACTCAGGTAACTCCATCCGGGAGGTAGCTTTATGCACCAGTTCACCTTTGCTGTTGATAAACAGATAGGTAGGAAACACCTGTACATTGTAACGTTCCCGTAGTGCAGGTCCCTCTCCTTTTTCCATATCAATTTTGTAGTTGATAAACGTAGCATTGTAGTAGGTGGCAGCCGTATCATTTACGAATACATTCTTCTCCATCCACTTGCAGGGAGCGCACCAACTGGTATAACAGTCAATGAACACCAGCTTACCGGTGCGGGCGCTTTCTTTTAGTACATCCGCAAAAGCATCTTTACGAAATACGATACCCGCTTCATTTTGCTGGGCCTGTGTGGTAATGCACCAACTGAGCGATAAACTCACCGATAGCACGCTTAACAAAAATATCTTCTTCATACATTCATTTATTAATATCCCTGATTCTGTACCACTACTTTACCGGATGCCTGAATAGATTTCAATGGAATAGGCAGGATATATCGCTGCTTACCCATAAAGGCCGGTTTAAATGTTTTAATATCCAGTTCGCCTCTATTGGCATATCTCACCAGATCATACCACTCTTCTCCGCTCTCTGCGCCGAGTTCATGGATCTTCTCTTCACGGATGGCATTCAGCAAACCGGCTTTATCGTTGATCGTTACATCCGGCATCAGTGCACGTTTACGCACTTTGTTCAGCGCAGCCCTGGCTTCATCCAACGAACCACCGCTTCTCACAATTGCTTCTGCCTGTACCAGGTATAGTTCTGCCAACCGKATAAAATATTCTGTATCGGAGTTGGAAGGGGCACCATCTACCTGGCCGGCCATAAACTTACCGTTCCTCACGCGGGTACCTGTAACCCTGATAGCCATGGAATCCCGCAGATCGCCTTTCATAAATGCGATGTAATAAGCAGAAGGAACAAACCACGTATTAAATGCATAGCACTTGTTATTGATGTTGGTGCCGGCATCGTACGGGGTCTGGAAAATCACCTCTTTTGTATCTCTTATTTTTTTGGAGAAGATGGTCTTAAAAGTATCTTCCAGGTTACGCTGGCTGCTCGTGGTTACCAGTTTGGCCATAGCAGCGGCTTCCGCGTATCGTTGCTGATAGAGCAATACTTTTGATTTCAGTGCCCGTGCGGCTATTTTAGAAGCATAAAAGGTACTTGAAAACTCATTCGTTTCGAGTATTGCTTCATCCAGGTCTTTATTGATCTGGTCGTAGGTGGCACGCACACCGGAGCGGGGAATGGCTTCTGCATCCTTTACCGGATCCACACGCAACACCAATCCATAAGCAGAGGTAGTATCGTAAAACTCTCCGAACAAACGCAACAGGTAGAAATTACTCATAGCACGCAGGAACTTCGCTTCTCCGATGATCCTCGTTTTACGTGGATCACTGCCGCTGAGCGCTGTGGTTTTGGTAATAATATGATTGCTCATATTAATCATCTTGTAACCACCGGTATACATACTTTCCAGCCAATAGTTACTGGTAGGAACATTATTGTCTGCAAAATCGAAACCATCCTGCGCCGGGTCCATGGTGAGTCCCATCAGACTGGCAGCCGCCGGCATGTAGTAGTTAAAGGCTAAACCGGTGCCGTTCAAGATACCATAAGTACCGTATAAAGCGCTTTGTGCCTTTTCTACGGAAGTAATCGCGTTGGCATCTTCCAGCTGGTTAACCGGTGATACATCGGTTACATTTACCAGCTTGCAGGAAGCGAATAAAAAAGAGGTGACTATCGTAGCAATAATATATTGTTTCATGATCTTTTCGTTTACAGATTAACGTTAATACCTGCGGTAAATGAACGGGTCAGCGGATAGATATTGGAATCATAGCCCTGCGCAAAATTGCCGGCGCCGGCAGGATTCACTTCCGGATCCAGCCCTTTATATGGCGTCAAAGTAAGCAGGTTGCTACCGGTCAGGAATACACGAATATTATTGATCCGAACGCGGTTCAGTGCTGGTGTATTAAAGAGGTAAGCGATCTGTAAATTTTTCAGTTTAAAGAAGCCGGCTTTCTCAATGAAGAAATCGGAGTCACGTCCGTTCTGATTGGGATCACCCGAGACCAGGCGGGGTAAATTTGCGCCCTTATTGGATTCCGACCAGGAGTTCGTTAAAATTTCCTTTGCATAGTTACTGGTATTGCTGGCAAATAATAGCATGTCTTTACGACCTTTATTATACAGAGAGTTACCAATGCTGAAATTGAAGAAAGCAGTGATTTCCCATTTGCCGATCCGCACAATGTTATTCCATCCACCGTAAAAATCAGGCTCTGATTTTCCGATGATGCCACGATCCTCATCTGTGATGCGGCCATCACCGTTTACATCCACAAATTTAAGATCGCCGGGAGCGGTTTTGGATGCCTGGTAAAAACCATCCGGGGCGGTTTTGTTGAGAGCATCAATTTCTGCCTGTGACTGGAAGATACCGGCTGTTTTAAATCCTTCCATATACCCC
Organism: Chitinophaga sp. 10T418; assembly: GCF_056394125.1. NCBI lineage: Bacteria > Pseudomonadati > Bacteroidota > Chitinophagia > Chitinophagales > Chitinophagaceae > Chitinophaga > Chitinophaga sp. 10T418. The sequence continues at coordinate 192,137 of NZ_JBFTHG010000010.1, forward strand.
ATGCTTCGCCCTTCAACCAATACGCCGTTGAGGTCGAAGCCACCATTCAGTTTTTCTACGCGGCTACGTATACGCGTGATGTTTACATCAGTGATGTAGCTGAAATTTTTATGGCGGATTACATCGCTTCCGATCTGTACTTCCACGCCACGGTTGGAGAAGTCTCCCACGTTGTAATATTGTTGCGCCGCACCTGTTTCCATGGTAATGCTGCGATAGAGAATCATATCACGGGTATACTTTTTAAAGTACCCGATAGTACCTCTTAATTTTGCTTTAAACATGGAGAAGTCAACGGCAGCATCCAGTTGATTGGTAGACTCCCAGCGGATATCCGGGTTGGGAACGTCGTTAACGATCATCCCGTTTTTCCTGTTGTAGAAACTACCGGACGTAAACAAGGTAGTATACTGGAAATCGGAGAAATTAGCACTACCGGTTTTGCCTATGGATACCCGCAGTTTCATGTCTTCCAGCCAGGAAGCTGATTTCATAAAACCAGCTTCCGTTAAACGATAGGCCAGTGCTGCAGATGGGAAGAATGCCCAGCGGTTGCCCGGAGAAAATTTAGTGGATTCATCTGCACGACCGGTGAAGGTGAAATAATATTTACCTGCGAAATTATAATTGGCACGCAGGAAATAAGATTGCAATCCGCTGATCGTACCGCCACTGCTCCAGGTATTGAGGATGCTGGCGCCGCCTAAGTGGTTCAGTGATTCATCATCGGAAAAGTTATTGGATTTGATAGTGGCAAAATCACTTTTGCTCTGCTGAAATGACATCCCTGCTACCGTATTCAGATTGTGTTGGCCAAAGCTCTTCAGGTAAGAGAGGGTATTATCAAAAATGCGGGAAGAGCTGTTGTTGGAATAATCTTCCCTGGAGCCAGTCCGGTTGTTCCTGATTTCAAACACATCAGAAGAAGGGGTATAGTTCAGCATATCTCCCTTTATAATATTATAAGAGAGATCGGAACGCCATCTTAATCCTTTCACGATTTCAATTTCACCAAAAAATGACATCATCATATTCTGGCTTCTGTTACGGTTTCTACGGGCTAATTGTGCCACCGGATTGGACTGGGAGCTATCTGGTGTTGCACCATATCTGCCCAGACTATCATAAGCGGGAATATCAGGGCGGTAACGGATAATAGTATAATACCCGGTACCAGTAGTGCTTTCCATCATGGAGTAGTTCATGTTGGTACCTAGGCGTAAACGATCAAACAGGGTCGTTTCCAGGCGGCTTCTCAGGTTATAGCGTTTAAAGCCACTGTTTTTGATAACACCAGCCTGATCGGTCACGCTACCGGAAACAGAGTACAGCGTATTACCATTATTGGAACCTCCGTTGATGTTCAGGTATACATTGTTAGTCATTGCTGTACGGGTGACCAGTCGCTGCCAGTCTGTGCTGGTGCCGGGATACAATATAGAATCTTTGGGGGTAGGTTTACCTCCATTTTTATAGGCAGTTTGTACTGTTTTCAGGTAGTCCGCGCCATTCAGCATATGATACCTTTTAGCAAAATTATCGGCAGAAGCGGTGTACCCAACGGAGATATCTGCTTTGGGACCGGAACGTCCGCGTTTGGTGGTGATAATCACTACACCGTTTGCCGCGCGGGAGCCATAGATGGCCGCAGCAGATGCATCTTTCAGGATGTCCATGCTTTCAATATCTTCCGGGTTGATACTAGCCAGTGGTGATATTTGTCTGTATACATCATCGGCATATTGCTTATTGCCCTGGCCATTACCTACTTCCACAGGCACACCATCAATCACGTACAGGGGTTCATTGTTACCATAGGCAGAAGTACCTCCGCGGATGCGGATATTGGCTACCGCACCTGGTGCGCCGGTAGACTTCACCGCATTCACACCAGCGGTCCGTCCGGCCAGTGCTGCATCGAAAGAAGTGGTATTCATTTTTTTCATATCATCTGTCTTGATGGATGATACAGAACCGGTGAGGTCTTTTTTATTAACCTGTCCGTAACCTACCACTACTACGCTGCCCAGTGTTCTGGCATCTTCTGCCAGTTGCACGTCCATAGTTTCGCCGGTGATCACCAATTCGCGCGACAGCATACCGATGGCGGAGAACACCAGTATATTTTTGTCGGCGGGTACCTTAATAGTAAACGCTCCCTTTTCATTGGTGGCGGTACCACGGGAAGTACCTTTTACCAGCACAGAAGCGCCGGGTACAGGGCCTTTTTCCCTGACGCTGTTGACCGTACCAGAAATGGTGCGCATGGCGGCATGTGCTGTATTTTCCGCTTTCACGAAAATAACGATGCCATCGTTCATGCTACGGTATTGCAGATCGGTATTTTTCAACAGTTGATCCAGGATTTGGGTAATACCCGCGTCTCTGAAGTCGAGTGTATTAACAGAATACTTTTTTACATCACTTTCATTGTAAGAGATGTTGATAGCGCTTTTCGTCTGCAATTTCTTCAGGCAGGAAGCAATAGTTTCGTAGCTGAAAGCAATGGTTGTTTGCTTTTGCAGGTACGACTGTGCGTAGGCGCGCAGCTGTGTAGCTGAGCATAACAGCCCGCAGAGCAGCATTACTTTCACCCATTTTTGTTGGTAGATGTTGGTTGGTAAAAATCCATTGTTCATAAATAGTTGGTATTTAGTATGAATGGTAAGGCGCTATTATCAGCACGGCTTGCCGCTGATAATTATTTTCCCGTTATTAATGGTATAGGTGATCTTATCTATTATTTTTAGAAGGTCCAGTACTTTAGTGACAGGTTCTTTATCGTTAAAATGCAGGCTGTTGATACATTGCTTCATTTTATTATTCGTGAATACCACTTCATAGCCGTAGATATTTTCCAGTTTTACCGCCAGTTCTTCCAGGCTTACGTTGGTGAGGTAGATATCGCCGTTGCGCCAGCTGTTGGAGCGGGCGGCATTTACCAGCTGTGTGGAGAAAGAAGCTTTGTTGCTGTTATATACTATTTCCTGACCGGCGCCCAGGATTACATTACATTGATGCTCATCCAGCACCTGTACATTACCGGAAGTCACGGTTACTTTTTCCTGTGTCAGTTTCGTATAGGCGGCTACATTAAAAGAGGTGCCCAATACTTTTACAGCCAGGCTTTTTGTCTTAACAATAAAAGGGTGTGCAGCATCTTTGGCCACTTCAAAAAACACTTCTCCGTTGCGGACATTGAATTGGCGTTGTTGTACGAAGTCGGGGTTGTACTGCAGACTGGAGCCGCTGTTGAGCCATACTACCGAACTATCCGGCAGCACCATTTTGAGTCGTTTTCCGGGCGGGCATTGGAGTGATACCCAGGCAACCGGTTTGGGTGCAGGCGGTTCAGGAGAAAGGAATTTTAATCCTATAAATAATAGCACTGCGGCGGCAGCCGGCCATGCGAAGCGCTGCCAGCGCGGGATACGTTTTATGATAGCTGCCGGTGGTGGAGTAGCTGATTGTCCGTATATAGCTGACAGTTGCTGCCAGGAATGCTGTTTCAAAACGGCCTGTTCTGCCGTTGACGGCATTTCTGCCGGCATGGTTTCCAGGCTCTGGTACCATTGCTGTAAAAACAATTCCTCTTCCTCGCTGAGGCCCTCCTGCAGTTGCTTTTGCAATAAAAAACGGATATACCGGTAGTTGAGCATAGTGGGTGGTTGATGAATTAAGTACAGGGAGTTATTTCCATCGTACCAGTGCTGGTAAAAAAATATTTTTCGGTAGAAAGTAAAATGCCGCGGGGTTTCCCCCACGGCATTTTAAAACAGGATGCAAAAACAACCTTATTCGTTTAATAACGGGTTGTTCGCGACGGCATCCATAGGAATACGTATCGTATAGCGGGGATCGCCAGCTTTCAGGGTATATGTTTTCCCTTTCAGCGTATGAACGATTTCCGGTTGTGTAGTTCTGCGGAGATCAAACCAGCGGTGTCCTTCAAAGGACAGCTCACGGAATCTTTCGTCGTAAATTTCCTGCAGCAGTGCATTGCCGGACAGGGTGGCCAGGCGGATCTGCTCAGTAGCATGGAATGCCGGTGTATGACGGCGCTGTGTTAACTGATTAATGTAGTTACGGGCCACATCCGGCTGATTCAGCTGTGCTGCTGCTTCAGCGGCGATGAGGTACATTTCCGCTGTGCGGAAAGACTGCCGGTAGCTGTTACTGTTAACAACTTTAGCAATGGTATTTTTGCCTTTGCTATCTTTTCCATAAAATATTTTCGGGCGTAAGTCGCCGGTAGTATTGTACAGAGCAAAGAGTTTATCGGATACGTAGGCGGTTTGTATTGTTATCACATTAAAATTTTGCTCGTACGCCTGTATCGTTTCAATGGAATTGTACAACGTTGGCAATGCATTGCTGTTGTTGAAGTCTACCAGTGCATTCTTTTTTTCCAGCGCGGCTTTGGCTGCATTGAGCGCTTTATCCCACTGATGCGTATATAAATAGATTCGCGCTGCCATGGCCCATGCAGCTGTTTTGCTGAACCTGTAAGATTGTGACACCTCAAAATCATCCACATTTACCAGCGCCAATCCTTGTTCCAGATCTGCCAATATCTGTGTATATACTTCCTTTACCGTATTACGACGGGCCACTTTTTCCATGTCTACTTCCGTAATCAATGGAACCGCTTTATCGGTAGCGGCGGTAGTTTCATTATACGCATTGCCAAACAGATTTACCAGGTTAAAATAGGTATAGGCACGCATGAGATGAGCTTCTCCGATCAGCTGATCTTTCTGTGCCTGGCTACCACCTGTGGCAGCAGGTGCTGCTTCAATGATATGGTTGGCGTAGAAAATCTTCTGGTACTTACTTTGCCAATTATAAGTCTGACCCTTGGTGGGACCATTTTCATCCCACAAAAAGTTGTTACTGATAACATCCACATCCCGGCTGCGGGTTTCATTGACGGTGATTTCATCACCGCGGTAGGAAGATAATCCTTTATCCAGCTCAGCTAACAGGTAGGCTGCATCCAGCTCTTTTTTAAAGTCCGCCACTGTTGTGGGGATCACCGAACCTACCGGTACAATATCCAGGTACTTTTTACAGGATGACATTGCAGCCATCGTTAATACCAGCCCGGTGGCATATATTATTTTACGCATCTTGCTTCCGTATTTTAGAATGAGGCATTAAGGCCGATAGTGAATGTTTTAGGAATAGGTTGTGCATAGATATTCCCCATGGTTTCCGGATCCAGGTAGCCATCGTAGTTTTTAGCAAACACGAACGGGTTCCGGGCTTCCGCAGTAATCTTCAGTCCTTTCATCCGGATTTTGTTGCCTACTGCTTCCGGCAGGCGATAGCCCAGCGTGATATTACGCACCCTTACATAACCACCATCTCTAATCCATAAACCGAGGGCATTGTATTGGTACATCTTGTCTTCCAGCCAATGTCCCAACAACTTCAGCTCAGGATCAGTGGCGGCCGTGTTGCCAAATAACGCCGGGTATTTACCATTTGGATTTGCTACGGTCCAGCGATCCAGGATAGCGGTACTGCTATTGGTTCCGCGGTTATAGGTACTTGGACTATAAGGAGCCTGCACCTTTACTTTTTGTCCGAGGTTAAACATTAACCCGATGGACAGGTCAAATCTTTTATACGTAAAGTTATTATTCAAACCACCTGTGTACAGTGGTTCGCTGGTACCCATATTGGTGAATAAATTACGGATCTGATCGTTGGTAAGATTGCTGTAAGGGAATAAGCCTCCCAGCTCAGGATCACCGGCAAAATCGTCCTGCAATTGCATCAGTTCCGACAGTGATTCTGTTTTACCCTTATAATTCACCATGATCATTCCATGCTCATTCAATCCTGCATATGGGAGCCCCCAGATAGTGCCGACAGCACTACCTTCCCTGGAAGGGTAATCGGAATTGTCCGGCAGTGATTCACGCAGAATAGTATTCTTGTTATAGGAGAAATTGAAGTCGGTAGACCAACGGAAGTCCTTACGGGTAATATTACGGGTGCTGATACTTGCTTCTATGCCACTGTTGCGCATTTCTGCCCAGTTTACATTCATGGTCATGAAGCCCGTTTCCTGCGGTAATGCCCGCGCATTGATCAGGTCTTTACCATGCCGATCATAATAATCTACCGTCACATTTATTCTGTTCTTCAGCACTGCAAAATCAATCCCAATATTTTTGTTAATAGTTTTCTCCCATCTCAGCTTGGCATTGGGCGGATTCAGCACCTGGATGATCTGCAATGGATCACCGGGGAGAATAGGCACATTGATATATTTACCCACTACAAACGGAGAAGTGTTTTTGTCGATATTTCCCTGTAAACCATAGGAAGCGCGTACATTCAACATATCGAGGAAACGTACATTCTTCATAAATGGTTCTTCCATCACACGCCATAATCCACTTACGGACCATAACGGCAGGTACTTGTATTTCGGATCTACCCCAAACAGGTCGGAACCATCAAATCGGATACTTCCTCCCAGCGTGTAGCGGTTGTTGTACGTATAACTACCGGTACCAAAGAACGATACGAAGGCATTTTCCACGTACAGATTCTTGTCTCTGTACAGGACGCTAACTTCATTATCATTCATGTATTTTGGCGGTAACGTAGTCAATGTTTGCGGATCATAACCATAACCCACTTTGGTCACCATTTTATCTTTTATCCTTCTCACCTCATTACCACCCATCACATTGAATTCATGCTTCTTATTCACTGTAAAACTGTACTCAGCGAGTGTTTTCAGCGTATACTGCTGCATGCTTTGCTGCCCGTTATTGATGATACCTCCTTTGGGTAAGAAGGTTGATTTTTTACCAGTTGCCGGATCAAAGCGTACGGCCTGATCCGCCTGTTGTCTTACAAAATAAGTATTCTCCAGGGCTATCTGTTCCGTAGTAGCATTCTCTGTCTGTATACCCAGCTGGGAGCTGATATGCAGGCGGGGAATCACTTCATAATCCAGCTTAAAATTGGTATTAACAGCCTGGGTCTTCACGTTATTGCTGGTATTGGCGCGTTCTTCCAGCACATTAAAATCAAGGACATTATCATCTCCCACAATATTCTTATCGTACACATAATTTCCGTCTTTATCGGTCACCTGTGTATACGGATTGGCCAGCCTGGAATAATTCACCGGGTTGGTGTTACCGGAACGGTTGGTCAGAAAAGAATTTTGTGACCGTTGATTCGCGAAGATGCCTGCAGAGAATTTTAATTTATCTGTCAGGTCGTAATCTGTTTTCAGGGTGATGTTATAACGTTGTGCACCAGTACCAATGGTCACGCCTTTTTCATCGTAATAACCGCCGCTGAAATAGTAGGAAGCTCTTTCACCGCCACCAGAGGCATTTACACTGTGTTCCTGTGTGAAAGCACTGCGGAATATCTGGTCTTTCCAGTTAGTGTTAATTCCTCTCAAAGCATTTATTTCATTGCGGGCATTGGCGTTGATACCATCAAATCCTTTAGTAGACAATTCTTCCGGTGTTACACCATATTTGCTCAAAATGCGGGATACCTCACCATTGTCTGGCCGGTAGGTAAAATCGGAGGTAAAAAGATCCAGTTCCAGGTTTACTTTCTGGTCACTGTTCATCAGGTTAAGACGATCCAGATCCGGCTTTTGCGTGAAGGTAAAATTGTTGCGATAGTTTACAGATATGCGTTCATTTCTCTTACCTGATTTAGTAGTAATCACGATCACACCATTTGCTGCGCGGGCCCCGTAAATAGCGGTAGCTGCTGCATCTTTCAACACCGTGATGCTCTCAATGTCCCCCGGGCTATAACCGGCAATAGAAGAGGTATACAGCTGATCGATGGCTTTAGCATCTTCCAGTTTAGGCAAATTAGTTCCTTCTACCGGTAACCCGTCAATCACCCACAATGGGTCCTGGGTGCCTTGTAATGAAGATGTACCACGGATACGAATCTTGGCAGCCTGCCCTGGAGCACCGGAAAGGCTGGTGATAGCCACACCGGACAATTGTCCCTGCAGCATTTGCTCTACGCTCATCACGCCACCGATCTCTATTTTATCCATGTTGATTTTATCCACTGCGCCGGTAGACCTGTTTTTCCGGATATTCTGATAACCGGTGAATACAAATTCATTCAGATTTTTACCGGAGGTAGCTAACGTAATGTGGTAGTTGTTGCTGCCGGTAATAGATACCAGTCGTGTTTCATACCCCATATAATTCACCGTCAGTTGTTTCACTTTCAGGGAATCCGGGAGGTTCAGGGAAAACTCCCCTTTCTCGTTGGTAATAGCACCGATGCTGATATTTTCTATGATGTTATCTGTACCGGTAGTAGTACCAATTGTTTTGTTGCTGGCATAAATGGAAACGCCGATGAGGGCTTCTCCGGAAACAGCATCCACTACTTTCCCCTTAATAATACGCGGGCTGTTTTGTGCCTGCGCCCACCATGGGGAAAGACAGACTGCCAGAAACAGGCATAGTGTCTTTAGTAAAAATGAACCTTTTTTCATGTAGCGATAGGTGATTATTTATTATTTAAAGCCTGGTTGATACGAATAATAAGATCGTTGTAATGATCTGCGGTGGCCCTGTCTGCGTTGTTCTTTTTGCTATTGAGCAATTGCAGCAGGCGGCTCAGTTCTCCACGTTTTGCACTTACCGCATCGGATACACGATTAACGGCGAAGTACATCATATTACGGGAGGCGCGTTCTTCCTTCAGCGATGGCTGAGAGGAGAAGGTGCAGAAATTTTCCATTGCTGCCGGCAGATCTTCCGTTTGTAATTTCTTCACGTCGGTGCGAACCACAGATTTGTCGATGCTTATAATCAGCGCATCCACAAAGCCTTTCTGGCTGTTACGTTCGTAGATGTCGAGTGCCTGTCCGCGTAAAGTTTTGGCGAAAATACCCTGGTGCATATCGCTCATCAGGTCTGACACGGTATACGCTGTTTTGCCGTTGGCTGCTTCATTTTCGAGCATGCGGGATAAGCGTTCATCGCGGAGCAGATCATAGTACACATATGATTGCAGGCTTTTGGCATATACCAGTGCGCCATATTCTATGTTACCAATAGGGCTTTCCTTGATAGGATAGCTTTTGGTATAGATATCATTTCTGAATAACCATGCCGGTGTGTTAAAGACTTCTGCTACCAGGTAATGCACGGCAGCCTGTTGCTTTTTCTTTTCCACATGTTCGTAGGTATTTTGTTTCTGACCATATACGGTAGGTGTAATGTAGATACCACCTACATTAGCCAGTACGTGATAGGCGTATTGATTCCACTGGCCGATAGCGCTGTTCAGCATTTTGCCGGCTTCATCGTAGTTGTCTCCTTCTTCACGGGTCCAGCTTAAAATCTGTGGTACAATGCGTTTCAGGTTCTGCAGGCCATATTGGCTGGCTTTCACTGCATCGTTGCCAAGGTCTTCTATCTGGGAGCGTGGATCGATGGCATCGCGGATGTCCTGTTGTTCGCCGAAAGCGTACATGCGGTCATTTTCGTGTGCCCGTAACTGTTTGTTGAGTGCAGGTAATTCTTCGTGCGGCGTTTTGCTGCCGGTATACTGATAGGCCCAGCCGATAGCGAATTTATCGTATACGCCGATGGCTGGTGTGATTTGAGTAACGTTATCGCCGGGCTGTGCCACGTAGTTAAAGCGGGCATAATCCATGATAGATGGCGCGGTACCGCCCATGCGTGCGGTAAAGGCAGGAGAGCGCAGGGAGTCTACCTCAAAAGCGTAGGAGCTGCCCATGTTATGTTGCAGGCCGAGGGTATGTCCTACCTCATGGCTGGAAACGAAGCGGATGGCGTGTCCCATCAGCGAATCGCTGAAGTGGTTGCTGCGGGCGCGCGGATCGATGGCGCCGGTTTGGATGCGTACCCAGGAATGCAGGGTGCTCATGACGTTGTGCCACCAGATGATGTCTGCTTCCAGGATTTCACCGGAGCGGGGGTCTATCACTGAGGGGCCCATGGCATTGGCTTTGGCAGAAGCGGCGTATGTTACCACAGAATAGCGGGCATCGTCTGCATCAAAGTCCGGATCATTTAGAGGTGCATCTTTGGCGATGATGGCATTTTTGAAACCGGCGGCTTCAAAAGCTTTCTGCCAGTCTTCAATCCCTGCTTTGATGTAGGGGCGCCATTTTGCCGGTGTGCTGGCATCTATGTAATAGATAATGGGCTTCAGTGGTTCTACCAGTTCGCCGTTCCGGTAGCGTTGTAAGTCTTCCGGTTTAGGTTCCAGGCGCCAGCGGGTAATCAGTTCCCGTTCTTCCAATTTATGTTGTTCATCGCTGAAATACCAGCGGGGCGTAGTAAAGAGCCCTACTCTCCTGTCTGCGAAGCGGGGCGTCATAGGATGCTCGCTTAACAGTACCAGGTTGGTAGTGGTTTCTATAGATACTTCCACACCGGTAATTTTTGCCGTGAGTTCTGATTTGGCAACGATGTTATCTTCAAATGTTTTGATGGCACGGATGCGGGAAAGGTCTTTGATAGGAGAACTACCCATTCCGATGGCATCAAATACATTGTTGATGCTATTATTAGAGCCATCAAATATTTTCGACACATTTACCACAAAGGCGGTGGTATCTGCATTATAGGTTTCTATTTTAAAGTATTCTATGACAGAAGGGATAAAGTTATCCGCCACAGATTGTGCGATGGCGTTGTTGGCAGGAACTTCCAGGAAAGGGTTTTGTTTACGCAGGAAGATTTTATTGAGCATGGTATCTCTCTCAAAGGAGATGACCATGTTGGCATAGTTCATTCCTTTGTTAACGCCGGCATCATTGAGTTGTTCCGGTACTTTGGAGAGTTTATTTACAACGAGGATTTGTCTGCCTACCAGTTTCAGGGGAATTTCGAAGAAGTACTCGTTTTTTACGCGGTGTACTTTAAACAGTCCATCTTTAGAAACGGCATCGGCGGTAATCACCTCTTTGTAAGGTTTCAGGCCTTTGGTATCGGGTTTCTTTTTAGTGGCAGTATCTGCTGCTGCCACGGGTGCTTTTTTACCAAACAGCCAGCTGCCTTTTTTCTTTGACTGGGCCGAAGCTTCCAGAGAAAGAAGACATTGTGCCGAAAGGGCTACACATGGGAGTAACCATAACAGTTTCCTGTAACTTGCGTGCATAGTTGGAGCGTTATTGTGATGTATACTAAATACTACATACGGGGCAACAATTATCCGGACACGTTGCTGGTATAAAAGAGGGCGTCCGTTTGCGGGAAGCAGCCGCATAGGAATCCTACAGGGGAATGACCCCAACAGTTAAGCCCAGCAAGGGCCGGGCTACAAAGGACAATGTGTGCTATCTAAGAGATCGTGCAGGTTTAAATAAATACAGACACAGGCAAAATCTTCACAAGCAATTTTGTTTCCGCGTGTTTAACATTTTTTTAACCACGGGATGCAAAGCTATTGAAAACTATTTACAGAAAAATATGTAATAGGGCTTTTTTAAATAAAAGTGATAAGCGGTAACATCCCAGGAGGCCACTGACCGATATTTCAGGCAATAATATTTTTTGAACCAGGTATAACGGCAACGCATACACTGTATGGCAATTTTAATTCGCAGCCCATACTTTCCTTTATTTATGACAAAAAATTTACTTACCAGTGAGAATGGAAATGATGATCACCAGCAGTGTAGGATCTACTTTACGGCGCAGGTGTTCGCGCATTTTTTCGGTAGCGCGGTGTAGTTGATTTTTCACGGTTTGTACCGACAGGGAAAGGTGTTCGGCTATTTCGGCTGGTGATAATTGTTCTTCTCTGTTTAGCAGAAATATTTCCTGCATGCGTGGTGGCAACTGTGCGATGGCGTCATTGACTATATATTGCAGTTCCTTGAGCGTTAGTTGCTGTGCCGCATTATTGTGGGCGAAAGTGGCCTGCCATTGTGTTTCTACAATGTATCGCAGTTTTACTTCATTGCGGGCATATAAGTTAAAGATGCGGTTGCGGAGTATTACCTGCAGGTAGGGCAACAAGGATTCCCGTGGCTGTAACTGCGTACGCTGATCCCACACGGTTACAAACACCTCCTGTACTATATCACGGGCTTCCTCAGCATCCTGCAGTCTTTTAAAGGCGATATTAAAGAGCGGATCCCAATACCTCTGGTATATGAGCCGGAACGCCTCTAAAGGTTGCGAATGCACCAGAACAACCAGTTCTTTGTCTGTCATACCATGCATATCACCAGCGAATTAACGGGAAGCGTGCAAGATATGATAAACCGGCCGGATTTTTAATTTTATTTATCTAGTACTAGGCCGCCAGGAAGGTGAGTATCCCTGCCAGCACTGCCTCATGGCGCATAATCCGGAAGTGACCATCGCCAGTGATCCGGAGCGACTGTATGGCCGGATACAGTTGCAGATAATCATCTATCTCTGTGGATTTAGCCAGGGTATCGGTGGTATCATACGCAATCCATATACTACCGGCTTTGATGCCGTTGATATAGCGGTGCAGGTCCATTTCGGAGAGATCTTCCCGCAGGCGTTGACGGATCAGCGTCATCAGTTTAGGCATCACCACGGGGTGAATGCGGAACAGGCGCAACGCTTCATCGAAAAATACGGGGGCACTCAGTGCAGCGCCTAAGAGTACCAGTTTGGGTACGCTCACGTCTTTGCGGGAAAGCGTGAGTGCGGCGTTTAATGCACCAAAGGAATGGCCTACAATGGCATGCAGCTCCCCTTCCTGTTTCATCACCTGTTCCAGTACGTGCATCCACTGTACCAGGTTGGTACGTTTGCCACCAGAATGGCCATGTGCCGGTGCATCGTAGGTGACTACCTGGTAGCCGTTGGCCAGCAAGGCCGTAATGAGTTGTTTAAAGTGAAAAGGGCTGCCTCCCCACCCATGCAGTAATAGCACTTTGGGACCGGTATTTCCCCAGCGATAGGTGGTGATTTGCAAAGGGGTGTCGTCAAAAGGATAGCTGCTGACCTGCAGCGGCTGGCGTATGGCCTCGTCCCGGAGCTGTTCATGTGTGGCACGCAGCTTTCCCGCCGGTGGCGTGCAGTATAAACGGTAAAATAACCTGGCAGTTACGCCCGGAAAAGGACGACTCATCATGGAGAGCATGGTACCTGCCATCCGCAGTGATAATGGTAAAACCTGGTGTTGCATATTTTAGACCGATTGGTTTATTTTTAACAATAAAAAAATCAAAGCATATGTTGTTTCATTTCTTCCCTTAAAGCGTCCAGTATTACCAGCATTTGTTTGTTATGCCCCAGCACACTACTCACCAGGATAGCTCCTTCCAGCATTGTAAACATGCGGACGGCGAACTGTTTTTCGTCCCAGTCAGGTTTAAATTCTCCGTTATCCTTCCCGTACTGCACCATTTTTGCAATGCGCGACTCATAATATAAAATGAGTTCACTTACTTTCTTTTTCAGGCCGGGATTGGTATCATCTGCTTCCACGCCGAAATTGAGCATAGGACAGCCGCCTGCCACCCGCTGGTTTTTCGGAAACGTGGCATAGTAGTCGAAGAGGGCTTCAAATTTTCCAACCGAAGTGCTGGCGGTGGCGGTAATTTTCATCAGTTGCTGCCGTTCGGCTTCTGCGATGTAGTCAAACACTTCCATCACAATTTCCTCTTTGGAGGTAAAATTGCCATACACGCCGCCTTTAGCCAACCTGGTTGCTTTCAGAATATCACTGATAGAAGTGCCCGCCACCCCTTTTCTATTGAAAATAGGCGCCGCTTGTTCAATGATAAATTGTCTCGTTCTTTCTGCTTTTCCCATGGCATCACCAAATTAGACCAATTGGTCCAATTCAGCAAAAAAAAGTTGGGTTTACAGGTTCAGGATACGTTCGATTGCCGGCGCATAAGCAGCACCAATGGGAATAGGGATGTTTTTGATGTAAAGAGAACTCCGGTCGGCCCGCTCTATTTTATTATTGGCTACAATATAGGAGCGGTGCACCCGTGTAAAAGAAGCAATGGGTAACAGGTCAACAGCTTCCTGCATAGATAAACGGGAAATCAGTTTGCGGTCAGTGAGAATAAAATTGACATAATTACCGGCGCTTTCCAGGTAAAGGATATCATCTAGTACAATACGGAATTGTTCATACCCGCTTTTCACAAAAATGTAATCCGGCTGGTCCTTATTTACCGGCGTACCATTTTGTTGTTTCAGCTGCAACAGGTTATTGGCTTTATTGCAGGCCTTCATAAAACGTATGAGGGAAAAGGGTTTCAGCAGGTAGTCGATCGCATCCAGCTCAAAACTTTTCACCGCATGTTCTGAATAGGCAGTAGTAAAGACAGTCATTGGTGGATAGGGCAGACTGGACAAAAAGTCCAGTCCTGAAATATCCGGCATTTTGATATCGAGAAAAAGCAGGTCTACTTTTTCTTTGCTCAAAAAATCGATGGCATCAAAAGCATTGGTAAAAAATCCTTTCATTTCCAGAAAGGGTACCATGGCGGCATGGTTTTTAATAACAGCCAGCGCCACCGGTTCATCATCTATAGCAATAGCAGTCAGCTTCATATGGCTATTTTACGTATTAGCAAGATAGGGATTTACATAATTTTCCCGAGTAACAATTTTTTAGCCTGTTGCCAGAGATGCTGGTACTGGCTATGTTCCCGGTTACGCCACTCTTTTACCAGGGCTTCGGCCTGTTCTTTCCGGATATCCCGGGTCGCTTCAAACAGGTGATCTACTGTTTCCTTATCAGCCTGCAGTGCGGCAGCCTGATAGTGTTCCTGTAGTTCCTTCCCGGCTTCTGTTTCCAGTTGCGCGGACGCTACTCCCTGTGCAGTAGCGGCAGCCAGCTTCTCATCATATTCTCCTTTGGGCATCAGGATTTTGCTGAGCAGGGGCATTACTTCAATGAGGGTGATGATAAATACAATCAACCGGTAACGTTGTTTTACCGGTGGATGTGTTTCTGTCAGTTCATGCAGCGCTTCAATCTGCGCCAGGAATCCGTTGGTCAGCGTGCTCAGATAAACCGTTTCTTTGAGACTATCCACACTGTGCATTTTCGCTATCTGTGCCTGCAGTTGTTGCTGTTGCGGCTCCCAGCTTCGCTGCAATGTTTGCAGTTCTTCTTCTGATTTGAGGTAGGCCGACTTCTTCACCCGGGCAATATCCGACTCCCCTATTCTACCGGAGCCGCCGGTACCATCTGTTTCTTTGATATAGCCGTCTTTGTATACTTTCAGCTCTGCCGCTTTCTGCGCCAGTTGTGCCTTACCCTGGTCTATGGATTGCTGCAGAGTAGCCAGTTGTCCGGCGTTGAGCTTCACCAGTTGTTCCCGGTAGGCATCGAGTTTGGTTTGTTTACTCAGCTCCAGCTGTGCATCAATGTCTTTCTTAAATAACATTAAAACAACGGGTTGTGATATAAATAAACCTATAGTAACAGCAAGGACTAAACGAAAAATAACCGGCATTACTTTAATGTTCCCATTGGTGCGTGACATGGCAGCAATAAGCGTACGGTCAATGGATAAAATAGCGAAGCCAAAAAACAGGGCCAGCCCGGCTACTACCATGTCATCATTCACGATAGTAGAAAAGAAATACCCCCAGGCCAGGGTAGCAAACATCCAGGTAACGAGTACTGATATTCCAATGATGCGGTATCTTTCTTTTTCCGTTCTGCAATCCTTTAATATATCCGCATCCGCAGCGGCCAGCCACCATAAAAAGCGGGTCATGCCATCCGGCGCGGGTGCGGTGATTTCTTCTTCTTTCTTCATCTTCTTATTTATTAACATCGATGGTAAGGTGGATAAAAAATTCCGTAGCGGTTTGACGGATACTTAATTCATGTAGTTGTGGATATAATAACGCTAATCTTTCTTTTACATTGTTCAAACCTATTCCCATTCCTTCACGTTCCGGATCATTTTCCGGACGGGGGTGCACACTGTTATACACATCAAAGAAAATTTGTTCTGCCGTACAGCTCAGGGAAATCACGATACGGGAGCGGTGTCTTAAACTAATCCCGTGTTTAAACGCATTTTCCACAAAGGGGATCAGCAACATAGGCGCTATTTCATGCTGGCACTGGCTTTCATCTATATTTACTTCTATTAAAATATCAGGAGATGATAATACGCGCAGCCGTTGCAAAGCAATATAGTTCTGTAAATAGGCAACTTCCTTATCCAGTGGTATCTTTTCCTGGTGATTGTCATGCAGCATAAAGCGCATCATATCGCCCAGTTTCTGAATACCTTCACTGGTACGCGCAGCTTCTTCCTGCAATGCAGTACCATACAGGGTATTGAGGGCATTGAATAAAAAGTGCGGATTGATCTGGGAGCGTAAAAAGTCCAGGTCAGCAGCAGAACGGCCCAAAGCCTTTTTGAGGGTAACCACAGTTTGCTGATGCTTTTTGCCGGACCGGGACAAAAACCAGCAGAGCGGCGTTACCAACATCACCGATATCCACGCACCGATTAATCCTATTGCTGCAAACCACTGTCCATCCCGGTGGCCCAGCGCCCTTGTTATTAAAGCCATCAGCACGTTACAACTGATAATGGTAATGGCAATATCCCTTATCAGCAGCGTTTTGTTGTGGTGCGTTTCCATAAAAGCGGGAAACACGCGGTAACGCAAAATGAAGAAAACCGCAATCTGGGAGGGACCAAAGAAGAGTATCATCAGTGCCATATCCCTGGAATCGCCGAAAGACAGGCAGAAAAGTACCACAAACAAGCTGCTGGCCCAGAAGATCTCCGTCATCATTTGCCGGAAAGTCATATCTGTATTGAACCGGGTATACAGCATCTCATAAAATGCCTTTTTGAGAAAATAATATACCACATACGTGAGCGAAGAAAAAACCGTGGTAATAAAGGCTGACTTCACAAAATGCATATGCGCCCCCCTTACCGTATCATATACCCCAAACAGGTAACCATTGTAATAAGAGTTACACACGATAGCGATTAAGAAATACAATACCACCAAAGGCAATAGCAGCAGCACTCCTCCTATCCAGCGCTCCTTCTCCAGGAATTCCGGGACGATGACAAAATTCACCAACAGAAAAGACACATAGGTCATGGCCATCTGTCCCATAACAGGCAACAAAAAATGGATGTAGTAGTCGAACACCTGGTGGTACCTGACGAACTTCGTTCCATAGGTATCCTGCAGCTCAAAAACGTTGTATATCAGGCTGGGATACAACACTGAAAACAAGAGCAACAAAAAAATACCGGTGACGATGCCGAATTCAATTTTCCGAAATTGATTCATAAGGGAGCAATATTTACAGCAATATTAGGAATTGCAGCTTTCCACCTGCGCAAAATGGGATGAAAGTACCTGAATACGGTATGAAAGCTATAATAAATCGCAGATCTTTATTATTTTCAACGCCTCAACAGGCCAATTATGAGCACTTCAAACAGACGTACATTTTTAGGAACCGCCGCAGCGCTGGCCGCAGGTACTGCCGCTGCAGCAGCAATCCCCGCTACAAATATGGAAAAAAAATACCCGATCGTACATCATGTGTTCTTCTGGCTGAAGAACCCGGATTCTATTGAAGACCGTGATAAGCTGATAGCTGGTGTAAAAACCCTGGTTAAGATCGAAACCGTACGAGACCTGCGTGTAGGCGTGGTAGCGAGTACAGAAAAACGTGAAGTAGTAGACACCAGCTGGGCGGTATCTGAGCTTATCTTTTTCAGTGACCTCGCCGGGCAGGCTACCTACCAGGATCATCCTATCCACCTGGAGTTTATCAAAAACTGCAGTCATCTGTGGGAGAAAGTAGTAGTATATGATGCAGTAGCAGTATAAACAATCACTATGGCCACTGAATACTGGATGAGCGGGCCGGTAGATAATATACCGGCATTACTCCAGCCCGTAGCCCATGCATTATTGCAGGCTAACCTGGAAATAAATGATTTAATGCAGGATTTCCCGGAAGCGCGATTGTGGGAAAGGCCAGGCGGCGTAGCCTCTCCGGGCTATCACCTGCAGCATATCAGCGGTGTGATGGACCGACTGCTGACCTATGCCCGCGCGGAGCCGCTGACACAGGAACAGTTTACCTACCTCAGCGAGGAAGGCAAGCCAGGTAAACGCTTACAGGAATTACTGGATCTTTTCAATACGCAAACGCACAAAGCGCTGATGCAATTATCTGTTACACCGGAAGATACCCTCACTGATTTCCGGGGTGTAGGCAGAAAACAACTACCGAGTACCGTACTCGGACTATTATTTCATGCAGCAGAGCATACGATGCGACATACCGGACAGCTGCTGGTGACGGTGAAAATAATACTTTAAATTAGTCCTATGAAACGCTTACTATTTCTCGCACTGGTTTCCGGTATTTTCTCCGGGATACAGGCCCAGCAAACGCAGAAACCTCCTTTGCATGGTAAAAACTGGATGGCCGTTACCGGTAAACCATTGGCTGCCACCGCCGGCGCCATGATCTTCCAGAAAAACGGTAACGCCGTTGATGCCGCCTGCGCAATGCTGGCTGCTACCTGCACCATGTGGGATGTATTAAGCTGGGGCGGTGAAACACAAGCCCTCATCTATAATCCTAAAACCGGGAAAGTTATTGCCATCAACGCCCTGGGCGTAGCACCTACCGGCGCCACCCCTGCTTTTTATAAAGGCAAAGGCTATGATTTTCCACCTGAATACGGTCCGCTCGCCGCTGTAACACCCGGAACCGCCGGAGGACTTTGTTACATGCTGGCAGAATATGGTACCCTCAGTTTAAAGGAGGTGCTGGCACCCGCCATAGAAATGGCTGCCGGCTATCCGATAGAAGCACAAACCGCCAACAGTATAGAACGCGGTAAAAAATATATTAAAGAATGGCCTTACAGTAAAGCCGTTTTCCTCACCCATCCTGGTGAAAAAAGAGAGGCACCTGAAGCCGGTGAAATTTTTGTGCAAAAAGACCTGCTCGCCACGCTCACCAAAATGGTGGAAGCAGAACAGGCGGCACTGCGCAACCACAAAAGCCGCAAAGAAGCCATCATGGCAGCCTATGACCGTTTCTACAAAGGGGATATCGCCAAAGAATTTGTACGCGGCTGCCAGGAACAGGGTGGATTAATTACGATGGAAGACCTGGCAAAATGGAAGCCGGTAGAAGAAGAACCACTGCACGTAAATTACAAAGGCATAGAAGTATATAAACTCCAGGAATGGACACAGGGTCCGATGTTGCTGCAAAGTCTCAATATCCTGGAAAATTTTGACCTGAAAGCCATGGGATATAATTCTACCAGCTATATCCATACGCTTTATCAAACGATGAACCTCACCTTTGCTGATCGTGATTTTTATTACGGTGATCCGGCTTTTAACACCCATCCGGCCATTAAAGGATTGCTGAGTAAAGACTACGCAAAGGCGAGAGCCAAACAAATTAATCTTACACAAAACGATGCTGCTGTGGGTCCCGGTGATCCTTATCCTTATATGGGCAAAACCAACCCCTACCTGCATTTCCTGCAAGAACGCCAGCAGCTCACAGACACCACCAGCGGACGTAAGCCAGGTGGTTTTGTACCTAAACATGACGCCACTACGTTTTTACCAGCTGCTGATCTGAATCATTTATACGCTGATAACACTACCGACAGTGCTTATATGGACCGGCTCTGGAGAGGCACTACCAGCGTGGAAGCTGCCGACAAAGATGGATGGGTAGTATCTATTACACCCAGCGGTGGCTGGCTGCCCGCCTGCATTGCCGGCAAAACCGGTGTAGGCATGAGTCAGCGGGCTCAAAGCTTTGTACTGGATTCTGCTCTCTGCCCTTTCAATGTGATTGCACCGGGTAAACGCCCAAGGGTAACACTCACACCGTCTATGGCATTGAAAGAAGGAAAACCTTTTCTTTGCTTTGGCGTGCAGGGCGGTGATACACAGGATCAGAACCTGTTACAGTTTTTCCTGAACGTAGTAGAATTTGGGATGACCGTACAACAGGCCACAGAAGCGGCTAACATTAATACCAACCAGTTGTGGTTATCGCTGGGTGGTACTACAATAAAAGACAGAGAACCCCGTCCGGGAAGTATCCTTCTCAACAATAACACAACGGAGAAAACGCGTAACGCCCTGGAGCAGATGGGTTATCATCTTAGCTTCGGAGAGCGTACCAGCGGGCCGGTAAATGCGATTTACATAGATCGGGTACATGGCAGCTTATGGGGCGGCAGCAGTAATCACGGAGAAGATTACGGGATAGGGTGGTAATAAATTATTTTTTATTGCCCATCTCTGCTCCATACTTCATGAATAGGTGCTCCTTTGGAGCTGAGGCCGCTATGATCCCAGTCCTTGCCGGTTACTTTCCCTTTAAAGGAAAGCACGGCGCCTACCCGTGAACTATCGCGGGAGAAGAATTCTATTTTTTCTGTGTAGGTATCATTTTCAAAAGTATAGCTACCGCCACCCGAGCCAAAAAATTCGCCTGAGTCGAGGTTGATGGCTATCCATTGGAAGCGGGTGCCTGTCAGGATTTTAAATGTTTGTCTGGGGCCGTTGGGAATGGGATTCATTTTCCCCTCATTTTCCCGTGCGGTGATCTGCCAGTTGCCAGCCAGCGCGCCGGTGCCATCATCCAGTCGGGTCCACTCTTGTTTACCACCGCCGGCAGTGCCGGTTACCAGGTGCTCATTTTCCATTCCCACTGGTATATCTGCACTTTTTCCTGCCTGAGAAGGATTGGCTGTATTATAATAAACAGTCACCGTCACCAGGTTTCCGCCTGCTGTGCCGGCATCTTTCCAGGTACCACCATAACTGGCAACAAAATTCTTTGTGCCGTAATCGGTCACGGTAAACCAGGTAGGTGTAATCAGTAATACACTGGTGACTTCACCGGACACAGATTTCCAGGCCCCTACTGCCGGATTTTGTGCTTTCACTATACCAAGGAAAGAAAGGAATAACGTGAAAAATATCAGGAGTCTTTTCATAACATAGGTTTTTGTTCTATAAGATAATGTATCCACAGGAGAAAGGAAAGCTTTTTCCTGTTGCCTGCGCATGAAAATTAGCAGTTATTTCTTTAGGATCAGTGCGTTTACATCGCGTTTCTTCGTACTTTCCGGCATGCAACAAAATTCTTTCCTGCTCTATGGCGCCAATGGCTATACTGGTGAACTGATTGCCAGATATGCTGCCCAGTATCAACTTCAGCCTGTTCTTGCAGGCAGAAATGAAGTGGCGTTGCGTGCACTGGCATCCCGGCTGCAGTTACCCTACAAGGTAATTTCGCTGGAAGATACTGCTGCATTAGTGCAGGCATTGAAAGAAGTAAAATTTGTGATTCATGCTGCCGGACCGTTCCACTTAACGGCGCAACCCATGGTAGAAGCCTGTATACAGGCAGGTGCGCATTACCTGGATATCAACGGGGACATTACTGTTTTTGAAATGCTGCAGCAATATGATCAGGCGGCTAAAAACGCGGGGATTATGGTTTTGCCTGGTGCTGGCTTTGATGTGGTGCCTACAGACTGCATAGCAGTGTTATTAAAAACATTATTACCTGATGCCAGTGATCTGAAACTTGCCTTTGCTACCACCGGTGGTGGTGTGTCTCACGGCACGGCGATGTCCATGGCGTATAAATTAGGCGAAGGTGGGGCAGTGAGAAGAGCAGGACGGATCGTGCGTACGGCGCTTGGTCATCATGGGCGGTGGATAGACTTTGGGCCTAAAAAACTTTTCACCATGAGTATTCCATGGGGAGATGTGGCCACCGCGTATTTCAGTACCGGTATTCCAAATATTACCGCTTACACCGGGATCCCTTTAAATGTATATCGTTTACTGAAATTGCAGGGTTTATTTAACTGGTTGTTACGCACAACTATTGTCCGGAATTTTATTAAAAAGAAAATCGGTCAACGGCCTTCCGGTCCTACAGATGAAATGCGCAGCAATGCTTACAGCCTGGTATGGGGCGAGGTATACAATACTGCCGGCAGAAAAGCCACCGTGAGATTAAAGAGTCCGGATGGATACACGCTTACGATGTACAGTTGTTTGCTGATGGCACAAAAAATCTGCAACGGTGAGTGGAAGGTGGGATATCAAACACCCGGCACTGCCTACGGTGCGGAGTTTGTGATGGAAATACCGGGTGTAGAACGGGAAATAATGATGGCGAATCATGCTTAATCACCGGCGTTATGCCCATATACAAACGCTACTGTATTGTAGGTTATCTACCGGTAAAACTTATCATGAAATTTTTGTGCCTGTTCCAGAGAAAAGGAATCAGTGATTAAACTATCCAATGTATGAATTGCTGTGCTCACGCCATTCAACTGAAAATCAGATGGCGGCTCTTCCCAGGAAATCTTTTTCAATGAACTGATGAACGCTTTTTTCTGTGAAAGATGGAATGGTGTGTTCTTCCACGGCTGCTGCAACTCATATTCCGCATAGGCCTCAATCCGCCAGTACATATGTCCGAAATAGGTTCCTCCAAGTGCCTTAAAGGCTTCAAGACTGTTCACTGCACGCATGATCTGAATTAGCCGGATTCTTGCTTCCTGCAACGGTGCTATTCCATTTTGCTGACGAAGGAAATAAGCGTAAAAACGGTAAAATTCGTCCTGTCCCGCTTCTGAGGAAAATCGTGATGAAGCAAAAGTACTGCTGTCGGGAGGAGGATAAACGGATAACCCGAATGCCGGTTGTTCTTTACGCAGGGTATCCAGGTATCCGGCAGTTACAAATATGGTGTCGTTTGCATCCGGTTCGTAGATCACCGGGGCAATGGCTACTAAAGATTCCCGGGGCGCCGGCCGCTGAGATACGCGCGTCTGGCAACCGAAGATGAATAGGAGACAACAAATGTATCTTGTCATAAGTAAGTTAAAGATACCTTTTCCCTCAGTAAGAGGATGATCATATGTCACGCGATGACCTGCAATTCCAACACACTACGACTACTTATATAAATGCTGATCCTGCACATAATCGATGCCATTTGTTTTTAAATAGGCAATTCCCCATTCACTTGTAAACTCGTACAATGGCGCCAGACTTTTTCCGGCAGCAGCCAAAGCGTATTCTACTCTATATGGCTTTTTTGACAGCACTTTTTTTTCGATGAGCAGGTCTCTTTCCAGTTCTTTCAATTGCTGGCTGAGCATTTTTTCGGAAACGCCCGGGAGGTTATCCCTGATTTCCGCATAACTTTTTTTGTCGAAGTGGTGAAGCTGGGAAAGGATGAGCAGTTTCCATTTGCCTCCAATAAAACCCAGGGTAACATCCACGGGGCAGGTATATACTTTATTGTTGAGTGTGATCATGAGCAGGTCGTGAAATGACACTACAAGTTAACAAGTTTTAGTGTTCCCACCCTACTTTTTGGTAAGGTATTTCCGGGCCAAAAGCAGGATCCTACATTTGTATTCATGGGAAAGATGTATTATTCCCATCTCACAAAAAAATGCAAAAACTTAACAACGATGAGTGCGAACAAAAATTACACAGTAGAAATTATCAGGTACAACATCCCGGAAAACGAGCGACAAAATTTTGAAACGGCCTACCTGGCTGCAGGTAAGCTGTTGCAGGCTTCACCTTATTGTCTTGCTTACGAGGTAATACATGGAATAGAAGAACCTCAGCATTACATTGTTACTATTCATTGGACATCCAAGGAGGATCATATGAATGGGTTTCGTAAGGAGGCGGAGTTCCCTCCTTTCTTTGAGCTGGTAAAACCGTTTTACAATAGTATTGAAGAAATGAAACACTACGAAGTAACCAACAATCAATGGCAGCGGTCATAAATACTACGGGGCATGGTGCAGGGAAATCCTATTGCCCTTATGCGTCTTCGAGCGCACGTTTCATGATATTCAGATAACCTATATGCTGTTCTGCGTATGACAAGCTTTCCGATAACAAAGCCCAGGCAATTTGACGTTCTAAAGCAATGCTGATAATGGGTTTTGTTTCTGCATCCATCACACCTTCATCTACCAGTTGACCAAATCCTGTGGCAATGACGGCTGCGTCCAGTGCAAAAATAGAATGCCGGTAATCATATGCCGGATCTTCCATTAAATGCTTCATCAAATCCCTGTCGAGCAGGTCTTCATTGTATGCGTTGATTTCCATTTTCCCCACTGTTTCCATCACCCATTTCAAACAGTCTATTAGCGGGACATCCGTGTTGGTTTTACGCCAAAGCCGGAATTTCACTAACGCCTGTTCCCCTTCATCGGAGCCAAAAGGAGCCAGTCCATCTAAATCATCCCAGAAAAAATCTTCCGGAATCAATTCGATAGCCCGTGGATGCGCATGATCTTTATCAATACCATATATTTCCTCTTCGTCCATATATTTTATTTTATTCATTTTCCCACCCCCGCGCGTTTGAACAGGTTTCGGTACAATGCACAGTAAATCTTTCAAATTCTTCGCCAAATAATTCCTTATATACCATATACCCAATAAAACCTACAATTTCTGCTTCTGCATCGCACGTGGCTTTGGATGGATTCTCCTCAATCATTTCATAATATGCCCTGCCCATCCCTACAATAAAACATCTGCAATAAAGAAACCCATCATCAGAGCCATCAGTATATCTATGAATATCTTCCCGGTCTATCCGGAATAACATTTCTTCCATGATATGATTAAAGGCGGTCAGTTCTTCCTTATTCAGTCCCAACAACAAATCCCTGATATTATTGGTAACGGGACCATACACCTCACCAGTCAGATCCTCTATCAATGCAGCATCGTTGGTTTTCAACGCAGTGTTCCGCATTTCAAGTAAAGCAGGCGAGGCTGCCCAGGCATCTTCGATAATATGCCAGAATTTGAATTCATTCATAAGGTAGCAGTTAGTGTTATGAGTGTAAGATATGCATACGAAACGCAGTGTAAATGCGTAGTGATTAAACGCGTACTATTGGGAAATATTTACAAACCAGGCCGATACTGCGGCTACAATAGCACCCACATCTGCTTTGTAAAATCCGGCTGCATTCATACATCCGCATTCTACAATGTAAAAGTCATCCCCACACAAACATATATCCATCACAAAAACAGCATGTGGTGAATATTCCAGGCAACGACTTTCAGCAAAAGCAATGACCTCTGGCGGACATCCGGCTTCTTTTGTCAGCTTAAAATAAGTACGGTACTTTGAAGCGGTGATCACCTTACCATTTACAATCCACAACCTCCATTCGTACTGTATATTATAAGGGGCAGACACAACAATAGGTGTGTCCGGAGTTAAGTTGGTATTTTCCACCATCTTCAGCTGATCATACCAGGTTTTGATTGCTGCAAAAGATTTTGTTTCTCCGGAAAAGGATTTGCTGTCATCATCAGGGCGGATGAAAAATAACTGATCCGGCGCCTCTTCCCTGCTCATCAGTGCTGCAAAAGTGGTGACTTCCGCACCATAGTTCAGCATATGCTTACCCCACTTGTTGAAATAATTTTCGATAGAAAAACGTGCTTCGTCAAAAAACAATCCGGGTTGTAATTGCTTATCGGCAGCTACCAGACTGCAAAGTGTGGTAGATCCATAAAAAATGCTCCGATGGCTGCTATCGAAAACCGGCAACGAGGACGAAAAAGGAATGATATCAATTCCCTGAAAACTTACCCCCGCTGCTTCACAGGATAGTTGTAAACTTTCCAGGTCTGTTTTACTGGTCAGGTTTCTCTGAACAACCCATTGTATTCCCGGATAGAGGCTTGACATGTGCTGAAATTACATAATTATTTTCTTAATTTAAAAACCGCCACCTGCCACATCTGCCTATATAAATTATTTTATTATTAATTTCGGGTCCCCTAAATTTACTTTGTTTATAGATTTAGTAAGGGCACATAAACCACCAACATTGTCAAATTTCTCCTTACCAGATGAACATGAGCTATTGGAACAGGTTGCCACCGGCAATGGGGACGCCTATACCATTTTGTTCCGGCATTACAGTCAGCAGGTATTTGATGTAGCCATGCTTTACCTGAAGGATAATAGTCTGGCCAGGGAAATTGTGCAGGAGGTATTTATGAAGATCTGGCTGAAAAGAGCAGACATGCACCAGGTAAAGAATTTCAAAGACTATCTCTTTATCCTTACCCGCAATCATATTTATGATGGCTTTAAAAAACAGCTGGTACGTCTGAAAGTCTATGATCTGCTTGGAAAAAACCAGCCTGCCACCCAAAACGATACGGATCACCTCCTACTCCAACGGGAGTACGATGCCATTCTCGACAAAGCTGTATCCGGGCTCCCGCCGGAACGTAAAAAAGTATATTTAGCCAGAAAACAGGGCTGGAGCAATGAAGAGATCTCCCTGCAACTGAATATTTCAGTACATACCGTTAAAAAGCAAATGAGCCTGGCCATGCACGCTGTACGCGCTTTTGTTAAAGCCCGGATGCAGAATGATATTCTCCCGCTGCTGCTGATTATCCTCACTTTACGCAAGTAATTTACCTATCGAAAAAAATATTTTTCCTCAGGATACTCCTTTTTTATTTGTCGCTCGTCTTTACCCACATCAACCTTCCTAAACTTTGTATATGTCCACGATGGAAGTGCAGTTACTGCTTGAAAAATATAAGCATGGCCGGATCAGCCAGGAGGAGCTGCAGCGTTTAAAAACGCTGGTAGCGACCAACGACTATGAGCCGGAAATCAAAGCAGATATCCTGTCTGCCTTATATGGGCAGGTACCTGATAGTGGCTGGCAAAAGGAAGATGAAGCCGTTATTCTCCAACATATTTTACAATCTGCACCCATAAAAACAACCCGCAGGATCAGGATCCTGCAATATGCTGCCGCTGCAGCACTGCTGGGCGCCATTTTTTTTGCAGGTAACCATTATTTAAAACGGTCCGCACCGGTGGCTCCTATCGCCGCCGCCACTACCGCCGCTCCGCTTGCACCAGGCAGCAATAAAGCCATGCTGGTACTCGCAGATGGCAAAACAATTCCGCTGGACAGCGCCAACATTGGTGCACTGGCAAAGCAGGGCAACACCAGCATTATGAATACCCAGCAGGGCCTCGCCTATAAAGCAGAAGGCATTCCTGCAGAAGTGGTATACAATACAGTGGTCACTCCCCGCGGAGGACAATACCAGCTGACCCTCTCCGATGGCAGTAAAGTATGGCTGAATGCCGCCAGCAGTATCCGTTTCCCTACTGCTTTTACCGGAAAAGAAAGACTGGTAGAGATAACGGGAGAAGGTTATTTCCAGATTGCCGCCAATGCGCAGCAGCCTTTCCGGGTGAAAGTGAAAGGCACTCCGGACATGGAAGTGAATGTATTAGGCACCAGCTTCAATATCATGGCCTATCCGGACGAACAAACCATTACCACTACCCTGGAAGATGGCGCCGTACAACTCGTACATGGCAGCAGTAAAAGTTTGCTGAAACCCGGATTCGGGGGCAGCCTGTCTACCGGCGATAAAGATTTTGTCATTGAAAAAGCGGACCTGGAACAAACACTGGCCTGGAAAGAAGGCAAATTCCGTTTCCGCAATACCAGCATACAAACCATCATGCGCCAGATGGCCAGATGGTACAATATAGAAGTTACCTACCAGGGTGACCTCTCAGATGTACGTTTAACAGGGATCATTTCCCGGAGAGAGAATGCCTCCTCCCTATTCAAAATTTTATCAACAACGAAACGCGTTCACTTTGATATTAACGACAACCGGATCCTGGTAAGGCCATACGATCCACAGTAACAGCTAGCTATTTGTCCACTTATGAATTCATCATTTTAAAATTATTGTAAGTTATGAAGACGTGAATAATTCCACTACCGGTTGTAAAAAAACCGGAAGCACTGCAATGCTCCCGGCGATAGATGGCAACCCAACTCCCTGAATCATTTAGAAAATTGAATTATTAAGCCAACAACACAAAAGTATGGAACTACTTGGTACCTTCAAAGTCCCCTGTAAAGGAGGGCGTATGCAAAGAAAATTACTGTTAATTATGCGATTAACTGCAATACTGACACTAGTATTCACTCTTCAGCTGAGCGCTAAAACATACTCTCAGTCTGTTACCATCAAAGGAAAGCACCTCCCGCTTTACGATGTGTTTAACAGCATTAGCCGCCAGACAGGTTATGAATTTATCTATGATGAAAAGTTACTGGAGAAGGCTGCTCCCGTAAATCTGAATATGAACCAGGCCTCCCTTACAGAGGTCCTGAATGCCTGTCTGAATACCAAATTGTTTAACTACAACATTGTAGATAAAACGATTGTCATCAGTCCCAAAGTAAAAGCCGTGGAGCTGGTTGCGGTACAGCCTATACAAGGTAAGGTAACAGATGCCAAAGGAGCCCCACTCATCGGCGTGTCTATCCAGGTAAAAGGCACCACCAAAGGTACCATGACCAATGTGGAAGGTGGTTTTACCCTGGCTGTTAATCCGGGCGATGTGTTGATTATCAGCTTCATTGGGTATGAAAGCAAACAGATAACAGTGGGCAATGACACCAATATCCAGGTAACACTGGCTATCCAGGATAGTCAGCTGGGCGCTGTAGTGGTAACGGCCCTGGGTATTAAAAGATCGGATAAATCTATTACTTATTCTACCCAGCAACTGGATGGACTGGAACTGACCAAAGCGAAAGATCCTAACCTGGTGAATACCCTGAACGGTAAAGTAGCGGGTTTAACCATCTCTTCCAGCGGTTCCGGCGTAGGTGGTTCTGCCAAAGTAATCCTGCGTGGAAATAAATCCGGCCTTGGAAGCAACCAGGCATTGTATGTCATTGATGGGGTGCCCATGAACAATACCCTTACCAATCAGCCTACCAGCGTATATGGTGGTAACCTGGCCTACGATGGCGGCGATCCGATATCCAATCTAAACCCGGAAGACATTGAAAATATTTCCGTGTTGAAAGGTGCTTCCGCCGCAGCACTGTATGGCAGCCAGGGCGCCAATGGTGTGATCATTGTTACTACTAAAAGTGGTAAAGCAGGTCGCACCCTGATTAATTTCTCTTCCGGTTTCAATATCACGCAGGCAGCGTACAAACCGGAATTCCAGGACCATTACGGTGCCACCAGTCAGGGAGCTGCACAAAGCTGGGGAAACAAGATTACCAGTGCTCCCAATAACCTCTCTCCCTTTTTCCAAAATGGCACCAACTTTACCAACGCCATCAGCTTGTCTTCCGGTTCCGAGAAAATGCAAACTTATTTCTCTTACGCCAACACATCTGCCAAAGGTATTGAAGCGGGTAATAAACTGGGACGTCATAACCTGGATTTCAAAGAAACAGGGCATTTCCTGAATGATAAACTGACTGCTTCTGCAGATATAAATTATATGACGCAGAAGATTGATAATACACCGCTTTCCGGTTTGTACTACAATCCTCTCACCGGTTTATATCTTTTCCCACGCGGCCAGGATATCAGACCATACAAAGACCAGTTTGAAAAACCAGATCCTTCCAGGAACTTTCTGAATGTACAGAACTGGCCTTTTGACGAAGATGTGCAACAGAATCCGTGGTGGATCCTTAACCGCAATACCAACAGTCTTACCCGCAACAGGATACTGGCGAATGCTAATCTGAAATACGATATCAATTCCTGGTTGAATGTACAGGCAAGAGGAAGTATCGACCGGATCGCCGATGTATACGAGCAGAAGATATATGCCAGTTCACAAAAAGCGGTAGCGCCGGCGAATGGTTTGTATAATTACAACAACAGCACTACCACGCAGCAATATGGTGATCTGATCGCCAACTTCAACATTCCAGTAAACGATTTCAAAATTACAGGCGTTGTAGGTGGTAGTATCCGCGATGTAAAGACTACTGGTGTTTTCCTGAACTCAGGACAGGATGGTTTATATATACCAAATGTTTTCACTGTTCAGAATATTAAAACCCTCAATGGCCGTAATTCCGGCACGCAACTGGAAAATCACGGACAATGGCAATCTGTTTTTGCCAGCGCCAACATCTCCTATAAAGAGTGGTTATTCCTGGATCTGACTGCGCGTAACGACTGGGCCTCCAACCTGGCGTTTACACCACAGATGTCTTACTTCTATCCTTCTGCGGGTTTGAATGTATTGCTGAGTCAACTGGTAAAGTTACCGGAGCAGATTACCTATGCCAAAATACGTGGCTCCTACGCGATAGTGGGTAATTCCCCTTTAGTTTACCAGAGTAACCCTGCACCTAATACATTGGGGACCGGTGGTACTCCCATTGTTAGTATAGCGGAGCCTTTCCGTTCCCTGAAACCGGAAAAAACAAAATCACTGGAATTAGGTACTGAATGGCGCTTTTTTGACAGCAGGCTGAGTATAGATCTCACCTACTATAAAACGAATACAACCAATCAAACCCTGCAAATTAAATCACCGACTGCTACCTTCTTTGATACCTATTTTATTAATGCAGGTAACATACAAAACCAGGGTGTGGAAGCAGTATTACGTTATGATGTATTACGTCATACCAAACTGCAATGGAACACAGGAATCAACTTTGCTACCAATGACAATAAAATCATAGAATTGTCGCCATTGTCAGACCGTTTCACTTTAAGCGGTGCTTCCGGTGCTAACTATGCTTCCCAATTTAAAGTAGGTGGTTCCTTTGGTGATATTTACGGAACTGTGTTGAAGCATGATGACCAGGGTCGTGTGATGATTGATGCAAGCGGCAAGCCTATTAAGCAGGGCGGAGATATGGTGTATCTGGGCAATGCCAATACCAAATGGCAGTTAGGATGGAATAACAATTTTGTGTTTAACAATTTCACTTTGTCATTCCTGATCGATGGTAAATTTGGTGGTAAAGTGATGTCAGTTACCCAGGCGATGATGGACTACTATGGCGTTTCAAAAGTTAGTGGTGACGCACGTGATAACGGCGGCGTTCAGGTGAATGGAGTAGATCCGACGGGTAAAGCAGTGACCACCGTGAAAGCACAGGACTGGTATTCTGTTGTTGGTGGCAGAGAAGGTGTTTCAGCAGAATATTTATACAGTGCTACTACCGTAAGATTAAGAGAAGCATCATTGGGCTATACCGTACCGGTAGCCAACTCATTCCTGAAAACACTGAAGTTTTCACTGACTGGTCGTAACCTGTTTTATTTCTCCAAGAAAGCGCCATTTGATCCTGAGCAAACCATGTCTACTGCAAACGGACTGGGGGGGGTAGATGTGTTTATGTTGCCAGCTACCCGTAGTTATGGTCTTACATTAAATGCTTCTTTCTAAAATCATTCACGCAAAAACTGACAAAAGATGAAATTTCCAAATAAAATGCATGGCTACAAATCCCGTTTATGGGTAGCAGTAGCATTGCTGGTGGCTGGCCTGAGTGCATGTACAAAAAACTTTGAAAGATACAATACCAACAATACCGGTATAACGGAAGATCAACTGGCCGCGGATTTTAACAACCTGGGCTTATATCTGAAGTCTGCCCAGATGTCTATTTACAATTTCTCCGGTGGTGGAGATCCGAACTCTTACCAGGTGCAGCAAAACCTGAATGCAGACTGTTTCTCCGGTTATTTAATGTCGCCCAATCCTTTTGGTGGCAATACCAATATGAACTACGGGCTGGTGAGTGGCTGGAATGAAGAAGCTTATAAAGTAGGTTATCTGAATATCATGTCACCTATTGCCCGACTCCGGAAAACAGGTATTGAAAAAACTTACCCGGCGGTATGGGCAGTAGCGCAAATTGTACAGGTGACAGGTATGAGCCGGGTAACAGATATCTATGGTCCTATTCCGTATAGCCATGCCGGTGAGTCCGGTACTGCTGCTTACGACAGCCAACAGGATATTTACAAACGTTTCTTCCTGGAACTGGATAGTGCCAGCAAAGCATTGCGCACCCAGATCAGCAGCGGTACTACACTGCCATTTAATTTTGGAAGCTTCGACCTGGTATACGGCGGCAACTTTACACAATGGCTGCGGTTTGCCAATTCACTTCGTTTGCGTCTGGCCATGCATATCTCCAATGTTGATAAAACAACGGCAAAAACAGAAGGTGAAAAAGCGCTGGACCCTGCGAATGGCGGCGTGCTGGCAGATAATGCAGATAACATGACTGTAAAGGTGACCGGCGATTTCACCAATCCACTGGTATTTGTTGCCCAGAACTGGGCAGACACCCGTGTGAGCGCCACCCTGCAATGCTTCCTGACCGGCTTCAACGATCCGCGTGTTGGCAAGTATATGGATAAATCAACCGATCCTGCTTTCCCACCACGGTACATTGGTATCCGCATGGGCAGCATTACCGGCGCTAACGATAAAAAAGATTATGTTGGCTACTCTTCTATTAATACCAATGATGGAGCCACACCATCTTTTAATTTAAAAACACCGGTACAGTTAATGACTGCCGCGGAAGTATATTTCCTGCGGGCAGAAGCCGCGCTTAACAGCTGGGCCAATGCCGGCGGAACAGCCCAACAATTGTATGAACAAGGTGTGAATATGTCTATGGCACAGTGGAAAGTGGACCCGGCAGGTTATCTTAACAATGATAGCAGCCGACCTGCTCCTTCTGTCGATCCCAAAAAGGTAGGAGATACCATTGTCAATCCATCTGTCATCACTATCAAATGGAATAATGGTGTAAGTGAGAACATACAACGTGAACGCATCGCCACGCAGAAATGGCTGGCCATGTTCCCGGAAGGACAGGAAGCCTGGACCGAATTCCGCCGGACAGGTTATCCTAAATTATTCAAGGTGATTCATAACAATAGTGGTGGTACCATTTCTTCGGATGTACAAATCAGGAGATTGCCTTATCCACAAAATGAATACAACACCAATCCCGGCACCGTAGCAAAAGGTGTGCAACTGCTGGGAGGCGGTGGAGATAATGGCGGTACCCGTCTCTGGTGGGATACCGGCAAATAAAATAATACCAAATTCCCCGGTGGCTGGCTACTTCGTCAGCCACCGGTTATATATCATTCAACGTTAGCCTGAGCATAGTCTCCAACATATCTGTCGTTAGACCCGTTAGCCTGGAAACCCATAACCAAAACTGAACCCGGATTATTTAAACATCTAAAATGTTGTTATGAAAACAAAATTCCACTCCTGGCGGCTGATAGCCGCAGGTACCGCCACTGCTGTAACCCTACTCTTCGCAGTTGCCTGTAAGAAAGAAAATCAAAAAAGTGTCGCCCCTGCTGATGCAAAAAATGACGGCAGAAAAGTCGGCACAGAATCTGTCACCAAAGCCGGTGGCAAGTCTGTTTGCTATGTAGAAGTAAACAGTAACAGTTTACTGAACACCGGCAAATACACCTTAACGACCGGTGGGCAACAACTGTTTGATATTGCGATCATCTTTGCCGCCAACATTAATTACAATACCACCACCCATAAGGCGGTGTTATACAACAATCCCAATGTGTCTAATGTGCTGGCTAATAAGGCGACGCAAATAGTGCCGTTACAAAACAAAGGCATGAAAGTATTGCTGTCTATTCTTGGCAATCACCAGGGCGCCGGCTTCTGCAATTTTACCAGCAGAACTTCTGCCCATGCTTTTKCACAACAGCTCAGCGACACGGTGACGTATTATGGTCTGGATGGAATTGATTTTGATGATGAGTATGCCGATTACGGCAGCAACGGCACCACACAGCCCAACGACAGTTCTTTCGTAATGCTGGTAGATGAACTGCGGAAAATAATGCCTTCCAAAATCATCTCTTTCTACTACTATGGCCCGGCTGCTTCCCGCTTATCATGGGGAGGTAAAAAAGTAGGTGATTTTGTTAACTACAGCTGGAATGCTATTTACGGCTCTTATTCTGTGCCCAATGTAGCAGGGCTGGCGAAGAGTCAATTAGCTCCTGCTGCAGTAGATATACAGAGTACCAGTCAAAGTACTGCCAACTCCCTGGCTACCCAAACAAAGAACAATGGCTATGGCGTGTACTTATGGTATAACCTCACCAGTACAGACAAGCATACCTATTTCTCCGGCGTATCCAATATACTGTATGGCAGCAGTGTAACGTATACTCCGTAAATACGGAAGTTCATAAACGAAAAAAGCCGTTTCCGATATGGAAACGGCTTTTTTCGTACTTCATTACTACTTCTCGTATACTTCTCTGGTACTTAGGACTCGTCTATCTATTACATTCCCACTATACTTCTATTACTGTTCCACCGTACTCTTATTACTGTTACATTACTCTTTTACTACACTCTTACTACACTCCTACTACTCTTTCACCGCACTATGAGCTTTATAATCATTCCAATTCCCTCGTAACACACTGTCAATCAACCTGATTCATGTGTTTACTTTATGCTTTCTTCCCTTGCAGACAACCGGAACCAATCTTTTGCATATGGCTTCAGTAAAGCCGTGGCAGCGGTAGGTCCCCAGGTACCTGCTTTATACAAATGCAGTTCTTTTGCGGGATACTTCTTCCAGGTATCTACAATCGGCATCACTACTTTCCAGGCAGCTTCTACCTGGTCGGCACGCATGAACAAAGTAGGGTTACCGTCCAACACGTCCAGCAACAATGCTTCGTATGCTTCGGGAATTGTTTCGGTGTAAGATTCCTGGTAAGTGAAGTCCATTTCCACCGGTTTCAGTTTCATTTTTAAACCGGGAACTTTACTTTCAAACAACAAACTTATTTCCAGTTCAGGTTGGATACTGATGATAAGCCTGTTTGGTGTGAGGTCATCTTTAAAAATTTTATGAGGAGAATCTTTAAACTGTACTACTATGACGGATGACTGTACCGGCATGGATTTACCCGTACGTAAAAAGAATGGTACTCCTTTCCATCTGTCGTTGTCTATAAACAGACGTGCGGCTACAAAGGTTTCTGTATTGGAGGCAGATTGTACATGCTCTTCTTTGCGATAAGGCAGGCGTGGGGTTCCATGTACGTTACCGGCGGTATACTGTCCGCGGATCACGTTTTTAAGCACCTGTGCCGGCGTGTATGGACGGATGGCTTTCAACACTTTTACTTTGGCGTCACGGATCAGTTCTGATTTATAGAATTCCGGGGAGTCCATAGCTACGATACACATTAATTGCAGCAAGTGATTCTGCACCATATCGCGTAAAGCGCCGGCGCCGTCATAATAACCACCGCGTTTGCCTACGCCTACTTCTTCTGCCACACTGATCTGTATATGATCAATATATTTTTTATTCCATAGTGGTTCAAATACATAGTTGGCAAAGCGGAACGCCATGATATTCTGTACCGCTTCTTTACCCAGGTAATGATCTATGCGATAGATCTGTTTTTCCGCAAACCGTTTCGTTAAAAAGCGATTGAGTTTTTTGGCGGTATCCAGGTCGGTACCGAAAGGCTTTTCTACTACGATGCGGTCGAGGTCATCGCGGTTGCAGAGGGTATGTTTATATAAGCCATCTGCGATGATTTCGATAAAGCGGGGCGCCACAGCGAAATAAAAGATCCGGGTACCGTTCTTTTTCTGCTTTTTGTCAAAAGCATCCAGCTTTCCTTTCAGGCCGGTGTAGGTTTCGGTTTTCAGGAAATCGCCCTGCAGATAATAAATGTTTTCAGCAAATCCTTCCCATTCCTTTTCATCGGCCTTTCCGTTCCTGCTAAACTCGTTGATACCTGCCAGCAGGTCAAGTTTAAAGGCGGCTTCATCTTCTGCCAGGAAGTCCACACAATAGATGGTAAATACAGGCGGAAGGTGCTTGTCTGTATACAAATTATAAAGAGCCGGAATCAGTTTTCTTTTTGTCAGATCCCCTTTAGCGCCGAAGATGGTGATAGCGGCGGGGATTATTTTTCCAGGTTTCATCTAAGCATCGGTTTATAGTGCTGTAATTTAAGCATCAATTCCCGGAATATGGCAATACAATTTTGCCGGCAACGGGTATCACCACCTCAACCGGCACTGACTGGGAAGATAACACCCCGCGCTGTAACTATTTTTTTTACAATATGAACCGGTCATCAACGTTTACGGACATATCCGGCGGGAAGCTTTAATGCTTCTATGGCATTGACCAGGTACACCATGGGGGCATTCCAGTTGATCGCAATTTCGTTGGATGCATAGGCCTGGTCGTGATCAATATAAGCGGTTTCCGGCGCTGTAAATTCGTACCGGACTTTATCCTGCATACCCGGATTAGGTCCTGCTACGAGCAAACCAGGTACCGGGTCTGTTATTCCATCTGCTACGGAAGGGCGATGGTGCGGATGCATAGGCGACTGTGTACCCGTTCCGGTTAAAAAAGAATAGTGGGTAGCATTACGGCCCAGTAAATAATCCAGGTTAGTCAGTGCACCATCTATATACTTCCTGTCACGGGTAAGCCTATACGCATTTAGCAACAGAACGCCTTCGTTGGCCGCCACAGAATTACTGCCCCATATAAAGTCGTGGGCAGTTTGCCCCATCACCGTCCGGAAAGCACTGCTGCCGGCCTTTTCTATATAAGTTTTGGCCAGCTCCAATACACGTGTACGCATGAGCGTTACTGTGGCATTGGTATTGGCTGGCAAATCTTTACTACGTAGAAAAGAATAATACCCCAGCATGGCTACGTCTGCCCAGTCGGGCAATTTTATTTTATCGCTCATGTGCTGTTGTATCACTTCAAAGTATTGAGGATCGCGGATGGTGAGATATAGCTCTGCTGCCGCCCATAACCATTCATCGCTAAAATATCTATCCCCATAAGGACCTGTGGTCACGGCCGGTGCATATATTTTATTGAGCTTATCCTGGTCATATGGCAGCGCGGGGAACTGTTTGGCCCAGCCCCATGCTTTGGCCGCGGCCTTGCTGCAACTATCAGCCAGCTGCGGGGTGAATGGTTTCAATACCCGTGCGGCCTGTGCTGCCACGGCTGCAAAGTCCAGCGTGGCGGCGGTGCCTTTTGCCACCACATAGCGCGGGGCTTTGGTAACACCCGGCATCACCATGCCATCAAAGACGGCATTGGTGCATTTGTTATATACCCCGCCATCGGCAGGGTCCTGCATGGTCAGCATCCAGCGGAGATTGTACATCACCTCATTCAGGATATCCGGTATGGCATCCGTGCTTTCCGGGATATTCGTTTTCAGCTGTTTAAAGTAATCGGGGAAATCTTCATACGCGGAGAGCAGTGTCCCCATGGTGATACCGGAATTAACGATGTATTTGTTATAATCTCCGGCATCATACCAGCCACCCGGCGTGGCTATCACGGTGCCTTCCGGGCGTGATGGGCTGGCGGCGCCGGCATGCACCAGCACCAACGTATCCGGATGCCCGGCCGGCCGATGCCATTTGCCGGCGAAACGCTCCTCCAGTGGCATGTCGGAACGTTGATAATAATATCCTTTCAGACTGGCCACGCCAACAGCATGATGTATTTCGTTGCCAATAATAAAACTCCGGGAATCTCCCGGAGAGGTGGAATTCACCGGTCGTACACCGGATACGAATATGCGATAGCTTCCGGGTGTGGTCAACGCTGAAAAGTCGGCGATCCTTGTTTTGGTGGCAGACCAGGCAGACGTTTTCTCTTCACTTAACATACCCCGGAAAACAGTATCCCGTTCCTTAATAATATAAAAATGGGGGTTCGAAACAGGCGCCGTCACCACCGCCACTTTCGGTGCATAAGGATAAAACCCTGACTGATTCAACTGGATGGTAGTAACGATTTGTTGGGCATGCCCGGAGAGTGCCGCCAATAATAGCAGGAAAGCGAGTGCCGCTTTATTTTTTAACATGGAATTTTATTTTAAAACAGACTGTTAATATAATCGATTTTTCAGGATTATTCAGGGCAATTACCATCTCCCAAAAATATACCCGTAAAAACATACCAGGCAGCAGTTTCGGGGAATTAAACTTACATTAGCAACTGGTTATTCCGGCAGTCAAGTTATATGAGTACATCAAAAACAACCTTGCAACAGCTATTATTTGAGTTATCAGGGGTATTGCCTGCTGACACTACCGCATTATTTGCCATGACCCGGATGGTAAAGCTGGAGGCCAATGAGATATACATCCGCGAAGGAGATACAGAAAGACGCCTTGCATACATTGAACAAGGCATCATGCGGGCATATATCATCAAGGATAACGGTGACGAAGCTACGTTGTTTCTACGCTGGGAACATCAGTTCATTGCCTCACACGACACCATTATAAACCGGCAGCCCTCCCGCTTCATTTACCGCGCGCTGGAACCCACCACCCTGTTGGAAATGGATTATGATGTACTGGAAAACATCTTAAAAACACATCCTGAATATGAGCCTTTGCGGAATTTTTTCCTGATGCGCATGTTATCTGAATCCCTGAAGATGATGGAATCCTTTGTAACGTTATCTCCGGAGGAGCGTTACCGTGCCCTGCTGACAGAACGTTTTGACCTGGTAAACCGGGTACCTGATAAATATATTGCTTCCATGCTGGGCATTACGCCCGTATCACTCAGCCGCATCAGAAAGCGTATGCATACCAAAGGAAAGGGTGGAAATTAACCTTTGTTAAGACGGGAAATTATCCTTTGTTAACCGCATCTGCCCCGCTCCTGCGCTAATTTTGAGACATAAAACTCATGGCTTATGGACCCGATAGTAACAGCTGCAGGTAAGATCTTTTTCCTTTCCGCGCTCAGGTATTTTGCACTGGCAGGCATCCCTTTCGCATTATTTTACCTGTTGATGCCCAACAAACTTAACCGTTTTAAGATACAGCAGAAACTGGCATCCAAAAAGGATTTCCTCCGGGAAATATGGTACTCCATGCAAAGCACCCTGATATTTACCATCATTACTATTGTCTTATTATTCACACCGCTGCGGCAGTATACGATGATTTATAGTCAGCTGTCAGATTTCCCGCTGTGGTATATAGGCGTGAGTGTGGTGTTGAGTCTTATTGTACATGACACCTATTTCTACTGGATGCATCGGATCATGCATCATAAAAAACTGTTTAAGCTCACACATGTGGTGCATCATGAAAGTACCAATCCCTCTCCCTGGACGTCTTATAGTTTTCATTTTGCCGAAGCTATTATTGAAGGCGGTGTGCTGGTGGTGATTGCCTGCCTGATGCCATTGCATCCGCTGTCTATACTGTTGTTTACGATCAGCGGCTTTATCATCAATGTATATGGACACCTGGGTTATGAAATCATGCCCCGCTGGTTCCGCCATTCCTGGGCATTTGAAGTATTCAATACTTCCGTACACCATAACCTGCATCATAAAAAGTTCAGGGGCAATTATGGTCTTTACTTCCGGGTATGGGATCGGACTATGGGTACAGAGCATCCTGATTATGTAAAAGAATTTGACCGTTTACAGGCCGCCCGCTTTGGTGAGCCGGTGAACGCATAAGCAATAAATAGTGATGGCAACTATCCGGCAATTCCGGGTAGTTGCCGTTTAATAATTCCACGTCATTGACTTTTCCCCATTTTCTCCCTATCATTGTACCCAATTCCTATCATACACCCTGACACTTCTTTTTTTTTCAAGCTTCCCTTTTTGGTCCCCGTGTTCATGTAATAGCAGCAGCGGAAAGCATTTTTTCATCGTTATTCAAAAAAATGAATAACGCCAAAGCAGGTACATGCAAAAAGTATTGATGACCGCTATTCTCCTGATAGGTGGTATTACACAAGTCGGCGCACAGTCAAAACAAGACAGCAGCAGCAAAGTATTTTCACTGGGTGAAGTAGTGGCCTACGGCAACCGACACGATTCTGTCAACACTGTCAGCATAGCGCAAATCCGGCAGTTTCATCGCCTGAATGTAGCCACCGCTTTGAATCTCCTTCCCGGCATCAGCCAGTCCAACGTAGGTCCCCGCAATGAATCCATGATCTACCTACGGGGATTTGATCTACGTCAAATACCCGTCTTTATTGATGGGGTGCCTGTATACGTACCTTATGACGGTTATGTAGACCTGGCCAGGTTTACCACTTTTAATCTCTCTAAGATAGTAGTGGAAAAAGGAGGCGCCTCTGTATTATATGGTCCTAACACCATGGGAGGTGTTATTAATCTCATCTCCTCAAAACCGGTACATGCATTGGAAATAAATGCCTCCGCCGGATGGCTGACTGGTGGGCACGAAGAAGCCATCAACATCGGCAGCCGCATAAAAAAATTCTACCTGCAGGGCGATCTGTCCCGCTATCAGCGTGACTATTACAATCTCTCCAATGATTTCAAATCTTCCAAAACAGAAGATGGTAATAAAAGAGACAACTCCTATAATGACGACTGGCGTTATGGATTCAAACTCGGCTATACCCCTAATGAAAAAAACGAACTAGCCATCGGATACTCTCACCAGGAAGGATCCAAGGGGTCGCCGGTATATACGGGAACGGATACACTGAATTCACAATATAAAAGCCCACGTTACTGGCAATGGCCCAAGTGGAATAAAGAAAGTATTTACTTCCTCTCCAATAGTAGTCTGACTGCAAAGAGCAACCTGAAGACAAGATTGTTCTATGATCGCTTTGTGAACCTGCTAAAAAGTTTTGATGATGCGACTTACAGCACACAAAAGAAACCTTATGCTTTCAGCAGTTACTACAACGACTATACGTTTGGTGGCAATATTGAATACGGGCAGGTGCTATCTGCTGCCAACAACTTAAAAGCAGCAGTGCATTTTAAACAGGATGTACACCGGGAACACAATGAAGGTGAACCGGAAAGAAAAGTGGCTGATAATAATTTTTCTGCCGGTATCACCGACCAGCATGCCTTTGATCAACACTGGACTTTACAGGGCGGCGCAGCTTTTAATTATCGTCAAAGCCTGGAAGCACAGAATTATAACAGTCAAACGAAAACGATTACTGACTTCCCTTCCAATAACAGCCACGCCGTAAACGCTCAGGCGAAGTTAATCTATGCCTTTATCACCGGTCGTATGCTCACCTTTTCGGTGGATCGGATGACACGTTTTGCCACCATCAAAGACCGTTATTCCTATAAGTTGGGCACCGCAATACCCAATCCTGATCTTCAACCGGAAAATACCTTAAATTTTGCTTTGCAGTATACCGATACGCGGATTAAAAATGTGAGCCTGGATGGCTCCATATTTTACAACCGCATTCAGAACGTGATTCAGCATGTGAATAATGTGGTGTATGATACGACAAAGCGTCAATGGCTATCACAATCGCAGAACAAGGGCAAAGCGGTGTACTATGGCGCAGAAGCAGCTATCACCTGGAATGTATCGACTGATTTTACGGCGGGATTGAATTATACATATATCAAACGGAAAAACGTCGATAATCCGAACATTCATTTTACAGATGTACCGGAACACAAAGCGATAG
Source organism: Chitinophaga sp. 10T418 (assembly GCF_056394125.1). NCBI lineage: Bacteria > Pseudomonadati > Bacteroidota > Chitinophagia > Chitinophagales > Chitinophagaceae > Chitinophaga > Chitinophaga sp. 10T418. The sequence goes on from NZ_JBFTHG010000010.1 coordinate 233,580, forward strand.
GCTGGTTGCAGTACAATATTTCCCGCTTCGGCTTTTTGTTGAACGGGGAGTATGATGCCGACCGTTACAGCAGCAGCTATGGCACCACTGCAGCGGGATTTTTCCTGTTGCATGGCAGTGCATTGATAAAAGTAGCCAACTGGTTAAAAGTGCAGGGCGGAGTAAACAACATTTTTGATAAAAATTATATGCTCACAGAAGGCTATCCTGAACAGGGAAGAAATTATTTTGCCAGGGTACTTTTCAATTATTCCTATTTTTAGAGAGATGAATACGCGCTGGCTACTTATTTTACTGGGACTTGCTGCCCTTCCTTTCCTGGGCAGCAGGATAGCTTTTGTGACAGAGTCATATACTCCCGTGTACCCGGCTTATTTCGGCAACAGAACAAATATTCCGGCAGATAATCCCCTTACCCGGGAAGGCGTTTATTTAGGACGGCGGTTGTTTTATGAAACACAGCTTTCTGCCGGCAATAAAATTTCCTGTGGTAGTTGTCACCAGCAAAAGCTGGCCTTTACAGATGGTAAGGCTTTCAGCACCGGTGTGGATAGTATCCGAACAGATCGCAGTGCCATGTCGCTGGCCAACTTGTTATGGGTGAGGAATTTTTTCTGGGATGGCAGGGCGGGCAGCCTGGAGCAACAGGCCGTGACGCCGCTGACGGCTCCGCATGAAATGGGACAGTCGCTGGAACAATCGGCCGAAAAATTACGCCATACGAAGGGCTATCCGGCCCTTTTCCGGGCCGCCTTTGGTATGGACAGCCTTACCGGCGATCAGATCGTAAAAGCCCTGTCGCAATTCGAAAGAACGCTGATATCAGCTAATGCTCCATACGACCGTTACCTGGAAGGGAAATATCAACCGGATGCTGCTACCCTGAGAGGGATGCAACTATTTATGTCTGCTCCTGCGCCGGAAAGAAATATCCGGGGCGCCAACTGCGGGCACTGTCATGGTAGTCCTAAGCTACATATGGAGCTGTTTCATAACAACGGGCTGGATAGTCTCCCACCGGATGCCGGCAGAGAAAAGCTGACCGGCCTGGCTGCGGACAGGGGACGGTTCCGGGTACCTACCCTTCGCAACATCGCCTTAACCGCACCTTATATGCACGATGGGCGTTTTCAGACGTTGGAACAGGTACTGGATCATTATAGTGAGCATATTATCAGCAGCCCTTCCCTGAGTCCGGTACTGCGTAATACCTCCAACGCCCTGGGCGGCAATTCGCTTCAGCTTAGTAATAGTGAAAAGAAAGATATCATTGCCTTTTTACACTTGCTGACAGATTCAACATTTATCAGCAATCCACAATTTTCAAATCCTTTTAATTAATCAGCATGACCTATAAACACATTGCTTTTTTTGTAACCGCTATGCTTCTTTCTGCCGTGGTACGGGCGCAATCTATTTCTGTAGAAGGAGAAGTAGCGCATCCTTTAAAACTAAGTGCAGCAGATATCACCGCGATGAAAAAAGTGGAAGTAGTGGCAGCAGACCGGGATGGGAAAGCGCATCATTACTCTGGTGTGCCGGTATATGAAATCCTGCAACAGGCGGGTGTTACATTAGGGCCACAATTACGCGGTGAAAATATGTCCAAGTACCTGCTGGTAAAATCCGGCGATGGGTATGAAGTATTGTTTTCCCTCCCGGAACTGGACAGCACTTTTGCTAACCGGGTGATTATATTGGCAGATAAAATGGATGGGAATCCGCTCCCTGCAGGGAAAGGACCTTTTCGTATAGTGGTGCCCGGTGAAAAGAAACCTGCCCGCTGGATCTGGGAGGTAACGACCATGACTGTACGATTTGCAAAATAAGACGACCGCTGTGCGGAAATTATTTATTCATCCCGGCCGCTGCTGTGGTCAGGAACTCCTGGAAAGCGTGGTTCAGTTCATGAAATAACCGGATGGCCTGCTCCCCTTCCTTTGTCAGCAAAGCCCCACCTCCATTTTTCCCTCCTCTTTCAAATATCACCAGCGGCCGGCTGGTCCGCTTATTCATCTGATCTACAAAATCCCAGGCCTGCCGGTAGGAAATCTTCATGGCCGTAGCCGCCTTCCTCAATGAACCCTGCTCGCTGATTTTTTCCAGCAACTCAATTCTGCCATAGCCCAGAAAAGGGCCCTGTTCCGTTTCAATCCATATGCGCCCGTTTGCAATCAGTTTCATGTTGTAATGTGTGGGTATGCGCCTAAAGATAGACGACCCTGTCTTAAAATTCTCCATCAAAATACTTACTGAAATAATATTTTATTTTATGTTATATTACGGTACACACAATCGAGATCTTTCTAATGACACAAAACAAGGGCTTAAAGAAAACACTGACTCCCTTTATGCTGTGGGGGCTTGGAGTAGGATACGTAATTTCAGGTATGTACTTTGGTTGGAATCTTGGACTTGAAAAAKGTGGCACCGGAGGTATGGCCATTGCCACCCTTGTGATCATGGTGATGTATGTAACCTTTACATTCAGTTATGCAGAACTGGCCTGCGCTATCCCCAAAGCAGGCGGTGTATTTGATTATGCCAACAGGGCCATGGGCAAAAATGTTGGGTTTATTGCCGGCATTGCCCAGGTAGTTGAATTTATATTGGCGCCTCCCGCCATTGCCTTTGCCATCGGCGCTTACTTCAATGCATTTTTCCCACAAGTCCCCATACTAGTCAGTGCCATTGCCATCTATTTTGTGTTTACTGCCTTGAACGTATATGGTGTAAAAGCGGCTGCTTCGTTTGAAGTGATTGTCACCATTTTTGCGGTAGGAGAATTACTGCTTTTTTCGGGGCTGTCGCTGCCAAAATTCCAGGTAGCCAATCTTACCAACAACGCCTTTCCGAACGGGTGGGGCGGCGCCTTTGCCGCTATCCCTTTTGCCATCTGGTTTTTCCTGGGCATCGAAGGCCTTGCCAACGTAGCTGAAGAAACAAAAAATCCGCAGCGGGATATCAGCAAAGGTTTTGGATGGGCCATCCTCACCCTTGCCATATTATGTATACTCATATTTGTGGCCGCCACCGGTATTGCCGGCTGGGAGGCCATTGTATATAAAAACGGTATCAGCGGAGAAACCTCCGACTCTCCCCTGCCATTGGCGCTGGCCAAAATAACCGGCGCCAACCACCTCATGTATCACCTGCTGATTACAGTAGGCTTATTCGGGCTGGTGGCCTCCTTTCACGGGCTTATCCTGGCAGCGGGACGATCTACCTACGAAATGGGCAGGGTACATAATTTGCCGTCTTTGCTGGGTAAAATATCACCCCGTTTTCATACCCCCGCCAATGCGTTGATTGGTAACATGGTAATTGGTATTTTAGCGTTACTTTCCGGTAAAACGGCCGAGATCATTGTCGTATCAGTTTTTGGTGCACTCACGCTTTATATCATTTCTATGGTGTCAATTATCATATTGAGAAAACGGGAGCCAGAATTACCAAGGCCATTCAAAGTGGCTTTCTACCCGGTATTCCCGGTGATCTCGCTGGTCATTGCCAGCGTATCTATCATTGCTATGTTCCTCTACAATCCTTTGCTGGGGGGCATTTATTTTTCCATATTGGCCATCGCCTTTTTGTTGTACAAAATATTTAAACCCGCCAATACATGACTACATCAGAAATATTAGCGTACGTAAAACAACACCCCTCCGGTAAAGTAAAAGTAGCGGTGACAGATATCGATGGCGTATTAAGAGGTAAATACATTGCGGCAGAAAAGTTTGCCTCCGTAGTAGAAAACAGACTCGCGTTCTGCGATGTGACCTTTGGCTGGGACATGAGCGACGTGGTATATGATAATGTAAAATTCACCGGCTGGCATACCGGCTACCCCGATGCACAAGTGAAAATAGATCTCAGCACCTTCCGTAAAATTCCCTGGGAAAATGATGTTCCTTTTTTCCTGGGAGATTTTGTACAGGAAGATAATGCCGCTACCTATACCTGTCCGAGACAGCTGTTACGCAAGGTGATGACAGACGCCACAGAAAATGGTTTTGTACCTTATTTTTCGCAGGAATTTGAGTGGTTCAACTTTACTGAAACACCGGATACCGCGCATCAGAAGCAATTCCGGGACCTTACCCCGTTAACACCAGGTATGTTTGGCTATTCCATTTTACGGAGTGCATTGAAGAATGAGTACATGAGCAGCCTGTTTGAACAACTGGTAAAATTTGACATACCGATAGAAGGTTTACATACCGAAACCGGACCAGGCGTGTATGAAGCGGCCATTAAATACGCTACGATATTACAGGCCGCCGATCAGGCCGTACTTTTCAAAACGGCCGTAAAAGAGATTGCCTATAAACATGGAGTAATGGCTACTTTCATGGCCAAGATCAATGAAAACCTGCCTGGCTGCAGCGGGCATGTACACCAGAGCTTATGGGATAAGGATAGTAAACACAATTTATTTTATGAGGAGAAAGATGCCCATAAAATGAGTGCTCTGATGAAAAGCTATATAGCCGGGCAGCTGCACTGTTTGCCGCAGATACTCCCCATGATCGCACCTACTATCAACAGCTATAAACGCCTCGTAGAAGGGGCCTGGGCACCTACTACGCTCACCTGGGGCATCGACAACAGAACGGTGGCCCTAAGGGCATTACCCGGCAATATAAAAGCCACCCGCCTGGAAACAAGGGTGGTAGGATCGGATACCAATCCCTACCTCGCGTTGGCCGCTTGTCTCGCTGCCGGCCTGTATGGCATCAGAAACAACCTGACCCTGGAAAAAGAAGCTACCATCGGCAATGGGTACAAAGACACCTCAAATGGTGTATTACCTCAGAACCTTCATATTGCCACGCAGCAAATGAAGCAGTCGGCGCTGGCGAAAGAATTATTCGGGGCCTCCTTCGTAGAACATTTTACGTTAACGCGGGAGTGGGAATGGAAACAATACGCGAAAGCAGTCACCGACTGGGAATTGAAAAGATATTTCGAAATCATCTAAGCATCAGCATATGGCATTTCAGTACAATTTTCCAACGACCATCCGTTTTGGCGCAGGCGCAATCAAAGAACTGCCTGCCTATTTACAAAAGAACGGACTCAAACGACCCATGATCGTCACCGATCCTACCGTAGCAAGTCTCTCCTTTTTCAAAGGCATTGTAGCAGACCTGCATGCACATCAATTTTCGGTAGAAGTATTCAGTGACATTCATAAAAATCCGGTCAAGAGCGATGTATACAAAGGCACGGAATTATGGGATGAAACCAACCGCGACAGCATCATCGGTATAGGTGGCGGCGCCGCCATAGATGTAGCCAGGGCCATTGTGCTACGGGTAAATCACCGCGAAGATCTCTTTAAATACGATGACCTCATTGGTGGCGACATCTACGTAACCAATGATGTTCCGCATTTCATCACCGTTCCTACTACCGCCGGCACCGGCAGCGAAGTAGGCAGAAGCGCCATCATTGCGGATGATGAAACTCACCAGAAAAAAATTCTCTTCTCGCCCAAACTCATGGCAAAAATAGTGTTCGCCGATCCGGAGCTGACGATGGAATTACCTCCTTTTATCACGGCAGCCACCGGCATGGATGCACTCACACATAATATGGAAGCATTCCTCGCAAAAAATCCCCATCCGCTATGTGATGGCATTGCGCTGGAAGGTATCTATCTCATCAATAAATCACTGATAAAAGCCACCAATCGCCCGGACATCGAAAGCAGGAGTAATATGCTGATGGCCTCTATGATGGGCGCCATCGCCTTTCAGAAAGGATTGGGTGTGGTACATTCGCTGGCCCATCCCCTGTCGTCCCTGCTGGATACCCATCACGGACTGGCCAATGCTGTTAATATTCCATACGGGATGCAGTTTAATATTGCCGGATTCGAAGACAAATTCCGCCGCATCGCCAGAACACTGGAGCTGAAAGAAGAAACCGGCGAAGCCGTGGTGCAGTACCTGTTTGAGCTGAATTCAGAAGTCAACATTCCCCATCATCTCCGGGAAATTGGCGTGAAAGAAGCTCATATCGAAACACTGGCAGACCTGGCCCTGGCCGACTTTGCCCATCCTAATAATCCTAAACCGGTGTCCAGGGAAGACTTTAAACAGTTGTACCTAAATGCGCTATAGACATGAAGAAAAAGATAGGGATCAGTCTTACAGAAGCCAGTGCTCCCAATTATGAAAACTGGTTTACGCCTGCTGACCTGGGTGATGACCTGGAACTGGTGATACTCTCCTACCTCCGCAACAACGTAGAAGACATCTCCACCTGTGATGGATTTGTATTAACAGGTGGGGTGGATGTATTACCATCTTACTATGGTGGTGCAGAAAATTATCCGCACCAGCCAGCTCATTTTTTACCGGAAAGAGATGCGTTTGAAAAAGTGATCTACGAATATTCACAACAACAACGCATTCCCGTACTGGGCATTTGCAGAGGGCTCCAATACATCAATATCCTGGAAGGTGGGAAAGTGTATGAAGACATAGGAGAAGCGGCCAATAAAATACATAAAAAGGGAGAGGTGGATAAAATACACGAGGTCCATATCCGGAAAGATACACTACTTCATACCATCACAGAAGTGGAAGCCGGCCAGGTAAACAGTGCACATCACCAGGCCATTCATCCGGAACATCTGGGTCATAACCTGATGGTGAGCGCCACTTCCGGCGACAACATCATTGAAGGCATTGAGTTCGAAGATAAAACAGACAAAGCGTTTATGCTTTGCGTACAATGGCACCCGGAAAGAATGCCTGAAAAGGAGGTGAATCCTCTCTCTCAAAAAATCAAAACACAATTTATTCAAGCAGTAAGAAACCATCAAAAATGAAGATCATAAATCCGGCTACAGGCGCAACTATTAAAACTATCCGGGATGACATGGATACGAAGCTGATAGACAAATATATGTTCCTCCGGTTGGGACAAGAATACTGGGTACAGGTGAGCCTGGCTGACCGCATAAAAATCATTGAAAAGTTTAGTTTGTTGCTGGAAAAAAACATTGAAAAACTGGCTGCCATACTTACGTCTGAAACGGGGAAGCCATTGCAACAGTCCCGCAATGAAATTAATGGCGCCAGAACACGCATACAATGGATGCTGGAGAATGCAGAAAAATACCTGGCAGATGAATGGGTCACCAATACTGATACACTCAAGGAAAAAATATCCTACGAGCCATTGGGCGTTATCTGTAATATTTCTGCCTGGAATTATCCTTATCTCGTAGGCGTAAATGTGTTTATTCCCGCGTTGTTAGCCGGCAATGCCGTATTATACAAGCCTTCTGAATACGCCACGCTGACGGCCATTGAAATAGATAACTTACTGAAGAAAGCGGGCGTGGACGAAAATGCATTCAAAGTAGGTATCGGCGGTAAATATGCAGGGGAACACCTGTTAGGTTTAAGATTTGACGGCTTCTTTTTTACCGGCTCCTATAAAACCGGCAAATACATCTATGAAAAAGTAGCGAAGAAAATGGTGCCTTGCCAGCTGGAACTGGGTGGCAAAGATCCGCTCTACGTGGCAGACGACATCACCGACATTGCTGCGGTAGCTGAAGCCACCGCCGATGGTGCCTTTTATAATAACGGACAAAGCTGCTGTGCAGTAGAGCGTATATACGTACACGAAAATGTATACGATGAGTATGTGGCAGCCTTTGTAAAAGCAGTACGCTCCTGGAAGCTGGGTTTACCTACAGACGAAGGCGTATACTTCGGTGCCTTAACAAGGTATGAACAACTGGAAGTACTGGAAGAACAAGTGAAAGATGCCAAAGCAAACGGCGCTACAATATTACTCGGTGGCAAACGTATTGTGCATGATGGAAATTTCTTTGAACCCACCATTATCGTAGATGTCAATAACAAGATGAAGGTGATGCAGGAAGAAAGCTTTGGCCCAATCATCGGCATCATGAAAGTAAAGACCGACAAAGAAGCCATAGAATTTATGAATGATACGGACTACGGCCTCACCGCTTCCGTATATTCCAGCAGCCAGGAGAGAGCCGAAACCATTCTCTCGCAGGTAAACAGTGGCACCGGCTATTGGAACTGTTGCGACAGGGTCACAGCAGGATTACCCTGGGCCGGCAGAAAACATTCCGGCATCGGCGCTACCCTATCACATCAGGGTTTACGTGCTTTTACAAAAACAAAATCGTGGCAAATGAAGGGCTGATTATTTTTTCACCACCACATAACAACCATCCAGCGCATGTTTGTCGGAGGTATCGAATCCAACTGTCAACAGCTGGAAAGGTAGTTGCCGGCGGCAGAAAAAGTTGAGTTTTCCCCACGTAATATTCTGGTAATAAGGTTTGGGGGACACAGCGTCTTTATCCGGATAATAATTCACCGGATGCTTAAAGTACAGTGTATCGTCTGTATAACTGATGCTATAGTATCCGGTACCTTCCCAGTGAGCAGGACGGCTCATAGGTGCCGGCGACATGATGGCAGGCCGCCGCGTGCGATTGTAAGACTCCTTCAGAAAATAATCGATCTGCATAAAGGCATAACGGTCCTGCCAGTCGTAGCTACCTGTTACCGGGAAATTATCGTCAATGGGATTGTAAACAGCAAAAGCAGCGGACCATTTGCTATCTGTGTTTATATGACTATCCAACAGTGCATATACCCGGTGTACCTGTTTATTTATGGAAAAGAAAAACGCCATCGCACCGGCAATTGATTCACTGTAATGCTCTACGCTCACGTCATCAGCGGCAGCACTTAAACTATCTATTAATACACGCAATGTAGCTGTTGGCATAGACAGATCAGCATTCTTTTCCACATATGGAAATGATTGCGTACTTCCCGTAATAAGATAATTGGTATAGTATTTTTCATACAGCAGATGCCCGCCGAGCTTATGTCCCAGCTCATCTGTGGCGCTGCTGTTATGTAAACTGTCCAATAATTTTCCGTTTGCATCCAACCGGTAATAAATCATGTTAATAATGCTGTTGGTATCCGGAGCGGAAATTTCTTCCATCCGGCTAACTACCACCAGCTGCTGTATGGAGTCGTAGTAAACGCGCCATGGTTTACCGGAAAAGAGTTGCTCTACCTGGTGATGGGGGGAGCTAACGTTTTCAGATAATGCAGGATAGCTTTTATATTTTTCTGGTAATTGAGAAAGAAAATAAGTGGGTGAGTTATAGTGTCGTCCGATGAAAAAGGCAATGGTCGCTATTATGGCGATGGCGCCCAGGGTTAAACAAATCAGGAGGTACATCTTTTTTCTTTTCATTTCAACATATCTAGATCAATTGTGGACAGATAGAACTTTCTGCTATCTATATACTTTGGCAAAGAAAAGGATTTAATCTTATATATGACAATCTGGAAACAAACGGCCGTGTTATCAAGGAACGAAACCTCTAMTATTCGATAGATAATTAACCGAAATAAATGATCAGCATCACGTGAGAGGCAATAAAACGGACAAATCAATTTTTCACATGCGAATAAACAATACTATTACAAGAGAAAGGTACGCCAAATGAAATATTTTTTCGATCAATTTGAGACCGCATCGTATGATTTGCTATAATTTTTGTTATTCCTGCTTAACAGATGCTTTAGAAAACGAATTGAAGGAAAAATACTTTTATCATTGCCTCGTAATAAAAATCCGCTACCGGACTAACGGTAACGGATTGAATTTTTCACACTAAAACTAGAGGCATGAAAAACTTTAATTTGAATGATTGGTTGGAGACTATTGGTCAAATAGTCCTTGTAACTCACATCATCCTAATGATTTTAGGTATGAAAATGAGAAAGTAAACATCATGTACGCAATGATTGCTCCCTGGCTCTAAGTTAGGGGGCATTTTTTGTATGCCTTAATCACTGCTATTCTGATCAATATTTAAAAATTACCCTATATTCCAATATATCATGTGGATATGAGGTTTTCATTCCACTTTACAATGGAGAGATACTCCATCAAGTTACGCATTAATCTTCATGCAAAGGTTCATCTTTTGCCAAAAACATTAAATATTTCAAACATACTTAAAGAAAAAAGTGGAGATTCCCAATATATTCATTCTTTCAATCGGCCTGTGTGCTGGTAATTATATGATCAGATTCGAAGATATTAATTACATATAAAACTGCAAAAATGGTTCTTCGCTTAAAATCGGATTAACGACTGATTAACAGATCCGTATTTCGAATTTCTAAGACTATTCCCATTAGTGGCTGCAGTGTTATAAATACTTCGGCTACTATCTTCAACTCATCAATCCCACAGTGATACTTTTCGGTATAGATGATAACAATAGAACCATAAAAAATGAAATATCAACCTATGGAAAGCATAAAAAATAAAATGCCATATCCATACTTTCTTCCGTTCACTCCTGTTAGTGATTTAAAATAACCATAACGCAGATCCACTGCGTCTAACAGTGATACATTTTAATGAAGGAAGACAATATAGGTGGTATAAAAATTTAAACACGAACTAATAGGAAGTATAAAAAATGAAATACCTGATTAGTTATAGTTGCCAAAAGCATTGCCTCAAAAAAGAATGAAGTATTACACTTTCCTTTCATTTTGGATTTTACTAATACTTCACGTACGTTTGCATCCACAATTGGTTCCGCCTGCGGGCGGATTAAAAGGGAATCCGGTGCAATACCGGAGCTATCCCCGTAGCTGTGATCCTGCATTCATTTTTGAATGAATTGATTTTCCGGATACTCCATACCACTGTCTGCATGTCCGCAGATGGGAAGGTTCCCGGAAAAGCAGGAGAGCCAGAAGACCTGCCAGATGTCATCGATCATTCAGCGCTTTCGGGTGAAAGGCCAGGAATGTAAGCCTAACGGCATATATTCTATTGTGTAAATATTATTTACCCCTGGGCGCATTATGCAGGTGTGATTTCACCGGCTTTTGAGTTTTGTTTTTTTCCGGATCTGGTATCCGGACAGGGAAAAGTATGTCATCAATCCAAATATCTATTATATGAAAAAACAGTTATTATCCTMCTTGTTGGTAGCGTTTGCCTTGTTGGTGGCTTCCTGTAAAAAAGAAGATGCATTGCAGTCATCACAGTTACAAAAGTTGGACGCCAATAACAAAACCGGCGTTACAACATCATTGATTACCGGCAAATATGCAGATGGTTTCTTTATTGCCAATGAAGGATGGTTCGGTCATGGCACCGGCGATCTGCACTTCTATTCGTATAGTGGTGACAGTTTGGTGCAGGACGTGTATCACCTGGAAAACCCAACCGGTGCATTAGGAGGGCCTTCCAACACATTGCAGTTTGCGACCTTCTTCAACAATAAGCTGTACATCGTAGTGAAAGCCGGCGGACCGCTGGTGGTAACAGATGGTGGCAGCATGGTAGAAACCGGCCGTATCACTACCTTGCCCGGTAACGATGGGCATGCCTTCCTGGGTGTTGATGCCACACACGGACTGCTGAGCGCCAGCGATGGCGTATATCCTATTACACTGCCATCTCTGGCGGTAGGCACTAAAATCAGCGGGGTTGCTGGTTATACCGGCGACATGCTTAAAATTGGCAGTTATGTTTTTGTATTATCTCAAACAGATGGTATCGTAGCCCTGAATAGCAGCACTTATGCTGTAGTGAAAAAGTTCGGCGCTGCTAACCTTGCTTTTGCCGCGGGTAAAGATGGAGCGGTATATGCAACCAATTCAGATTCACTGATCCGCATTGTTCCGTCTACCCTCGCACGTACTGCGATCAAACTGCCGTTTACCGTGCCTTCTCCATGGGGAGCATGGCGTCATGCGGGTATTACTGCTTCTACACAGGACAGTGCTATTTTCATTGTGCGTAACAACGGTTTTGCCGGTGGAACACAATTATATCGCTACGTAATCGGCAACGCTGCTTCGTTAACTACGCCATTTATCACCCTGCCAACAGGTCAGTATTTCTATGGTGCAGGAGCAGCATATAATAAGGAAAAGAATGAGCTGGTAGTGACCACGCTGAATGGATCATTCACCGGCAGTATCAACCGGGTGCTGATTTATGATGCCACCACTACTACCCTGAAAAAAACGTTGACTTACAACGGATGGTATTTCCCGGCTATGCCTGTGTTTCACGAATAAAGAACCATAAATAAGAAAATGCCCCGTTTGCCAATGGCAAGCGGGGCATTTTCTTATCCCGATACTTCACTAGGATATTCAAGATTTTCTGGTTACTTTAATACGATATTTTTTTTCCACGTATTTCACTCTTAAGCCATTGTAAAATGAGCGTTAAACTCACTCAGGTATCCACGTTTTTTTGTGCCCCGCTATTGCTGTTATGTTTGGGCGGTAGCAAAGTTGTTGCCCAGGCAGGACCCGTTAGTATTTCAGGCCCCACTACTGTGACTCCCGGCAGCGTCGGCATTTATTCGCTGGTACCCACTGTTAGCGGCAGCACGTATGTAGCCTGGAACGTTACCGGGGATGGACAGATTATTTCTGCACCACCTAATACCGGTCTGGAAGGTTATGGTATCAACACCTGCTATGTTACCTGGGGCCCCAACATTCAAACCGCTTATCTAACGGTAACGCTGGCCCGGAATACTCCGATACAGCAGTACACGCTGCGGATAACACGGGGAACGGGACTGAATGGTGCAGATAGTTATGAGGTGGTGAAGGAGGTACCTGCTGCAGAACAAACAGCGGAGGCCAGGGAAACACCGTTAAAACGGTAAGGGCGGAAATTTTCAACGTATATCCATTGATGTTGTTATACAGCATCAATGGATATATGTCATTATTCTTCTTAAAAACTGTGCTCTTTCAATAACGGATACCGCTTTCTTCCTGCTTAAGTATAAATTTCATACTGTTTCTTCTGCCTTATACACATATACATAATTAATAATACAAATGCTATTGCGCGGCTACGCTGCTTTTCCCACTTACGCTGATCCTTCTGTATATGCTTATAACAATTAATAATTATAGTTAATACGAATTTATTTATTAAATAATAATATTTGTTACTAATTTATGCAGCAGAATAGATGGCCATTGCCTTTGGGAAACCTGGCTTTTTTCTAGCCATATAAATTGTATTCCACGATATGATTTATATAAAAGGAGAAATATGAATATACTAGATGCTGAATTGGTAGTACGGTTACAAAACCACGAAGTAAGCGCCTTTGATACCTTGTACTGGAAATATCACGAGGCGGTGTACCGGAATATTTTTAAGTTTGTGAAAGATGAAGTGGTAACAGAAGATATCCTGCAGGACGTATTTGCACGCCTATGGGAAAAACGACAGGATATCCGGCCAGATCAATCGGTCAGTGGATGGTTGTTTGTTATCAGCTTTAATATGTGCGTATCCTTCGTCAGGAAGAAGCTCCGGGAACAGGCTTTTCACAAAAACATCTTCCAGACGGACGAGGATGATCCTGTAGCTATTGAACGTAAGAACATAGACGAAGAGCAATATCATTTGCTGGAACAGGCGATTTCAAAATTATCTCCCAAAAAAAGAACTATTGTTACCCGCTGTAAACTGGAAGGGAAAACCTATGAGGAAGTAGCACACGAACTGAATATTTCCCGGAATACTGTAAAAGAACATTTATCAGCCGCCATGATCAAACTCAATGACTATATACAACGCAACGGAGATCACAAGTATATTGTGTTGCTGTTGCTCTTCTTAAATTATAACGATTCATAATCACCAATCGTTTTCATATTATATTTAAATTAATGTTTTTATTTTCCAAAAAAAGTTCAAAAAGGACCCACCCGTTTTTATCAACTGCGCGTATTTAGATTAAACCATCACGCTAGTGCCCAACAGAAAGGAATATCTCAAACAACTGTTAAATAAAGACAACTGGACTGCCGCAGAGCAGGAGTGGATGATGGAATACCTCGATGCCAATGACTTTGCTGAGCTGCAAATGGTAGCCGCAGAATATTTTGAAGCTGATATCATAGCGGTAAAGCATATATTAGATAAACGCCTGTCTGACAGAATGCTGAAAAACATTCATCAACGTATAGGCATAAAGGATAGTTCTTTCAAAGGTATTTTCAGACTCTACAAACAGAAGATCGCTGCAGCAGCCGTGGTACTGCTGCTGGCGGGAGCCGCAGGGTACATGCTGTTACAACACCGGGTAAAACAAAAGGTATTTGCCACTACCTCAGAAAGACAAACAGTGAAATTGCCGGATGGCTCGGTAGTATATCTTGAAAAGAATTCCAGTATTACCTTTCCGGAGGTATTTGATAAAAAGAACCGCGAAGTAACATTGAAAGGAGAAGCTTTTTTTGAAATCAACCATGATGCCCGACATCCTTTCATTATTTCTTCTTCGTTAATAAATACTACCGTATTAGGAACCTCTTTTAATATGGAAGTACATGAAGGAAACATTGCCAGAGTAGTAGTGGTATCAGGAATGGTACAGGTAAATACCAAGGAAAGTCAACCACATAAAAATGAAGCACTGGTACTGACCGCCAACAAAAGCGCCGTGTATAATCCGGCTTCGGACGACCTGCAGTTACAGGATGCCACTGATGACGCCAGGTTTTTCGCACAAAAAATGAGTGGTAAATTTATCTATAAGGGAGATCCTTTAGCTAAAGTAGCAGCCGACCTGCAGAGATACTATAATGTGCCGGTAGTAACCGATCAGCGGTCTGCTCAGTGCAGGTTTTACGGATCATTTAACACCGTAGACGATTTAGAAAAAGCACTTTCATTAATTGCCTTTTCTTTAGATGCCCGCGTGAAAAAAGACAATACCAGCAGCGGGTATATCATTGTTGGTGGGAATTGTAAATAAAAACAGATGGACCGCGATATCGTTAACCAAACTATATTCAAGATGATGATGAAGATAAACTGCTATCAACAAAGCTGAACCAAAATTTAAAGAAAGAACGAAACCATTTAAGTCTGGTATACTATCCTGGTGACCTTTAGCCTGAATGACATTCATGCTGGTTAACTAATTGATCAAATGCAACCCATTTGATCATACGGCCACCTATTGCCCATACTTACCGAATCAATAATCCGTAGCAATCACTCAACCAAACTGAATCGTCCATGAAACAGCATACATCCTTATTGTCCGGCTAATGTATTGCCATTATATGACTGATTAAAAAACACCCTGCATATGCAGACGGCCTTCTATTGCCCGGTTTTATCCAGAAACCGGAACGGAGATCCTATGCCCAGAACGAAACAAATAAACTATAACTATGTTCAAAAGAAAACTATCATTTATTTATTGTTTACTGCTCCTGCTGGCAGTGACGCAGGCCCACGCCGGTAACAGTTTGCAGGATGCGCTCGACAAAAAAATATCCATCGAACTAAAGAATGTCATCCTCAAAGACGCATTGGAAAAGATCAGTAACCTTGCCGAAGTATCTTTTGTGTATGTAGGCAATGAAGTACTGGATGCCAACAAAGTAAGTGTGAATGCACATAATGAGAAAGTCGGCGATCTGCTGAACAAATTACTTACCCCCTACTCCCTTTCCTTCAGCGTGATGTATGACCGTGTAGTCATTAAACACGATAACGGGAAAAAACCGGCACTACTCACTGTAACGAATACACTATTACGTATTACCGTTCCCGTTACCGATGTAAAAGGGATTGTTACCAATGAAAAGAAAGAACCGTTGCCAGGTGTAAGCATCATCATTAAAGGTACCTCCCGCGGCGTCACCACCAACGATAAAGGCGCATTTGAACTGAAAAAGATAGCCAACGATGCCATCCTGGTATTCAATTTCACCGGCTACAAAACAGAAGAAGTCAGCGTAGCCCAATTCAGAAGCGGCGCCATCACCATTGTAATGAAAGAAAAACCCACCCGCCTGCAGGAAGTCGTGGTGACCGGTTTTCAGAGCATCGACAAAACTAAATTCTCCGGCGCAGCTACCAGGCTGAAAGGAGAAGATGTAAAAATAGACGGGCTTACTGATGTAAGCCGTATGCTGGAAGGAAGAGTAGCCGGCGTTGCCATTCAAAATGTATCCGGCACTTTTGGTACGGCCCCTAAAGTACGTATCCGCGGTGCTACCTCTATCAACGGTGATAACAAACCGCTGTGGGTAGTGGATGGTGTTGTACTGGAAGATGTGGTGAATATCTCCAATGACCAGCTTTCCAGCGGCGACCCTACCACCCTGCTGGGATCCGCCGTAGCAGGACTGAACTCCAATGACATTGAAAGCTTCGACATCCTCAAAGATGCCGCGGCTGCTGCCTTATACGGCGCCCGCGCCATGAACGGCGTAGTGGTGATCACTACCAAAAAAGGGCGTGCAGGCAAGCCCGTTATTGCTTATAGCGGCAACTTCAGCACACAACTGAAACCCAACTACAACAATTTCAATATTATGAACTCCGGTCAGCAAATGTCTGTGCTGGCGGAACTGGAAAGAAAAGGAGTACTTAACTCCGACATCCTTTCACAGGGTGATATCGGCGTTTTCGGCAAGTTGTACGAAAAACTGGATGCAGATAAAAACGGCAACTTCCCCGTAGAAAACGACCCGGAACACCGCAAAGCTTTTTTACTCCGCTACGCCAAAGCCAACACCGATTGGTTTGGCCTGCTGTTCCGCAACAACTTTGTACAGGAACATTCCCTCAGCATTTCATCCGGTACCGATAAATCACAATCTTATTTCTCTACCAGCTTTTACAGTGATAACGGCTGGACACTGGCTGATAAAGTAACCCGGTATACACTCAACTATCGCAATACCTATAAATTTTCAGACAGACTCACTGCTGGTTTTTCTACGCTGGCTTCCGTACGCCGGCAGAAAGCTCCCGGAGCACTGACCCGCAGCAGCAACCCTGTAGAAGGGCAATATGACCGCGATTTCGATATCAATCCGTTCAGCTACTCTCTCAATACCAGCCGTACACTCACCGCCTACGATGAAGACGGCAAGCTGGAATACTTCCGGAGAAATTATGCACCATTCAACATCATTAACGAACTGGAAAATAATTACCTGGACCTGAATATGATGGATTTACGTTTACAGGGAGATCTCGGCTGGAAGCTGACAAAGCATCTTCGTTACGAATTCACCGGCGCTATCAGGTATGTAAAGTCTTCCCGTGAACACCAGATCACAGAAAATGCCAACATGGCCAATGCCTACCGCTCCGCAGGAAATGCTACCATCGCAGAAAGAAACAAATTCCTTTACCGCGATCCTGAAAATCCGGATGCGCCACCAGTGATCGTGTTACCCGCCGGCGGCTTCTACAATCGTACAGAAGATCAGCTCCTGAACTATGATTTCCGCAATGGCCTTAACTATACCGACACTTTTGCACAAAAGCATAACGTCAACATACTGATAGGTCAACAGGTAAAGTATGCAGACCGCCAAAACGCGTCCAACACCGGATATGGCTACCAATATGACAATGGAGGCGCCACTTTCACCGATTACCGTATACTCAAACAAACAATTGAAAGCAACTTCCCTTACTTCGGTATGGGCAGAGATTACGACCGCTTCGCCGCCTTTTATGCTACCGGTACCTACGCCTATAACAACAAATATAACTTTACTGCTACCGGACGTTATGATGGCTCCAACCGTTTAGGACAGTCGCGTAAAGCACGCTGGCTGCCCACCTGGAGTATAGCCGGATCCTGGAATATAGACCGCGAAGATTTTGCGGCCCGCATCAAACAACTGGATTACCTCACCCTGCGCGTCAGCTATGGACTCACTGCCAGCATGGGGCCTGCAACAAATTCCAACATCGTTTATCAAACTGTAAATACCAACCGGCCACACCAGACAGAAGTAGAATCAGTGATCAGGTTATCGCACTTGCAAAACGATGAACTCACCTGGGAAAAATTATATACTACCAACATAGGATTGGACGGCGGTTTCTTCAACGGACGTCTGAACTTCAGTCTGGATGCATATACCCGCAAAAGCTTTGACCTCATCAGCCGCATCAAAACTTCCGGCATCGGTGGCGAAATGTATAAAGCGGCCAACTATGCCGATATGGACTCAAAAGGATTGGAAGTAATGATAGGCGGAGACGTAATCCGCAGTAAAACCTGGGGTTGGAAATCCAATGTCACCTTTGGTTACAGTGTTAACAAAATCACCAACGCAAAAAATATTCCCGGCATTTTTGACCTGGTAGTAGCAGAAGGCGGCAACACAGAAGGCTATCCCGTTCATAGCCTGTTTTCGCTGCAATACACCGGTCTGGATGGCAAATCAGGCGCCCCCTCCTTCATCAATCAGGATGGCGCCAACAGTGGTGATGTAAATCTCCAGTCATTGAACACCAGCCACCTCGTATATGAAGGTCCGGTAGATCCACCTGTTACCGGTGGCTTCTCCAATACATTCCGCTATAAAGCTTTATCACTGAACATATTTTTTACTTATCAGTTTGGCAACAAGATCCGCCTCTATCCTGCTTTCAAAACTACCTACTCTGATCTCGATGCCATGCCCAAAGAGTTTTACGACCGCTGGGTAATGCCGGGAGATGAAAGCAAAACGTCCGTGCCTTCTATGCTGGATGCCTTTGAACAATTGCTGATAAGAGGTGCACACCCTTACAACAATTACAACTTCTCCACAGAAAGAGTGGCGAAAGGCGATTTCATTCGCCTCAAAACCGTCTCTCTCACCTACCAGTTACCAGGTGAGTTAAGCAAACGTGCAGGGCTGAGCAACATTGCGGTAAGTGCCGCGGCTATTAATCCCTGGCTGATTTATGCAGATAAAAAATTACAGGGACAAGATCCTGAATTTTTTAATGCAGGTGGGGTGGCGCAGCCTATTCAAAAGCAATTCACTTTTTCATTAAAAGTTGGTATTTAAAAAAGGAACTATGTCAATCTACTATATAACATCTACCCATACACGCAAAATGAAACCAGTGCTCATCGGGGCATTTGCACTGATGACCCTTCTGGCAGGCGGCTGTAAAAAATACCTGGAGCAGGTACCTGACAGTACCTGGACAGACCTGAGTTCACCAGCCAAGGTGAGTAAGCTACTGGGCACTGCCTATCCACAATCCAGCTACATTACTATGTGCGAAGCCATGTCGGATAATGTGGGCGACAAAGGAGTCGGCGCATACTATCGCCCTAACGAAGACGCCTATTTGTTCAACGACATTCAATCAATAGATGAAGACTCGCCGGAAGATTACTGGAAGGCTTGCTATACCGCCATTGCCGCTACCAACCAGGCGTTACAGGCATGTAACAACGCGGCCGATCCGGCACTGTATGCACACCAGCGCGGCGAAGCATTGGTAGCCAGAGCCTATGCACATTTTATGCTGGTCAATATTTTCGCTAAAAGTTATGATGCCACTACTGCTGCCAATGATCCCGGTATTCCTTATGTAACGGAACCTGAAACAGTGGTGATGAAACAGTACGACCGTAAAAGCGTGGCCTATGTATATGAGATGGTGGAGAAAGACCTGCTGGCCGGACTCCCGCTGATCAGCGATGATGCATATAGTGTTCCCCGTTTTCATTTTAACCGCAGTGCTGCCTATGCATTTGCCACCCGTTTTTATCTGTTCAAAAAAGATTACGCCAAAGTAGTAGCCTATGCCGACAATACCTTTTCCAATAATGATGTGGCCAACAATATGCGCGAATGGAATACCGTGTACGGCAGTATGTCACCCGCTCAAATCTTTGATCGCTATGCCAACGCCAACGAAAGAGCCAACCTGCTGATTGCAGAAGCCCCTTCTCTCTGGGGACGCAATGTAGGCAGGTTACGCTATGACCTGGATTACGCACATGAAGCCCAGATCATAGGCCGTAATGTAACAGGCGGCACTTGGGTATATCCGATCTATTACTATGGTTCGCAGGATTACTTTGTTCCCAAGCTGACAGAATATTTTGTAAAGAACTCCGTCAACGCCACTATTGGTCAGCCCTATGTAATGGTGCCACTGTTTACCACAGAAGAAGTATTGTTCAACCGCGCGGAAGCCAATACTTACCTCAATAACACCAGTGCAGTAGTTAAAGATCTCAACCTCTTCGCCAGCAAACGTATCCGGAATTACAACCCTTCCCTGCATAATATTTCGCTCTCCGACATGCAGAACTTCTACGGCATCAGCGATGTCAAAAACGCCTGCATTCGCACCATTCTTGATTTTAAACGGGCAGAGTATTTACAGGAAGGTCAACGCTGGTTTGATTTGCAACGATACAAAATACCAGTTGTACATAGCACCCGGGAAGGGCAAACACTGGAGCTGAAAGCAGATGATAAACGCCGCCTGTTCCAGATACCGGCATCTGCTACTACCTCCGGCTTATCATTAAATCCAAGATAACAATACAGCGATCGTATCAACATAAATACCTATTCAAATGAAAGCATTCTTACTCATCATTCCCTTATGCTTGCTGATGGCTTGCAGCAAGAAAGAAGACCTGGGCAATGTAGAAGATATACCCGGCCTGGGCGGAGACACCTGGGCAGCTTCTCCATTGGACAAATGGCTGCACGACACGCTTACCGTGCCTTTTAACATTGCAGTAAAATACAAATGGGATCAATTCGAATTTGAATTGAACAAAACACTCGTACCTCCTAAAGAAGAAAAAATAATCCCCGTGATGTCGGCCATCAGGAAAGTATGGATGAATACTTATATCGCCGAAGCCGGCAACCTCTTCTTTAAGAAATACTGCCCCAAGTACTTCATTCTTTCCGGTAGCGCCAGCTGGAATGAAAACGGCACCATTACCCTTGGCACCGCAGAAGGTGGCCGCAAAGTAGTGTTGTACCTGGTAAATGATTTCTTAACAAAATCTATGGACGGCTACAAACTCTCCGACTCTGCTAATGTGAAACAGATGTTTCATGTAATAGAACATGAGTTCGGACATATCCTGCATCAGACAGTGATGTACCCGGTAGCATTCAAGCGGATCTGCGCAGGTTTTTACACCGGCAACTGGAACAACATTTCCGATATGGAAGCACGCCAGGATGGTTTCGTAACCCCCTATGCCATGTCTGCTTTTGATGAAGACTTTGTGGAAATGGTATCTACCATGCTGGTAGAAGGTAAGACAGGATTTGATGCGATCGTCAACAGCATTCCGGAAGGAACCAGTATCAATGGGGTGACAAAAGCAGTGGCACAATCCCGCTTACGCCAGAAAGAAGCCATGGTGGTCAGCTATTTTTTAACAGTATGGAATATCAATTTCTATAGTCTGCAGACACGCACCAGGAAAGAAATTAATCAGTTACTCTATTAAATGCAAGGTTTCGCAAGGCGTAAAAATAATAGTATGAAAAATAATCTGATCTGTTTATTATTCATCATGACCGGGATGTTTGCCTGTAAAAAGGAAACGGATCCCGTTTTTGATAAGTCACCCGATGAACGTATCAATGAAGCGTTGTCACATTATCAGCAGGTACTCACCAGCGCGCCGTATGGCTGGAGAGCGCTGGTATATCCGGCTGGTGTACCCGGCAGCGTATACGGCTTCTATTTCAGTTTCTCTGATGCCAACCGGGTACAGATGTTTTCTGATTTCACGGCAGCCAGCACCAATGCTGTAAAAGAAAGCAGCTGGCGCCTGAAAGCATTGCAGCAACCCTGTCTCCTGTTCGACACTTATTCTTATCTCCATGTACTATGCGATCCGGATGCCAGTCATAATGGCGGACAGTATGGTCAGGGACTGGGATCAGACTTCGAATTTGCCATCAATGACGCTGCTGGTGATTCTGTTTGGCTCACCGGTCGTTTCAACAAGAGTAAAGCCGTTTTGATAAAGGCTACCCAGCAGGAAAAAACAGCTTATTTCCAGCAGCAAATCAACCGCTCTATCGATAGCATCGGAGCGATACTCACCTACTTCCACCGGCTGACAGTAGGCAGCAGTCGCTATGACATCAGCATTGATAACTTCCTGCATCAAATAACTTTTACCTGGATAGCCGATGGGAAGGTAAAAACGAAGACTACCGGTTATACCTATACGTCTACCGGTATTTCATTATCACCGGCTTTTAACGACAACGGCATTACTATCAGCAGTTTTGACCAGGTAAAATGGGAAAATGGTGCCATCAACTTTACCGTCGGCGGCAAAACAGCCAGTATCACGGAAACGGCTACACCGGTAGCAATTGATTATGCTGCCCCGAAAAGATGGTACCAGTATGCCGCGGAAAACGAAAAGTACTGGGCCACTGACGGCGGCTTTCATGTAAACGGTCAGGATAATGCGTTCCATCTTAATTCATTACCCGGCTATGCTTTTCTCACCTACTATCCGCAGATAAATGGTCCGGGTACAGACCTGGATTTGCTGGGTTTTGTATTGAGGGGAGATGACGGAAACACGATCGCTTATGGCCCCGGTTACAGCGCACCTACCTACACCTCCGATGGCAGGATCATTTTTAACGATATCGGTTTTTCCGGTAGCATGCCTGCCAACAAAGCCCCGGTAGAAAAAACAAGATCACTGATGGCGGACCCAATGGGGTATTACCTCGTACAACTCCGCCCACTTACCTATGCCATGGTAAGCGCCAGGGATGGAAAATCCTGGATCACCTGGCAAAGCTTTTAATCGCATCAACCAAATTTAAATACCTCATATGAGAAATTGTACTGTTCATTATCTATATAAAACAACATTACTTGTAGGAGTACTGCTGATGCTGGCTTGCCGGCTATCAGCACAAACAGATATCAGTATTGGTCACGGTACTTCCGGTAATACAGATTTGGGCTATCCTTGTCCCCTGCAGGATTACTACGAAGGTACCAGGACACAGTACCTGTATCGCGCTTCAGAACTCCATGCAGCAGGAATGAATGCCGGCGTTATCAACGGCCTTAAATACAAGGTGCTCAACCTCAATGCAACAGATACCATTGAGCAATACACCATTAAAATTGGTACTACTACAGATACCACCCTCAGCGATGCCACCTGGATCACGATCAGCAACCAGGTGTTTGGTCCTGTTAACTACCTGCCTGTGGCAGGTACCAATACGCTCAACTTCATTTCAGGTTTTTTCTGGAATGGTTCAGATAACATTGTGATAGAAATCTGTAATGGCGCACCTGATTCAGATACGCGCCTTACCTACACCCATAACCCCGAAGTTCCCTGGACAACAGGACTTCCCTTTAATGGTTCACATACTTACCGTACAGACGGTATGAACTACTTATGCGGTACCACCTCTACCAGTAACTCTGGTACCATGACAACCCGCCCCGACGTTATATTTTCCTGGACGCCCGCAGTAGCCTGTACAGGAACACCTTCAGCAGGAACCGCTACTGCCAATCCGGCTACCGTTTGTATGAATGGCCAGGTAACTGTTTCCCTCACCGGCGCTACCATTGCATCTGGTCTTAAATACCAGTGGCAGTCATCTGCCGACAATACGAATTGGTCCAATATCGTTAATGATACTACCAACAGACTGGTGACTACTCAACCTGCCACCAGGTACTACCGTTGTAAAGTAACCTGTGTGACGACTAATCTCACAGCTACTTCCAACAGCGTTACCGTTACCTCACCACCTGCCATATCAGGTACCTTTACCATCAACAAGGCATTGCCTACCGGTGGTACCAACTTTGCCTCTTTTAATGATGCATACAACTGGATCAAATGCGGTATCAATGGTCCTGTTATATTCAATGTGGCACCCGGTGGTACTGCCTATAATGAGCAACTGGTGATCACCCCTGTACCAGGCGCCTCTGCCACCAATACCATTACGTTTAACGGTAACGGAGATACGCTCACCTATGCAGGAACGTCGTCTTCTCCGGCAGTGATCAAACTGTCTGATGCGGACTATTTTACGTTTAATAACCTGGTCATTAAAAACCCTGTTACCAACAATGGTTGGGGCGTACACCTGACCAATGATGCAGATTATAATGCGATCCGTAACTGTACATTTATCCTGGACACCACCAATACTTCCAGCAGCAATGCAGGTATAGTGATCAGCAGCAGTGCCACTTCGGCTACTTCTACCGGTGAAGCAAAATGTGATTTTAACATCTTTTCTGATAATACCATCAATGGTGGTTATTATGGAATCGCATTAACCGGCAGCAATACTTTTGCCAATGGTAATAATAAAGTAACCAATAACAAGATCAGTAACTTCTACAGTTATGGTATCTATGTAACCGGTTCTTTCAATACCCTGATAGAAAACAATATCATCAGCAGGCCCACACGTAGCAACGTCAGCACCTTCTATGGTATTTACTTTACCAATCTCAGTACAAAAGCAAACGTCACCCGCAACACTATCCGCAATCCTTTTGGCGGTGCACCGAATAATACCAATGCTGCCTACGGTATTTACTTCAGCAGCACGGATGCATTGTCACAACTGGAAAATGTGGTGAGCAATAACCTCCTTTATAATTTTACAGGTAAGGGAGATGTTTATGGCCTCTACAATTCAAGCTCGGATAACGTTTGGTACTATCATAATACTATTGCGCTGGACGGAGCTTCCACTACCAGCGCTACTTATACTACCCGTGGATTTTATCAGACTTCCCAGGCAGACGGGGTGGAATTCCTCAATAATATTATTTCCGTAACACGCAGCGGCGGCGGCAATAAATATTGTATTTACTTCTCTTCTACCAGTGGTACTATTCATGCCAACAGGAATGACTACTATCTCGCTGCTACCGGCGGAACCAATAACATTGGTTACTATGGCGCTAACAACAGCAGTCTGCTCGACTGGCAAACCGCATCCCATCAGGATAGTAGTTCTGTCAGCTCCAATCCTTTGTTCGTAGGTGTTGCCAGCGGAAACTATCAGCCGGCAAACGCCTCCATCGATAACAGGGGAGTTCCGGTAAATATTACGGTGGATATTAACAACGCTGTCAGAAGTACCACCACACCTGATATAGGCGCCTACGAATTTACACCCGGCCCCTGTACTTCGCCACCACTGGCAGGTAACGCGCAGGTAAGTCCTGCAGTGATTTGCGTAAACAGGAAGGTATCATTAACATTAACAGATAACTCCATTGGACTGGGACAAACCTACCAGTGGCAAAAGTCTGCTACCGCTAACGGTACCTACACCAACATAGGTGGCATACTGACCAACCCGGACACCGTCATTACTTCGGTAATCACCTCCTGGTATCGTGTAGCCGTTACATGTAGTGGGAATACATCTTACTCACAACCCATACTGCTTACGGTAACCCAGGCTTTCCCGGCAGGTACTTATACCATTAATAAAAACGCACCGGCCAGTGCCACCAACTTTATCAGCTTCAACGCTGCCAAAGCTGCGATGGAATGTGGTATACAAGGTCCTATTGTATTGAATGTAGTATCCGGTTCCGGTCCTTACCTGGAGCAACTGGTACTCGATTCCATTGCAGGTACCTCCGCTATCAACACCATTACCTTTAACGGTAACGGTAACAAGATAAAGTTTGCACCTACCGACAACAATGAAAGAGCAGTGATCAAACTGCGCGGTGCAGATCATATCACTTTTGATAGTCTTACCATAGATGCCACCAGCGACGACTATGGCTATGGCGTACAAATGCTCAACAATGCAGATAGTAATACCATTACCCGCTGTAACATTATTGCTGACACCGAAGCCACTTATTCCGACTATGCCGGCATCGTGATTAACGGCAGTGAATCCAGTGCAACCACGGGTACCACCAATAATTGTGACGGCAATATCATCTCCAAAAACACCATCACCGGTGGCTACTACGGGGTGATCATCTACAGTCAGACCAATGGATCTGCTACCGGTAATATCATCAGTAACAATACCGTAAAAGATTATTATGAAACCGGTATTAATATAAGCTATGTTACCAATACCAAAATAGATCATAATGATGTTT
The DNA here is from genome assembly GCF_056394125.1 of Chitinophaga sp. 10T418. Classification (NCBI taxonomy): domain Bacteria; kingdom Pseudomonadati; phylum Bacteroidota; class Chitinophagia; order Chitinophagales; family Chitinophagaceae; genus Chitinophaga; species Chitinophaga sp. 10T418. The sequence goes on from NZ_JBFTHG010000010.1 coordinate 259,599, forward strand.
CAAGACCTGCCCGCACAAATGGCAGCTGGTCCATCTACGGCATCAGCGTGGAAAACAAAGCAGCGGACGTAGTAGTCAGCAATAACCGTGTCCACAACCTGGCAGGCGGCATGCTAACTACCTCCTCTTCTCTTTATGGCATAGAAATGTCTTATGCAGATGCTACGGCCACTAATCCAGCCAGGGTATTCAACAACGTAATATACGATCTCCGTAATGAGAGCACACAGTATGGATTCTCCAACTATAGCGCTGATTATGTTTATTATTACCACAACACCATCGTGCTGAACGATGCAAAGAATACTTCCAACAGCAGTACTACCGGCTTCTATCAGTCAGGTAGCGCCAGCGGTATTCAGTTCTTTGATAATATTCTTGATATCAGCAGAGCAGGCAGAGGAAGCAGAACAGGTATAACAATTGGTAACGGTACCGTACTCGCTTCCAATTACAATGACCTCTATGTAAAGAGCAGCTTCAATACCGCCTTTGTGGGTGGCAACTCCACTACCCTGGCGGCATGGACAACAGCTACCAAACTGGATAGCAACTCGCTGTTCATTTCACCGGTATTTGCAGATCCGGTAGCCGGCAACTTTGCCCCTGTTATTTCACCGTTGGATAATACCGGTAAAGCAGTAGGTATCACCAACGATATCCTGGGCGTTACCAGAAGTACCACCAAACCAGATATGGGCGCTTATGAAGTAAGTGTTCCCAACTGTAGTAAACCGGTAGTACCAGGTACATCCAACGTATTCCCGCTTACACCGGTATGTATGGGTACCGACATTAAACTGGACCTCACCGGCAACAGCACCGGTGGTACACAAACCTATCAGTGGCAACGTTCCAAATCGGCCAGCGGCCCTTGGGTAAATGCCAGTGATACCCAGTTTGTGAGTGCATTTAATACTACCATCAGCATCGAAAATTACTATCGTTGCTTAGTGGTGTGTGGCGGCACAGACAGTGCTTATTCTACTACGGTAATGGCTAACCTGAACCCGCCTCTGCTGGCAGGTACTTATACCATTAACCCGGCACTGCCCAGCAGCCTTACCAACTTCCAGTCATTCAGCAGCGCTGTTTCCAAACTGGAATGCGGTATAGCCGGTCCCGTTACCTTCCTCGCCAAAGCAGGTAGCTATACTGAGCAGATCACCATGCATCATATACCTGGCGCATCTGATGTAAACAGGGTTACCTTCCGCAGCGAAACAAACAGTGCTGCAGCGGTTACGCTGACCTACACCGGTACTTCCGCTTTAAACTATGTATTGAAGCTGGACAGCGTAGATTATGTTACCTGGAAAGCGATCACTATTAAACCAGCGGGTACCACCAATGCAAGAGGCGTGGTATATGCCAAAGGATCTTCTTACGACAGCATTGCTGCATGTACTATTCCATTGCCAGCTACTACCAGCACCGGCTCTTCCGTGAGTGGTATTTATGGCGATGCCTGTATAGGTACCGGCAACGTGATCACTGGTAACACCATCACCAATGGATCAAATGGTATTTACTGGAATGGTACTTATAGTGCGGTTACACCAGGACTGGTACTGGATAGCAATATTGTGGAAACACCGTATGCAAAAGGTATCTATGCTACCTACACAGACAGCGTGATGATACTCCGCAACCGTGTGAACCTGAGTGGCAATGTGGCCGCTGATGCTTATGGTATTTATACCGATAACACTAACGGCTACTCGATTGCACGTAACAACGTTCACGCTACCAATACCTCCGATGATGTACACGGCATATATCTCTATTATGCAGAGGCAAATGCCGGTGTAAAAGGTATCGTATCCGGCAACACCATTGTAGCCAGAAAAAATCTCACCGGAGAAATACGTGCGCTCGAGCTTTACCAGACCGATGCGGCCACTATTTCCAACAACGTAATCAGCGTACAAGCCACTGGCAGTGCTGCTTATGGTATTTACAGTGAAAGCAGTCTTAATCTTAACTACTATAACAACTCCGTGCTGAACAGCTCTGTCACCACCGGTGATAACTATGCCGCTTACTTCCGGCACACTGCTTCTTACTACGGAAATATTAAAATCAAAAACAACATTTTCGCATCAGATACCAGTGGCGTGGCCATGTACGTGGCAGATCCGCTTTACCTGAAAAGCGATTACAATACCCTGTATACAAAAGGTACTGTACTGGTGAAACAATTAACACCAGCAGGTTCCTATGCTACGCTGCATGATTACATTGCCGCGGACACACTGGATATAAACTCCATTGTATACAAACCAGCCTTTACCAATGACACCACCCTGCAACCTGCTATCGCTAATCCGGAAGTTTGGGCGATCCATGGTCGTGGTGTGCAGATAGAAGGCAATGATAAGGATATCAACGGCGCGGCCAGACCGGTTAGACTCACTGAAGGAGTACCGGATATGGGTGCCTACGAATTCCTGCCTACGTCTGTGCCACCGGTACTGCCTGCATTCCCTGCTGTAGCAGCACCTGGCGTTACCCAAACATTTATGTTTGGCACTGATACGGTTACCAAAATTACCTGGAACCCTGGTACCGCTATACCCACTAATATAGCTGTAAGACGCTACTCCGGTATTAAGCCACCTAACCTGGCTACCGGTACCGCCTATATGTATTTTTATACAGATGTAGATGTTACGCCTGCAAATGGCACCTATAATTTTAACATCGATCAGTTCTACCTGGATCCATGGCAGGGCTTCATCAAACGTCAGAAAGACATCCGCCTGGCGCGTACAGATGCTGCCAATGCATGGATTGTAGATTCACTCAGCCACGTGTATGATATCCCGAATGTGATCAGGGATAGCTCACTGCACTTCCTGGATAAATTCACCGGTCTGAATGGTGGCGGTACCAATACACAATTACTGCAGCCATCAGACAGCTCCAACAGGGGTACCCGCTTCTGGGTGGGTTATGGTCACCACCAGTTCTTCCCGGGTAACAACTCGCAGAACATGGTATTGTACCTGAATGCGCAGGATTCTTCCAACGTAACAGTACGTATTAATGGTACCAGCTGGGAACGTGTATATCACATTCCTGCCAATAAAACCATCACTACCGAAATAATACCAAAGAGCGGACTGAATGATGCCCGTCTTATAGAAGAAGGATTATCTGATAAAGGCATCAGCATAGAAAGTGATGTGCCCATTGTTGCCTACGCACATATTTATGGCAGTGCCTCTTCCGGTGCTACCATGCTACTGCCGGTAGGTACTTATGGCTATGAATATGCTACGCTGTCATCCAGACAGAATTACAGCACCGATACTTATTCCTGGTTCTATGTAATAGCCGACTATGATAATACCAAAGTAGAAATCACCCCTTCTGTACCAACCCTTGGCGGTAAACCGGCAAATACAACGTTTACGGTTACACTGAATAAAGGAGAAGTATACCAGGTACTTGGCGCTATGATGCCGGGTGGTGGCAGCGAAGGATATGATTTATCCGGCAGCCATGTGAGATCCATCATCAACGAAGATGGAAAATGTTATCCGATGGCGGTGTTCTCCGGCAGTAGCCGTACAGGCATCGGTTGTGGTGGAGATGTCGGCAGTTCTGGCGATAACCTGATTCAACAAAACTTCCCGTCACAGGCATGGGGTAAAAAATATCTCACAGCACCTACTTCTAACAGTTCGGCTGCGAGCTCACTGATGACGAATATCTACCGTGTGCTGGTGAAAGATCCTGCCACTGTGGTAAAAGTAAATGGCTTCAAGTTAACAGGTATAGTCAATAACCGGTTCTATCAGTTTGAAAGTAATACGGCTGATAAAATTGAGGCAGACCAGCCTATCATGGTAGCCCAGTACATGGCATCCAGCGGTAGCTGCGCCAATACAAACGGCGATGGTGACCCGGAAATGATTTACATCAGTCCTGTAGAACAGGGTATAAAAAGAGTAGGTCTGTACCGTAATACACGGGAATCTATCAACATCAACTATCTGACCCTCATTATACCAACAGGAGGTTTGTCCTCCCTGCTGATCGATGGTAGTAATACCTTCGACCATACTTATCCCCATCCTAACGCCAGTGGTTACACGGTAGTGGTGAAACGTTGGGCAGCGGCGCCTGCACAGTGTACTGTTACCAGCGACTCCGCCTTTACTGCGGTAACCTATGGTTTGGGTAGCGTGGAAAGCTATGGTTACAATGCAGGTACCCTGGTGAAAAATCTGAATATCCTGCCGGCATTCAACAACGTGTTGAATAATACAGGACAGAACAACACCTATACCTGCGCTAATACACCGTTCCGGTTCTCTATGCTGATACCGGTGAAGCCAACAGCTATCACCTGGAAATTCAGCCAGGTAGCAAACCTTGCACCTAAAGCAGATATCCTGCAAACCAACCCGGTACCGCTGGATTCTGTGATCCGCAACGACCGTAAGTATTACCGCTTCGTATTACCAAACGATTATGTGTTCAGCAAACCAGGTATCTATTATGTACCTATCCTGCTCACACATCCTGATATAGAAAGCTGCAGCAACAGTTTTGAAAGCATCCTGGAAATAAAGGTAATCCCGGCGCCGGTGGTGAACTTCACCGTTGATTATACCGGCTGTGTGAATGATGCTGCATTGTTCAAAGGCACTGCTACTACCAGCAATGGCGTAGGTATCAGCAGCTGGAAATGGAATTTCGCTGACTCTACAGGCTCGTCCGCAAAAGATACCACCAAGTATTTCAAATACCCGGGTATCAAACAGGTGAAATTAAGCATCGTGGCAGCAGAAGGTTGTGTGGGTGATACGACCAAAGAAGTGGAAGTATATGCACCTGCTGTGGCACAGATCGTGAAAGACTCTTTCACCGTGTGCAACGGATCTGATGTGACGCTCTCTGCTAAAAATCCTGAACCAGGTGTATTATACAACTGGTATGACGCACCAGTAGGCGGTAACCTCCTGCATACCGGCAACGACTACACGATCAACAACATCGCTGCCGATGGCACTTATTATCTCGAAACACTTACACATGGATGCCCCGGCCTGTCACGCGCCAAGGCGATTGTATATGTACTGCCTGTACTGACCACACCAGTGGTAACGGTAGATAGTGTAGGCGTGAATATGATCCGCTTCAAATGGAAGGCCATCGCCAATGCTACGGGATATGAAGTATCTGTAGATGGTGGTACTACGTGGACATTGCCATCTTCCGGCAGAGAAGGACTGGTACATATTATCACAGGCTTACAACCGGTGCAAACCGTGAAACTGATCGTACGTGCCAAAGGTTGCGAAGACAAAACATCGCTGCCTGCTGAAGGCAAAACCTTACCGGACGGTATTTACATCCCGAATACATTCACTCCAAACAACGATGGTAAAAATGATGTATTGCTGGTATATGGTTATATCATCAAACAACTGCACCTCACCATTTTTGATCAGTGGGGCGAAAAAGTATTCGAATCCAATACCCAGACAACAGGATGGGATGGCAACTACAAAGGAAAAGCATTGCCTTCCGGCGTATACATCTATGTATGTCATCTTACCCTCATGGATGGAAGTAAAACAGAAAAGAAAGGAGTTATTAACCTGATCCGTTAAAAAGCAGTTCTATGAAAAAAATCAGCATAGTGAAGTCGTTACTGTTTGTCATCGGATGTTTAATGTTGCATTGGCCTATGGCCAATGCAACCATCCGACCGACACGACAGGGAATAGACAGTATCATGATGGACAGAAGATCCGTACTCGTATATCCTAACCCGGTAATTGCTGCACTGAATATAAAGTCGCGCCAATCCATTCAACAACTGGTACTCTACACCATGGATGGCAAACCCATTAAAAAGATGACAGCTACAGGAAAAAATAACCAGATGTATGTGCGGGATATACAACGCGGCGCTTATATGCTGAACACCATTTTTGAAGATGGAACCAGGACGTCGAAGATGATCATCAAACAATAATCATTTCAATATGAAAAATTGAAAAAGATGTCAACCAAACTAACATATTATAAGGCTTGCATGTCGGCAAAACAACTTTGCATTGCCATATCCCTTATCTTGATTTCCTCCGTGGCCAATGTTGCATACGCCCAGAATCTTTCCAACAAGGGGAAAGATTTCTGGGTGGGCTACGGACACCATCAGTTTATGGAAATGGGACAGAGCAACAGCCAGGAAATGATCCTGTACCTCAGTGCAGAACAACCGGCTACCGTAACTGTCAGCATTACCGGCACCAGCTGGACACGTACCTATAATATTCCCGCTAATACTGTTATTGCTTCTGACCTGATTCCGAAATCAGGCGGTATAGATGCAAGATTGTATTCCCTGCCTCCCTCCTTTGGTGGTACCGGCGGAGAAGGCGTATTCACAGGTAAGTCGATACACATACAAAGTAATGTACCCATTGTAGCTTATGCACATATCTATGGCAGCGCCTCTTCGGGTGCTACCATGCTGATGCCGGAAGAAACCTGGGGATATTCCTATATCTCCGTCAACAGTATGCAGAACTATGCAGACGACTGTTTCTCCTGGATGTTTGTGATTGCCAATCAGAATAATACCGTGGTAGAAATCACGCCATCTGTATTAACGCGCAATGGCCGGCCGGCGGGTGTGCCTTTCACCGTTACGTTAAACCGCGGTGATATTTACCAGCTGGTAGGCGCCTCACTAGGCAGCGGCGTTGGGCGGCAACTCACAGGTACTACTATCAAATCTATCGGTAATCCGGCGGGACAATGTTACCCTGTAGCAGTGTTCTCCGGCAGCAGTCGTACCGCTATCACCTGTAACAACAGCAGCAGCAGCGGAGATAATAATATTCAACAGATCTTCCCTTTCCAGGCATGGGGCAAACGTTATCTCACAGCGCCTACTTCCGAAGATGATGTAGCCTCCAGTCTGCAATTTAATATCTATAAAGTGGCGGTGAAAGATCCAACCACAGTGGTAAAAAGAAACGGCGTGGTCCTGCCGGCCAGCAGTCTGATTGCCAACTCCTACTATGAATTTGTGAGTAATACCGCCGATTATATTGAATCGGATAAACCGGTACTGGTGGCGCAGTTTATGTCTTCATCAGGCGCCTGCGGCAATACCGGCGGCCTCGGTGATCCGGAAATGATATACCTGAGCCCTGTAGAACAGGCCATCAAACGGATAGGATTTTACCGCAACAACCGGGAGTTTATTGAAACCAACTATCTCACAATGATCATACCTACGTTAGGTGTTCCTTCCCTGTTGATAGATGGCAGCCCTCTGTATGACTTCTCTTACCCGCATCCTAACCTCCCCGGCTATACGGTAGTCATTAAGAGATGGGCGGCGGCACCTGCACAATGTATTGTAAAAAGTGACTCTGCCTTTACTGCCGTTACTTATGGACTCGGAAGTGTAGAAAGCTATGGCTACAATGCTGGTACGCTGATCAACAACCTGAATGCCGTAGGGTCTATTCATAACAGTTATGATACTTCAAAAAGTTCCAATGATTTTACCTGTACCAATACTCCTGTGCAGCTCTCCATTTTAATGGCTTATCAGCCTACAAAAATGGTATGGAAGCTCAGCGCACTCGGCACGGCAGTTACGCCCAATGCTGATGTAACAGATAACGCACCGGTAAGTACCGGCACCGTGTCGATCAACGGTATTACTTACTATAAATATACTTTGCCAGGCACCTACCAGTTTAGTGCCATCGGAGAATATGATGTACCGGTACTGACCACACATCCCAGCATTGAGAACTGCACGCACACAGAAAAGGTGGGATTCACCGTCAGCGTAAAAGGCAAGCCCCGTGCGGTGATGACGTATACCTACACCGGCTGCACCCTGGATACGGTTTATTTTAAAGGAGACAGCAGTTTAAAAGATCCTTTGATTGATCGCTGGCAATGGGAATTTCCCGGTGCAGTAAAAGATAGTGGCGTGAGAGTAGGTAAAGTATTTCCGGTTGGCAATGCTGCGGTAAAACTCACCGTTATTTCAAGAGATGGCTGCGTGGGAGATACTTCCTTCACCGTAGCAGCAGTAGCGAAGCCCGTGGCCACCTTTACCACTGATATGGCCGCCATATGCGAAACAGGCGCATTAAAAATTACGGATCAGTCGACCTATGGAGGCACAGCTCCATTAAAATCCTGGTACTGGAATTTCGGCAACGACTCCGTGTTAAATGCGACTACCGGTGCCGTACAAACGATTACTTACAAAGATCACAACTCCTATACCATCAAACATGTGGTAAAAGTGAGTGACCTGTGTATAAGTGATACCGTAACAAAGGTGGTGACCGTATATGCCAAGCCTACTCCGCTGTTTGCTTACCCTGGCGATTGTTTGCCTGTAGGTGGCCTGGTACAGTTTACCAGTGGCGCTGTGGTACCTGATGCACAAACCATCAGCACCCATGCCTGGAACTTCGGAGACGCCAACGCAACTGGCGCCAATCCCAATACTTCTGTACTCAAAGATCCCACACATAACTATACAAAGTTTGGAACGTATAGCATTAAATATAGTGTGACTACCGATAAAGGCTGTACGAAAGATACAACCGTTACAGCCACCTTTAAACTGAAACCACAACTGGCTTACGCTGCATTAACCGGTGTTTGTGTAAATGTACCTGGCACCATCGCAGTAGGCAAAGCCACTGTACAAAACGGCGTGGCGGGTAAAGGATTTTATCGCGGTCCGGCAACGGATTCCGCTGGTAACTTTACACCTGCCACCGCCGGCACCGGTACCCATACGATCTGGTATGTATTTAATACAGACAGTGGTTGTACCGATTCCATTTCCACTACGATGGTGGTATATCCTAAACCTGCAGCTGCCTTTACCGCAGCAGCCAATCTGTGCCTCGGACAGAATACTGTTTTCACTGACCAATCCACTATTTCAGCGGGCAACATCACCAACTGGAAATGGGACCTCGCTGATGGCACATTGAAAAACAACACCAACAACAATCCGTTTACCATCACCTATCAGAAAGACAGCAACTACCTCGTAAAGCTGGTGGCCGTGAGTGATCATAACTGTATCAGTGACACCGCCCAAGCTATAGTAGCTGTACATCCTTTACCAGCAACAGATTTCAGTCTGCCAGCTAAAGTATGTATGCCCGATGGCACTGCTGTTTTTGCCAACCTGACCACGGTGAAAGATAAATCAACACTCACCTACCAATGGAACTTCGGCGATGGTGGTACCGGCTCAGCCGCTAAAGATCCCACCTGGCAGTACAAAGCATTTGGTCCGTTTAACGTGAAGCTGATCGCTACCACTGCCAGTGGTTGTAAGGATTCTGCTACCAAAACATTAAGCGCCTTCTTTGGCCAGCCGGTAGCTTCCTTTAAAGTAACACCGGATACCCTTTGCCAGGGCGCCGATAACGTGTTTACTGATCTGAGTACAGATCCTACCGGCACCATTAATAAATGGCAATGGAGTTTTGGTGATGGTACCACTTCCACAGAGCAGCATCCGGTAAAAAAATATACTGCCCCCGGTGAATACAGTGTGCAGTTGCAAGTAGCAAATCAGTCGGGTTGCGGTTCTTCTGCTTATAGCAGCAAGGTAATCGTATACCTGCAACCCATCATCGATGCAGGACCATCCTTTGTAGTTGCGCAGGGCACCATCATCAGCTTCAAACCAGTTGCCAATGATTCGGTTAACCTGCGCTTCAACTGGGATCCCCCGGCAGACTTCCCGGACCCTACCCTGTTGTCGCCCGTAATACCTGCGATGCACGATGCCACCTATACGCTGACAGCTATTGGTAAACACAGTTGCATGGCGCGTGATGCTATGACCGTGAAAGTATTGAAGCCCGTGGCACCACCCAATGCGTTTTCTCCCAATGGTGATAATATCAACGATACCTGGATCATCACCAACCTGGCTGACTATGCAGAAAGCATCGTGGAAGTATTCAACCGGTATGGCGCAAGAGTGTATCGCTCCACCGGCTACAACGTCCCCTGGGATGGCCGGTTCAAAGGGAATCAGCTGCCAATGGCCACGTATTACTATGTCATCCGGCTCAGAGCAGGCATGGCACCCATTACAGGTTATGTAACTATTATCAGGTAAAGTAAATCATTCACATAAAAATATATTGTAAATGAGAACAATCATTGCAACCCTAGTCCTCTCTGCAGCTGCTTTATGTACCGGTACCCGGTTAATGGCACAGACAGATCCGCATTTCTCGCAGTACTACGTATATCCGTCATGGTTAAATCCTGCACTCACAGGCGTATTTGACGGCGACTACCGCGTAGCAGCTATTTACCGCACCCAGTGGGGAAATATCAGCCCCTTTAAAACATACGGGGTAAGCGGGGAAATACCTACTGCAAAGAACATCAACATCGGCGCCAGCGTATTAAATCAAACTGCCGGCGATGGTGGATACAACTACACCACTGCTTACGTAAGCGCCGCCTATACCGGTGTAAAGCTGGATGCGAATCATTATCATCAACTGAACTTCGGGTTACAGCTGGGCTTTATTCAGCGCAAATTTGACCCTTCCAAGCTGACCTACGGTGAGCAATGGAATCCAGTTACCGGTTACAATCCCGGTAATCCTATCTCTGATGGGCTTACCCGCAACTCGGCGGCTTCTTTTGATGCCGGTGCAGGCGCCTTGTACTATGATGCTACCCCCGGGAAAAATTTCAATATCTATGGTGGCTTCTCTGTTATGCATCTCACAAAACCACAGGATCAGTTCAGCGCCAAAGGAGATGCCCGGTTCCCGATGCGCTTCAATGTGCATGGAGGAGTGAAACTAACGTTGTCGGATAAACTCAGTATTACGCCCAACTTCCTTTACATGCTGCAGGGACCTGCCCAGGAAAAAATGGTTGGTGCCTACGGTCAGCTGAATGCCGCCCCGGGTACTGATTTCCTCCTTGGTTTGAACTACCGGTATAAAGATGCGATTACTACCCACGCAGGATTTATTTACAAAAATATGATGCTGGGCGCCAGCTATGATATCAACACTTCTGATCTCAGCAAAATGGCACATGGGTCCAACAGCTTTGAAATATCGCTGACGTTCATCGGCCGCAGATCTGTCAGAACACCGGACGTAGAATTTGTTTGTCCAAGATTGTAATCAACTTTTAAACGCAACAGGTATCTCATGAAAAAAATATTTTTTACCTCCGCAGTGTTGTTATCAGGTATGGTCTCGTATGCACAGTTTACGTACAACTACCTGAAAGCTGCAGATCAGTATTACAGCAAGGAAGACTACAACTCCGCCGCCACCTACTACGAAAAGTACCTGGGCTCCCGCACTAAAACCGTGAAGCCGGATACTTACAAGCCCTATGCAGCCGTGTCTGTAACGAAAAATAAAACGGTGAAAGTAAGCAGCGAACAGCAGGCCGTGTACAAGCTGGCCGAAAGTTACCGCAACCTGCATAACTATGGTAAGGCAGCCCCCTATTACGAATCTGCCATGGAAATGGATAAATCCAGTTTTCCGCTGGCCGCCTACTATTATGCTGTTTCCCTGCGGGCACTTGCTAAATATGAAGACGCCGCACAGGCCTTCCGCAATTTCCTGAATAACTATACCAGCAATGATAAATTCTCAGAAGCTGCGAAAAGAGAATTGCAAAACCTGGAATTTATTACGGCACAGTTAAGTAAAAAAGATTTATCGGAGTACAAGGTGAGCAAAGCGCCGGCAGCGCTAAACACCACCGGCGCCAGCTATGCGCCGGTGTGGAACAGCGGCAGCAATCTCATATTTACATCTACCAGGCCGGATAGTTCTTTCCAGAAAAATCATACTTACATCAACCGCTTATATACGGGCGATTATGAAGCCGGACAAATATCCAATATCCGGCTGCTGAAGCTGAACCAGCCGGAAGGGCTGCATCAGGGTGCTGCTTGTTTATCGCCGGATGGACAATTACTATTTCTTACCCGCTGGCATATAGATCATGGCAAAAAAACCTCTGCTATTTATATTGCCCGCAAAAACGGTGATGGCTGGAATGAGCCGGTATTAATGGATGCCTTGGTGAACACGGCAGGAAATAATACCCAGCAACCTTATCTTTTGGGAGATGGCAAAACATTGTTGTATGCCAGTGACAGAGCTGATGGATACGGTGGTTTCGACTTATGGTATGCTACCCTCGATGAAACCGGCAAACCATTACAGGCCGCCAATCTTGGTAACGTCATTAATACTGCCGGCAACGAGCAATCACCGTTTTATCATGCAGCTACCGGCACATTAATATTCTCTGCCGACAACCGCATCGGTATGGGAGGCTACGACTTTTTCTCCAGCAAAGGAAGCATTGGTAGCTGGAAATCCCCGGTGAATATGGGATACCCGGTAAACTCCGTAAAAGATGATATCTATTTCGCCAGCAGAAGCAATAATAAAAACCTGCTGGATGAAGTATTGCTGGGTACAGACCGCGCAGCGGCCTGTTGCCTGGAACTATTCTTTGTGCATAAAAACCGTCCGTTAAAACAACTCAGCGGCGTTGTTATCTCCTGCGACAATCAAACCCCGCTGGCCGGAGCAGCTATCAATATTATTGATACGGTCAACAATAAGGTCATATTCACGCAACAAACCAATACTGATGGTAGCTACGCTTTTACTGTAGAAGACTATTTGCCGCTAAAAGCGGTAGCTAATGCTAACGGTTATACGACTAATTCACAACAGATCACCGTTCCCCTGAATGAAGATACCGCAGCTATCACCGCACCGGTATTATGCCTCACAAAAATCATTACACCGGAAGCCCCGGTAGTACTGGAAAACGTGTATTACGATTTCAACAAGGCGACGTTGCAGGAAGCTTCTTTTGCATCACTCGACAAACTGGCGGACCTGCTGGCTGCTAATCCGGCCATGCACATAGAACTCAGCGCGCATACGGATAGCAAAGGTAAGGCAGCATTTAACCAACGCCTGTCTGAAGCTCGTGCAAAAAGTTGTGTCGACTATCTCGTGAGCAAAGGCATTGAATCATCCAGACTTACTTATATCGGTTATGGTGCTACACAACCAGTAGCTCCCAATACCCTGGAAGATGGCAGTGATAATCCGGAAGGAAGACAAAAGAACAGGAGAACGGCATTTACCATTATTAAAAAGTAACAGCCCGGCTGTTTAATCCAAAATCGCTGATCCATGAAAAACATTGTGCTCACAGGTTTGCTTGTTTTGCTCGTGCATTTTACCCATGCACAGCAACAGCCACATTACACGCAGTATATCATGAATCCTTTTATTATCAATCCGGCGTTGGCAGGTATTGAAAATTATTGGGACCTGCGCCTGAGTCACCGGCATCAGTGGGTAGGTATGAAAGGAGCGCCGGTCACTACGTACCTGACCCTGCAGGGGCCACTACGTAAATCGGACTACAATACCGCCTCTCCTACCGGCTTTGATCCGGAAGGAAACAATCCCAGGGGTAAAGCGTACTGGCAGGATTACACCACTCCGCCTCCTCATCCGGGTGTAGGACTCACGATCCTGAACGACAGAACCGGTCCGCTGAATCGTTTCTCTGTTACCGGTGCATATGCACATCATATTAACCTGTCGCCCAGAACCAGCATCAGCGCCGGCATTGGCATAGGCATGCAACAGGTGAGTCTGGATGCCAGCAAAGTATCCTTCTTTGATCCATCAGATCCGGTATTGGGCAGCAGCTCCGGCGTATTGAACAAATGGAAACCGGAAGTAAATGCAGGGTTATGGTTGTATTCAGCAGATTTTTTTGCAGGCTTATCGGCCCAGAATATTATACCGCAGCAAATCGGATTTGATAACGGTAAACTGGTTGGCGACTCTGTATACAGTGGTAAACTGGTGCCGCATTTATTCTTTACTACGGGCTATCGTTTATGGATAAACGATGATCTGAATGTAATGCCATCAGTGATGCTGAAAATGATTACCGCTATGCCACTGAGCGTAGATGTCAATGCCAGGTTCATGTATCGCGACCGGCTCTGGCTGGGAGCTTCCTATCGGCTGCATGACGGCGTAGCCGCCATGTTTGGGTTGAATATCAGCTCACAGTTTAACATCGGTTACTCCTACGACTATACGGCATCATCTCTGAATACGGTGAGCAAAGGATCACATGAAATCATGATTGGTTTTCTGCTGGGCAACAAGTACGGAGATACCTGCCCACGTAACGTCTGGTAGTATTATTTAATTGATTCATTCTTTCATTAATAAATAAAAACAAAACAATTGTCATTATGAAACAGGTTACACGTTTTATGCCCTATGCATTGATCACTGCTGTTGTATTATTTTTTGCTGCCTGCTCCAAAGACGGCGCTACTGGCCCTGCAGGTCCAGCGGGTCCTGCCGGCCCCGGGGGCATACCGGGTGCCACTGGTCCTAAGGGCGATTCAGGTGCGGCTGGTAGTGCGAACGTTATTTATTCTACCTGGCAGGATGTAAAATTTGCACCGGCAGATACCATCTTTAATCAGAATGGTACTATTAACACCATCATTTATGGTGCTACGCTGACTGCTGCGAAATTAAATGCTGCTTTGCTCGCCAATGCGTCTATCAATGTATACATCAATCTCGGTAACGCTGCCACTCCTTTCGTACAGGCATTACCGTATGTAGATGAATATGGTTACCTGGTAAGGTTTGTAGCCTACCTTGGTAAAATTGACCTGATCGGCAATGCACCTATCAGTACCACTACCGACAAACGTTACCAGTACAGATATGTAATTATTCCGGGCGGTGTTACGGCCAGAAGTGCTGCCGGCATTGACTGGAATGATTACAACCAGGTAAAAAAATATTTAAACTTAAAGGACTAGGTTGGCTATACCAGCCACCAATATGTGTCAGGGCTGCCCTATTCAGGGTGGCCCCATTCAAAAAACATTCATTGACCAACAATACACGATCACGCGCATGAACCTATATAGCAACCTGACGGATCAGGAATTAATCCGCCTCTATATTTCAGGAAATAACCCGGCCTTTACCACCCTGGTACATCGCCATAAAAACAGGATCTTTACCACCATCGTTCTATTGGTAAGAGATAGAAACCTGGCAGAAGATATTTTCCAGGAAGTGTTTATCAAAATTGTGAATGCACTGAAATCCGGCCACTATGTGGATAACAGCCGTTTCCTTGCATGGGCGGTAAGAATAGCCCACAACGCCTGTATCAGTCATTTCAGAAAAGCACATACCATGGTCATCTCCTACAACGATGCACTGGGCGATAGCATGGAATTGTCTGAACACAGCCAGGAACATCTTATTATCAAAGCAGAAGTGAGTGAGGAAATCAACAGGATGCTCGATCGTTTGCCCGGCTTACAACGCGAGGCGTTAATACTTCGGTATTATGCCGACCTGAGTTATAAAGAAATGGCGCAAACCATTGGTATCAGCATTAATACGGCATTGGGAAGAGTAAGATATGCACTGATGAATTTAAGAAAACAGGAAGGCGTGGAGAGCCTGGTATCCGTGTAGCTGCCCGGTAAAGTAACCGACCCGGATTTACATCCAGGCCGGCCACCTCTTATTGAACTTTTACAGAAGATACCTGGTCATTGGCACTTGGACTCAGGGTAAGAAAACTGGGTGTATCACTGGTGCTGGTCCAGGAGGTACCCGTAAAATTATCCCCCGCATACATGATCACGGTCCGACCGGAAGGCACCTTAACAGAAGAAGCCCAGTCGTTGGTGATGCCAAGCGCTGTCAACTGCGCCGTCGTATAGTTACCCACTGCCAGCGGCTGTCCGGCAGCACCACCATAATTAATGTCCGCATAAAAAACAATGCCGCTGCTGCCGCCGCTGGTTACATGCGGTGTAGGATGCGACCATACCAGTCCGGTTTGTCCCTTTACCATTTTAGCACCATCGCTGGTGAGACGGAGGTAGAAGTCTGCAGAAACAGCTACGCCATCTGCATCGAGTGATAGAAAATACTGATTCGTTGGTTTCATAGACGCATTTTCTGCAGCTTTGGCAATGGCCGTGGCTTCATCATATTCATCAAACATACCCACATATACGCTGGGCACGCCCGCATTACGGATATTGGCAAACTGCTGCCACATGAAATCTCCGTGTAACCTGGGTATTAAGTTCTGCGCACCACCTTTCCAGTTAGACCATGCAAAGCCGGGGAAGGCTTCTGCCTGGTAATCGATGTTATGGGAATTACAATAGGAAAAATCAGCAGCTACTACACTGGCATAATTGTTAGCCCCTGTAATGTTTGAAAAAGTGCCGGTAGCCCAGGGCATGATCATATTACTGGCATCAAAAGCCGGCAGGTTGGCGGTTTGTGTACGCCAGTCTCTCGGACCACCCACAATTACATAACAGCCCTGGTTCTTGAAAAAATTAATGACATCCAGCCAGGAAGTAACATTGCCCGGCCGGTTGCTGACACCTACTCCCCAGATACAGATCACCGGCTTACCATTTTGTTTGGCATAGGCAGAAGATGCTGTCAGCTGCAGCGTGTTTACAATCACGTTAGTCCAGTCCGTTTTTATTTCTGTCTGGAAATTTGTCCAGCCGGAGATGTCATACATCACGTAAAACTTCCTGTTGTACGTTTGTGCGGCGTCCCTTACTCTTTGTGCAATGCCGTCTTTCTGCGCATCACTTTTCCCAAAACGCTGCATGGCAGCACAGTCTATTCCATATTCCTGCATCCAGCGGAAATGGGTATTCACCGTTTGCGGTGTCCAGGAGGAAAACAGGTTGGCCGGCTGCCCGTTGCCCAGATTAGCATAGCCCGTAGCAAAGGTGGTGGTATACTCTCTTGTATCCGGCCACAGCTCAAAGGTTTGATTGCCGGGAGAAGGTGCATTGCCACCAGGACTGCTGCCCCAGTGTACCCAGCTATTGCGCGGAGAGCCATCATTTTTGCAGGCAAACCAGCCCTGGTAACCTACCACCAGCTTGCCCATCACATCGCCGGCAGGTGACACCGGAAAAGCAGCTGCGCTCACATTGGCAGCAGCCCCGTCTTTCGCCGTATCTACTTCCGGCGTCATCTTTTTTGTGCAGCTCATAACGATGGGGAGCAACAGCCCATAACAGCTCATGTGGTTAAAGCTCCGGAAAATAATCTGCCACCTGGAACGGGCAACAACAGAGCTATCATTTTTTGATAGTGCTTTCATAAAAACGTGGTTTGAGATGGTTAAAAAAAGAGCAGTTCATTCGGGTCGGGAATGAATGATGCTACTGGATACGTACAGAAGATATTTTATCATTTGCGTTGGGCGACAAAGTGGTAAAATCCGGCGTGTCGGCCGTCCGGGTCCAGGAGGCGCCGCTGAAGTTATCATCTCCATAAAGTATTACTGTGCGCCCTGCAGGCACCTTTACGGAGGAAGCCCAGTCGTTGCGCACCCCCACTGCTGCCAACTGTGACAGGGTATAATTACCTGGCTGCAGCGGCTGACTGGCAGCGCCACCATAGTTGGTATTTTGGTAGAAGACAACACCTCCGGCAGTTCCACCGCTCAGATAAGGCGCCAGGATGGGCTTTATCAGGTTAGCTGCTTTGATATTACCGCTTACACTGGGATGCAGACCATCGGTATAGTCGGCGGTAGTGAGCCAGCCATTGGTATCCACATAGTGTAGTTTATTATCACCGGCTGCCATCCTCACGTTTACAGCAGCCGCAGTAGGCGCGGTTTTTACGCCTATAAAAGTTCTCAGCACAAAGATTTCAGCATCAGGGAATTTACTGCGCACCTTAGCCAGAAAAGAAATATAGGTCGTTTGAAATTGCGCATCCGGCACCTGCTTATTGTTATCGTTGGTACCGAGATTAATTACAATGATCTTTGGCGTATATCGTGTAAAGTCCCAATCAGGAGAATTGGCATACGATGAATTCTGCAGTTTAAAATATTGTACCTCCATACTTCCCTGCGTAGCAAAACCACTTACCAGTGTAATACCCGGATAGGCAATCTGTGTATGCTCTGTACCCAGCAGTTCTGCACATACCCACGGATACCCGGATACATTCGCCTGCGCATCCGTATAGCCGGCAGTGATAGAGTCTCCGATCCATTCAATCAGGTTGGTGGCCACCACCGGTGTGCTGGTGGTAGCACCCGGATCGAGTACAAATCCCTGGAAGCTGAACAGGTAGTTATAGTCTTTCCCCTGCGCCACGCTGACAGTATGCGTTCCGGCTGGCAACGGTGTGGGCGTAAGGTTAATGGTACCACTGGCATTGAGGTAACTTACCCAGGGACCGTTATCAATCCTTGCAAAATAATTGGTGGCATTCCCTACTTTAATTTTCACCGTGGTACCCGTAAATTTCATCCGGAGATAACCGCCTCCCCAGTAATTCATATACTGACTGGTATTGCTGAAATCCCAACGACCAAAATACCGGATATTGGGATCGCCCAATTCACCGGGCAATGCTGCAATGGCGGCATTGGCTTTTACGCTCACCGCATCGGCAGCAGACCGGGGTGATGATTCTTTTAAATACGATTTGCTACAGGCGCCCGACAGACAAGCCGTGAGCAATAGTACAAACAGATAGATGCTCGTTTTCATATACGTGGAATTTGGTGAACAGGTGGAATGGTTTATTAATGGCAAAGAAAGCCGGCCACGATTAACAAATAGCTTAACAGATCCGTTAACATCGGTACTAACATCTTTTTTTCTTCCAAAAAGACCCATAATATCTTAATGGTTTGGTAACATTGCCCGATTACATTTGCAGAGATATATCAACACATGAACGCGAACTTCCGGGAGGATATGGAATTGTTGCAGGGTATCCGTCAAAATGATGCCGGAGCTTTCAGGCAATTATTTGACCGGTACTGGCAGCTGCTCTTTCAGCTCGCCGCCCGTAAAACAGCCGATGCGCAGGACGCGGAAGATATCGTACAGGAACTTTTCATAGAATTATGGCGCAAAAAGGAACCATTGGTACTGAGTGTGAGCCTTCAAAGCTACCTGGTATCCTGTGTCTACCTGAAAATATTTCAATACTTCAGGAAAAAAGGATTCCAGGAAAAACACTATGAAGACTTTGCCCGTTATGAGGCACAGATCAAAGGGTCACCTGAAGCAGCAGATCTCCCCCATGCTTCTTTTGAAACAGAATATGGAAAACTGCAGGATATTATTACGCAGACCATCGCCATGATGCCGCCGCAAATGCAAACCGTATTTTCCCTGAAGCATTACCGCGGCATGACGACCAATGACATTGCGGCCGAATTGAATATTTCCCCGGAATCGGTAAAAACGCACCTGAAGCTGGGCATGGTCCGCCTGCGTAAAGCGGGAGAACAATATCCTGCCGGCATCATCCTGTTACCTACTTTCTTAACCATCCTGGAGAGTTCATATTAAGTTAACATAGAAAGCTTCCCCCATTATTCCGGTTTGCGCAATTACTACCTGTATGGCGCAACATAAAAAACGATTAGACCTGCTGCTGCATAAATTCCTGCACCGGCGCAGCAGTCCCAAGGAGGCATCTTTACTCTGGCAATGGCTCTGGCAACTGGACATCCCGGAAGAGCATATCATAACAGGGCAACAAGAACGCCTGTGGCAGGCTATTTCCCGGGAAACAATCACGGCAGCGCCTACACGAACGCACCGGTACCGTCGGCCTCTTTTAGCCGTAGCCGCCCTGCTGCTTTGCCTGATAGCCATCGGCTGGCTGCTGCTAAAACCAACCACGCAGCCCATCCAACACTATGTGGTAAACAGCGATGACCAACATATGAAGTCTATCGGTTTACCCGATGGTAGTACGGTCATACTCAACCGCTCCTCTACCCTCACCTGGTCATCTGACTATAATCATAAAGTGCGAAAGGTAATACTTACGGGAGAAGGATACTTTAAAGTCGCCACTGATGATAAGCGACCTTTTATCGTGCAGTCGGCCGGGCTGGAAACCCACGTACTCGGCACCACATTTAACATTGAAGCGCACAAAGGCGCCACACAAATTCGTGTAGCACTCACCGCAGGTAAAATAGCCGTGTATCCGACAGGTCGGCCGGAGCAGCAAAGCCTGCTGGAACCAGGACAGCTACTACGTTATGAGCCAGCCACCGGCAAATTATTCACCACCGCTTTTTCCAATGACATAGCCTCCTGGACTACCGGCGGCCTTTCCTTTAACGGCATCCCCCTATCGGAAGCATTGCAGCAACTGGAAACACATTATCATATCCGGATACAGTATCACCCACAACAGCTGGCTCATAAAACAGTGACCGCTTCTATGGGGAAAACCAGCTGGCAGAAAGCATTGTCGGCCATCCTGTTTCCACACGATTTAAAGTATACAGTAAAAGACAGCGTCATCATTATCCAATAAGCACAAAAAAAGGAGGTGCTTCCGACACCTCCTTCGTAATACCTGCATTTAAAAACACAAGTATCAGTATGAACTACAATTTTACCCAAAAAAGGGGGAAGTACAAAAGTCACAAAAATCAGGGCCGGTTATTTTATTGTTTCCTGCTCACATTTACTCTGCTCCGGCTGACTGTGAGCGCGCAATTGAATCAGTTAACAGAAAAAGTGACCCTTCATTTGCAGGCCACCACAGGCCTAAAGGTGATTGAAGCATTGGACAAACAAAGCAGTTACGGATTTACCTTCGCAGCAGAGCAATTGAGTACATTGCCTATTCCTGCTTTTAACGTGGCCAACGTTACCCTGGGAGAAGCACTGCGACAGCTACAACAGCAATATGGCTTGCAGTTTTCCCTGCAGGATAAAAATATATCGGTAAAAGCAGGTCAACCGCCTGCCGGAAAACAACAGCCCGGAAAAGTAACCGGCAGAATCCTGGACGATGAAAATGGTAAACCCCTTATTGGCGCCACCATCCGTATCGCCGATAAAGGAGCCGTTACCAGTGTGGATGGTACCTTCACCATCCTGGTGTCGCCGGGAAAATATGAAGCCATGATCAGCTCTATCGGATATGGCACCAAAGCCATTACCGATATTGAGGTGAAAGACAACGCTCCTTTCCTGCTCAATGCTTCCCTCAGAAGAAGCAAAGGGCAACTCAACAGTGTATTAGTGACCGCCAATGCGCGGAAAGAAAGCGTTAACACACTCCTGTTGCAACAAAAAAAAGCCGCAGAAATCACCAACGGCATCAGTGCAGAAGAAATATCCCGTACACCGGATAAAAACATTGGCGAAAGCCTGAAACGTATCAGCGGTGTAAGTACCAACGATAATAAATATGTGATTGTACGTGGTATCGGCGAACGCTATAATACCGCTATGCTGGATGGTATTGCCCTTCCCAGCACAGAAGCACAAAGCAGGAATTTTTCCTTCGACCTCATTCCCTCCAACCTGGTAGATAATGTGGTGGTAAGTAAAACCGTCACACCGGATATGACTGCCAGCTTTGGTGGTGGCCTGATCCAGATCAACACCAAAGATATTCCCGTATCCAACTTCACGTCCATCAGTGTCGGCACTTCCTACAATGATCAAACCACCGGGAAAGATTTTTATAGCCGGGCCAGGGGTAAATATGACTACCTGGGGTTTGATGATGGTCACAGAGGACAATTCCCTGCCAACCTGCGACATACACAATATTTATATTACCCGGCGGGCAATGTACCATTCGATATCTTTGAACAAAGCCGCGAGTTTAAGAACAACGACAATTTTACCACCTATCGTTACAAAGCGATGCCATCGCAAAACTACCAGTTTACGATCGGCAGAGCGCTGCAGCTTGATACCACCGGCCGCAATAAACTGGGATATACCGGTTCTCTCAGCTACCGCAATACACAAACCATCACCCAACACCAGAATCTGCGCCGTGGCGACTGGAATGCCACGGACAGCACTATAAATAATGCAGGTGCTACTTATAGCTTTGTTACCACCTTAGGCGCGTTATTAAATATCGGCTGGCAATCGGGCAACAATCGTTTCAGCTTCCGCAATACCTATACCCGGATGTTTGACTATGCTCTCGTAAGGACCTACGGCTATGATCAAAGTCAGGGCAGGATAACGCCAGATGCTCCTCCTAATCTTCGGGAAACAGATGATCCTAACTTCCTGGATCTGTTACAAAATAAACTGAGTGGGCAACATCTGGCAGGGAAAGTAAAAATAGAATGGAACCTGGCCAGAACAGCTATACACCGGAATGAAAAAGATGTCATCTTCACATCTGCCCAGCCAGAAAAAGTAGGTGATAGCTACATTTATACTTATGGCGCCGGCAGTGATACTGATCCCAAGGAGTTACCCATGTCCCGGTCGTACTTCCGTAATAATGAAACACATTACAACTGGGCTGTTAATGCCGCAATACCTTTCCGCCTGGGTGGTATTTTCAGCACCTTCAAAACAGGGTATGCCGGGAATTTAAAAAAGAGCCGGTTTCGCTGGGAAATAGCGCCATTTGCGATCACCAGCAAATTTGCCGACAGCCTCCACTACCTGCCCGTAGGCGAATGGGGCAATCATATGTACGACTCCACCGGTTTCTTATATGCTATAAACCCCTTTGGCCTGGATTACTATGAGGGCAAAAGTGAATCTCATGCCGGCTTTGTAATGTTTGACCAGCAACTGTTGAAAAACCTGCGGCTGGTATGGGGTGTACGCGCAGAATACTATGCGTATACGGAACTCAACAACCCCAGCAATACCAAACTGAGTTTTTATGCCCCAAAAGAAGATCCGAAATGGCAATGGATGCCTTCCGCCAATCTTACCTGGAGCGTAACCCAACAGATCAATCTGCGTGCATCGTGGAGTAATACCGTTGTACGGCCGGAGCTGATGGACAATACCCGCTTTAACCGCTATAGTCCTTACTACGACGGGCAACTGATGACAGCAGGCATTACTTCTGGCCGCATTACCAGCTACGATTTTAAAGCAGAATGGTATCCCGGCGCCGGAGAAGTTATCTCCGCAGGCGTTTTCCGTAAATATTTTGAGAACCCGGTCGAATTAGCCGTCAACGTCCACTCCGGCAATCTTGCTTATGTATTGCAAAATTCAGAATGGGCTAAAGTATACGGACTTGAATTTGAGGTCAGAAAAAATCTCGGGTTCATCGCACCGGCAGTATGGCTGCAAAACATTACACTATTCAGTAACCTCACGTTACAAAAATCTACCGTACAAAGTCAATACACGATGTTTGATTCCGAGAACAATAAGGATATCACTTATATATACGACACTAAACGGGCGTTATACGGACAAGTACCCTTCCTCCTGAATGCAGGCATCACATATAGCGGCAAACATGTTGGTTTTAATATCGCTTATAATAAAGCAGGGTACAAAACCAACATGGTATCTGATGAGCCCACTTTAATGGAACGCGAAATGCCCCGGGAACAACTGGATGCACAGGTGAGCTACAGAATGTTCAGTAACAAGCTGGAGATAAAATTTAATATGGGTAATTTATTAAATGGTCCGTTTCAGTATTACAGAAATCTCAACTCAAGGCAGAAACCAGACTACGTCGACTCCGATGACCACCGGTTTGAATGGAGTAACAGGTATGAATGGCTTCCGGGATACAGTGAAAAATATGAGCCCGGCGATACCCGTACCTTCACCCGCTTTCTGGGTCGTACTTATAGCTTATCTGTTTCTTACAATTTCTAAATAAAAATACAACCATGAAAAGCATCTGCAGATCATTCATATACATGTTCACCATTGCTTCTTTTCTTACCGCCTGTAACAAAAAGGAGCTGGCCATCCCCCCGGTATCCGTTGTGAAAATGACGCTTCAAGGCTATAATGCTGATGATACGCTGGAAGTAGTAAAAGGTAATGAAGTGCTGACTATAGTGAAAGCCAACAGTACATTTCAAGCCATGGCAACGATCGTCATCCGGAACGATAAAGAACAAATTGACCTGCGTAAAAAAAGAACAAAGGAAATTATCAGCACAATTGACGTAAACAGGACACCTTTCCAACAGAGCAAAAAAATATTCTTTGATGGCAAAACCGTTAGCGATAAAATGGAAGTGACGCCTGTCTCCAACCCTGGAAATATAGGCTTCCGGTTGTGGTTCACCACTGATTTCCCTTATTTCTACGGTGGTCCGGTAGATTTTGTTATTTCAAAGGCGACATATGATAATATTACTTATGATTTCTCTTTTACACCAGTAAAAACAATAAAAAACGTTGGCAACACCTTCAGTGAGTTTATAGAATTACCAATGCTCACCAGCACCGAGCAGGAAACAAATTTGTATATAGTAAGAGTATTCAAACCCGGCACAACCGAATTGCCTTACAAAGACGGAGTGGATTTGTCTGCCTTACCAGAGCTTCAATTTTACTATTGTCCCCTTGATGGGTTGAAAGCAGGACAGAGTGCCTTATATAAGGTGAGCCCCTACTATTACGGGGAAAAGCAATTGGGCGATGCCTTCGCGCTGGAAGATATTGCGTTCTTCTTTCGTTAAAAACTATTTATCCTTATAAACCTACAGTAGCCATTTCCTAAAAAAAGAGCTGATCGCAATGATCAGCTCTTTTTATTTTCACGCAAATAATTTATTACTACAATGACTTCCGCCTGATCAACACCGTAGGCAACACTTCCTGTACCTTTTCCCGTGTCAATACAAAAACAGCGGCCTTCTCTGCCATCAGTTTAAAGTCCGTAGAGTAAGTAGTGATACCGTTACAGATAATTTCTTTTACTACATCATCATTGTGAGACAGGATACCCACATCCTTTCCGGGCACCAGTTTCTTTTCCACACAATCTTTCAGGATGGCCCATAACTCTGTATTGTTAATGGTGTAATATACCTTCCCTTTGGCAACGGTACCGGGTACATATTCTGTTTTAATTACCCCGTTGATTTTATGATCTTTGATAAAGCGTTTAAATGCTTTCAGTATTTCTATCGGCGTATCGGTAGAAGGCCGGTAGTAAAAGATCATTTCATCAAACTTGCGGATCGTATCTTTTAAAGTGGTGAATGCATGGTACGATGAGTCTCCAAACTCCTGAACAATGTAAGAGTAATCCGCCGTCAATGGCTCATACCGGTCAATCATCAGGAACTTATCCATAGGCAGGCCCTTCAGGATCTCACCTGTTTTGGGATGCGGAATCGGCGCTACCACATACATCCCGTACCGGCCTTTAATAGTAGCCACGATGCTTTCAAATACCTCGATGTTATTGTGGTGGAAGAATACATCCAGCTGAATATTTTCGCCGAGGTTAGCACGGAATGTTTTATAAAATGTTTCCTGGAAGGTATCAAATGCAAATAACAGTAATGCTACTTTCAACTGCTGCCCGGTGTCATCGCTGCTTACAAAAAAGCCCTGCCGGTTGCGTGCCGTCACAATACCTCTTTCCACCAGCTCTTTATAGCCCTTGGCGATTGTTTCCCTTGCAAATCCAAGTTCACCGATCAGGTTATTCACGGAAGGCAATGCATCCCCCCTCGATAACAATTTCGAATTGATGGCATTGATAATGCCCTGAACGAATTGTTCGTGTTTGGAAAGGCCTGGAATTCCTTCCAGTTCATGTATCTGCTCGTATATGTCCTGCATGTAAGGAAAATTAATCAGGGCGCCGCCAGGAGGCCACTCTTTTATGGTTATCAATTGTTCACTGTAAAACGACAGCATAGCACGTTACTGTACTATGCTGTCCTACTAAGCTATCAACTTTTTTCTACACTTACAAGTTTTTGCAGGGAATAATGCTCTTCCGGCAGTGATTGCAATTTTTTTGCAGCCCATTCCGGTGTGATATCCCGTTGCGGACTAGCCAGGAGTTCATACCCTACCATGAACTTTTTCACGGCCGCAGAGCGCAGCAATGGTGGATAAAAATGCATGTGCCAATGCCATTCCGGATGCGCCCCGCTATTTACAGGCGCCTGGTGCATACCGGCAGAGTAAGGGAAAGACGTTTCAAAAAGATTATCATACCGGGTACTCAGTCTTTTTAGAATATCTGCCAGCGCCAGCTTTTCTTGTTCCGTGAAATGCGTCATATCCGGTACATGCCGCTTACTCACTACCATGGTTTCAAACGGCCATACCGCCCAGAAAGGTACCAGCGCCACAAAATGTTCGTTCTCCACAACAATTCTCTCCTGCTTGTCAAGTTCCAGGGCTACATAACTTTGCAATAAGCTTTTCCCGGTAGTTTCATAATATTTTTTCTGGTGAGATGTTTCCTTAATCAGTTCTGCCGGCAAATCGCTGGCTGCCCAGATCTGGCTGTGTGGATGGGGGTTGCTGCATCCCATGATCTCGCCTTTGTTTTCAAAAATCTGTATATACTTAATGTCCGGATCTTTCGCTAAATCGCGGAACTCGTTCTCCCATAATCCAATCACTTTACGGATATCTGCCACTTCCAGCAATGGCAGGGTGAGATCATGCCGGGGCGAAAAACATACTACCCGGCAAATGCCTTTCACGCCGCGCGCATGTAATAACTGATCTATCTGCTCTGCTCCGGCCGGCGTATCCGCCATCAGTGCCCCAAAATCATTGGTAAAAGCAAAGGGCTCCTTATAATCCGGATTCAGCTCTCCGCCCATCCGGGCGTTACCTGGACACAGGTAACAGGTTGCGTCATATTCAGGCAACGGATCTCTGTCTACTTTTTCTACTTTACCGTTCCATGGTCTTTTTGTACGATGTGGTGATACCAATACCCATTCACCCGTTAATATATTTAACCGCTGGTGTGGATGTTCTTCTAACTGGAATACGCTCATAAAATGGTTTAGGGTGCTTCGTTAATCTGGATCACCACACTGGCCCTTTTAAGGTTCAGTTGTGGATTAAATCCAATAGTCATTAAAAAATCTCCCGCAAAAGTAACATTATCTGGAATAGTGGAAACTTCTCCCGGATAAAGATTGATCTCTTTTAACCGGTATTTCTTTGCAGGATCCAGTCCTTTCAGCCGGATAGGCAGTTTACTGCCTTCATCATAGCGGTAATTCACCAGGTAGTTGAACATCACGCCGCTGCTTTGTTTTTCATCCAGGTACATCACAGCGGCTACGCTGCCCTCGTGCGGATCTGCAAGGCGATACTGGTCTCCGTGCCAGATCACATCTTTCAAAGCATTATAATTCGCCACCGCCTCTTTACAGAAGATCCGCTCCTGCTCTTTCAGGTCCTTTACCACAATATCAAAGCCCAGCTTGCCCATCATGGCTACGTCTACCCGGAACTTAATGGGCTGCTTACCCCAGTCGGTAACATGGTTAGCGCTGACAATAGCCGGATAGAAATAAGAGTTTTCCCATTGAATAAAAATCCGTTCCAACGGATCGGTGTTATCGCTGGGCCAGTATTCTGTGAAATATTGTAAGGCCCCGTAATCCACACGGCCACCGCCTCCGGAGCAAAGCATCATAGCTACCATCGGGTATTTGGCGCGTACCCTTGCCAGCACTTTATACAGCCCTCTTACGTATTCCACATACAATTGCGAGGACTGTTTCTGCTGGTAGGCAGACCATGCATTATAAATTACAGCATTGCAATCCCATTTGATATAAGATAATTTCGGTGCCTTGATAAACAGGGAATCCACAATCTGAAAAACAAAGTCCTGCACTTTTGGATTGCTCAAATCCAGCACCAGCTGATTACGGAAGTAATGTTCCGCTCTGCCGGGTTGTCTTAGTACCCAGTCCGGATGCCTGGTGTTCAGCTCACTCTGCGGGCTCACCATCTCCGGCTCTATCCAGATGCCAAATTTCACTCCATTACGCTGCGCCATACTATCCAGTGCTGCAAGGCCATTGGGGAGCTTCTTGCGGTTCTCCTGCCAGTCACCCAAACCAGCATGATCACTGTTGCGGGGAAATTTATTACCAAACCAGCCGTCATCCAGCAGGAAAAGATCTACGCCCAGCTCTTTGGTATCTTCTAATAAGCCCTTCAGCTTAGATTCGTCAAAGTTGAAATTAGTGGCTTCCCAATTGTTTAATAAGGTGATCCGCTCTCCTTTCCCATCCAGTATTTTATAGCTCCTTGCCCAGTTTTGCAACTTACGGCTGGCATCTCCTTTTCCTTTGGTAGAAAAGGTGTACAGGAAAGGCGGCGTTTCAAAAGCGGTATTGGCGGGTAATGTATAGGGAGATGCATAATTATTGATGCCTGCTATGATACGCAGGTTATCCAGGTTGTCCAGCTCAAGATCTACCCTGAAGTTACCGCTCCACTCAACGGAGCCGTACAATACGCTGCCATTGTCTTCTGTAGCCGGTTGATCCAGCGATATCATAAATACCGGTGGCTGGAATAAATTAGCGCGGGTACCCAATTTGGAATCGAGTGTTTTAATACCATGCGTCAGCTGCGATTCTTCCGCCTGCATTTCTTTTGCCCAGTCGCCATGATATTGTTTCAGCCAGTAACGGGAAGCTTTCAGGTATAAATTGGCAGAAGCAAATTTCTGCAACGTCACATCTCCCTTTTCCTGGTGCCTGATCACCGACCATTGCTCTATTACATCGGTGGCTTTATATACTTTATAGTAAAGCGTTACTTCAAACGGGTACAACGGATCCTTCAATACAATGCTGAGCTCTTCCACGTCTGCACTACGGGAAATGGATTTATGGCTCACATAACGCAGATCAAGGCCATTATTACCATCCGCATGTGTAACCGCTATGGCGGGTTCAAAAAGATTTTTTGAACCGGCGGTCGTATAGGCAGCATTGGCCACTTCAGAATAATCTTCGGTTTGCTGATACGCAGCAGATATCTGCTGATAAGAAGCACTACCGGATAATTTAGCACCAAAGTAAATGGTAGACAATTGCCCTTTTGCATCTACCTGTAGTACAACAGCATTATGCTTTGATTCCACGGGGATAATCATTGGCCTGGAATCCTGTGCGGTGGCATATCCGCAACAGCCAATAACAAATAACCAGATACTGTGTCTTACATGGATGAATCGCCTCATGAACAAAAACCTTTTATTTAAACGATAGCTACAAGTATTATGCGTAGTACGGATAACGGTAGCCCGTTATCCGTACTGCGTTTTAAGAAATATTAATACCCGTCATTCTGACGGAGTTTTTTGCCGGAGGCATTAATTTCTGATTGGGGGATAGGCGCCCAGTAATTTTTTGCCGGATCAAAATTACGGGCCAGGGCAGTAATGATGCTATAGGTAACAGACCCATCTGCTTGTTTGGTAGGACGGATACCATAAATAGGAACTTTCTCTGTTACACCGGCAATCATCCACCTGCGTACATCATAGTAACGATGTTCTTCAAAGGCCAGCTCTATACGGCGTTCATTACGGATACGGGTACGCATATCGGCTTTGGAAAGTCCCGCCGGCAATTCCGGCATACCTGCTCTGAGACGGATACTGTTTACCGCCTTATACACGCTATCCACCGGCCCTGCGGCTTCGTTCTTTGCTTCCGCATAGTTGAGCAGCACTTCCGCATACCTTAAATATTTCCAGGGCTGGTAAGCCGTCTGGTTAGGATTTTCTACCGGATTACTTTCATTGATATATTTTCTTACATAATAACCGGTAGGACTGGTATTCCAGTTACCATTACCATCTTTACTGTCTTTACCTCCAGGCAAAAATGTTTCCACGTTACGGGTTCTGTAAGGTGCGCCATTATACAGGATGCTGGCATAAAAACGCGGGTCCCTGTTTTCGTACGGCTTTGCTTTTTGGGTGGCATTATTCCAGTCGAAACGGGTACCATCTTTCATTTCATAATCATCTACCAGGTTCTGCATCGGTGAATTACCACCCCATCCGCCATAACCGTTGGGACCATTTACCAGCTCCAGGTTGGTGTGTTCATTGGTAGGAGAATATACGCGTTCAAAAATATCTTCCGAAGTACCACTGATCGTAAATAATGTTTTGTAATCGTTGTACAGGGAAAACTTATTCATTGCAATGACTGTCTGTGCAGCATTCGCAGCGGCAGTCCATTTGCTGGCATTATCAGCATTTTTAGTATACAAAGGACTGGCTGCATATAATAACAGCCGTGCTTTCAGGGCCAGCGCTGCTTCATAGGAACCACGACCAATAGGATATTTTTTATGCTGCATCAGGGCGGCAGCGTTATCCAGTTCATTCACGGCATACTGGATACATTCCTGTACCGGTTTGCGGATAAACAGCGAATCGAAGTTGGTATCTTCCAATGTATATACCCGGTCTCCCACCAACGGCACATCACCAAAATTGCGGATCAGGTCCTGGTAACGGTAAGCACGGATAAAGCGCAATTCTCCTCTCAGTCTGTCTTTACCATAACCGCTCATTGGTACTTTGTCGATGTTAGCCAGCGCATAGTTCACCTCCCTGATACTGCGGTAACTTCTGATCCAGGTATCACTGATCCAACCTGTTCTGTCGGGCGTAAGTGCGCCCTGTTGTACAAACCAGGTGTTGTTATCCCATACCACCATAGACTCATCTGTCACAGAACTCATCCAGGCATCTTCGAAAGCCCTGCCAAATCCGGGTTTGCCGCCATCATTGTTACCACCTACACCAATATATCTACCGGTTACGTAGGCCTCTGCCAGTGAGGAATCGCCCCACACCGCCGCATCGGTGATGATGCTGGTAGGTGTGGTATCCAGAAAATCTTTTTTACATGCTCCCAGTGCCGCGAGGCCAGCTGCTGCCAGGATCAGTGCTATATGTTTCGTTGTCATTTCTTTGCAATTGAAATAGTAAATGAATTGTTGCTCCCTCTTAAAAATTCACATTCACACCCACGTTAAATACCTTCTGTTGCGGATAAAAATATCCGCTGCCATCGGTGCCTTCCGGATCTATTTGTTTCACACGGGTAAAGGTGAGCAGGTTAAAGCCATTCAGATAGAAACGCGCCGCTTTTATAGATGCTTTGGATAATAAAGACGGTGGCAGGTTGTAGCCAATCTCTACGTTCTTAAGACGGATGAATGACGTATTCCAGTTCCAGAAAGTGCTGGGGTAGGAACCCAGGTTGCTGGAGTTAGGTCTGGATACAGCACGTGGCCAGGAAGCATTGGTATTTTCAGGCGTCCAGCGGTTATCTGCCCACTCTTTCAGGAAGGAACCAAATTCACCGGATTCCCAAAGGAGGTATTGCGCCGAATTACCTTGTCCCTGTAGCAAAATATTTACATCAAAACTTTTCCAGGAGGCCCCTAACGTGATACCATATACGATTTGCGGAATGTTGTTCTGATCTACTCTTACCCGGTCGTTAGCGGTGATTTTTTTATCGCCATCAAAATCTTCCAGGATCAGGTCACCAGGCTGTGTGCCGGGTGCATGCGGTGAAGCATCAATTTGTGCCTGGTCTTTGTAGATACCTATACTGCGGTAGTATAAACCGGCATTGATCGGATGGCCTTCCACTTTCTGGTGAAAGGGAGTGCTGGGAGCTTCATCCAGGAAGATGACTTTATTTTTGATAAAGCTGAAGTTACCGCCAATGTTGAACTTCACTTCATTGAACTTCGTTTCATACATCACCGAAGCTTCAATACCCTTGTTACTCACCTTACCGATATTTTCGTCCGGTATCTGGCTGCTGCTGATACCACTCACTCCCGGGATGCTTAAGCTTCTTGCCGCGAGGATGTTATCCCTGGTTTCACGGAATACATCTACCGTTACATTGAAATGATTTAACAATGATAAGTCCACACCGATATTGGCTTTCTTCGCTGTTTCCCAGGTGATATTGGGGTTCGCTAGTTTAGCCCAGAAGATGGTAGGGATATTGGCGCCATAAGGTTGCCCGGCATTATTCACGGTGCTGAGTACGCCGGTTTGCAGATTCAGGTTTTGCAGGTACTGATAGCCTGGTGCCTGGTCTGGCGCAATGTTTTCATTTCCCAGCAAACCGTAAGAAGCACGGAGCTTTAAGCTGTTCACCACATTTTTATTAAACCAGGATTCTTCCGAAATGCGCCATGCGGCCATCGCGCTGGGGAAAAAGCCATATTGTTTTCCGGGTGCAAAAATGGAAGATCCATCTTCCCGCAACTGTACATCCAATAAATATTTTTCTGAGTAGTTATAACTGATACGGCCAAAATAACTTCTGCGGGTAATTATATAACTGCTGCCGTAGTTACTGGCATCCGTTGGTAAAGCACCACCCTGGCTCAATTCCGGCAGCTGCGTAGTGATATAGTTCTGACGGCCGGCGCCAAAAGTTTCGTATGTTGTTTTGGACTGTTGTACAGCCGCAAATGCACTGAGTTGATGTTTGCCAAAGTGCTTATCATAGCTCAGGCGGAGAAAGGAGTTCAGGAGCGTATAGTTAATCTGGCTTTCAGACATGGAAGGATTATTGGGTCCGCCTTTCACCGGATTATAGGTCTTATCTCCTTTATCATACTGGTATACAATCCAGTTTTTAGCCAGTTGTTTATCAAATTCGAAACGTTTGTCGATAGATACCATTCCATCTAAAGACAATCCTTTAGCCAGCTCGTAGCTTGCTTTTCCAATCACGCTTCCGGTGGTAATGGGTCTTTTATCTGCACCAGATAATTGTGCCATGGCGAGCGGGTTCTTTCCCATTTCCACGCCGGCGCCCATGAGTCCATTCGGGTAATAAGCTGGAAGTGTAGGGTAGGTACGATACAGGAATTCGAACACATTAGATGCCCCAAAACCTGCCAGTGCGGTTTTTTCTTCCTGGCGACCAGACACCTGCACCGTTGCCTTGAATTTAGGCGAGAAGTTGATATCAAAGTTCGCGCGGATATTATACTGTTTATAGTTAAGCGGACTATTGCGATACAATCCATCCTGATTCAGGAAGCCGCCGGAGATATAATAATTCAGTTTCTCGCTGCCACCGGAGAAGGATAAATTCGCAGAAGTTTGTGAAGACAATGGCTTAAACAGTTCCTTTTCCCAGTCTGTATTAGGATAGGATACCGGATCTTTCCCATTTCTGAACAGCTCTATTTCTGCATCGGAATAGCGTTGATTTTTGCCTTGTGTAGGGCTGTTATAATAAGCTATTTCATTGAGGATGGTAGCATAGGTGGAAGCATCCACAAATTCCGGTAAGCGGGTAGGTTTAATAAAACCCTGGTTGAGGGTAAAATTGAAATTTGTTTTACCGGCTTCTCCTTTTTTGGTAGTAACGAGTATGACGCCGTTTGCTGCCTGGGAGCCATAAATGGCTGCAGAGGCATCTTTCAGCACAGTAATACTTTCAATGTCGTTAGGATTTAACCGGGAAAATCCACCGAGCGCGTTGGGTACTCCATCAATTACAATCAGGGGAGCAGAGTTACCGGTGGTAGCCACACCGCGGATCAGCAGGCGGGCATCATCGTAACCTGGCTCTCCGCTGGTGTTAGGGGCGATGAGTCCGGGCATACGACCTACGAGTGAATTCGAAATATTTGGTTGTGGACTTTTTAAGAGTTCTGCACTTTTCACTGCCGTCACCGAACCGGTTAAAGTAGCTTTTTTAGCCGTACCATATCCTACTACCACCACATCACTGAGGTTTTCTATAGTAGATACCAGGGAGATGATGTTAATGTCGTCTGTCAGCATTACTTCCTGTTGCTGGAAGCCGATACCGGAAACCACCACGGTATTTTTACCGGCTGGTGCGGTAAGAAGAAATCTGCCTTCCTCATCCGTTTTGGTGCCGGTGGTGGTGCCTTTCACTACTATATTGATAAAGGGTAGCGGTGATTTGTCTGTGGAATTGATAACTTTCCCTTTAAACGGTTTTTGCTGGGCGTATCCAGGTACACACAAACAAAACGCAGAAAGAAACGCTAAGACGCATTTCACCAAATGTCTGGCAATCATTTTCAAAAATTTAAAACGTAAATGGAATACGAACGGTGGAAAAAATGAATCGTGGATGGCGCGGTGCTCCAATATTCATAACGTGCTTGTTTTAGTTGACCTATACTATACTGTTCTATACTATACTATTCTATACCACAAATATAATTTCCGGGAGTGAAACCGCCAAAAAATAATTTCACAGGTTATTAACAGGGCAAAAGCGACCACTCGTACAATAAAAAACCGCCTCCCTTGTGAGGAGACGGCCTTTATATAATCCATCAAAAACAACTACTATTTTTTCTCCGGTAACGATACAAACCGGATTACATTCCGGCTACTCAGGTAGTTCTTTGAAGCTGCTTTGATAGTAGCTCCATTGATTTTCCACAGCAACCTCTCCATATCAGGTACTGCTTTCAGCGGTTCCTTACTTTCCAGTTTACTGGTGAGATATTGCAACCAGAATTCATTACTTTTTACCTCCAGTTCAAACTGTTTCATATAGCCAATTTTAAACTTTTGCAGTTCATCCGCCGTAGCGCCGGCCTGTTGTAAATTCGCTATATCCTGCTGCACCAGGCCTACCAGGTGCTCCACATGTTCAGGCGCACATCCAAACGATACATTGATCGCAAAACGTTGATCAGGTTCTTTCGCCATGCTGCCCTGTACGGAAGGCGTATATACTTCTCCTGCATTTTCCCGCAGACTGGTCAGCAGCCGGTATTGCAGTATCTCTGACAACGCCTGCAGCTGCAGCTTATTCATGGTATTATAAACACATTCGCCATTATACACCAATAATACCGTTGCTTTATCCTCCTTGCCTTTGGCGACCGTTTTAACCAGGCTGCCTTTAGGCATTTGCGCATGCAGCTTAATCCCCTGTTCATTCCGTTTCAGAGACGGCAACGCGCCCAGGTATTGTTCGAGCAAAGGCTTTATGCTATCTGTATTGAAGTTACCCACAAATACAAAGTTAGCCTGGGAAGCATCTGCAAACCGGTCCCGGTAAATATCGTAGGCCTTATCCAGGCTGATACTATCCAGTCTTTCCTGCGTAGCAGGACTGGTACGGTAATGATACCCACTCAGCACATTGCTCACGGTATCTTTAAATACATTTCCCGGATCATCATAACGGTTTTTGATCTGCTCCCTCGAACTCGCTATGGCATTGTCAAACAGCACCGTGTCTTTACGTGGTGCGGTATAACGCAGGTACACCAGTTGCAGCGCTGTTTCCAGATCCTTTACATTGCTGCCCCCATTTACGCCCTGCCCGCGTCCACCGATATAAGCACCCACAGACACTGCTTTTCCATTCAACATCTTCGCCAGCTGAACCGGAGAGAAATCTGCCAGCCCGGAACCGCCAATGATGCCAACAGCGCTGGAAGCACTTGGGAAATCTGCATTGGGATATTTATTGATACCTCCCGGTGCAAAGGATATAAACTGGATCTGATCATTTTTATAAGTGGTAGGCTTCAGCCACACCTGCACCCCATTGCTCAGCGTCAGTTGTTCTACACCCACTTCAGCAATGGTTTTGCGCGCCACTACTTTTCCCGGCGCCGGCATCTTTTTCAGCAGCACAGCATCCGTAGCAGTTTCTTTATACTGCTCCAGAGAGGCACTGGCTACCGCTTTAAACCATCCCTGTACCGTAGCGGAATCAGGAAGACTATTTTTATCTTTTTCGGCAGCCACAAGGAATATGTCGCGGTTATTCTCTTTTAAATATTCGTTGGCCACGGATTTCAGGTCATCCAGACTGATACCTGGCAATACCTTTTTTACAAAGTTATATTCCCAGTCAAATCCCGGCGCAGGCGTGCCCTGGAGGAATAATTGCTGATATTCTGCCACATAACTGCTGGAAGGCGTTTTACTCTTTTCGTGCAAAGCTGCTTCCATACCAGTCAGATAACTCAGCTTAGCCCGGTCCAGTTCAGCTTGTGTAAAGCCGTTACGTTTTACCTGTTCCACTACTGACCAGGTAGCAGTGAAAGCTTCTTTCAGTTTCCCTGGCTTTGCAGAAACGGAGAAGGAAAACTGATCCAGTCCTCCGATTAAATTTCCAATGCCCGCATTGGCGCCCAGGAAGGGAGGATTAGACTGCTGACTTAACTCGTTCATGCGGAAAGAGAGCAATTGATTAAACAGGCCCCTCTGCATGGAATTGAGATAGTCTGCAGTGGTAATCAGTTTGGAAGCAGTATGCTTGATCAGCAGTTCCAGTTGGGTACCACTTACTTCGGGATCTGTTAATGACAGGAATTGATTTTTGCCGGTCAGTGCAATTTTATAGTCAGGTCTGGGTCTTTCATTGGGAGGATTTTTCAGATCTGCAAATTGTTTGCGGATCTGTTGTTCCACCTGATTTACATCCACATCTCCCACCACAACGAGGGCTTGCAGATCAGGACGATACCAGTCGCGGTGAAAACGGCGGATGGCATCAGCAGGGAAATGCGTTAATATGCTATCCGTGCCGATAGGCTGCCGCATGGTATAACGCGAATAATTCAGGGTCAGCGGAAATGTTTGTTGTTGCAAACGCTCCCCTACCCCTTTGCGCAGCCTTTTTTCTTCCAGTACCACACCTCTTTCCTTATCAATAGCATCTGTTTCCAGCAGTGCTTCATGCGCCCAGTCGCGCATAATATCCAGGCCACGACTCACCATGGCAGGATCATCTGTAGGAATCGGCAACTGGTAAACTGTTTCATCAAACGACGTATAGGCGTTGAGATCAGCCCCAAACCGCACACCTGCTTTCTGCAGATAATTGATCAGCTCATTTTTAGGAAAATGCGTAGTACCATTAAAGTTCATGTGCTCCATGAAATGGGCCAGCCCCTGCTGGTCATCATCTTCCAGAATAGAACCTACTTTATTCACCAGGTAAAATAATGCCCTTTTCGCCGGCTCATTATTTTTGCGGATATAGTAGGTAAATCCATTTGATAGCTGCCCCGTGCGAACAGCCGTATCCAACGGGATCGATTGACCCGGAGCCTGCGAACTCCCGGCTATAGAAAGGCATAGCAGTCCTGCTGTAGCCAAGTAACGATAGTACATAGTTATTTCTCTTTTGCTATTTTTTTGTTGTAACAAGATCCCACTTTTTTATAGTAGCTACAGCATATCCAGTATGCCTTCATTTTCAATAATGATCATGCCCTGCCGGTCTGCCGTAATACCTTTCTGCAACCGGTATGTATACCTGGGCACCGTTCCTTCCATAATAGTAGGCAGGAATTCAAACTGAATATGATCTCCTTCAGATTTCAACGCATCTCCCACTTCAAAAATATGGGTGGAGATAATAAAGAAGCAATCCGTGAATGCTGTAAAAGCCGCTGTCACCGCCAGGGTGGCATCATACGCATCTTTCACATTGGTACCTTTAAACAGTTCATCAAAGATGACAAAAAGATGCTTGCCTGCATCTACTTCTTCTGCTACCTTTTTCACCCGGAGTACTTCTGCATAAAAATGACTATATCCCCTGTTCAGGTCGTCCGGTACATTCACAGAAGAATAGATACCATCCAGCACAGAAAACTGCAAATCTACCGCCGCCACAGGAAATCCCATATGAGCAAGGTACATCATGATCCCGGTTGATTTCATCAGGGTAGACTTACCGGCCATATTGGCACCAGTCAGGAATAACACATTGCTGTTACCCCTGAAGGAAAGTGTGTTGGAAACAGCTTTGTCCAAACCAGGATGTCTTACGCCTGTTGCCACCAGCATATTCTTTTCTTTCGGAAAAGCGGTGCCGTAGGCAAATCCTTTCTTCTTACCGATGCGGGATACGGTGATAAACACCTCTATCTCATAGGTCAGGTGCAGCAATGTTTTCAACGACTGTTGGAACACATTCGCTACCAGGTAATGTAGTCGCGCGTTTTGCAGCAAAGATCTTTTTGTGGTGGTCAGCTCTCTGAGCCGCTTATCCCGGAGGATATGGCGGGCGGTGGCCACCCATTTTTCCCAGGGCGTATTTTTATCGCGGCCCTCCTTTTCCAACTGATCCAATAATACAGCAAAGCCTTTCAATAAGTCGATACAGGTATCAATTCCCGCTACTTGCAGTTGATAAGTTTCCTCCTTCACCAGCACTGCCATTAATTTTTTCCGGCTCATCTGCCAGATCGCCATGGGCAGATTGCCCGCACTTCCTTCGTCCAGGAAGGCTTCCATGTTCCCCAGCAACGCTTCATCAAAAGGGAAAGTAGCGGGATGGTCTCCAAAATAACGAAAAGCAGCACTCCTGTTATTGATCTGCGCTGCATCTGTTAACGGATGCAGGAATAGCTCATTCAGCAGTTTTTCAGCACCCCTGGTTTTTACCTGGTTGAAAATATGGAAGATGGAATGTGTGTTATACTTTCCCAGCAACGATAAATCATCCAGTGTTTGTTTGTCGGCAATAAAGCTCATGTGGTCTTCTTTATTGATTTTTTCCTGGCTAATATATCCAGGATACCTTCATTTTTAATAATCACCATGCCATGCCTGTCGGAAGTAACGCCGGATGCCAGTTTATGTGTATAAACGGGCTTATTGCCTTCCATTAACGTTGGCAGATATACGAAGTTGATATTGTCACATTTTTCCTTGAGTACTTCACCCGCTTCAATGATATGTGTAGATACTACGAACATACAATTTTGCCTGCGGGCAATTGCAGCCGTGATAGCAATTGTGGCTTCGTATGCATCTTTAACATTGGTACCGCGGAA
This sequence comes from Chitinophaga sp. 10T418, assembly GCF_056394125.1. Lineage (NCBI taxonomy): Bacteria > Pseudomonadati > Bacteroidota > Chitinophagia > Chitinophagales > Chitinophagaceae > Chitinophaga > Chitinophaga sp. 10T418. Next base: position 298,345 of record NZ_JBFTHG010000010.1, read on the forward strand.
CAGTTCATCAAAAATGACGAACAGGTATTTATCCCGGCTTAATTCCCGGGCGATGGTTTTGATGCGCAATACTTCTGCATAAAAGTGGCTGGCTCCCTGACTCAGACTGTCCGGCAGGTTGATGGTAGTGAAAATACCATCCCGCACAGAGAACTCCATTTTTGACGCCGGCACCGGGAATCCCATCTGTGCCAGGAACATCGCAATGCCCAGCGCTTTCATGAAAGTAGATTTCCCCGCCATATTTGCCCCCGTCAGGAAAATGATATTACTCGATGGCGTAATGGTCAAAGAATTGGCTACCGGTTTCGTTAAAGACGGATGATAAAAATTCTCCAGCACCACCGTTTGTGCCTGTGGAGGCAAGGCTACCGGGAAACAAAACTGATGTTCGTTAGCAGTGCGGGCAACAGAGAGATATACATCGGCGAGATAAATATGCCGTAGTAGTTGCTGGATCTTTTCCCGTTGCCGGAAGCGGAGTACTTTATCGTACTCCGCTACTTTGGCAAAAGGAAATTTATGTTTCGTTTGCTCCTGCATCATCGGCTGCAGCTCTTCCAGGCGCAATAGCTGGTCAATAGCGGCCAGTTCCCGGCTATAGGGGATGTTGGCTACCTGCTGCCGGATACTGTCTGAAAACAGCCTCGTAGCCTGTAAGATATTGATCAGGCTTAATACACCTTTTTCAATGGCTTTATATTCTGTATCGGCTGCAATGAACTGGTTGAATTTTCTGCTCAACGTATCTTCCTCTTCATTCAGCCGGCTGCGCTCATCTGTATTTTGCAAGTGCTGTTCCCCCGCATCAAACCATTCACTTTCATAAGGGAAAGGAATCGCCTTTTCAGCGAAGGAGCGGATAGTGGTGCTGCGTGCATTGATCGCTGCCGCTTCAGAAAGCGGTTCGTGGAACATTTCTTCCAGCAACTCAGATCCGCCACGGGTAAAGGTTCGGTTAAATATCGCGTAAATAGAATCCCCTCCTCCTTTCCCGAAAATATTCAGATCATTCAGCGTTTGTTTATCAGTCATTAGGCTCATACCTGCTCTGTTTTACTTTCTTCTTCTCCTGATGAGTAAAATGGTGCTTCCTATTAACAATAATCCCGGGATAACACCCATTAATCCATATTTCACCACTTTCAGGCTTTCCTTGGTGAGCGTTGTTTCATTGTCGGAGCCACGCGGACGGCTTACATCCACTGGTACTGTGCCGTAAGATAACCAGTGAAACATACCAGGGATCATGGAAAAGTTAGCAGCGCCGTAATATCTGATCTGTGGTTTCATTCCGCCGTTGCTGATACAGTCGGCATCTCCTATAATCATGATGCGTTGTTCTTTATTACCTATCTTTCTTGTCAGGGCCATGGCGGTCACAAAGCTATCCACCTTTTCTCCGGCAGCAATGTCCACGGTGGCAGAATCATTCACAAAGTCGATGGTTTGGGTTTCATTCCAGGTTTTAGCTGTATCGGTTTGCAAAACAGGGGTCGCTTTAAAGCCTTTGTTTTCGGCCATCACCAGCCCTGCCGATTTTACCATGCCCACATATTTGTGTTGCTGACTCATCATTTCAAAGATCTCTGCAATCCCTTTAGCTGCCGGTGTAGGCCTGCATATCACGGCGTTGGCAGCTACATCCTGCTTAGGCTGTACCAGCTGACCAGGAACCGTTTTCACACCAAATTGTGCAATAAATGATTCCATCGCCGCTGATCCTGGCTTAAGGGTAACTGCAAGGTTCCCACCATTGGCGATGTAGACATCCAGTTTCTTTTTAGAAACAGTATCCATGGCCTGCTGCATATCGGAGATCACAATGATATCTACTTCTTTCGGAATCTGTTTATCACCGGAAAGATCCAGGTTTTCCACATCACATCCCTGGTTAGTCAGTGCATAACGGAATGTTTTAACGGAAGAAAACAGGGTATAGTCCTTAATCCTTTCCCCTTCTATTTTCCGCTCGCCCTGCCCCTGCAGAAAAGCAATCCTGGGCAGCTTCATCACCATGCGTTTGAATACGGCAGATACTTCCGCTTCGCTGGGGAACTTCTCCATATCATCATAGATCCTCAGGAATGTCTTCTGTCCGTTTTCCCGCTCTACCACGCGAACAAAGGTGTTCCCCTCATCGGTGAGATCAATTTTCTTCTTTATTTCTGCCGGTGTCAAAAAGAGGTCAAGGTCCAGTTCTTTGACTTCTGCTTCTTTCTGGGCTTGCTCTGCCAGCGTTTTATTTTTATAGATGATATCCAGACGAGGATTATTGCTGGGCTTATCGTAATAGTAAACATATTTCATTTTCGTTTCCGGCTTAAAACGGATGAATTGTTTTAGCCTTTGCTTGTCTTCATTCACCATCGAAGGAATACCATTATAATATTCTCTGTCCAACAGGTTAACGTAGGTKGTGATGGTCATGCCACCATCCAGTTTAGCCATGATGGCCTGACTGTTTGGTGTCAGCGTATTACGTTTTGTTTCAGTGGCGTCATAATAAGCCATGAGCATAGGTCTGGAGGTAGCGTACCCCAGCATCATGGCGGCTACTACCACCAGTACATATTTCCCCCATACCTTGGAGAAGGAAGCATGCGTGCGGTTGGCCTGTAGTTTCTGGATACTCAGGGTCAGGAACAGGCATACCACGATAACAAAGTAGAGTACGTCTTCAGTGCATATCAGCCCACTGATCATTTCATTACAACGTCCGGAGATGGATAACCAATAAGTAATGTCGCGAACAAAGCCGATGTCCTGCCATACTTTATCCATATAACTGAGCGTAGCCAGTAATACGAGCGTACCCAGCGCCGCCACTACCTGGTAAGAGGTAAGGCTGGACATAAACAGCCCGATTGCCGAATAGGCACACATCAGCAGGTAGATCGCCAGTAATCCCGATGCAACAGAGGAAAGCTCAAAATGGTCTATTGTAAATATCCCGATCACCACATACACCAGTAAAACACCGATGAGCAGGAAACTGTAAGTCATCATGGCGAGGAACTTACCGCGGATGATCTGGGAAGAAGTTACGGGAGATGAATATAATAATTTGATAGACCCGCTGCTCAGCTCTCTGCTCATCAGCCCCATGGTAAGCAGTGGCATATAAAGATACAGGTAGCCCTGTACGGTGGATAACAAACCACGCTGGCCGGAGAAGATGTTGGCGGTAATAAATGCATTTCCCCAACCGGTGCGCTGCGCCTGGAGTACTTCGTGCAGATGTTCCACAAAAGCCATCCCTGTCTGGAAGGTAAATACGATAAGGATCATCCAGGCGATCGGCGAATAAAACAAGGTGAATAACTCCGCCTTGGCGATCTTATAAATTCGTCTCATTGAATATTTTTTTATCAGCTTTTTATTTGATGTTTTTTTTCGACAACCGGGCAAATACTGCATCCAGTGAACTCTTTTCAATGATCAGTTCCATCAGTCCCCAACCTTTGGTTACACTGATTTCCGCTATGCGCTGTGCTGTTTTCTTTTCTCCATCATATCCCAGTCTGAAACGGGAAGGCGCCAGCTGCTCAATAGACCTGATGCCTTCCAGCTTCAGCAGCTCATCATGCGCGGGAGGCGTGTCCAGCACAACTACCAGCGTATTGGGTTCAATGTAATTGTCAAACATTTCCAGGGTACCGGAAAACACCATCTGTCCCTCTTCTATCATCTTAATCTCCCGGCAGGTAGCCTGTACTTCGGTGAGGATGTGGGTAGACAGTAATACCGAACGGTCCAGTGCAATATGTTTGATCAGGTTACGTACTTCCACGATCTGGTTAGGATCCAGTCCGTTGGTGGGTTCATCCAGTACTACAAACTTCGGGTTGTGTACAATAGCCTGGGCAATGCCTACACGCTGCTGATAACCTCCCGACAGGTTACGGAGTAAACGATCTCTGAAATGCGCTACACCACATCTTTCCAGCGCTTCCTGTACCGCTTTTTTCACCTGTTTTTTTTCTACCATCCGCAGGTCAGCGCAATAGGTAAGATATTCTTCTACGGTAAAATCCTGGTACAGCGGCAGTTTCTGCGGCATAAACCCGATGTTGCGCTTGGCTGCTACCGGATTATCTTTCAGGTTAACTCCGTTAATAAATACTTCTCCTTTCGATTGCTTCAGCACCCCACAAATAATATTCATGGTAGTGGATTTACCGGCCCCGTTGGACCCCAGCAGGCCTACAACGCCCTGACTATGGATCTCAAGATTTATATCTCTGACCGCCCACTGGGAAGCGTAACGGTGAGACAGATTTTCAACTTTTACGATGGCGTTTTCCATTCATTACGGATTGTTTATTAAATAAAATAGCTGGTGTAAACTTTTGCTTACACAATGATTGCGTTTGAATACGATTTATGAAGATGGACTACTGAAATTCCTTTCGTCCGGGGACCAGCCCCGGGCGAAAGGAAGGGTTAGGATCAGTAGGTAGCATTAGCGATGGCGCGCACGTCTATGTTATATTTTGTTTTGTAAAAATTTACCAGGATGTCGAACTTCTGCTTAATCAACGGATAAGCCAGGTAAGGCTGCATCTGCGCATCTGTCCGCGTGAGCACATTCAGGATAAAAGAACTGATGTCATTTGATTTGGCACTGGGCCAGTTATAGGTACCGAAATACCATTCAGAAGCAGAAGTAGCCGGATAAGAAGACGGTAAAAAACCTCTTGTTCTGAAAGCCGCCTGGTTCACCGGATTGGTAGCATTAACGGGTACTGCAGGTGCAGCGGCGGTATAATCACTGACCGTATAAAACGCTGCAGGCACCTGAAGGATACTGTTAGCAAGATAATAATTCCAGATAGGTACTATCAGCAGGTTTTTTTTATCTACTTTTTGTGCAGATGTCATGGTGCGGAGACTACTATTCATCCCCGCGAAAGTGATGGACTTTCCCACTACTTTATAATCAAAGTAGAGGTATTCCCGGCCAGGAGGAAATCCAACCCTGTATTGCCTGATGGTATCTGCCATCAGCACGCGATAGGGAATACCCTGGCTTTTCTTAAAATCTTCCGGCAGAAATTTCAACCAGATATCATTCAGGAAAGTCAGCATATCACCTGCATAAGCCGGATTACCCAATACCACGGTATCGATCTTGGAAGAACCGCCACCAGTGGACTGTACCCATTCAAAATCTTTCTGCGTAAAATTATAGAGGAAGTAAGAACCGTACGTATCGTACAATTGCTGAATTTTATCATTTGCTTCTTTAGGCGCATTTCCCTGCGGCAAAACATAATCAGGCCCGACTGACACCGGAGGTCCGATGGCAACGTCCTTTTTGCAAGAGAATAACAATATGCTGGAAATGCAGCCGATAATAAATAGATGCTTCATTGTATTGTTGTATTGCTTGTTAAACAATTATTGCCCGTTCCTGTCGGCCATGGTACCGGAAGGATTCTGTTTCAACGCAGGATTTCTCATCAACAAACTGGAAGGAAAAGGCAGTGTATACATCGGATCTTTTTCTTTCAGCGTGTAATGCAGTATCGCTTCTCCCAATTCCGCCTGATAACGGTGAGTGATAGCAGGCATACCATAACGGCGCAGGTCGAACCAACGGAATCCCTCCATACAGAATTCCTTGCGACGTTCGTCCCGCACGGCTTTCAGCAATACCGCCTTATCACTGATATTTTCATCCGTATATCCGATGATGCGCTTGTGGCGCAGATCATTCAGGTCTTTCAGGCCATCAGACAGCTTTCCGAGTTGTACGCTTGCTTCCGCCCTGTTTAAGACTGCCTCTCCGGTACGAAGACATTGCTCCAGTTCCTGGTCCACGTTCGTATACTTGGTTACGATCTGTGTGCCACCGTTTGACGCGGTAAAACCATATTTGAGGCGTACATCGTTGGCATCATATATAGACCGGAGTTCAGGAGAGGGGCTGTAGGCAGTCTGGTCGCCCGCCTGTGCTCTGCCGCCAAACATCCATTCTATTTCCGGATTGGAATAAGTGATCCAGTAACCGGTGCTGATGCCTGTCAGGTTCGTTACCACTCCTCCCTCCTCAAACACCTTATTGGCTTCTGCTATGCAGTCTTCCCATTTTTCCATATAGAGATATACCCTGGATAAAAGGATATGGATAGCTGGTTGATTGATATGAAAATCTTTGCGGGCAACAGGCAGCGGATCCATCAGTGTGGCCGCTTCTTTCAGATCGGTAACCACCTGGGCATATACCTCCGCCACAGTCGATTGCGCCATGTATTCGGCGGTTACACCTGAATTCAGTTTTAATGGTACAGACAGCGATGCCGGGTTGCTGTTGTATGGTTCTCCGTAAAGATTTACCAACCGGAAATAATACATGGCCCGTACAGCCAGTGCCTCGGCTTTTACCCTGTCTTTATCAGCCTGACTGCCAATAGCGGTGTTGATATTATCCAGCACGGCGTTGCACCCCTTGATCAGCTCATAATAGCGGTAATAGGCAGTAGTAGAAGGATCTGTATTGATAACATTGCCTAAACCATTCATGTCACCCAGTTTAGGTTGCCAGGTATAAAAGAGGTAATTCTCTTTGGCCGCATTGGATCCTACCACAGTAGTACCATCTCCCCATTCAATGAACAGGTCTACATCATCATCCATAAAGTAAACAAAGTTGGACGGATCCTCATCTTTCATATAACCCGATCCTATCAATAGCTCCCGGAAGTCAGTGGCTGTTTTTGGAATCACATCACTCTGGGACTTTTCCTCCAGGAATTTTTTGCAACCGCTGAGTGCCAGCAGGCTGGTGATAAAAAAAACAGTTAATAATTTATATTTCATGCGTTTCAATATTAGAAGGTCATATTAAAAGATAATGACGTTACCCTGCGGGCAGGCCACCCTGCTGTTTCCGGATCATAACCTCTCCATGCATCGTCAAAAGTTACCAGGAACGGATTGGTAAGGCTAAACGAAGTACTTAAACGTTTGATGTGTACTTTTTTCAGCAGATCCTGCGAAAATTCGTAACCTATTGACAATTGACGGCAACGGATAAAATCAGCATTGGCCACCATATAATCAGATTGATTGTAGAGTTGATAAGGTGTTTGCGTGTAGTTAGTCATTACTGGTAATGGAATCTCTATCCTGCGGGGATTTCCGGGAGGAATAGCCGGCACGTTGGTATGTAGTTCATCACCTGGTTGTTTCCAGCGGTCAAGCAGTATCCTTGGTACATTTTGCTCCGGTGTAGGTGCACCATTGGCATTATAGAACGGAGGCAGACGTTTCTGATTGCCGAATGCCATCGCAAACTGTGTACTCAGTGAAATATTTTTATACCTCAACATGGTACTAAATCCTCCTGAAAAATCAGGATCCAGCTTACCTGATTTTACCAGGTAGTCCAGGTCATTCGAAGTGGGTTTAATATCCATTTTGTTGAAAGTAGGAATACCCGTCTTTCCATTTAAGCCAGCATAAGAATAAGAGTAAAAGGTAGAATAGGCTTCTCCGTTCACAATAGCGTTTCCACTCAGATAATCTTCTCTGGTATTGATCCGTTGGTTTTGCGCCAGCTTATTACGGGCAAGACCTGTATTCACAGAAAACTGCCACAGGAAGTCTTTGGTACGTATGGGAATGACACTGATGATCAGGTCATAGCCGGTGTTATCCATCCGGGAACCAAATACCGTAGCGGAATTCATCCCGTTTTCAACAGGCACGTCCCGCGATGCCAGGATATTACTGGTTTTCTTATACCAGTTGGCAGTAGCATTCAGGCGGCCTCTCAACAGCGATATATCCACACCAAGATTCCATGTTTTCGTTTTTTCCCAACCCAGGTCCGGATAAGGAAGCGATTTGATATTGAGTGTATATTGCTTGAATATGGTGCTTAGCCCTCCATCTGTAGCAATGAGGTAAGGAGATACTGCTTCCACCGCATTTCCCTGGTAACCATAAGTTGCGGACAAGTCTAGTCCATTCAGCCACCGCAGGGAACGCAGGAACTTTTCATTGGCAACACGCCATTTTCCACCCACAGACCAGGTTGGCTGGAACCTTTTGTTTTTGTCCTGCCCGAAACGGTTGGATGCATCCAGTCTTGCATTGAAGTTAAATATATAACGCTGATCAAAGCCATATACCGCAGACACATATTCACTGAGGTAATTACTTTCCTGGTTCACAATCTTTGAATTCAAACGCATGGCTTCGTAGAGACTCGATCCACTGGCACCAAGAAACACAGGCGCCAAAGGCAGCGGAGCGTAGCTTTCGCCACGGTAACGCAGGTAGCCATAACGTGTATCCATATTACTCTGGAGCAATCCGGAACGTGCTTCTATCCCCCCTTGCAGGGTCATGGTGTGCAGCTGACCAAATAACCGGTCATATACCAGGCTGTTTCTCCAGGTATATCCTTTGTTGGTAGCATTCTGCATTTGCACCAATCCTCCAAAAGGCAGGCGACTGGCCAACTCCTGTGGTGAGTTGGATAGTACGCTGCMAAACTCATATCCTCTTGTTTGCGTGATATAGAAAGATAATTCTGTAGCGTAGGATTTTATGTTGGTAGTAGCAACATTGTATGCCAGCAAGCCCTGATACTGGAGGCCTTTTGCTAATTGCAGGTTCACATCAACAGTAGATGACAGGGTAGTGTTGGTATTTTTATTCCCTGTATTATTAATTTCATTCTGAATGTTATACAAATAACCAGGAGCACCAGGAATAACGGTACTGGGTTCACCTCTTTTTTCGTGATAAAAGAGTGTACCATCATCGTTATACATGGGAATCGTTCTGGCAGTATTATACGCATAGGTAAACGGATCTACACCATAAGCATAACCGTTTGTTTCCCGCATGCTCCCATTCAGCATCAGGTTTACCGTCAACGCCTTTCCAAAGCGGAGGGTGGTATTAGACGCGGCTGAAAAAGTCTTCAGGTCATTTCCTTTACCTTCTCCGTTCTGCTGTTGCATACTGAAGGAGGTTCTGTTCGTGATCTTTTCACTACCACCGGAGATGCTCACGCTATGGTTCTGGCTGAACGAATTGCGGAAAAGCAGGGCAAACCAGTCTGTATTCTGGTTCTCCATCTTCCTGTATTTTTCTAAATAAGTAGCGTAATCGATCTCTTTTTTCTGCAATTGCTGTATTAATCCACCATAGCCAATAGGCAATATCTCAGAAGTATAACTGTCGCGTCCTTCATATACTTCTTTGGAGAACTGCATCAGTTGCTGTGAGTTCATCAGATCGTACTGACTGTAGGACGGTCTTTGACCAATAGAAAGGTTGCTGCTGTAGGACACGGCTAACTGTCCGGGGCGGCCTTTTTTCGTGGTGAGTACAATCACCCCGTTTGCTGCCTGTGAACCATAAATAGCAGTGGCAGAAGCATCTTTTAATACGGTAATGGTTTCAATATCATTGGGGTTCAGCCAGGAAATCGCATTAGAAGCGATCAGGCGTAATTCACCCATATCAGTGGCCAGCGATCCGCTACCTTCCGGAAGCGGTAAAGGATCACGCTGAATGACCCCATCTACTACCCATACCGGCTCCTGGTTGCCAAGAATGGTAGAGGTGCCGCGGATGCGGATTTTTGGAGTGGAGCCTACCTGACCCGATTGCGTCAGTACGGACATTCCCGGCACAACACCCTGCAACATCTGGTCAATACTGGTTTCACCCGCTATTTTAATATCATCGGCCCTCACAGCGTAAATGGCGCCTACATAATTTCCTTTATTTACATTCCGATACCCGGTCACCACTACATCACTCATTTCGAAATCTTTCCGGTTCAGCGTGATATTCATAGTGATGTTGTTACCATCGGTCACCAGCAGGGATTTAGACTGGTCCTTATTCAAGGTATAAGCAGTAAAGCTTTGGGCCGTTTGGCGGATACCAATTTCCAGGGTTTCATAACCCAGCATGGAAATCTGGATCACCGTATTTTCCGGTAGCTGACGAAAATAAAATGTTCCGTCAGTGGAGGTAACAGTACCGGTAACCGTATTTTTAATCCGCACAGAAACGCCGGGCAACAATTCTCCGGTAGCCGACCGGATCACACCCGAAATAGAGATGGGTGGCGCCGGGATGTCCAGGAAGTTAATGGCTGGCTTACGCGACAGCACAATGGTTTTATCCTTAATCAGGTAAGTGACCGGCAGATCTTTCAATATAATATCCAGCACCTCTTTCAGCGGCATATCCCTGGCAGACAGGGAAACGCTGCGCGTGTCGCTGATGGTGTTGATGTTGCTGAAAACAACATACCCGGTTTGCAGTTTAATTTCGGTAAATACTTTTTTAATAGGTATAGATTTACCCGATAGCGTAACGGTTTGTGCATGACCTGAGGCGCTTGCCTGCAGGATGGCGGCTGTTAATAAAATGACAGTAAGTCTCATAGCCAGGAAGATTTTGGTTAGGCCCTTGAATTTTCCCCTACGGTCGGGGGGCCAATAGCATTTTTTTTGCATAGATTGCATGAGATTTGGTTGTTAATAAATGTGAAACGAAGAAACCGTTTAGAACCGACCAGATTCATTCACCGTCATGGCTGCAATCCATGACGGTTTTTTAATGGTTGGTTGTTGATATATATAGTTATTCCCTGACTGGTTTATCCAGCCCTCCTTAATGCATTCGGTGAAGAATATTATTGGCTACTTATTATTTAATACAATCAGTGTACGTCCTTCTACTCTAAAGTCTACTTCCGTTTTCCTTAATATTTCCAGCAGATCCGCCAATGCGATTTGTCTGCTCATTTCTCCCTTAAATTTTTTATCCGGTATACCATTCTCATATACCACATCTATATTATACCAGCGTTCCAGCTGTCGCATAACCTCCCCCAGGTCTGCGTTTTCGAAATTAAATAAGTTATTTTTCCAGGCCATTATTTTTTCAAGATCCGGATTATTTACCACCATAACTTTTTCTTCCGGCATATGCAGGCCTGTTGCCTGGCCGATGCTGGCTTGTTGACCAGGTGCCAGTATAACACTGTTAGCATGACTAACCGCTACTCTCACGCTTCCATCCAGCAGCGTGGTGCGGATTGATTTCTCGTTTTCGTAGGCATTTACATTGAACAATGTGCCCAGTACTTCGATAGTTCCTTTATTGTTGATGTTGACGAGGAAGGGTTTGTTGGCATCCTTCGCTACTTCAAAGTATACTTCTCCTGTTACCTCCACCCTTCTCTCCTCTGCTGTAAAGGCAGTAGGATAGCGGATAGAGCTGGCGGCATTTAACCACACTTTGGTGCCATCCGGTAAGGTCACCTGGAACTGTCGTCCCTTTGGCGTGGTCATTTTGTTGTATTCGGTGCTGGTAGCACTTTCACCGGCAGCATCATATATCAGTTTCCCGTTGGACATTACTACGGAAGCACCGCTTTGATGAGTGACTACCCCATTGCCCATACTGTCGAGCGATACCTGCCGGCCATCTGCCAGTGTAAGAATCGCCCCTTCTTTTCCCGGCGCAATAGCTACCAGGTTGGACGCCTGTAAAGTGGTGGGGGTTGTTGTATGATTTACCCAAAACCAGGTAGCTCCACCTAATAACAGCGCCACAGCAGCTGCCCAACCCCATTTGCGTAAGGAATGAATATGGAAGATGGAGGTCCTGGGAGGCGTTGCAAAGGCAGGAATCTGTGCACCGATTTTCCGGGCAATCCGGTCTCCGTCATAAGCATAGAAGCGTTGAAGATGAGTCATCAACTGTTCTCCATCACTGAGTTCTGCAAAAAGATGGCGGTTATTATCGGATGCGTTGATCCATTCGTCTAATACGATTTGCTCATTGGCATCGAGACTACCATCCAGGTATTTGCCAATTAAAATGGCGATGTAATGATTCTTTTCTTCCATACTACACTACTAAAACAACTAACGCTTCATTTTATACCGGTCTTCTGAAAAAAAAATTACTGTTGCAGTAATATTAGTGCAGAAAGCAGCATGGGCAAGGAAATCAATTCATTTTTCAATAAGCTGTTACGTAGCAATGCCACCCCTTTCGCCTTTTGATTTAAAACGGTTTGGTAGGCCATATTCAGCTCGGTGGCAATTTCAGCAGCGCTTTTGCCATCTATAATGGCCATGCGGACTACCAACCTGCATTGTGGGGGTAACTTTTCAATTTCCGAAAAAATGATCTGCATCACTTCCGTCCTGATGTAAGCATTTTCTACATCTATCGCCAGTTTATCGGCAGATCTTTCCAACAGGTGATGAATATCATGATGCCGCTTTTCCGACTTAATATAGTTAAGTGCCGCATTTTTGGCAGCGGTGAAAAGAAAGGACTTCAGGTGATTGAGGGAAGGAAAATCTTCCTTTTTTTGATAAGCACTGATAAAGCAATCGGATACGATATCTTCCGCTGCCATGGTATTGGCAATGATTTGTTCCGTAAAAAAACAGAGCGGCCGCTGATATATAGCATATACCTGGTGCAGCGCTTTATGATCCCCTCGCTGAAAAGAATTGATCAGCTCCATTTCCCCTTTTGCTCCGTTGATTGACAATAGCTAGTTTTAAATTTCAGATGTTTCAGTTGAAAGCACAAACTATAGCAAAAAATTAAGAGATTATAGTGTGGAGTTTAAATTACTATTGTTTAATTATTTATACATTGTAATTGGCAGATATCTAAATGCCGGACTTAAAGATGAAAAAGAAGATACTATTTCCATCCAAAGAGCTACAGGAATTTAATAAGAAGGAAAGGGGTCCCCTTGCGCAAAAAAACGGAATACCCAGTCGCTAAACTGTGTATTCCGTTTTTATACCAATCCTTTCCTGAAAGTTTGTTTCTGTCCGTTACTATACTCTCGTCATTAACCCAAACAACTGCTGATAAAGTGCTCCATGTAAAAATTAGTTTCTCTTCAACACCTCCCCTATCATCAGTTCCAACGTCCGTTCATTACTTCCATCTATCCGGAAATCTGTAAACACCAGCTGTCCTTTTTGATCGATCAGGAAATTGGTAGGCTCTCCACGTACTTTATATACCTTGGCCGCCCATTCATCGGTGGCGCGTAGCGGAGTAAAAGAATAACCTGTTCCTTTCATAAATGGTAATACATACTCGTCCTGGTCCGGAGAAACATTAATCCCTACATAAGCTACTTCCTGTCCCTTGAATTTATCCATCACACTCTGGAAATGTGGGAACTCACCGCGGCATGGGCCACAACCAGGAAACCAGAAGGTGAGCAATACTACCTTCCCCTTATAATCTTCCAGGGAAGCAGTTCCTGAGGAGGTATACAGCCCAAGATTGAAAGGAGGAGCAGGTTTCACTGTCTGCTGCCGTATCTGCCAGATATCGTTTTCCATCTGTTGGGAATTCTTTCCCTGCGCTTTTCCGTACACTTCCAGTTCCTTCCAGATATCATCAGTTGGGTCCTTCGCATAAATCGCAGCAAGTCCGTTGTAAGCTTCATTGGTATTACCTGCTCCATGTGTGGCCCTGGCTTTCAGCAAGGCGATGAAAGAATTCAGTCTTGAGTACCGCGGCTGCTTAATGCCTGCCAGCAGATCGGCTGCTTCCCGGAATTGCTGCTGCTGCAGATAGGTATTCACCGTAATGATCTTTCCTGCCAGCGTATCTTTGGCGCCCCAGCCTTCCTGGCCCTTCAGGGAGGAAGCCAGTGCTGCGGCTTTTTCAGGCGCTGTTTTCAGGTAAATACTAAACAGATCATCCATTCCGCCAGACGACCAGCTGAATTTCGCAGGTGGATACAAAGCACGCAACTGCTCATATACTTTTACTTTTTCTGTAGTGTCGTTGCTCCTGGCACCCAGCCAGTATAAGCCCTGAGCGCCGCGTTCACTTTGCGGGAACTTTTTGGCCAGGTCATACAACATGGCCCGCCACTTTTTGCCATCAACGTGCTCAAAATCCATGGCATAATAAAACGCATAGCTGGGGTCTGAGGGATCTGCTGCTGATGCTTTACCCATGTATTCCCTTGCTCCATTCTGATCACCCCAGCGGTCTGCATCAATAGACAGGTCTCTCCAGGCCTGGGCCAGCTTGGGATCCAGGTTCACTGCCTTTAGCAGATACGGTTTTGCCTTAGGACTTTCTGCATCAGCAAATGCTTCTCCTATAGCAAAAGGTACGATAGCTGATTTTGGAAATTGTTTGGCCCACTGCGCATACTGTCCTTTCAGTAATGATATCACCGAATCTCCATTGCGGAAAGATGCGTTGGGAATACTTTTACGGAATGCTTTAATGTAATCATGATGCGCTCCGAGACTATCCGGATACTTTGTTATCACGGCTTTTAATTCATTGATATCTGCCGTACTTTGTTGCGCCACAACAGGTATGGCCGGGAGCCCTGCAAGCAGCAAGGCAATACCGGTATTCATTATTTTTTTACAAATCATATAAAAGCGTTTTTAGTATTTGTTCTGTTCTATTAAACCGTTACTGGAAATAATTTCTGTGCGGGGAAGTGGTGCCGCAAAACGTCTTCCGTTTTTAGGCAGCGTATATAATCGGGTCGGCTCTCCCACTGATACCTGTGCATTATTGTAAGGGTAAAAAGTTCTGCTGAGCACTACATCATCGTTGGGGTCATCATTGTTATTAAACCGCCTGATGTCAAACCAACGTTGTGTGAAAGGCATTTCACGCCTGCGTTCTTCCAGGATCAATTTTATGGCAGCATCTTTACCGGCGGCAACAAGATCTACCCATGGACCGGGTTTCATGCGTTTCGCACGCAGGGTATTCACAGCCGTCACGGCTTCACTGATGCTTCCGGTTCGTGCCAGGCATTCTGCTTTGATCAGCATCATTTCTGCAACGGTAGGGCCGGAAGGGATTCTGTCTTTATAGAAGAAAATATATCCCGGGTAACTGTATGCAGGCTTGATTAAGCCACGGTCGTAAGAATAATTTTCAACGATATGATATTCATAACGCAGGTCATGATCATGATCATACAGGTCCAGTAATGCCTTGCTGGGGACATACCACCACGACTCATGATACAGCATCCTGAAATACAGGAATTCTTTCCAGCCTATCATGTCTGTCATATCAGACTGGTTGTTGTGCGTATATGGGTACTTAATGGTCACCGTTTGCGCAGTAGGGGTACCGGCATTGATCGTTATATTACCATCAATGCCATACTTCATTTCGGTGTTATAATCTACCAGGCGGCTGTATTCTGCCAATGCTGCATTCGCATATTTCAGCGCTTCCGCATAATTATTCCGGTTTAAGTAATAACGTGCAGCGAAACCATTCACTCCAGCCTTGTTGGCCCGCCAGTGACGGGGTATTCCACCCTGCACCAGGGAAACAGGCGTTTTCATTGCTTCTGCCAGGTCTGATTCAATCAGTTCATATACTTTACCCAATGGCTGACGCACCACCGGTTCCTCAAAACCGGTACCTAACTTTATAGGTAAGCCGGTTTCCTGCTTGTTGGCATCTGTATAAGGCACACAATAAGTGTTGGCAAGCACCCAATAGCTGTATGCCCTTATAAAATGCGCATCCGCTTTTATAATTGCTTTCTCTTCATCAGTACCACTTACTTTGTCCGCATAGGAAAGGGCCATATTAGCGTTAAAGATCTTCTTGTATTCACCACTCCAGAATGATTCCCGGCCATCGTCCGGCAGGTTATTAATATCCCAGAGCGTAAACTCCACCTGTGCCATGGAAAATGTGGAAGGACGCGCATTATATAAATCCAGCGGAAGGTCTGCATCATCGGTACTATAAATAGCGGTCCTGTTTCCTTCCTGGTAAAAGGTGCCATAATTATTCAACAAGGCATTTAACTGTGTGGTAGTGGTAACTACCAGCGAGGATGTTTTATTGGGTGGCTCATTCAGATATTTATCACAGGAAGCAAATAAAGTAAGCATGGCCATGCCTGGCAACAAGCGGTATATTGTATTAATAAACATAATGGCAGATTTAGAGCGTTAATTTAAGTCCGAACGTAAACTTGGGCTGGGGTTTCATTGTTCCCAGCGGGTACTCCGGATCTTCCCCGGAATGGTTGGCCAGAATCGTAAAAAGATCATTACCCTGGGCATATAACTGCAGCCCTCCAATGTGCATAGCTGATGCTACCCTGTTTTTCAGGTGGTAAGTAATATTCACTTCCTGCATACGGATATGCGAGGCGTTTTCTGCGAGGTAACTCATGTAAGGATAAAACCGGTCCCAGAAATAAAATTTAGGCTCATCATCATTCATGGGCAGTGGTACTATCTTCATCGGATCGCCCTTCATCACTTCTCCCAGTTTATTATTCGGCAATACCCTGGAACCCCACAGCACCGGGTAGTTAAACGACATACGGTTAAACACATGACCGAATTTACCGGTAATGATAAATGATACATCAAAGTCGTATAGCTTAAATGAGTTCACCATGCCCAGCGTATAAGGCGCTACAAGCGTTCCCATATCCTGCATATAATCCCGGCCATCTCCCGGCGTCCATCCTGTAAAATTATAGTTGTCCTTCCCTGCACCTTTTACATAAGGTTGTTTGTCGTACACGCCTGCATATTGAAAACTCCAGAGCGTATTGGCATCCTTACCCTCCACATAGGCGCCGCTTCCGCCGGAATACAGCGTAGATGCTGCATAGTTGRCAACAAATAATTTTGTGATCTTATTTCTGTTATAGGCAAAGTTTACATCTCCCCTCCATACAATATCATTGCGTTTGATACGTATGGTGGTACCGGCGGTTATTTCTATTCCCCGGTTACTCATCTCTGCATTGTTTAATTTCTGGGAAGTGGTACCGTTTACAGCGGGGATGGACAATACGGCAATAAGATCTCTTCCCTTTTTATTGTAAACATCTACTTTACCCCGAAGCTTGTCGCGGAAAAGCGCATAGTCTACCCCCAGGTTCCAGGTTCCTGTTTTTTCCCAGCGCAGCGTAGGATTGCCATAGCTGGAAACAGATGCTTTAAAGTCCTGTGTATAAATATCCGGAGTCGCCGTGGTGGAAATCAACGGACGGAAGGCGGTGGACTTATCCACGTTGCCGTTAAATCCATAAGTCAATCGCACATTCAACCAATCGATCCAGGAAATACGCGATATAAAACGTTCCTTTTGTAATTGCCACGCCAGGCCAGCCGACCAGAAAGGTGCATAGCGATACTGCGGGTCATCCGTGATGAGGTTGGAAGCATCTGTACGATAGCTGCCGGACACGGTGTATTTATTCCTGAAAGTATAGGCGCCGTTGGCAAAGAAAGAAAAATATCTTTCTGTTGCATAAGAGAACGTATTGGTATAAGAGAATGTCTGGTTATTGCCAAGCCAGTTCTTAATCGGAGAAAAAGTGCCTCCGGGGCCATTGGGGAATGTGCCCAGGGTCAGTGTCTGATCATTATAACCATAGGTAACAGGGTTGCCGAAAGTTTGCGTAACGAAGTTGTTGATTTCAGACCCGGCAATCACATTTACTTCATGCTGTTTTCCGAACCTGCGGTTGAAGTTAACCTGGTTGCGGAAATTATATGACTCCGCCTTACTCCTGCTCTGCGTAAGGATGCTGCCTTTAGGAAGATTCAGGGTGATAGCACCGGTGGACTGATTCCAGCTGGCAGCAGTATTCACCCGGCTTCTTACGTAAAAGGTCTGATCATTATAGAGTCCGCGGTTAAAGGTATTAAACAGCTCATACTGGATCTTGCTGTCGAACGAAAGCCCCTTCATCAATCTGAACGTAAGCCCTGCCTGTATGCGGGCATTTAACTGTTTGGTAGTAATATCCCGGTTAGCTACCTCCTTGATGGGATTGTAGGTCCAGTCAGCATAGGGAAATTTATTCATTGGCACAGACCGGGTTAATATAGGCCAATAATACTGGCTGATATTGGTATAAGAGCCATCTGTATTCAGCAGCATATCGTACGGCGACAAGCCCTGTATGTCGCTCAGTGATACGCCATTGTTCCGCGCATCATTGTACTGGACCATAGCCGAGGCATTAAAGTCAAGCCATTTAAATACATTGGCACTGGTGCGGTAATTAAACAGGTAATTATTTCCACCAGTTCCTTTAAAATTCGACTGCTTTTTCCCGAACAGCAGCGACAATACATTGCTCATCCGTTGCGAGCCACCGTAAAGGGTGAGGTTGTACTGCTGATCCAAAGGGTTAGCCAACAGGTTTTTTGAAATCTGGGAACGGTTATCCTGTGTTTTTAATTTCTCCAATACCGCATCGCGGTCGGCATTTGACAGGTATCCAAGATAATTTTCACTCAGGGCTACCGTTGCCTGCGACCATTGCTTCCCATAGTTGGAAGTCAGATCGCCGGAATTTACCTGGGCTCCCCACCTGTTAAAAGTCAGTTTCTCATAATCCACTGTTTCGGCAGACGATGCAAGCGGATTTACATAGTCCAGGTTAAATTTACTACCCATACGGGTAAACGCGGAGACCTCTACCCGGAGCGGAACGCCACGTGCAGATTTTTTGGTGGTAACAACAATGACCCCGTTGGCTGATCGCG
The DNA here is from genome assembly GCF_056394125.1 of Chitinophaga sp. 10T418. NCBI lineage: Bacteria > Pseudomonadati > Bacteroidota > Chitinophagia > Chitinophagales > Chitinophagaceae > Chitinophaga > Chitinophaga sp. 10T418. The sequence goes on from NZ_JBFTHG010000010.1 coordinate 316,908, forward strand.
CCCCCCAAATAGATGCGGCGGCCGCATCTTTCAGGATAGTGATACTTTCTATATCATCGGGGTTGAGCGTATTGAAATCGCCCTGTACCGGGAAACCATCTACCACAACAAGGGGAGTAGCAGTTGCATATAAACTGGTTTTCCCCCTGATCTCAAAAGTAGGATTACCGTCAACATCCAGCTTGGCCTGCATACCGGCAGTAGTGCCAATAAGGCGCTGGGCAATGTTAACCGCCGGTTTGTCGAGCTGCGATTTACTGATCACATCAAACGAACCTGTAGCGCGCTCCTTTGATATGGTTTGGTAGCCGGTAGACAATACCGCTACCGCATCGAGCAGGTTGGTTTTTGTTTTTAATACGATGCTGAGAAAATTTCGCCCATCAGCTTTTATTCTCATTGTTTCATAACCGACACTGCCGATGGTCAATGTTGCGTTCTCCGCTACACCTACCAACGTAAACTCCCCGTTCTCATTAGTGATAGTACCCATGGCTCTTCCTTCCACGCGTACGCTGACGCCAGGCAGTGCTTTCCCGTTTTCGTCTGTTATGCGGCCACGAATGGTATTAGCGGCCAGCACCTGCAGCGGAAGAGACGGAAAAATACCATTCGGCATGCGCCTGATAATAATAAGATGATCTTCTATGCTGTACGTATAAGGCGTTCCCTTAAAACACGCATCCAGCGCCTCTCTCATGGTAATGTTCTTCAGCCTCAGATGCCGTACTGTATTATTCTCCAGTAAAGTATTATCGGCGATAAAGGAGTAACCTGTCTGGTTTTTTATTTCACCAAGAACATATTTTATAGTCAGGTTTTCCTGTTTGATAGTAATGTACTGAGAGTAAGTTTTAGCGCTCAGATGCAGTGCGATGATGAGTAATAATATGGTCAGTCGCATGATCCTCCAGATTAAAAGAGACAATAATTCGCCCCTGCCCACAGGGGCATTCCCATTAACAATAAGTTTCATAAATTTGGTTTGTTCGGCTGTTACTTTAAAACGAGGTCCTTTAAGCAGATTTGGTTGATAAGGTAGCCTGAATATTACACCGGGGGTGAGTCGTAATCACTTCCGGTTTTTCTTTTCAGGCATACCGGTGGCCTAACAACTATCCTGTTGTCATATGAATGAGTTTTTGGTTGATGAATAAATTTTTACTTAGCTGAAATGATCAATGTCTTTCCTTCCAGGCGTGCGTTAACGCCATAAACAGTTAATGCTTTTAATACATCAGATAAATATACATTCCGGTCTATCGTACCGATAAAGCCGGTTTCCGGCAATGTTCCCTCGACTTTTATTTCTACATTATACCATCGTGCAATTTTTCTCAGCAGCGCCTGCAGGTTGTTGCTTTCCAGGGAAAGCTGCCCGTTTACCCATGCCATCGCATCGGCTGCATTTTCTACTTTACTTACCGTCACTGACTCCTCTCCTGCGCTGGCCTGCGCCTGTTCTCCCGGCTTCATAAGCGTTCCGTTAACCCGTATCAATCCCTCTATCAGGGTTGTTTTCATTACTGGTTCATCGGCATAGGCATTGACGTTAAAAGCCGTACCGATATCTTCAATCACATGTTTGCCTACACGCACTTTGAAGGGCTGCGCTTCGTTATGTACTACCTCAAAATATACTTCGCCGGTAATATCCACAATCCGTTCTTTGCCGTTAAAACTCAACGGGTATCGGATAGAGCTGGCTGCGTTCAGCCATACCCCGCTTCCATCCGGCAACACCATTCTCCATTGTTTGCCTTTGTCGGTAGTAATTTCATTATACAATACCTCGTTAGTACAACCCTGGTATTTTATCATCCCATTCTCCTTCACCACTTTCACTTGTCCCTGTACGGCCACTGTGCCGTTGCCCGCACTATCCAGCACCACACTGCTCCCGTCTGAAAGATGTAACACAGCGCCGTTACTTCCGGGCGCAATGTCTTTAGCTGCCAATGCAGCGGAGCCGCCCTTTGTGGCACGTTGCAGCCACCAATACATGCCACTACTGCCCAGCAGCAGTATAACAGCAGCAGCGGCTACCCACGCCCGTAAAGGACGCCGGAAGGGCACTACCTTCGTTTTTACATCGGGCTGCCGGATGCTCTCCAGCAACTTCGCTTTTATTTCCTCTTGCAGCTCCCTGCTTTCCCCGGCGTTGTCGGCCTCGTTGTTCAGGTCATCCAGGCTGTCCATATAGCTTTCAATAAAGCATACTTCAGCCGGAGACGCCTGTCCCGCCTCATATTTCCTGAGTATAGATCGCAAATGTTTCTGGTGCCAGTCAGAAAGCTGCATAAAAAGCCTTTTTTATATAGTCACAAAAAAAAGCGCAGCTTCCCGGAAAAAAGATATTTTTTTTCTGCGGCTTCATTTTAGTGGATAAAAAGGTGCAGGATGACGGCTAATGTTCCAAACCTGGTACGCAGATGACGGAGAGAAAGACTTAAATTATTCTGTATTGTTTTGGGAGAGAGATTCATTTCCAGCGCAATTTCCTTTACGGACAATTCTTTCAGGAAATATTGTATAAAGATCCGGCGTTGTGTTTCCGGCAATGTGTCCACCCACCCTTCCAGCAGCTTTATAAAATCCTTTTGTTTCAATAGCTGGTCGGCCTCGTAAGGAGAAAAAAGAAGCGTTTCAAATAAGTCGAAAAAAGCGGGGATCTTATTACGATTGATATAATTAATAAGCCGGAAACGAACAGCCTGTTCCAGGTATGCCGGCAAATGGCTGATGGTTAAACCTTCCCGGCGTTTCCAGATATCCAGGAACACATCATGCACAATTTCTTTTGCCTGCTCTTTGTCTGCCTGTTTACGGCAGGCCGATTGATAGAGCCGGTTCCAGTAACGATCATAAATTTCAGTAAAGGCGGCTTCATCGCTGCGTGCAAGCAGCGATATCAGTTGCTCATCTGTATATACATCATACTGAGACATAAAAAATAGACACAATGGTTGGTACTATAAAGATAAACTGTTTTCATTCAGATGTTTAAAAAGAATTTTCGGGAGTGAGGCGTCCGCATGACGATTAGCGGGTGGCAATAATAAACAATCTTGGAAAAGGCAATAACACGGTACCATTATCATATACCGGGTATGCCTTGCTTATTTCATCGGTATACCTGGCCAGAAAGGCCGCTTTCTCCTCCTCCTTCAGGGGATCCAGAAACGGACGAAGTCCGGTGCCTTTAAACCACTCTACGATGGCCGCCGCGCCGCCGGCAAGCGGATGATAATAAGTAGTGCGCCATATATCTAAAGATTTCACCTGGCTACGCAGGTTTTCGTAATACCAGCCGGCCCCTTCACGAGCTACCCGCTTTGATGCGTTCACCAGCTTTGTAGCCCACGGACCTTCTGCAGCCACTGATCGCATTAATTGTTGGGCTGGTTCTTCAAAATTATCAGGCATCTGCACCGCTAAACTTCCACCCTGATTAAGTTGATGGATCAACGACGGGAAAAGCGTTTTATGATCAGGCACCCACTGCAAAGCAGCATTAGCCAGGATCACATCGTAATGCCCACTACCTTGCCATGTTGAAATATCTGCTACGTCAAACAGCAAATCAGGCATTCTTTTGCGGGCTGCCGCTATCATATCTTCAGAACTATCCATACCCGAAACAATGGCAGCAGGAAAATGAAGTTGAAGTAATTCAGTCGAATTACCCGGACCACATCCTATATCTACTGCCGTCTTTACTTCCGTGGCAGGTATATGCGCCAGTAAATCTATGATAGGTCGGTTGCGTTCATTTTCAAACTTAGAATATTGTTTTGCAGACCAGCTGTCGTTTTTATTTTGATCAGACATGTTGTAAGCTTTTTTCTATCTACAATATTATTCGATATTTAAACAGGTAAGCGCAGCACTTTGTTAAATATTGTTCTGGCAGAAATAATGAAAAAAATCTGGCTAAACTGGCAGGTGTCAGCGCGCGCACCTTACACCTGTATGATGAGATAGCCTGGCTGTAAAAGCCGGCCTGTTTAAATAACTATATCTCAAAATGAAAAGCTACGCCTTTAAATTTCTATTTTTGATCTGTTAAATGGGGTGTGCCGGGGTTGTCATCAGCAGCTTCACACAGTCTCACATTCATTTTAAATACATAATACGCCGGATGAAAGAACAGCTGATTACCCTGATTCAGAAATTAAAAGACAATTCACTCCCGTTCAAAGAGGTCATTGAATTTATAGAAGCTTACTATCAGCATCAACCAACTGCCTTTAAAAATGGAGAGGCGCATAATGAAGCCACCCAAAATCAGGGCAGTGCCAAAGTTTTTGCTTTCGCTCAACTGAATAACCTGAGCAAGGAAGATACCCTTTACTTATTTGCCGAACACTATCAATCTGTATTAAATACGCCGGATGGAACAGACCACCAGAATATCAGGCAATTCATGATTCATGGCTGGCCAGGGATTGTTTTTGAAGGGCAGGCATTATTGGCAAAATAACGTAATACCGGGTGCTTACCCCTTTAAAATACAGCTAAAAAGAAGGGATATAGATCAATGATTTATATCCCTTCTTTTTTTGAAGTTAAACTTAAATGTAAAAACAGATCGCTGTTGAATCACTCTTGCAGTCTTTACTATCAAAAAAAGGGCGGACTGAAAATATTTTCAGTCCGCCCTAAAGATTTGTTTACACTTCTGGTTATTGTGGATATAATATCTGTGTTGCAAGAACATCTCCGGCTGTAAATCCATTCCATGGAAGCACAGTTGAATTCATCACAGAGTTTGGATCTGAGCTGGGTGTTCCGGGTATTAATGTACCGGAGGTTTGGTTGGTGTGGTGGAAACCTATTGTATGACCAAATTCATGGGTTATAGCAAACAGCTTCTGACTGGCGGCAAGACTATTGAAATTGGAATTAATTTCAACACTTACACCAGGTGCACTATTTGATCCCGGCAAATAGGCCCTGGCTATCCAGTTTGCACTTTCAAATCCCATGAAAATCCGGGTGTTTGCATTGGCCTGATTAGCTACAATAGACATCCCCAGACGGGTGCCATTCACGGCATTCCAGTTGTTCACCGCACCCTGAATAGCTGTTTGCCAGTTGGCAGGTACTGCGGGGTCAATGTAGAACTTAATGTTGGTGTTGTAAGCATTACTTACAATGTAAGTACCTCTCCGTTGTTCTGTTTGAGGAACACCAGACTGTTGTTCTTTTTTCCAGTCGGCAACCCGTTGTTTAAGTTCAGGAATGGTGATAATAATATCATTTTCAATAACAACACGGTCTTTATCAAAGACAATATGCTGCCGGTCAAAGCCCTGTTTTACCAGGTAATTGGTCATGTCTTCTACTGCATTGGGAGCTGGTGACGGGTCTTTCAAGTCTTTGTCATTCTTTGAGCAGGAGGAGAAGATCATTAAAGATGCAATACAGAGTACCGCGCTAATGTAGAATCCATTAGGGTGTTTCATGCTAGTACAGATTTTGGGTTAAATAATTGGGTTAAATGATAAACTAAAATTATTGGGTTAAATGATAAACTAAAACTAACGCCTATGGCGGTAATATTGTTGCAGTTTAGATGTTGGAATACCAGAGGCTTAAAAAGTGGGATGGCGTAACAACCACACACAATAAAATAGTTTAATCTATTAATATTTATTTATTAACAGATAATAAATCGTGTAGACGTTTTGTAGCCATCTATTGAGGCCACTGTAGTAAATCTGTAGGCGTATGAAAACATGGTATCCCACACCAGCCACCTATTTTTGACGACTCGGGATGACTCTATTCTCCAGGTATCCAAAAAATGTAAACCGCATAAAAAGTAAAAAATGATCAGAAAGATTAAGCAATTAGTAGGCCCCTTGTTATTGTTACTAGTCACCAGCTCCATTCTTCGTGCCCAGTCATCTTCTTCGATACTACTGGTATATGATGATTATTCGGGTAAAAGAGGCCTGACCTATTGGAAAAATGGAGAAATGATCGAATTAACAGATGGAAAAAAACATGCCGGGGCGTCAGCAATTGCAATATCCGGAAATGATGAGTATGTAGCTGGCTATCAGGATAATGATGCAGGAGAACCTGTTGCCACCTATTGGAAAAATAAGAAAGCAATCACACTCTCTGATGGGAAAACGTATGCAAAAGCAGTGGGTATCAGCGTATCCGGCTCAGATGTACATGTGATTGGAAATAATGGAAAGCTGGCTATGTATTGGAAAAATGGAGCTGGCACCTCATTGGGTGAGGACACGAAATTGTATGCTATTTCCCTTAGCGGAGCAGATGTTTATATAGCCGGTTACCAGGTAAGTGATCAGGGAGAATATGTGGCCACATGCTGGAAAAACGGGAAAGCGCAAGCGCTGACCGATGGCAAAAAGAGCGCAGAAGCCCATGCTATTGCCGTATCCGGCAATGATGTGTATGTGGCGGGATTTGAAATCAATTCAGCTGGCGGGGAAGTTGCCGTGTATTGGAAAAATGGCGAGCGTGTGGCCCTTCCAAATGGTTGCAGAGCAGATGCGATTGCCGTATCCGGCAACGATGTATATGTGGCTGGGATTGACAGAACCCAGGCCGGCGCCAATATCGTTGTTTATTGGAAAAATGGAACAATTGGCCGGTTGACCAGTGGGAACGAAGCTGCAGGTGCCGGGGTAAGCGCCATCACTGTATCAGGCAATGACGTTTATGTGGCCGGCTATCTTGATGGCATAGCCACCTATTGGAAAAACGAAAAACCGGTAAGTTTGAATGATATAATAGGGGGAATAACCGGGATAATTGTCAGGTAGGCGGTATTTTGATAAATAAACCCCTTTACACCCGCTTCCTTTCAACAGTATCTCTTTCCTCTGCCAGAGCTAGCCATAGCAGCGCTGCTATGGCCAGCTCTGGCCTTATACATCCGGATGTCATCCCCGCATCAAGTCCACATCAAGTCCACCTCTACTCCAATGATACTATACGTACTTAGCCTGTCCCAGGCATAGGCTCGGCAGAGTCTACATAATGAAGAGGCAATGTTGACTATAATGATGGGGGTTCTTAATACACTATATCTTAAAAGAAGATAAAATCCCCGTGATGCAGGCTTTGGGGCAGTTGGCAGGCTTAGATCTATAGCATTCTGCCTTTATAGATTGACTAAACTGTAGGTTTAAAATTTACATGATCCCCAGGGTTTGCCATGTGATTCCGAATGACCCACTAAAGTCCCCTTTTTAAGCTCATACAAATAAAAAAAGTCACTGAAAATCAGTGACTTCTAAAATCTTGAAAAACGGATAAATGAACCCGCGTCCAAAAGTGGAGATGGCGGGAATCGAACCCGCGTCCAAACATATTCGCCGAAAGCTTTCTACATGCTTATTTACGCATTGTTTTGTCGGGACCTGGCAGGGGCGTAACGAACCAACCGTGTCCTTATCCGTTGTAGCTTCAGTATTCACTCACAGAAACCATGAATACCTATCCCTATGGGTTTATGATTCGGCGGCGGAAGTCACATAAGGCGACAACTTCAAGCGGCTATAATGGGTGTCTAATCTATGATTAGGCAGCCATGGCGTAATTAGATTCGCCAATTAGAGTTTGAATATTCAGATTATCGTGCTAATTATCCAACGCACGGCATGCTTACACTTTCAAAGATCTATGCTGTCAAAACCAGGCATCCCCGGCAAATAGGCGACAAAGATACGTTTTTTCTGTCAAGCGTCAAATAAAAAAAGTTGCAGAAGAAAAAATATTCTCCTGCAACTTTCTTTATTACAATAACTTATGTGTTTATACTAAGAAAACCATTTGCTGATACTTCTCCAGATATCCAATCCATTTGCAAACAGCAGCAAACTAAACAGGAGTACCATACCAACTATCTGTGCATACTCCAGGAACTTTTCGCTCGGTTTACGGCCGGTAACGATCTCGTATAACAGGAAGAGTACGTGGCCACCATCCAGTGCCGGGATAGGCAGGATATTCATGAATGCAAGGATAATAGATAAGAAAGCCGTCAGTTGCCAGAAGGACACCCAGTCCCAGGCTTCCGGGAACAGATTGGCAATACTGCCGAACCCACCCAGTGACTCTGCCACCTTTACTTCTTTGGAAACAAAGATCAAACGGAACTGTCTGATGTAGTCTACCAATTTATCAACACCTTTCTGATAACCTGCCGGGAATGATTCCAGGAAGGTAAAATGCCTGGTGTTGTAATTGAAAGGTACTTTTGGATACACACCGAACTCGCCTTTCTCCGTTAAGGTGGTAGACATGTTCAGGGTATCCTTACCACGAAGCACGGTGATAAAAACATCTTCTTTTTTGTGTTTCCGGATCTCTTTGGCAAAATCGTTAAAAAAGGGAACCGGCAGGCCATTGATGGCTATCAGCTGATCTCCTTTCTGCACTTTTACTTTGGCAGCAGGGCTTCCGGGCTGCACGCTATCCGCTACAAACGGTAAGCGCGGCATCGCAAAAGGCGCCTTCTGTTTCAGCAATGCTCTGATAAAACCATCTGGCACAGGAATACTTACTTCCTTGCCATCCCGCGTTACCTGTATGCTTTTAGCTTCATGCAGAATCACATCTCCGGGGATAGATTCAAAAGACTTTACAGGGCGATGATCAATGGCAATGATATTATCACCGTCTTTTATACCAATACTATGTGCGAGAGAATCTGCTACTATACCGTATTTCACTTCGCTCACCGGCAAATAGGTTTCTCCATAATGCCATAACAGCATCGCATATATGAAAAATGCAAGGAGGATGTTTACGGTAACACCACCTATCATAATGATCAAACGCTGCCAGGCTGGTTTGGCCCGGAACTCCCACGGTTGCGGAGGTTTCGCCAGCTGCTCTTTGTCCATACTCTCATCTATCATCCCGGATATCTTTACATATCCTCCTAATGGTAACCAACCAATACCATATTCTGTTTCTCCCTTCTTGATCTTAAAGAGAGAAAACCATGGATCAAAGAACAAATAAAATTTTTCTACCCGGGTTTTGAACAGCTTGGCCGGGATAAAATGGCCTAACTCATGCAACACTACCAAAATAGAAAGTGACAGTAATAACTGCCCTGCTTTCACCAATATTACCTCTGTAGTCATTTAATTATTTCTGCTTTAATCTGCCTAATATATCAGTTTTAATACATATTCCGGCAAAACTCTTTGTTAATTTTTATTGGCAATTTTATATAACGATAGAATTGATAAGGGAAGCAGCATGTTCGCGTGCAGCATTATCGCATTCATAATAATCGTGCAGGGTGGGGGTTTCAATAAACGGTATCTTACCCAGTGTTTCCTCAATTACCTCTGTCATCTGCAGGAAGCCGATCCTGTTTTTCAGGAAGGCATTCACTACTTCTTCATTGGCTGCATTCATTACACAGGCAGCATTTCCGCCTTTGTGCATCGCTTCAATGGCAATAGCCAGGTTGCGGAATGTTTTGGTATCCGGCTGCTCAAAAGTGAGCGTAGGATAGTTCCTGAAAGAGAACCGTGGGAAATCATTCGCCAAACGATCAGGATAACCCAGCGCATACTGAATAGGTAATTTCATATCTGGTAAGCCCATTTGCGCTTTCAGGGAACCATCTATAAACTGTACCATAGAATGAATGATAGATTGTGCATGTATCACCACTTCAATATTCTCCGGTGCCAGTCCAAACAGCCAGCGTGCTTCAATCATTTCCAGCCCTTTGTTCATCAGGGTGGCGGAATCGATCGTTATTTTGGCGCCCATGCTCCAGTTAGGATGTTGCAGGGCATGATCTTTCTTTACATTAATCAGGAAATTGGGCTTTTTACCCAGGAAAGGTCCGCCGGAAGCAGTGAGAATTACTTTCTCCACTTTGCTGAAAGGCTCTCCCAGCAAGCATTGGAAAATGGCCGAATGCTCAGAATCGACCGGTATAATGGGGACATTTTTTCTGCGGGCGGTAGCCATCACAATATCTCCTGCTACTACCAGGGTTTCCTTGTTGGCCAATGCCACCGGGGTACCCTGCTCAATAGCAGATAAAGTAGGCGCCAGACCTGCAAATCCCATAATAGCCGCCAGCATCATGTCAATAGAGCTCCAGGCAGCTACTTCCACCATGGCTTTGGGACCGGCAAATACTTTAATGCCTTTATCAAATAATATGTCTTTTACCTGCTTGTACTTTGCCTCGCTACCTATTACTACCGCATTAGGTTTGAATTTCAGCGCCTGCTCTATCAGCAGATCTGCATTCTGCTGTGCGGTCAGTACTTCTACACTAAATCTGTCGGGATGCGCAGCGATCACCTCCAGTGCCTGTATGCCAATGGATCCGGTTGACCCAAAGATGGCAATCTTTCGTTTATTCATTACGGTGATTTACTTTTTTACAGTTAACAAAAAATGAAGAATCAGCTGCCGGTAATTACCAGACAGCTGTTGCTGCTTTGAATCGCCGGTTATTTTTGTAAATATGCTGCCAGTTCATCTGCCAGCTTTCTGTCATTACTCAATCGAGGTACCTTATTTTGTCCTCCCAGTTTTCCAATAGCTTTCATATAATCGATAAAGCCCTGTTTGCGAACAGTCCTTATCTTCAGGGGTTGCAATATATTACCTGTCAGCAGATCATCGTAATAAATATTTTTCTGACGCATGTTTTCATTTACTTTCTGCGCAAATGCAGTCAGATTGTCCGGCGTATTTTCAAACTCTACAAACCACTCATGGTAAGGTAATTCACCATTGGTTTGCACCATCGGGGCTACCGTAAACTCTGTAATATGCACATTTTCTTCTGCTGCGGCCTTCATCAGGCTATGTTCTACTTCCTCTCCGATCACGTGTTCGCCAAAGGCAGAGATAAAATGTTTAATACGGCCGGTAACCAGCAAACGGTACGGATTTACAGAAATGAACTTCACCGTATCACCGAGGTTATAGCCCCATAATCCGGCGTTGTTGTTGATCACCATAGCGTAATTTACACCGGTTTGCACATCTTTGAGCGATAACCTGGTCGGATTTTCATTGAAAATCTCGTGGGCGGGAATAAACTCAAAGTAGATCCCGGAATTGGTGTTCAACAGCAATCCATCCTGCTCCTGCGAATCCTGGAAGGCAAAGAAGCCTTCTGATGCCGGAAAGGTTTCCAATGTATGGATAGGTGCGCCAATGGAAGCCATCAGCTTGGCCCGGTAAGGCTCAAAGTTCACGCCCCCATATACCATCACATCAAAATTTTTAAATATCTCTTTGATGCGCTTACCATTACTACGCTCCATCAAACGGTCAAAATACATCTGTACCCATGGTGGTATACCACTGATCAGCGTCATATCCTGGTTGATGGTCTCCTCCACAATCTTGTCCAGCTTGGTTTCCCAGTCATCAATACAATTGGTTTCGTAAGATGGCAGCTGGTTGGTACGCAGGTACCGGGGAATATGGTGGTTCACAATGCCGCTCAAACGACCTGTAGGAATACCACCTACCCTTTCCAGCTCCGGAGAACCAGACAGGAAAATCATTTTTCCATCTGCAAACGCTGTATTGCCGGTTTCCCCCATATAGTTCAACAAGGCATTACGGGCGGTATCCATGTGATTGTTAACCGATTCTTTGGAGATGGGAATATATTTCACGCCACTGGTAGTGCCGGAGGTTTTGGCCAGGTAAATCGGCTGCCCTTTCCACAGTACATTCTGCTTTCCCTCCTTAATTCTTTCTATATAAGGCTTAAACTGCTCATAATCTCTTAGTGGCACAGCCTGCTTAAACTCCTCATGGGTTTGAATGGCGTTAAACTTATGCTCTGTCCCAAACTCTGTCTTTTTGCCTGTCTTTATCAGCTCCTGCAGGATAGCATCCTGATCTTCTACCGCCCTTAACATTTCCTTCTTTATCTTATTATGTACGATTGAAGCAAATGGTTTGGCCAGCAGTGATTTAAACTTCATGCCTGTTATTTTATGATTGAGAGACTAAAGATTGGAATAATTTCTTATTTAATTAGCCTGAATTCCGGTCTTTACCCTGGGAAAAAGAGCCTGCCGGGAAAATAAATGACTAAATTATTAAATAAAAAAATGCCCCTATCCTATCTGTATTTATTTGCGTAAACGACAAAAGTATACAAATTTGCGTTGGTTTGTACGGCAAGATAGCTGTTTTTAAATGATCCGGAAATAGCATAAAGAGGTGGATATTGCGGCCCGGCACCCGAAAGTATAATTTGTTAAAATAATTTAAAATTCAAGAAAGTATGTATCTTTGAAAAGATTAAGCTTTTGTCGGTCCTTCACATGTGTTTATACATTGTGATTTAAAAAAGACCGAAAAACTTTGTCTATTAAAAAACAAAAGGTTACTTTTGCGGAAATTATATTTTGGATAATTATGTTTGCAGTTGTAAAAATCGCAGGTCAGCAATTTAAAGTACAAAAAGACCAGGAAATTTTTGTACAGCAGTTACAAGGAAATATTGGAGACAAGGTGGAGTTTTCCGATGTACTGTTAACAGATAATGCTGGGACGCTGTCCGTAGGCACTGATGTAAAATCAGTAGTAAAAGCAGAGATTCTGGCTCATGTTCAGGGTGACAAGGTCATCGCTTTCAAGATGAAGAGAAGAAAAGGCTTCAGAAAGAAAGTTGGTCACAGAACCCACTTTACAAGAATCAAAATCAATGAGATAGCTTAATTAAGTTTAGGCTAAATTTTTTATTAGACAAGTTTAAAGTAATTATACAATGGCACATAAAAAAGGTGAAGGTAGCGTTAAGAACGGCCGTGACTCCCACAGCAAAAGGCTGGGAGTAAAAATCTTCGGTGGTCAGCCAGCTATCTCCGGTAACATCATCGTTCGCCAGAGAGGTACGGTTTATCATCCCGGTCAAAATGTAGGTCTTGGTAAAGATTTTACCATTTTCGCAGTTAGTGATGGAGTAGTTGAATTCAGAAAAGGTCGCGAAAACAAAACTTACGTTTCTGTTAAAGCATTTGATACCACTGCTCAGGCGGAAGCCTAATCAGTGTTAGCCATAAAGTTTTTTTTAATACCCAATTTTTTTACTAACCCAAATTCAAAAAACAATGGCAACAATTAAAAAAGCGGCTGCTAAAAAAGCTGCGCCTAAAAAGAAAGCTGCTCCTAAAAAAGCCGCTGCTAAGAAAGCTGCTCCTAAAAAAGCTGCTGCAAAAAAAGCTGCTCCTAAAAAGAAAGTAGCTGCTAAGAAAGCTGCTCCTAAAAAAGCTGCTGCTAAGAAAGCTGCTCCTAAAAAGAAAGTAGCTGCTAAAAAAGCTGCTCCTAAGAAAGCTGCTGCTAAAAAAGCTGCTCCTAAGAAGAAAGCTGCTGCTAAGAAAGCTGCTCCTAAGAAAGCTGCTGCTAAGAAAGCTGCTCCAGCTAAGAAGAAAGCCGTTGCTAAGAAAGCTGCTCCAGCTAAAAAACCAGTTGCTAAGAAGAAAGCTGCCCCTAAAAAGGCTCCAGCTGCTGCTCCAGCAACTCCTGCAACTCCGGCTAACTAAGATCGGAATTACAAAATGTAGTTATAAGGATCCTGGCATTTTTGCCAGGATCTTTTTTTTGTCCTACCCAGGGTTATATTGAGCAAGACAAAAATTCGCATGATCTCCGTATTTTTACTGCATGGATAATTATTCAATCGCAGATAATTTCTCCCTGCTCTCCAAACTAATGGATATACACGGAGAAAATAGTTTCAAAGCCAAATCCTTCGCCTCCGCGGCATTCACAATAGAGAAACTGCCCTCGCAGCTGAAAGAAACGCCTAAAGACGAGATATTCCGTATCAAAGGCATCGGAGAATCTACCGGCAAAAGCATACTCGAAATGCTGGATACCCAACAATTCTCCCTGCTCAATCACTACCTGGAAATTACCCCCGCCGGTATCCTGGAAATCATGAAGATTAAAGGCCTGGGACCCAAAAAAATAGCTACCATCTGGAAAGAACTGGAAGTAGAATCTATGGGTGAACTCCTCTACGCCTGCAATGAAAACCGCCTGATGCTCCTCAAAGGATTCGGCGCCAAAACCCAGGAAAGTGTACGACAGAATATAGAATTTTACCTCTCTAACCGCAACCGCTTCCTCTACGCAGAAGTAGCAGCTACCGGCCAGCAACTGGAAAATCAACTACAACAACTCATGGCGCCGGCAGCCGTTTCCCTTACAGGAGCCTTCCGCCGCAACAGCATTATCATAGATGAAATAGAAGTACTGATCGCCGCCCCGGTCGAAATAGTGGCCCAGCAACTGGCCACCCTCCCCGGCTTTGAACTCACCGCTACCAACCAGGATAACCTGGTATGGAAATACGATGAGAAGCTTAAAATAGTGACACATAGCTGCGAAGCAACAAACTTCTACGCTAAACTATTCACCACCACCGGCGCCCCCGCTTTCATCGATAAATTCAACACCGCAGGCGGAGCCGCCTACCTCCACAATGCCGTATCTGAAGAAGCAATCTTCAGTGCCGCCGGAATGGCTTATATACCGCCGTTCTTACGGGAAGGCATAAACGAATTAACACTCGCTCGGGAGCAACAACTGCCGGATATCATCGTACCAGGCGATATCAAAGGTATCATCCACTCCCACAGCAACTGGAGCGATGGCGAATCTTCCCTCGAAGAAATGGCCGTTGCCGCCAAAGCACAGGGATTCGAATACCTCGTCATCAGCGACCATTCCCGCTCCGCTTTTTATGCCAATGGACTGCATATCGAAAGAGTACTGGAACAACACGCCTCCATTGATGCACTGAATAAAAAACTGGCGCCTTTCCGCATTTTTAAAAGCATAGAGTCCGATATCCTCAACGATGGTACGTTGGATTACCCTGATGAAATACTTGCCAAATTTGACCTGGTAATTGCATCTGTACACTCCAATCTTAAAATGACAGAGGAAAAGGCAATGGCCCGCTTGCTGAAAGCCATCGAAAATCCATATACCACCATCCTCGGACATATGACCGGCCGCCTCCTGTTAAGTCGTAACGGCTATCCCGTGGATCATAAAGCGATTATTGATGCTTGCGCTGCCAACCAGGTAGTCATAGAACTCAATGCCCACCCGCGACGCCTCGACATCGACTGGACCTGGCTGCCTTATGCCATAGAAAAAAAGGTGCTCATCTCCATAGATCCTGATGCCCACAGCATCCATGGATTCGGAGATATCAGGTATGGTACACTCGCTGCGCAAAAAGGAGGCATCACAAAAACAAACAATCTCAGTAGTTACACTGTTGACATGCTGAATAATTATCTGCAACAACGTAAGCAACAAAAAAATATCCTTCCATGATGCTACTGGGATTGGCCGTGGCCCCGGGATTTGCCATATGTCTGTTTATTTATTTAATGGATCGATATGATCCCGAACCCACCGGCTTACTGATAAAAAGCTTTCTGCTGGGCATGGGCTGCGTTGTGCTGCCATTGCTCGTACAAGGTTTGGCCGTATCATTGGGACTACGGGAAAATAATGGCACACTGCTGGGCACTGCGGCCTTTGCCTATGGCGTAGTAGGTATTTCAGAAGAGCTGGCCAAGTTCCTGGTACTACTGCTATTCGCCTATCCGAAAAAAGCTTTTAATGAACCCATGGATGGGATTGTATACGCCGTCATGATAGGAATGGGCTTTGCCACCCTTGAAAATATCGCGTATGTAGGCCAGTATGGCGTAGGCACCGGGGTAGCCCGGATGTTCCTCTCCGTACCCGCTCACGCTACCTTTGCTATACTCATGGGTTACTATGCAGGCATGGCAAAATTTGTTCCGCAGAAAAGCGGCGGCCTCCTCTTCCAGGGCCTGCTGATTGCGGTCTTCTTCCATGGCACGTTCGATTTCTTCCTGTTTCTCGGTAATAATATTTTCCTGATGGGCGCTTCTGTCATCACCCTCATTTTTGCCGTGAGACTATCTATCAAGGCTATACGAAAAGATGCAGCCCTCTCAAAAAAGCTGCATGAAGAACACTTTTTTGAGGAAGAAAATTGAAAAAAGCCGGGGCAGGAAGCATCAGGCAAAAAGCTTTCAGCTTTACGCTTTTAGCTACCTTTGTACCATAAACACCTTACAGCTAACCACTAAAAGCTAACCGCTGATGCGATTCATATATATCTACGATCCACTATGCGGATGGTGCTACGGCTTCACCCCCGTAGTACAACAATTGCAGGAAAATGACAACGGAAACATGGAATTCAATATCCTCTCCGGAGGCATGATTACCGGTGATAACCGCCATCCGTTTTCTTCTATGGCCACCTACATCCAAAGGGAACATACCAATGTAGAAGCCTTGACCGGTGTAAAATTTGGCAAGGCCTTCCTGGAAAAATTACTGCCATCAGAAGAAATCATGGATTCCGAAAAGCCCAGCATTGCCCTCACCGTATTTAAACAATACCAGCCGGAAAATGCCATCACCTTCGCACATGATATGCAGGTAGCACTGAACTATAACGGGCAAAGCCTGAATAACGACAGCACCTATCGTGCGCTCATAAAAAAGTTCAGCTTGCCGGAGGATGAATTCATCAGCCGCCTGCACGATGAACATTACCGCTATGAAACAAACCAGGAATTCCAGCTGATACAAAACTGGGGCATCACCGGATACCCCGCTGCTATACTGGATACCGGCAAACAATTATATCTCTGCGCCAGGGGATTTACCACACTGGACAAGCTGCAGGAAACTATCGAAAATATACTCCGGGAAAATAACAGCTTATAATACTATGTACCAAATCAATAAAGCAACAGTAAATGATATCCAGGTGATACAGGACCTGGCAGAAAAAATATGGCGGCCCACTTACAAGGCAATAATTACACAAGCTCAGATCGACTACATGCTGGAGTTGATGTACAGTACCGCAGCGCTTAACAAACAGATCACTGAACAACAACATCAGTTTCTGATCCTGACGGATGATGACCAACCAATTGGTTTTGCTGCTTATGGTACGACTGATACGCCAGATGTGTATAAGCTCCACAAAATTTATCTGGACTATAATTACCAGGGAAAAGGAGTAGGAAAATTACTGCTGCAGGAAGTTGTGGATCAGGTAAGCGCCCGCGGTGCCAATACCCTCGAACTGGATGTAAACAAATACAATAAAGCCAAATTTTTTTATGAGAAACAGGGCTTCAGTGTTTATAAAGAGAGAGACACTGACATCGGCCATGGATACCTGATGGAAGACTTTGTAATGCGTAAATCGTTATAAAAAAAAGCCCGGTAAGGATATACCAGGCTATTCCCAAGTTAACCATTAAAAGACACAACTCTTTAAAAAAATAACATTGTTTTATAAGGTTATGTACGATAACTGTTAACAAGCGGATTTATCCTTACAAAAAAAAGCAGCATCTTTTATATTCTAATATAAAAGATGCTGCTTTTAAGTTTATTAATATTTATAACGATTTCAGGAACGCAGTGAGATGGTAACGCTCGCCTGCAAATAGCTTCACATATTGACTCCTGCTCTCTGCCGCTTCTCCATCATGCCAAAGGACGGCTTCAGGAATACTCCAGGTCTCCCATCATGTAAATAGTAAGGAATCCCATTCGTTTTTTCAAACAAACCATCATTTTTTATACGAAAAAAACCTATAAGGATCGCCCAAAAGCGAAAACTTTCTGACCTGTTGTATCAAAAAAAATTCCCGCATAGTAAACTATGCGGGAAGTAGGTGTGCCTGAAGCGCGTATATCGGTTATTGATCCAAGCCGTTATTATTTAGCCGTCAGCACGGTGCCTTCATCGTTATCATCATCGTGGATGATCGCTATGGCCTTGTTCAGTTTCAGCTCAGGAGAAACTTTCAGCACCCCTGCATTTGCTGCTGCAGTGGCATCACGCAGTTTAACTGCTACCAGTGCATCTGCTTCTTTTACGCGGTCGTTTACCAACGCTACCTGGATATCGGTTTCGCTGAATGCACAATCACCGGTAATCTTCACCATGTCGCCGTTCATGATAACATAGTCCTTACCGTAGGTCGCAGTACTCGCAGAATCCACACCAAAGAAGATGTTGATATCGCTACCGGTACAGTTGGTTTGTACAGATTGATCGGAAGCTTTTACCAGGATACATTTAAACATACTTACCGGTGCAGTGGCAGATTCGTTGGCATCTGTCAGCTTAACCAGGGTAATGTATGCTGCCTGATCCTGTATGTACTGAGAAGCAGAAATAGAGGTAACGTCTCCGTTGTAACCTACCACGGCTTCGTTCTCTGCTTTTATTTCACTCAATACCAGTACTACGGTTTCGGCCAGTTCAAAACGGTTGTCGTCTTTTACTTTTACATTCAGACTGGCAGTAGTTGCACCGCTGTCGATCACGAAAGGAGCTTTAATGCTGCTCACGAAATCTGCACCAGGTAAAGCAGTACCATTACCGAATTTATAAGTTAAACGAACCGGTTTAGAAGTAGCATTGATCAGCGGCGTATTATCTCTTTTAAATAAACCGGCAGAAAATACCACATCTGTAGCAGGTTCTGCTCCGTTGTTACCTCCAATGAATTTCACCATCGCCGGCTGATCCAGGATGGTTACTTCACCTTTTGATTTAGTAAGATACAGTTCTGATGCATCCAGCACTTCTACGTGGAAAGACTCTTTGCCTTCCAGCAGGTTATCGCTTTTTACAGGGATCTGTATGGTTTTGGAAATAATAGCACCAGCGGCGAATTCAGAAGGTACAAAGGAAATAGTTCCTTCGGTAACATCGAAGTCAGCTGCATCAGCACCACCTTTATGCGGAATGGTTTTATAATGGACGTTAACGGGTGTACGAACACCATTGCTCCTTAAAAACCCGGATAAAGTAATCGTCATGGTTGCATTAGATAAACCATTCAGGGGCTCAGAAACAGCGATATCGTTAATAGATACACCATGACTGATCTTAATGATACGGTTACCATCTTCGTCACCACCACCCGCTGCAATGATTTCGCCGGAAGGGCTCATCAGCAGGGAAGCCAGACTTGTTTTAGCATCGTATTTACCCAGTTGCTTATCAAACATCATTTCACCATCAGGAGTCAGTTTAATCATACGGTAGCCATCTTTGGCAACTACGCAGATCTCATCATCTTCGGTGAGTAACAGGTGCTGGAAAACAGAACCCAGGTTTTTGTTTACCACTGCGGTTCCATCAGGAAGCAGTTTTACAATTTTACCGGTGTTGTTGCTAACGTTACCGCCGGCAGCCACCACCTTTCCATTTTTGCCTACTTCCAATGCATATAAAGCAGCATCAGTTTCTTTGTTAAACAACTCTGTTCCATCAGGGCGCAGTTTAACAATACGGCCTTTATCTTTTTCTTCTGCGCAGGCAAAGATCTGACCCAGGTCATTTACTTTGATGGCATTGAACTTACCATCAACAGTACTGTATTCCTTGTCAAATACTACCTGACCTTCCGCATTCACTTTTGCGATGCGGCTGGCGTTGCCGGTACCATAAGCGCCACCGCCCATAGCCAGTACAGCACCATCTTCCAGCAGTAACATTTTTTCGAAAGTAGCACCTGGTTTACCGAAAGAAAGCTCAAATTGTTTTTCTCCCTTACCATCTACTTTTACCATGTAAGCTTTTCCCTGTCCATCACCCACGTCGCCACCTACAGCAACAATGTTTTCATCTTCATCAATCAGCACATTGGTAAATACATTGTGTGCACCAAAACCTTTGTCAAATTCAACTTTACCATCAGCACTCATTTTGGTGATGCGCGCCTGGGCAGGCTTGCTGCCATCTACGCCAACGGTAATGTAATTACCATGACGATCGGTAATGATCTTTGTGAAATAACCACCCTGACCATTGCCAATGCTTTTGTCAAATACTACTTCGCCGGTAGCAGACAGTTTGGTAATACGGGCATTGCCATAAGCAATGGTACCACCACCCACTGCCACGAGTTCATTTTTAGGTAATAAAAGCAGATCCTGGTAAGCTACCAGTCCGCCCTTATTCAGTTTGGCATTATAAATAAGGTTTCCTGTTGCAGATAATTTGGTTATGCAACCATTATCTGTTCCGCCGCCGATAGCAACAATCGAGTTGTTCTCTGCAATCGCCAGCTTCTTATACTGGTTCTTGGGAGCACTGAAACTCTTGTTAAACACAACAGGCATTTCCTGTGCGAAGGCTTGTGTGCCTACCGCCAGTAAAAGCATTAGTGAAGAAATTTTGTTCATTTGTATTAGTTTGATATACGCAAAAAATAACCGATAAACAATTTATTGAATCCTGACCTCACATCTCCTGTTTACGCCTTGAAGCTGTATGAAGACGTCCCTGTCATTATCCAGACTATACTGTCTCGCTATCCACACCGGCCTGGTAGAGCCGAAGTAATTAATCTTTATTTTATCTGCATCCACTCCCCTGCTCAACAGGCATTCCTGTATGTACACTGCACGGTTCTTGGAAAGCGACAGATTATATCTTTCCGTACCAATAATATCCGTATGCCCGTTCACCATAATAATCCGGTGAGGATTGGCCTTCCATAACTGGAAAATAGAATCCAGCTTGCGCCATTCCTGGTCCTGCGGTACATAGGAATTCAGGTCATAATAAATAAAGCCCGGTACTTTCCAAAGTGACTCCAGTGCTTTCATTGCACTATCTTTTGCCAATGTGTAGCTGCCACCTTTAAATGAAGCAGGCATGCTGCCCGACTGTCGCCAGCTTACCACCTCCGGACTGCTATATGCTGCCTGGCCGGTGTGTACGGGTATTGTTGTGGTACTATTGGAAGATGTGGAAGCAGTAACGCTGCCGCCCGGATTGGTCGTTTGCCAGGGAATGTTTTCAGGAGAACTGTCTGTTATATTGTCGGGATAATCTACCATTTTACGCTCAGGCGTGGCAGCAACGGCAACTGAGGCAACAGGCTTTACAACAGCAGGAACCACTACCTGCTGTTCTGCAGGGCGGTTATCATACTGTTTACTACCTACTAAAGTCAGCTGTTGACGGCTGTCCGTCTGGTTCATAGTATAAGGCACTCTATCGTCGTCTTTTACTGGTTTGCCGGGATAAGGCAGGTCCAGTTGTTTCAAAGGATTTTTCTTCAGGTTTAATACATAGATATGATCATTATCATGTGCACCCGAACGATCTGATGTAAAATATAATAACAGTTTGTTTTCATCCAATACAGGATTCAGATCATCAAACTGCGTATTCACAGGATAAGGCAAATGTACGGTACCTTCTTCTGGTTTTTTAGTATTGATCATAAATATATCCAGTCCGCCAAAGCCCCGAAGACCGTTGGATGAAAAGAATAATTTATCGCCAACAACAAAAGGATACAGTTCATTTCCGTTGGTATTGACAGCAGGCCCCATGTTCACAGGTGCTTTCCACCTTTTGGCTTCCTTGTCCCAGTCAGCATAATAAATATCTGTACCGCCCTGACCGCCAGGCATATCGGATGCAAAGTACAAACGTTTACCGTTAGGTGCAACTGATGGATGCAGGAAAGAATAAGATTCCGTGTTTTTTCCCAGCTTCACCGGCAACGGTTTGCTCCACATATCATGGTCTGGTTGATAAATAGCGGATAACAGCTGCGTGCCATTATTATAGTTGATATAAGAGTTCTTGTCATTCTTCACATCCGTAAACCGGTTGGAAGTGTAGATCACCTTTTGTCCGTTCTCAAAGAAAGAAGCCGGTCCTACCTGTAAAACACCCCGCAGACTGTTATTAAATGGTTCTACCCCATCTTCTGAAATCTGGTATAATTTGGAGTTGGTGTAGAAAGACTGCTGTTCATTCTTCTTGATATCATTGGAAAGGAAAACAACATTGTTCTGATACAATGCCAGGCCATATTGATACCCTGGCAGATTTAACCGTAAGCTGTCCACCCGGATATTTTCCATAGAGTCACGGTTAAAGAAGCTGTAGTAGTCCACCAATGACGCCTGCAGGTTAGTAAAGCGGGCATTACTTTTATAGTTATTGGCGTAAATCGCGCTTATTTCCTGCGCCTTGATCACCCTCCCTGTACGTTTCAGCAAATCGATGTAGTTAGTAACATCGGTCACCAGTACATCTTTTTCCGGTTTGTATAGCAATTCATCGTACAGGCTGATCGTTTTTTCAAACTGCCGGGTTTCAAAATAAGTCCTCGCCAGTTGCAACTTAGCCCTACGTAAAAGGTCTTCACTGGTGCCATTATTGATCACTTCGATACACAATGAAATGGCCCGCTCATATTCTTGTCTTTTGTAAAGACGCTCGGCACGTTTTACCTTAGCCTTACTCCCCAAGCCGCCTATTTGAACATGATCCTTTACAAAACTGCAGGAAACAAACAGGGAAACAATGCTCAGAAAAAGTATGAGGGAACAGAAATTAATTTTTCGCATACTATTCTTCATTTTATTATAATTAGAAATAACGCGGCGCCACCACTTTCCACTTAGACCAGGAAAAACGGTAGTTCACCATCAACTCATGCGATACAGTTTGTGCGCCTTTCAGGTTCGACTGCATAGGCGTATCATAAGAATAGCCTATCTGCAGGTTCTTGGTAGCCTGTACCTGTACCAATCCTGTTACTGTTTTTTCTGAACGCCAGGAAGCGCCCAGCCATACCACATTTTTCAACAGCACATTGGCATTCAGATCATACTGGAAGCCCGCCCCTTTCACCTGTCTCAGTAACACATTCGGCTTCAGTTTCACGTCATCATTAATATTGATAAGATAACCGGTTTGCAGATAGTAGTGCGATTCCACCACTACCTTATTCACACTGTTACCCATATCAAAGCTTTTGAATGTAGGAGAGGAAATCCCGATAAAGAAACGGTCGGTAAACAACATAAATCCAAATCCAACATCTGTTTTCCAATAGCTCTGGTTATGTGCAAACGCCGGATCGGTAGTAGATAACGAGCTGTTATCTTCCCGGAACTGCGACATACCAGCCTTGATGCCCATGGCCAGGTAAATTTTCTCGTTGAGCTTTACCCGCTGGGAAACATTAAAATTGACAGCCGTTTGTGAGTTCACCGTGATTTTTTCATTCATCAGCGAAACACCCAAGCTGGTGTTAGTGGCTTTAATAGGTGTATAAAAAGAAGCCGTTGCTGTTTTAGGTGCACCATCTACTCCCACCCACTGGTTACGACCCACTGCCGTAAGACTGGAGGACTCGTCCATTGATGGGTAAGCCGGGTTAATGATCATACCGTTGAACATGTATTGCGAATACAGTGGTTCCTGTTGTGCGGCCGCCTGCAGGCAACAGCACCAGCATAAAATAGCAACCCCTAAAGCTTTCATAAGACGCTCTTTCATAGGTATCAGCTTAAATATTTAGTCAAACTCATCTTACTAATAAATTCGTGTATACGTTAACGTTTAATCACAATGAAGCCGGTGTAATGCTCTTTCTTACCATCTATGGTTACTTCAATGTTATAGAAGTAAGAACCATCCGGTACATCATTACCTACACTGCCTCCTGCATTTGCACGTCCTTTAAAGTTGTTGGACTTGTTATCGTAGTTCTTCAGTTTAAAGATGGTACCACCCCAACGATTAAATATCACCACTTCATTGTTTGGATACTTCTCAATGTTTTCGATATACATCACATCGTTACCCAAACCATCATTATTTGGTGAAATAGCAGGATGTACGCGGATCTTACCACTGTTATTGTTGATCGCACGACCATCTGTAGTGAACTTCTCTACGGAATCAGGTACACCATCTCCATCGGAATCAAGATCCAGGAAGTTCGGAATACCATCTCCATCTGTATCATCATCAAACGGATCACCGTTGCCATTGATATCTTCCTGTCCATCAGTTAAACCATCACCATCTGTATCACAGGTTTTGCACATGGCATCATCGTTCAGGATCACACCCGTTGCTTTCAACGGATTACCTAATACCGGCGTATTCTGGCCTGATGGTACTGATACAGAAGACATCTTCAGGATAAATGTTTCGTTTTGTTCAAACGTCGTATCACCTTTAATATTCACAGCTACCTGTCCGATGGTTTGCAAAGGAGCAATCACCGTTTGTTTGATCGTGTTGTCGAAATCAACACCCGGTGTAGCTTTAAAGTCCATATAAGGATAAGATACCCCTTCAGTGGATTCCTCAAAATCATAGTTAACAGTAATCGCACGGGAGCTTTGTCTGCTCAGCTGTACATTAAACCGCAGTGGTGTATTTTCTCCTTTATTACCTTCTTTCACACTGAATTTATCAGCGGCAAAAGTCAGTGTCAGCGGATCATTATCGGTAATGCTTACCCTTGCAGTATCCTTATCACCCGCTTTATATACCAGCGTGCTGCTGCCTCCAACGAATGGCAGAATAGCTGTTTTCAAATAACCATCATCATCGTTGATATCATTATCAGCAGCTGTAATAGTGAAAGTATGCTGTTTAGTCAGTGCCGGCATGGTAATCGTAACTATGTTACCATTCACGGTGCCTTCACCAGCGGTAAACGTACGTGCCGCATCCTGGGCAATCTTTATTCTCACCGGTACATCATGTGCAGCGGAAGCTGGCGAAGTAAGCGTAAACTGTACTGCAGTTCCTTCTGCCACACTGGTAGCATTGGCAGATAATTCTACCACCAGGGTATCATTGTCATGTATGATCACATCCGCAGCTGCATTGGCAGACAATGGCCAGGTTACACCAGGAAGCGTACTGCTAACAGTTTTCAGCTGCACGGCTACATTCTCATCTCCTTCTACAATACTATTATCAATAGGCGTTACCGGGATGTCCGCACCATGCTGACCAGCAGGAATTAATACCGTACCACTCAGTTTCTTATAACGGGTATCTGCTACAGCATTACCTGCTACGGTATAGGTAATCGTCACATCTTTTGTGGCAGACAACCGGGTGTCAGTAAACTGAACCCGGAAGGATCCTGCAGTAGCTGGCTCGGAAGCATCAGCGGTTTTTGATATCGTCATTTCACGACCCGGTGAATCACTTTCATCATCATGAATATTCAGGCTCACTGTATCACGATCATCTACATCCAGGGCAATGTTTTTGTTAAACCGTTTCATTTGTGCCAGCATCAGGGCTATTTTCACCTGCTCATCTCCTTCAATCACCTTGTTGTCTATCACATTCACGGGAACGGATACACTGTTTTGGCCAACCGGTATCACTGCGGAGGTTTGTATCGGTGAAATATTGGTCGTTCCAGCAATGCTGCTTACGTAGAAAACTACTTTCACATCTGTGGCAGCGGTGAGGTTAGCTGGTAACTTCACGATATAAGCACCATTGGTAGACGGTTCTGCAGCATCTTTATCTTTTTGCAGGATCACCCGCATATCTCCTGTTTCCGGAATCAGCACCATACCTGGTTGTGATATAACATATCCGGTAGTTCCCAGCTGCGCGGTAAACTGCAGTTGCTCGTCACCCTCCAGTATCTTATCATCCTTCACCAACAGGTGATATACCTGGTTGTGTTCACCGGCAGCAAGTGTTACCTGTGCAGGTACACCACTATAATCGGCAGCATCTGCGGTAGATGTTGCATGCCTGGAGATGTTAATAACCACATCTTCTGAAGAAGTAATCTGACTATTCACAAATCCAACTGTCACATCACTCGTATTACCTTCCTGTATAACGGTGGAGTCTACACGCACTTCCAGTTTCAGGTTGTCCGGATTCAGCCTGGTAGCATCATCAATGGTAACCGACAGTTTATCTCCTTTCATGCCAGGGTAATTCTGCGGTGCTGCTGAAATCCATAACAGTTCTGGTTTCTCCAGTATGAAATCTGTTTTTGCCTGGAAGGTAAAGTCCACACCAGGTGCGTTCGCAGGAATGGTAACCGTAAGCGGCAGATTATTGATATCACCTGCACCAGCTACCGAAGCAGCATCTATACTTAATGCTACAGTGATAGGTTTGCCGGAAGTAACGCCTGGTGCCAACGCTACGTTCATGGTATAGCTGTTACCTTCCAATACATGTGTACCAGTAGTTACCGCAGTGAGATGTATAAATCCGGTGGCCGGATCATCATGTGTTCTGTCTTTAATAGTGATCGTGGTATCTTTTATAGCAGCCGCACTGAAAACCGGATCTGTAATACTTCCCTTAAACACCACTGTTTCATCATCTTCCAGGATCATATCTTTCGCTGCCTTCAGCACAAATGGATGTGTACCGGTATTTTGTCCTTTTGCGATAAGGATATCATATGGAGAAGGCAATGCGTTATGATCCGAATTAACAGCGGTACTCAGCGTGTTATCCTTATTAATATGTACCACGATATCCTTACCTGCCTGCAGGTTGTTAGGCAATTGTACGCTTAACACAGCTCCCTGCGCGCCATTCTCATCAATAGCAGCCATACTGGTATGAATTAATATATCAGATGGTAAAGGATATTGCGCCGCATCATCCTGAATGGTCAGCGTTGGTATAGCAATAGTATAAGTACTGATACCATCTGCGGCCGTAGCGGAAAGTGTAATGGTTTCCGGACCTTCGGTGAAATTATCTTTCTTAATACTCAAACCGGCTACCACGCTACTGCTATCCAATGTTACGGTAGTAGCCAGTGAATAGTCAGGTCCTGCTTCTGCAGTACCTGCTGTTTGTGGTAACTGTATGTGGATAGGTATAGCAGTAGTTACTCCCGCAGGCAAACTAATGGTCACTGCACCATTATCACCTTCTGTCAGCGGTGACTTAAAGATATTCACATTCAGTTGCAGGTTAGCTGGATTGGTACGGGTAAGATCCTTGATACTCAGGCTCATGTTGTTCACCGTATAGCCATTGGCGGTAGCATTTACTA
Source organism: Chitinophaga sp. 10T418 (assembly GCF_056394125.1). Taxonomy (NCBI): domain Bacteria; kingdom Pseudomonadati; phylum Bacteroidota; class Chitinophagia; order Chitinophagales; family Chitinophagaceae; genus Chitinophaga; species Chitinophaga sp. 10T418. The sequence goes on from NZ_JBFTHG010000010.1 coordinate 343,847, forward strand.
CCAGTGCTTCACTATTCTCCAGCACCTTATCCGCAACAGTTTGCAGTAATTCAAAATCAGCCGTAGTAGTACCATGCGGTAATACAAACGTAGTGGCCAGCATCGTATAGTCGTCAACGTTTTTAGCGGTAGTCAGCGCAGGATCTGCTGCCAGATGAATTGTCAGATCTTTGGTAGAAGCATATGGTACAGATACGTGCACCATTACTTTATTGCCTTCCGGTATTAACGTAGCATCTGGTGTAAGTGTAATCTTCCTTGCGCCAGGTTGTGTTTGGGTAAGATCCTTAATATAAATGGCGGTGTTGGTAGCAGGCATATTCACATCACCTTTGTTACCTTCTACGATAATGGCTCCTTCATCATCCAGTATTAAATTGGTACTGGTAGTGATAGCTGCCGTAGATCCGGCAGCAGTGTTATTGGCAATCGTTACAGTAGCAGGAATACTACTATGACGACTATCCGCCACGGTAGATAAAATCGCACTCTTATTAAGATTTACTACCCAATTCTTACCCGCTTTCCAGCCATTTGGTAAAGTAGCGGTAATTACGGCACTCTGTCCTTCGTTTACGCTATCCGGTACGCTGCTCAGTTTAATGGAATCACCGACAGGGAATGGATACTGCGCATCCTTGATTGTCAGGTCAAGCGTTGCTGGTGCAAAGGTATACACCGTGCTATAAACATCACTGATTGTTGGATTCACATGAATATCTTCTACATCTTCTACCAGGATATCAGCAGCTACTTTCAGTTCAGCAGCACCGGAAGTACCGGTAAAGCTGGTATCTGTTGGCAGACTGTAATCGGTACCACGGGTAGCAGTACCTGTAGATGGCAGAGATATTTTAATAGGTATTTCTGTACTCACGCCTGCTGGTAAACTAAACCCAACCTGTTGGGTATTGCCTTCGGGCATACCGGCAGCAGGCGGTGTGAAGGTAATCTTCGTTTTAGTCGCATCTCTGCGGGTTGCATCATAGATCTTCAGTTGCGCATCTGTTACGGAGTAACCGCTGGCGGCACCGGAAATGTTCAGTTGCTCATCTTTTTCTATGATCTGATCTGCGATCGCTTTAATCACTGCAGCGGTAGTAGTAAATACTGCTGTGTCTTTCGGGAATACGATAGACGTTTGCAGGTATTGGAAGTCGGTTGCAGCTGCTTCTGTACCGGCCACTTTCGTTGTTAAGGTAATGGTCACTGGT